>JBGCGB010000044.1:0-65489 GCA_045110335.1 Woeseiaceae bacterium
GATGACGGCAGCACGATCTATCGCAGCGAGTTGGGTTGGCGTGAGTTCTCGCATCACATCCTTTATCACTACCCACACACCGCCGATGAGCCGATGAAAGAAAAATACGCCGCGTTCCCGTGGCGCGACAATGCCGATGACATGATCAAAGCGTGGCAACGCGGTCGCACCGGCATCCCGATTGTTGACGCCGGCATGCGCGAGCTGTGGCAAACCGGTTGGATGCACAATCGCGTGCGCATGATCGTCGGCTCATTTCTCGTCAAGAACATCCGCGCGCATTGGTTGCATGGTGCGAAGTGGTTCTGGGATACGTTAGTCGATGCCGACTTGCCCGCCAACAGCATGGGCTGGCAATGGGCGGCCGGCAGTGGTGCCGACGCCGCGCCGTACTTCCGGATTTTCAATCCGCAAACGCAGGGCGAGAAGTTCGATAAGCAAGGTGACTATGTGCGTCACTATGTCCCCGAGCTCTCACGACTGCCGAACAAATATCTGCATCATCCGTGGGACTTGCCGGAAAACCTCAGCCGCGAGTTGGGCTTCGAGATCGGAAAGGATTATCCTGAACCAATCGTTGACCTGTCGGTCTCGCGCAAAGAAGCGCTGGCCGCACTCCAGGAACTGAAGGAGCTTTCGTGAGCACCAATCTGCATTTCAATCTCCGAATGCTCGGCTATCTCGTGGCATTGGATGAGCACCGTCATTTCGGTCGTGCGGCCGACGCCTGTTTTGTCACGCAGCCCACGCTCAGCACGCAGATCAAGAAACTCGAAGAACAACTGGGCGTCACGCTGGTCGAGCGTCACAACAAAGGCATTCAACTCACCAACACCGGCGAAGCGATCGCTGCACGTGCGCGTGATCTACTGCGCGAAGCCCGCAGCATTTCTGATTTGGCCGAAGCTCATCAAGATCCGCAAGCAGGTCGGCTGAAGATCGGCCTGATCCCGACGCTCGCGCCTTATCTGTTGCCGCATGCGGCGCCTTGCCTGGCCGAAAATTACGAACGACTCAAATGTCTGTATCTCGAAATCCAGACCGATCCGTTGATGCAGAGTATTCGGCAAGGCGACATTGATGTCGGCATTCTCGCATTGCCGCTGGATCTCAATGGCTGCGAAAGCCAGCAACTGTTTGATGAGCCCTTCCGTCTGGCCGTCGATAAGCAACATGCATTGGCCGGGAATCAATTTGCAACCCATGCCGATTTGGCGGGCGAGCATTTCTTATTGCTCGAAGATGGTCACTGCCTGCGCGATCAAGCACTCGAAGTCTGTACATTGGCCGGCACGGTGAACGAAGATGAGTTTCGCGCCACCAGCCTGGAGACCCTGCGACAAATGGTCGCGGGCGGCGCCGGTGTGACATTGCTGCCGGAATTGGCTATCCGTGAAAACGACAGCGTCCATGCACGCCTGATCACGCTCCCGTTTGAGGCGCCTGCGCCGACACGAACGGTGGTCGGCGTTTGGCGTAAGAGCCATCCCCGCGATGACCTGATTCGCAGTGTCTGCGACACGATCACCGGCTGTGTGCCGGACATGAGTTAAGCACTATCGCCATGGCCAAGATGTCGCATCTGATCAACGTCGCCCGACAGGGCTATGCGGATATGTACCCGGCATTGCAACGTGCCTTCAACGATTCGCCCGCCGACGACCAACTGCGACGCGTGTTTGGTATCAAACCGCGTTCGACCGTGCTCCTTTTGAGCCTCGTCTGCATCGTGATCGGCTTCATCGTCGAACGGCAGGTACCCGAATTCACCGGCGAGGAATATATCAATTGGCCGGCGGCCGCGGTCGCTCTCGTCTTCGCTCTGCTGTTTCGCCGTTACTTATTCAGCACCCAACATGCCAAACCCGATGATTTCCCGTGGCTCGCAGCCACGCTGATTCCGGCGACCGCAACGCTGGTGTTGATCTCCATCGGCCTCAACTACCGCCGCGGCGTCGTGGATGTCATTGATGACGGACCCTTTTTCATGGGTATTGGTTATGTCGCCGAACTGCTCGCACGCTCTTGCAGCGTCGCCGCGGCCATCACCATTGCGGTGGCCGCATTGTCGTACAGCCGCAACTGGGTCTCAGCACTGATCGATCTAGCCGTGCATTTGTTCTTGTTCCTGTTGGCACTACAAATCACGGCCTTCATCATGCTCGACGTCGGCATTATGGATCGCATCTTGTCGGCCATCATCGAAGGCATATTCAACTATCGCTTCCCGGAATGGGTCGGCGACTTTGCCGATCAGGTCACCTACGCCGGCTTGTTGCTGGTGTTTTACTTTTCGGTAATCGGCGCGACATGGACGGTCTGTCGGCAACAGTTCAGCACGCTGCTGGAAACCGGTGAAATCAGTATCATCAAATCCATCAAGGAAGTGATCGATCCGCCCTCGGAAAAGTCGCTGCGCAAGCGCGAGCAAAAAGCGGAATCGAAGCAACGCAAAGCCGAACAGAAAGCCGCCAAGAAGGCTGCCAAAAACTCAAAAACGCCGTAGCGTTCTAACCGGTGGTGTATCCGCCGCCGACTTAGCCGCCAGCGTACCGCTGATGCCCACCATCAGCCAACCCGCCAGCAAACCGGCCAGCCACAGCCATGGATTCGGTGCGATCTCGAGATCGAACAATTGACGCGCGGCAATCATGCCGATGATTGTCGCGCCGGTGGCGGCACAGAAACCCGCCAACACACCCAACGCCGAGAACTCGGCCATGATGCCGGTCAAGATGGTCCGGCGTGTCGCGCCGAAGGTACGCAACAATGCACTCTCATAACGACGCTCATCCAGCGTCGACTGAATCGCCGCGAACAACACGACGAGACCAGCGGCCAGCGTAAACAGGAAAACATACTGCACCGCCAGCGAAGCCTTATCAATGATGGAACGCACGCGACTGATCGCGGCATCAATATCAATCACCGAAATACTCGGATGTTCGCGGACGACATTAACCAGCACCTTGCTCTTCTCGGGCGGGACGAATACCGACGTAATGAACGTCTGCGGAAACGCCTGCATGCCAGGTGCGCTTAACACCATGAAGAAATTTGGCCGGAAAGAATCCCAGTCGATCTCGCGGAAGCTGGTCACCGTCGCGGTCAGCGGTTGACCGGCAAAATCGAAACTCAGCGTATCGCCAATCGACAAATCCATCTCGCGCGCGACGTCCTCATCGACAGAGACCTGTGGGGCACCGGCGTAGTCCGGTGACCAGAACGCGCCTTCGATGACCGTATTACTTGGATCCAGCGTTGCCGACCAGGTGAGGTTCAACTCGCGTCCCACACGTGACCGGCCGCTCTGCGCTTCCGGGTCTGGCAGCACACCATTGACCTCGGTAATGCGACCGCGCACCAACGGCGTAAAGGTCAGGTCATCCCAGCCCGCATCGGCGAACTGCGTCCGCACGCCTTCGCGCTCATCGGGTTGGATGTTGATCAGGAACTGATTCGGCGCGCCATCCACAATGGTCGCGCGCCAGCCGGCTAACAAATCGTTACGCACCAGCGTCAACAGCAACAACACCATCAAACCCAGACCAAACGCGACCACTTGAATCGCACTGTTGCCGCCACGCCTTGCGACATTCGCTAAACCGTAGCGCCAGGACACACCGACGTTGCCGCGCAGTCGAGATAACAACGACACGAGCAGACGACCGGCAAAGAACAACAACAATCCGGTCGCGAGCGTGCCGCCGATAATGACGGCCAACAACGCCGCATCGCGCACGGCCCACCAGACCAGCGCGGACATTGCTGCCAGCGCCGCGCCATACGTTAACCAAATGCCGGGCGGTGCCGGTTCGAGGTCATGTCGTAGGACCCGCAGCGGTGGCGTGCGTTTGAGCTGCAGCAAAGACGGCAACGCGAAACCCGCCAACAACACCATCGCCGTGACGATGCCGGGCAATGCTGGTGTCCAGCCAGGCGACGGCAAGTCGCCGCGCAGCCAACCGGACAGCAACGACGACAATCCGCGTTCGGCAATAAAGCCAAGTGCGGTGCCGACTAAACTGGCGATCAAACCAATGGCCAATAGGTGCACCATTGAGACGCGGAACACAAAAGCCTGACCTGCACCAAAAGTTTTCATCAGTGCGGCGGTATCCAAGCGTCGTTCGGCATAGCGACGCGCGGCCATTGCGACGGCAACCGCCGCCAGAATCAAACTAACTAAAGACGCTAGCGACAGAAAGCGACCGGCACGGTCAATTGCGATCGAAAGCTGACTGCCGGCGTCCGCGCTGTTCTCGACGCGTACGCCATCCGGCAACGTCGGGCGCAACTGCTCAGTAAACGCCTCGACATCACTTTCTTCGCCAGCGAAGAGTTGTGCAAAACTGACGCGACTACCTTCGACGATCAATCCGCTCAACGGAATGTCGTCGATGTTGATCAATAAGGTCGGCGCCAAACCACTGAAGCCTGCCGATTGATCCGGTCGATAGACCAACACACGCTGAATGGCGAGTTTCAATCGCCCGACATCAATCACATCGCCGACTTCGACGCCCAGTCGTGCGAGTAACGCCGCATCAGCATAAGCCGTGCCCGCGACCGGCACCTGATCAGTCACCTCCGCCACACCAAACAAAGCCGTGGACGTGCGTAGCTCGCCACGCAAAGGATAGCCGGTTGATACCGCTTTCAAGTTAACCAATGCGCGTTGTTCGCCGGAGAAAACGACGCTCGGGAAATTCAATGTCGACGCGGATTCGAGACCGGCGGCAGCGGCAGCGTCCAGTCTTTCCGCCGCCATCTCACGACCGGACCGCAAACGAAGATCGGCCGCCAGGACTTCGGTGGCCTGGCGCGCGACACCGCGTCCAATGCGATCTGTCAAAAAACTGATCGCGGTGATCGAGCCAACGGCGATCACGAGTGCGACACAGAGCACGACTAGTTCGCCCGCTCGCAACTCGCGGATCAAGCCGTTCAGCGCGAAACGAATAGCGCGCATCAGTTCCGCTCGTCCGTGACCAGCTTGCCGCCTTCAATCGATAGCCGACGTTGGCACTTCGCGGCCAGCTCGTGATCATGCGTGACCAACACCAGCGTCGCACCGTGGTTCTGGTTCAGATCGAACAACAGTTTTTCGACACGATCGCCGGTGCCGCTATCGAGGTTGCCGGTGGGCTCATCGGCAAACAGCACGCTGGGGCGTGCGGCAAACGCCCGCGCGATCGCGACGCGTTGTTTCTCACCGCCCGACAGTTGTGCCGGATAGTGTTTCAAGCGCGGCGTCAGTCCAACTTCATCGAGAATTTCCATGGCCGCCTGACGCGCCTGGCGGTCGCCAGCCAGCTCCAGCGGCATCATGACATTTTCTAGTGCGGTCAAAGCCGGGATCAAGTGGAATGACTGGAACACAAATCCAACCCGGCCAGCCCGCGCCAAGGCACGGCCATCTTCGTCCAGATCGGTAAAGCGAACGCCATCAAGTGTGACGCTGCCGGTGGTCGGTGCATCGAGACCGGCAAGCAATGCCAGTAACGTCGATTTACCGGCGCCAGACGGCCCGACAATCGCCAACGTTTCGCCGCGCGCGGCTTCGAAAGAGACGCCGGACAAGATCGTCAGATCACCATCGGCGCTATCCACCGTCTTCGAAAGATCTTCGGCGCTAAGCACGATGTCATCGGCCGGCTGCGGTACACTAGCTATGCTCATATTGATCGATTTCCTGAACTCATCCATTGGCCTGAAGAAAAATGGCAAACCCGGCAACGTCTCGCAACCTGCTGATCGCAACCATCCTGATTATTGCGGCTGCTCTATTGTACTGGTTCGTGCCCGGCAGCGAGCCGGATGCGGCCATTGCTGCGCCGCCCACTAAAGAAGTGCGGGCGGAAAGCACCGAAGACAAGAGGCCCGTGCTGATGGTGGTCGGTGATAGCCTTAGCGCCGGCTATGGATTAGCGGATACCGGTGATGGCTGGGTGGCTTTGCTTCAACAACGGTTGGACACCGAATCGCTAGCGTTTCGCGTCGTCAATGCCAGTATCAGCGGCGACACCAGTAACGGCGGTGCCGCCAGACTGCCGGCAGCGTTAGCAACTCACTCCCCGGCTGTGGTCGTCATCGAGCTTGGCGGCAATGACGGTTTGCGGGGTCTGCCGCTGAATGTGATGCGCAGCAATTTCGTGCGAATGATCGAGGCCGCACAATCACAAGGCGCCGAAGTCATCTTGCTCGGCATGATGATTCCGCCGAACTACGGCGAACGTTACACCACCGATTTTCAGCAGCAGTTCGTTGATCTGAGCGAGCAATACGATCTGACCCTCGTACCCTTTTTTCTTGAGAATGTAGCGCTGTCCCAGGAACTCATGCAAAGTGACGGCATACACCCCAACGCCAATGCGCAGCCGATTATGTTGAATAATGTCTGGCCAGCATTGGCACCGATTGTCGAACGGATTGCCCGCTAGCGCAGGCCGTTCAATCTTGAAACACCACTAACAACGGAAACACGACACCATGGAAAAGCATTGGTTGGCATCCTACGTACCAGGCACACCCGAGACCATCGACAACGGCGGATACGATTCGCTGCGCGACATGATCGAGGACAAGTGTCGTGAGTTCGGCAGCCAACCCGCCTATGCCAACATGGGGGTACAGCTGAGTTTCGACGACATGTTGCGCTTGTCCGGCGAGTTCGGTGCCTACCTGCAACATGAAGCCGGTCTTGAGAAAGGCGACCGGGTCGCCTTGATGATGCCGAACATTCTTCAATACCCCGTCGCACTATTCGGTGTGCTACGCGCCGGCATGACCGTCGTCAATGTGAACCCGCTCTACACCAAACGCGAGCTCGAGCATCAGCTCAAAGACTCCGGTGCGAAGGCCATTGTGATTGTCGAAAACTTCGCGACCACGCTGGAAGCGGTGATCGACAAGACGCCGGTCAAAACGGTGATCACCACACAGATTGGCGACATGATGTCGGGCCTGAAACGCTCCATCACCAACTTTGTGGTCAAACGCGTCAAGAAAATGGTGCCGCCTTTCTCATTGCCCGGCGCCGTCAGCTTTCGGGATGCACTGAAACGCGGTGGCGCACATCAGCTCACGCGTCACGACATCAGTCTGTCGGATCTCGCCTTCTTGCAGTACACCGGCGGCACGACCGGCGTGTCGAAAGGCGCGATGCTCAGCAACAGCAACATGGTGCACAACATCCAGCAGTCCAATGCGTGGCTGGGCAGTCAGATGGAAGGCGACGATGTTATCGGCATCACGGCGTTGCCGCTGTATCACATCTTTTCGCTGGAAGGGAATTGCTTCTGTCTGCTCGCGATGGGTGGTCTGAATGTGTTGATCACCAACCCGCGAGACTTCGATGGCTTTGTGAAAGAGATCAGCCAATATCCGTTCACGTACTTCACCGGCGTTAACACGCTGTTCAATGCATTGCTCGCAACGCCGGGCTTTGCCGATATCGATTTCAGCAAACTGCGCATCACGATTGGCGGCGGCATGGCCGTGCAAGAAGCGGTCGCGCGTAAATGGAAGGACGTCACCGGGACACATTTGATTCAAGCTTATGGTTTGACCGAAACCTCGCCCGCGGCTGTGATCAACCCATTTGTCGAAGAGCCCGCCTTCAACGGCGCTGTCGGCTTGCCCATCTCGTCAACCGAAGTCGGTATTTTCGACGACGATGGTAACGAAGTACCTATTAATGAAGTCGGAGAGATCTGCATTCGCGGACCACAGGTCATGGAAGGTTACTGGCAACGCCCCGAAGCCACCGAAGAAGTCATGTTGAACGACTGGTTACGCACAGGCGACATTGGTCGAATCGATGAGAAGGGATTCGTGTTTATCGAAGACCGTAAAAAAGACATGATCCTGGTTTCGGGCTTCAATGTTTATCCGAACGAGATCGAAGACGTGATTGCGAATATGGAAGGCATTGTTGAAGTCGCCGCCGTTGGCAAGCCGGACGAGAAGTCTGGTGAGATCGTCAAAGTGTTTGTCGTACGCAATTCGGATGCGGTCACCGTCGAATCGGTGCGTGCACATTGCAAGAGCAATTTGACCGGCTACAAGGTACCGAAAGAAGTGGTGTTCAAAGAGGAACTGCCGAAGACGAATGTCGGCAAGATTCTACGACGCGAGCTTCGCGACAACGGTTGATACGAAGTGGCTAGCCGGTGGCTATTCGATCAATCGGATTTCGCGCGCTGTCGATTGGCCAATCACGGTCTTGGCCAGGCTGGACGGTATTTCCGCTGTCGTCGCTGATAACGCGACGCGACCGCCCATGATCTCGGCGTAACGCTGCGGGTACAATGGCGACCGATCCGGCTCACCCAAACCATCTAGGGCAATGGGTTGGTTGTTGCGTGGATCGTACTTGTCCGACGCGCCAATGGTGTGTAGCAACTCATGAGTGAACACGACTTGATTGCGGCCACGGTTACGGCGGCCGGTGTAGGCGTTAACAATACCGAACATGCCTTTCCGCACGCCCACAGAGTCCTCCAACATCAGTCGTCCGTTGGGCTCGTGATAGCGCACAAAGATCCGCACATCCGGTTGATAATCTTCGAACTCATCCGTCACGCTGCCGGCCCACCAACGCATTTTCAATGACCACAAAATAGCGTCCAACACATTCGGGGCCTCCGCGAGCTTGGGTGGCTGCTCAACAATCTGTGGACCCAACTCGATTTGTACCGGTTGATAAACGCTGTCGTCGTAGCGCTTGGCTTCGCGGTGCATGAAAGCCTCGACCGGTTCAAAATTATCCGGAGACAGCGAACGAATGTAGGCATCCGTCGCAGGATGGCCATCGGCGTTAATCGGGTACACACGAACGCGCAAGGTAAGGTCCCAATCGGTAGTCCGTTGCTGTGTGAGGTACGTGCTCACGGCAACGAAGATCAGGATCGTCATCAAAATGGTTATACGGATTGCTTTGGCCATGCTGCTAGTGAGCCATAGATCCATCGCGATGTCGTGAACGAATTCCCGATTTTGGCATCGTCCCGGTCATTCCGATCGCCTACATCACCCAATGCCAAAGTGTATACAGCGTCAGGCCAGCTAAACCGCCAACAATGGTGCCGTTGATGCGGATAAACTGAAGGTCGCGACCCACGCGAAGCTCGATCAGATCGCTCGCCGTCTCGGCATCCCATGACTTCACGGTGTCGGACACCACGCGGGTAATCTGTTGACTGTAGCGCGTGATGGCATACATCGCCGCATCCCGCAGCGATGTATTAATCTCGTCACGAATCGCCGGCTCATTCGCCAGGCTATCGCCCATACTGACCAACGCCGTGGTGAGCCGTTGGCGGAACGACGAATCGGGATCCTGCGCTTCGCGCACGAGAAAGGTACTGATATCGTTAACCACCGCTGATAGATAACGCGCGAGTTGCGGATGTTCCAGCAAGTCGCTTTTCAAACGCTCGCCGCGATCGATGAGGGATTCGTCATGCTTCAGCGCATCAACGACGTCGACCAGCATGTGACGCAAGTGCTCCCGCGCGCGCTGTTCGCCTTGTTCGTCATCATCAGACAATGCGTCTTCCACTTCGTTGACGAGCTTGTTGTAAATCCGTTGATCAACGAATCCGGGAATCCACCAGGGCGTTCGCTCGCCAACGGTCAAACGCAAACCGTCCCGGTTCTCATCGAACTGTTGCTGCGCCAGGCTGACCAGACCGGTTAGCAGCGTGTCTTCGGGATCGTTGATGACCAACATTTCAAGGATCTGCCCGAGCATCGGCGTGATCTGCATTTCATTCAGCGTACCGCGAAGATTATCTTTAACCAACGACCGCAGCGCTTCGTTGTCGCCTGTTCGCACGATACGCCGTAACATGGTCGCGACATCTTCGGTCAGGCGCGCAGCATTATCACCGCGCGACAACCAGTCCGCCGTCACGCCGACCGCGTCTATTCGTTCAAGACGTGGCGCCAAGGCTTCACGGCTCAGAAAATGCGTCGCGATAAAATCTGCCAGTGTTTCACCAATTTCGTCTTTGCGGCGTTTGATAATGGCCGTGTGGGGAATCGGCAGACCCATGGGTTCGCGAAACAACGCAGTCACGGCAAACCAGTCCGCCAGCGCACCGACGGTGCCGGCTTCAGCGAACGCACGAACATAACCGAGCCAGGGATACTGGGGCTGATAGAAGCCCGACACCAAATACAACAACAGCATGGACAGCAACAACAAATGTGCCAGCCATTTCATGCGCCTCAAGCGGCGCAGACGTTGTCGATCGGCGTCAGTGACGGACGCGTCCAACATGGTTAATCGGTTTGATGAAACCGCGGACTTTCCGCTTTCAACGTATCCACCATGACACCGACTTTTGCCGGATCAATTTCGGGATGAATACCATGTCCGAGATTAAAGACGTGACCCGGACCGGAACCATAGCTCTCCAGCACGCGAATAACGCCTTCACGAATCGCGTCGTCGCTGGCGTACAGCAATGACGGATCCATATTACCCTGCAATGACACTTTGTCGCCGACAAGCTCGCGTGCTTCCGACATATCGGTCGTCCAATCGACGCCCAGTCCGTCACATCCTGAGTCCGCCATCATGCGAAGCCGCGTGCCCGCGCCTTTCGTAAACAGCACAACCGGCACGCGGCGGCCGTTGTAGTCGCGATCCAAGCCATCAACAATAGCTTGCATGCTCGCCAGCGAGAATCGGCGATACGCTTCCGGCTCCAATACAGAACCCCAGGTATCGAATACCATCACGGCTTGCGCGCCCGCATGAATTTGGGCGTTTAGGTAATTGGTCGTCGTTTCAGCGAGCTTTTTCATTAGCAAGTCCGCGGCTGCGGGATCGGTATAGAGCAACGCTTTCGCTTTGCTGTAAGTCTTGCTGCTGCCACCTTCGATCATGTAGGTCGCCACGGTCCACGGACTGCCGGCAAAGCCGATCAACGGTACCGAGCCGTCCAACGCCGTACGGATTTTTTTCACCGCCGCCATCACGTAACCCAAGGTGTCTTCAACGTCGGGTACTGGCAGATTTTTGATGTCTGCCGCAGAGTCGATCGTATCGCGGAATTTCGGACCCTCGCCCGTCGAGAAATACAAACCCAAGCCCATCGCATCCGGAATTGTCAGGATGTCAGAGAACAGGATCGCCGCGTCGAACTGATAGCGCCGCAAGGGTTGCAGCGTGACTTCACACGCCAGCTCGGGGTTGGCACACAGCGACATGAAGTCTCCAGCCTCGGCACGCGTGGCGCGATACTCCGGCAAATACCGTCCAGCCTGACGCATCATCCAGATCGGCGTGCGTTCAACAGGTTGGCGCATCAACGCGCGAAGAAACAGGTCATTCTTTAGTTCGGTCATAGTAGTTACTTTATTTTAAAAATCAGGCGAACTGGCGGCGGATTGTTTCGACAATCGCTTCTGCAGCAGCGCGTGGTTGGGGTGCGTTTCGAATCGGACGTCCCACGACGATATAATCAGCCCCGTTTTCGAAGGCTTGTTCGACGCTGACAACGCGTTTTTGATCATCGCTGGGGCGGTTTTCAACCGGGCGAATACCCGGCGTCACGACCAGCAGTTTTTCATCGACATGTTGCCGAAGGCGAGGAACTTCGAGACCCGATGAAATCACACCGTCGCAACCGGCTTCCAGCGCACGCTTGGCGCGAGACAAAACCAGCTCCGGGATATCGCAATCGAAGCCGAGGTCATCCATGTCGCCGCGATCGAGACTGGTCAATACCGTCACAGCGAGGATTTTCAGCTCGCCCTTCTTCTCGGCAGCTGCTTCCATGATCGACTGGTTGCCATGTACGGTGCAAAACGTGGCACCGCGCTCTGAAAGATTGCTGACAGCAGCGGCGACCGTAGCCGGCACATCGAACAATTTAACGTCGATAAACACGAGCTTGCCGCGCGCGACCAGCCAGTCGAGCAGCTCGAAATAGCCTTCGCGCATCGCGAGCTCGAGGCCAATCTTATAGAAACGCACCGAATCGCCGAGCGCTTCAACCAGCTTTCTCGCCTGATCGGTATCGGCGACATCGAGTGCAAAAATGAGTCGCTCTTCAGCGGGTATGGACTTGATCATGTTTCGTAGAGATACCAGTGTCGGAATCTCGCTATTTTAGCTTACCGACGGATCAAGGCGCAGCCTTTTTGGCCAATCCCAATGCTTCATACTGCTGACGGGCGAAGCGATCGGTCATTCCGGCGATGTAATCAGCAATCATCCGCATTCTGTCCTGTTCGTCATCGCCTCTTGAGGCACGCTGGAACTCCGGCGGAATATCGTCCGGGCTAGCCGCATAGTGGGAAAACAGGGCATCAACAACGGCTTTGGCGCGATCCTGCATGCTGACCACGGTCGGATGATGGTAGAGATTCTTGTAAAGGAACCGTTTCAGGCTGGTGTGCGCCTCCATGACCTCCGGCGACAATGCGATCAACCGCGATGACTGTCGAACCGCATCGATATCGGCGGGATCTGCTGCGGCCAGGGCTTCGCGGCTGGTCTCAATCAGATTGTTAACAACAAACGAGATCATGCGGCGCTTGATCTCGTGCAACAGCCGGTCTTTGGGCAGGTTCGCGTATTGTCCGGTCACCTCAAGATAATTGCGCTCGAACAGCGGTTGCTCGCGCAGCGCCTCGATATCAACGATTCCCGATCGAATGCCATCCTCGACATCGTGATTGTTATAGGCAATGGAATCGGCGATGTCGGCGAGCTGTGCCTCGAGACCCGGTTCAGTGCGGTCCAAGAATCGCTGGCCAAGTTCGCCTAGCGCTTCTGCGTTGCGTCGAGAGCAGTGCTTCAAGATCCCCTCGCGGGCTTCAAACGTCAGATTCAGCCCATCGAACGAGGCGTACTTTTCTTCTAGTGCATCGACGATACGTAGCGACTGCAAATTGTGTTCAAAACCGCCATAGTCGCGCATGCAGGCATTCAATGCGTCTTGCCCCGCGTGACCAAACGGCGTGTGGCCAAGATCATGCGCGAGACAAATCGCTTCCGTCAGGGTTTCATTGAGACCGAGCGCTAGCGCGATCGTCCGGCCAATCTGCGCCACTTCCAACGAGTGCGTTAGCCGTGTCCGGTAATGATCACCCTCATGGTTTACGAAGACTTGCGTCTTGTACATCAAGCGCCGAAACGCGTTGCTGTGAACGATGCGATCGCGATCGCGGGCAAATGCGTCCCGTCGCGGTGCTTCTTTTTCTGCGTGCAAACGTCCACGCGATTGATCAGGATGCGCGGCGTACTTTTTGAGTAAACCCGTCATCAAAGCTCGCCGGCCAATACGGCCTTCAGATCATCGTCGTCGTAATCGTCACTGACATAGGCATCGCCTAACGTGCGCAATAGGATCAATCGAATACGGCCTCGCTCCACTTTCTTGTCGTGCCCCATCGCTTTGAGTAGGTCAGCTGCAGGAATATCCGGATGCGCCGCTGGCAAGTCTGCCGCTGCCAATACGTCGCTTAGCCGGGTTAAAGCCGCAGGCTCTAGACGACTCATACGGGCGGCCATCAGCATACCCATTGCGACCGCCTCACCATGCAACCAGCGCGTGTAGCCGGTGCAGGTTTCGATGGCGTGGCCGAACGTATGGCCAAAATTCAACAGCGCGCGTTGCCCGCGCTCGCGTTCATCAGCGGCAACGGTCGACGCCTTGGACGCACAAGAGCGGTAGATCGCTTCGGTCAACGCCGCGCTATCTCGCTCCATCAATGCCGTCATGTTGTCTTCGAGCCAATCGAAGAAGTCGACATCACTGATCGCACCATACTTGATGACCTCAGCCATACCGGCTGAAAACTCACGGGGCGGCAGCGTACTTAAGGTCTCGGTATCGATAATCACACGCACCGGCTGATGGAACGCCCCGAGCAAATTCTTGCCGCTAGGGTGGTTCACTCCCGTCTTCCCGCCAACCGATGAATCTACCTGAGCCAGCAACGTAGTCGGCACCTGAATAAAGTCCACGCCGCGCATAAAGGTTGCCGCAGCGAATCCGGTGATGTCACCAACGACGCCGCCACCGAGCGCTACAAAAACGCAATCCCGCGCCGCACGATCCTTCAGTGCCGCATCGACAATGCCCAACATCGCATCCATATTCTTGAACGACTCGCCGTCGGCCAACAGATGAATCGTTTGCGTGTAGTCCGACAGCGTTTGACGCAACGTCTCGAGGTATAGCGGCGCAATGGTTTCATTGCTGACGATAATGACGTGTGAAGCCTTTATCGCCGGCGCGAACACCGATCGTTCTTGCAGCAGCGCTTTGCCGATCAGAATGTCGTAACTGCGCTCACCGAGCGAGACTTGCAGGTTCTTGGCAGCCAGAGACATAAGCGACGTTTCCGTGGGTCAATACAAGCCTAAGGATACCGCTTTTTGCGAGCGGCATCGCCCGTCACGTCAGGCGACAATCCACCGGCGCTCACGCAACTCATCGCGGATATTGTTACTTACGGCAGGAACGCGCATCCCGTCGGTCGATACCGTCAGGTCCGCGATCGATTCATAAAGTGGTTTTCGAATGCGATAGAGGTCCGTCAAAATTTGCTGGGGATCGGCTTCCTGCAACAACGGGCGCGTCGTTGCGTGACTCACGCGTTGAAATTGCTGCTCAACACTCGCGTGAAGATAAACCACCGTGCCGCGGGCTGCTAGAAACCGACGATTGTCACTATTCATGACTGCACCGCCACCCGTCGCAAGCACGATGTTGTCATGTTGTGTCAGCGTTTCGATCGCCTGACATTCCCGCTTTCGAAAACCTGGCTCGCCTTCACGCTCAAAAATGTAGGCAATATCGACACCGGTGCGCTCTTCAAGATAGGTATCGGCGTCTTGAAAAGCCAGCCCGATCGCTTGGGCGAGGTGGCGCCCGACGGCGGATTTGCCAGCGCCCATGGGTCCAACGAGAAAAATGCGATCACTCATAGGATCGTTATAACAGAAAGCAAAAAGCCGCCGCCTGCTTTTTTGCAGACGACGGCTTTTGCGTCGTTACTTTTCGTTACTGACTATTCGGTAACGAATGAGCCTTCTTCCAGAATCTTCGGCGTAACGAAGATCAGGAGCTCGGATTTGTTGTTAATCCGAATCGTGTTCTTGAAGAACTTGCCCAGTACCGGGATATCACCTAGAACCGGAATTTTTGTATCCGTCTCGCGGATTTCCGTTTCGTAGATACCGCCAAGCACAACAGTCTGCCCGTTGCTGACCAGAACCTGGGTTTCAACTTCGCGGGTATCGATACTCGGAATTGCACCACCACCCTGAAGAATAACCACTTCACCAATCGTGTCCTGGCTGACTCGCAGATCCATCGCGATGTTGCCATCCGGTGTAATTTGCGGTGTAACGGTCAGACTCAGTACGGCTTCTTTAAAGGTAATCGCTGCGGCACCACTGGCTGCTGCTTCCTGATACGGAATTTCAACACCCTGCTTGATGATCGCTTCTTTCTGGTTAGCGGTGACGACGCGTGGGCTCGACACAATCTCACCGCGACCTTCAGCCTGCAATGCTGACAATTCGAGGTCAACAATGTAATCGGATTCGAGAATCGCCAGCGCGAATTGACCGGCCGGGTTTTGTACCGGCAAGTTAACGTTGTAGCGACCATCGATCGGCCCAACGTCAACCGGGAACTGCTGACCCGTGTCACCAATGTTTTCCAACGCAGAGCTGATGATGCCACCCGCATTGGCACTGGTACCTGTGACAGCCAGCAAGCCATCAGAGCTGGAATCTTCAACCGCGGTTAAGCCCAGTCGAACACCAAGGTCACGACGATAATCGTCGTTAACAGACACGATGCGTGATTCGATCAAGACCTGTTGAACAGGAATATCCAAGGTCGAAACCATGCGGCGAATGTTCTGCAGGCTTTCCGCCGTATCGCGCAACAACAGGGTGTTGGTTCGCTCATCGATAGAAACCGTGCCGCGCTCTGTCAAGATGCCTTGCTGTAGCAATTCCTGCATATCAGCCGCTTTCGCATAGTTGATTTGCAAGAACTCGGAGTAAATAGGCTCCAGTTCCTGAATCGCCAGCTTAGACTCGAGGTCTGCTTGCTCGCGCGCAGCGATCTCTGCAGACGGTGCGACGATAATCACGTTACCGTTTTCGCGCATGTCCAAACCACGTGTGGTCATGACAATGTCCAGCGCTTGATCCCAAGGCACGTTACGCAGACGCAATGTCAGGCTACCCTGAACCGTGTCAGAAACAACGATGTTACGACCACTGATTTCCGCCAGTACCTGCAGTACCGCACGCGTCTCGATGTCCTGGAAGTTCAGCGTTACACGCTCGCCGAAGTACTCTTTCTCTTCGGAGAAAATTGTACCGGATGATTCGTCTTTTTCGACTTCACTGATTTCAATCGCAAATAGGCCGTCGGATTGATAAGCCAACTGCTCATATTCACCATCGGCCGCAATCAAAACACGCACGTCGTTATTCACGCGCATCGCGTCAACGGTGGTGACGGGGGTTGCAAAATCCTGTACGTCCAAACGACGCAACAGGTCGTTCGGCAATTGAGTGTCTTTGAACAAGGCAACAACACGGCCACCTTCCTGACGGATATCAACCGGTGTTGATGGATCCGTCAAGCTAACGACGATTCGACCACCACCTTCGCGGGTGCGACGGAAATCAATGTTGTCGATCGAACGGGGGCCTGAGTAAGCCGGCGCGCTAGAGCCGCCTGACTGACTGGGGAATGCCGAGCTTGCCTGACTGGAAGCCGGTGCATTACCGCCAGCGCCCAACGTGACGATAATCGTATTGCCGCTAACTGCTGTCTGGTAGTCGACCATGGACTGAAGATTCAGAACCGCACGTGTGCGTCCATTCGCTTCTGCCATCAGTACCGTATCCAGGGGTCCTAGATCGATTTGTTGACGTCGTGTACCAACTTCAAGTTTCGAGTCGGGAATATCAAGGACGATCCGTGCAGGATTGTCGATGGTGAAACTGATTGGGTCGGGAGCGGTTTCGCTCATCACCAAACGGAGCTCAACACCACGATTTGGTAATGCTTGAACCTGTATATCCCTGAGACCATTACTCGGGTCTTGTGCTTGTGCCGGTTGAACCGACATGACAAGACCACAGACAACCAGTGCCGCGGCTAAAGACTGCCAAATCCGAGTAAGGGGCGCCGCTGTTGTTGTGCGCATCATTCTAAGTACTCCCAATGCCATGTTCATATGGCTCAATTCGCAAGGGCGATTGCCACTTCCCGTTCGATATAGCCGCCTATACCGTTTGAAACAATTTCGACTAGCTGAATTTCTGATTCAGAAATCGATGTGATTTTTCCGTCGTTTTGGCCGACGTAGTTACCGGGTAATACCCGATGAACGATGCCGTCCTGAGCACGCAACAAACCGAAGTTGTTGCCACTCATGCTAAGTGTGCCAACCATGTCGAATGAGTCGAGCGGAAACTCTTCGAGGTATTCGCGGCTACGATTCGTATCCGGACGAGGACCTGATCCTATGCCACCAGCAGCGGTAGGCGTGTCTGCTTGGAACGGTGAGCGCAAGCCTTCCGTGTCGGCAACATAAGTGAACGTCTCGTAAGGCTTCACTTCTGGCAGTGGCGCTGGACGTTGGCCTTTTCGGCTCTTCACTTCGTCGATGTAACGATCCAGATCTCGCATGTCGCCACCACAAGCTGACAACGTCAACGACAGCGTGGCAAGCATGAGAATGGATTTCACTCGACCTGAAAACTGACTTTTAATCACATTCATTTCCAACTACCCCTCATCTTCTTCAAGGTAGCGATAAGTCTTCGCGGTAATGTCTAACACCAACGTTTCGGAGTCAGAAGACTCGGACTCAATGTTGATGTCATGAAGCGTCACAATTCGCGGCAAAGCAGCAACGCTGCTCGCGAAATTGGCAAACGCATGATAAGAACCGGTCAACCGAATCTTGATCGGCTTCTCGGCATAGAAATCACGCTGGATTTCATCTTGCGGCTGGAAGAGTTTTTCTTCCAGACCGGCTGCCAAGCCCGTTTGGGAAATATCGGTAATGAGGTTCGGAATTTCTGTCTCGCCCGGGAGCTGACGCAACATGGCACCAAAAGACTCACGCATTTCGACCAATTGGTCCGCGTAATCCTGATAGTTGGCCGCCTTGCTTTGTTTCGTTTCGAAACTTTGGCGTAGCTCGGTCTCTTTCTTTTCGACGGATTCAAGCGCGAGTTGCTTGTCGTTGATGATCGTCATGTAAATGCCGGCAGCAACTACCACCGCAAAAATCAAAATAATCGCGCCAATACGGAAAGGGAGTGGCCAACGACCAACGTCATTGAAGTCAAGCGACTGTAAGTCATCTACAAAGCTCACTGTCCACCCTCCTCTTCATCTTGAACCTGATTAACCTGAGCAGCATCCAGTGTGAAGTTAAAACGTTCACGCCGTTGACCACGGTTCACAGTTTCAATCTTTTCAAGATCCGGATTACCGATCCATGAGGACTCGTTCACATTACGCATGTAGCTCGACACTCGCGTGCTCGACTGGGCAACGCCGGTCATTTTGATATTGCGACCGCTTTGCGAGACTTTATTCAGACTAACGCCGTCCGGAACGGTGCGCGTCAGCTCATCAAACAAGTGAACCACTTCGGGTCGACTGCTTTGAAGCTCTTCAATCACTTCCATCCTGGCTAACAAACGTTCTTTTTGGCGTTCGATACCATTGATGCCTTTGATACTCTCATCCAACTTCTTGATTTCTTCAGTGAGGCGATTGTTCCGATCTTTCTGGTGATCGATCAGATTCGCAAACACGACATTGACCGCACCGATCAATAACAGCGCGGCAACGATGGCACCACCCAGTGAAAATAGGAAAATCTTCTGGCGTTCTTTACGTAGCTCTTCGCGCCACGGCAGAAGGTTAATTTGCGGCATTAGTCAAAGCTCCTGAGCGCAAGACCCAGAGCCGTCAACAAAGCAGAAGCGTCTCGCTCCACTCCTTGTGACTTCGCTCTGGAAGATACTTTCATCTGACCCAACGGATCACCAATCTCGGTTGGAATGCCGACGCGGCTAGCGATGACATCGGCAATGCCGGGAATGTTGGCGCAACCGCCACAGACCAAGACCATGTCAGGCTGTTCGCGACCGCCACCGGAGGCGAGATAGAACTGCAACGAACGGCTAACCTGTTGGGTCACATCATCAATGAACGGGTCCAATACTTCAGGTTCGTAGTTGCTCGGCAACCCGCCCTCTTTCTTGGCCCGGCCGGCGTCTTCAACCGACAAACCGTAGGTGCGCATGATTTCTTCGGTGAGCTGCTGCCCGCCGAACGCGAAATCACGCGTGTAAATGACTTTCATATCGCGCAAAACGCCAAACGTCGTGTTACTTGCGCCGATATCGACAACAGCGACCGATTGGCCGATGCCATTATTAGGAATCTGATGACTGAGCAGTCGGCAAGCATTCTCTAGTGCGAACGCCTCGACGTCGACGACGGCACTCTTCAGACCGGCAGAGGCGACAGCAGCTTCGCGCTGGTCGACATTGTCTGTCCGTGTGGCTACCAAAAGGACGTCGTTCATGTCCGGATCAGCTTCATTCGGCCCAATGACCTGAAAATCGTGGCTGACCTCTTCCATTGGGAAAGGAATGTATTGGTCCGCCTGAATCTCTACCTGACCTTCCATGTCGCCTTCGGACAAACTCGCCGGCATTTGAATGGTCTTGGTAATCGCTGCATCACCACTAATGGCGATAGCGACGTCGCGGGATTTGCTGCCGGAACGCTTAACGGCGCGGCGAATCGCTTCACCAACCGCCTGAGCGTCGACAATCGCTTTATCGTTGATCGAATTTGCCGGAGTTGGCTCCGCCGCATACGATTCAACACGGTATCCGCGTCCCACCTGGGCGAGTTCAACGAGCTTGATCGACGATGTCGTTATGTCGAGCCCGAGCAATATGCGTGTTTTTTTGCCAAATATCACTCAATTTTTCCTTAAAAATCTTTGACTTGCGCCTAAATTGTGGCCGGTCGCCTGAGGAAGCGAAGTTAACTATATATCAATGAAGTGTTAAATAAAATGTGACTGGGTTCCGCTTTTGACAATCCATTGCCGAAGTTGCCAGCGATTGGCCATTTTGTGAACTGGGTATCGCTCGTCGAAATTACCTGTTTATGGTCCCCGCACTCCCTCTTTTTATCGTTGTCGAAACCTTTGCATTTCGGTTTCAGCCGCCAATATGCATAATGAGCACCGCGCTGACAAGGACACAAAAACCACTTTGAAAACAAAAACGCTTTTTCGCTACTCCGTACTCGCGATATCGCTGGCTCTAGCGTTTGGCATCGCGATAGCCGGTGCCATTTTCGGGGCTTATCACTACGCGAAGCCGGGTCTGCCCGAAGCCGCGACCGTGCGCGAGATCCCGCTGGAGGTGCCACTCAGGATCTTTTCCCGGGATGGCAAGCTCATTCAGGAGATTGGCGAGCGCCGCCGTATTCCGGTGACCTATAGCGAAATCCCAAGCCATGTCGTTCAGGCGTTCGTCGCCGCCGAGGATAAGCGCTTTTTTGAACATAATGGGGTCGATCCGCTCTCAATTGCGCGGGCGGCGACCGTCGCATTGGTCAGTGGCCGAAAAGCACGCGGCACCAGCACACTGACCCAGCAATTGACTCGCGATTACTTTCTCACCCGTGAGCGAACGGCAATTCGGAAGATCAAAGAGGCATTTCTAGCCTATAAAATCGAGAAAGAGTTCACCAAAGAAGAAATCATGGCGCTGTTCCTGAACAAGATGTTCTTCGGACAGCGCGCCTACGGCGTCGCCGCCGCCGCCCAAATTTATTTTGACCGTGATCTCGCGGATCTCAATATTGCGGAAGCCGCTACATTGGCGGGCGTCCTGCCTGCGCCATCGCGGTTCAATCCCGTTAATGGCCCGAAAGACGCTAAGCGCCGCCGAGCCTACGTACTCGGTCGAATGCTGGAACTCGGCTTCATCAGCACAGCGGAGCACAAAGAGGCGATGGATTTTCCATTGGTCTCGAAACTGCATGGCCCCGATATTGAGCTGTCGGCGCCCTACCTCGCTGAAATGGTCCGGGTTCATTTAGCCAACAACTATGGCAACAACGTCACGTCGCGCGGCTTTCGCGTTTACACGACGGTAGACAGCAAGATGCAGCAAGCGGCCAACTATGCGATCCGCGATGGTTTGCTGGAGTACGACCGACGTCATGGATTCAGAGGTGCGTTGGAAACACTGGATCTGGCCAACCTCTCGGACACCGACATCGAGGAAGTGCTGGCCAACTACCCTACACCTGGCGGGCTCAGTGTCGCGGTGGTTGAAGATACCAACGCCGAGAACAATACGGCAGCCTTGCGGCTGGTTGACGGCGTCAATGCGAAGCTGCTTTGGAGCGGCATGAGTTGGGCCGTCCCTTACATTGACAAGTTCCGGGTGGGTAACAAACCGGAATCTGTGACGGACATTCTCAATCCCGGCGACGTTATCTATGTTTATACGACGGTTGAAGATGACTACGCACTGGCCGCCGTGCCGGAAGCGCAAGGTGCCATCGTAGCGGTAGACCCGGATGACGGCGCGATTTCTGCACTGACCGGAGGTTTCGACTACACGGCCAGCAAATTCAACCGCGTCACGCAGGCGCGTCGGCAGCCCGGCTCGTCTTTCAAGCCATTTATTTATTCGGCTGCATTAGCGAATGGCTTCACCGCGGCCAGTGTGATCAACGATGCGCCGGTCGTTATTGAATCATCAGAATATGAAGGAACGTGGCGGCCGAAAAACTCGACCGGACGCTTCTACGGGCTAACCCGCATGCGCGATGCACTGGTACGTTCAATGAATCTGGTTTCAGTTCGCATGGTGATGCGAATGGGTGTCGGGGCAGCGCGGCGACACATACGCCAATTCGGTTTCGGCGACGATGCGTTGCCAAGCAACCTGTCGCTGGCGCTCGGCAGTGGCGCAGCGACACCGCTCGACATGGCCAAAAGCTATGCGGTGCTTGCCAATGGTGGTTATGCGGTCGAGCCGTATTACATTGACAGAATCGAGCTATCGGATGGAGAGGTATTGTTCAGCGCCAATCCGGCATCGGTTTGTAGACAGTGTGAAAAGGAGCGCAGGATTGGGGTCGATGAGCCACAGAATGCAGCGGATTTGTCGGATACCAACACACTGAATGCGACGGGTGCGTTACTCGCCGATTTTTGGGGCAGTGAGCACATTGCTAAGCGAGTCTTGCCTGCGACCAATATCTGGATTGTGCAAGACTTGATGCGTGACGTCATTAAGCGCGGTACCGGAAGACGCGCCAGAACCTTGGGTCGAACAGATCTCGCCGGGAAGACCGGCACCTCGAACGATCAACGCGACGCCTGGTTCGGCGGCTTTAATCCGGACCTGGTTGCGATTGCGTGGATTGGTTTCGATAGTGATGAGCCGCTGGGTGCCGGTGAAGAAGGCGGGCGCACGGCGCTGCCGATGTGGATTCACTTTATGCGTGATGCTCTGGCAGGCGCGCCCAATCGAAGCTATCCACAACCCCCTGGTCTGGTCACAGTGCGTATTGCGCCGGATACCGGCGAGTTAGCCAGCGCCACCAGCAGCAACTTCATTTTTGAAACCTTCGAAGCTGGGACCGAGCCGCGAAAATCGATCAGCGATACGCTGATCGATCCGTTCAACGAAGAGGAAGACCGGGTAAACACCGAGGATATTTTTTAGTCACTGATCGCCTAACACCAAAGACGTCGAATAAAGACGCAACCAGAATATGACGCAACCTAGTCCAACCGATCGACCTCGCCTGACCGTCGCCCAGGAAGCTGCCCGCATCATGGCGGATCATGGCATCAGCGACTTTCAGGTCGCCAAGCGAAAAGCGGCTGCCCGATTGGGGCTTGATGCCTCTGGCGCGCTGCCCACCAATCTCGAGGTGGAGGCCGCGTTGATAGAGCATCATCGCCTTTACAGCGAAAGCGATCACGATGAGTTTATTCGCCAACGAAGAATCACGGTCTTGACGTTGATGGAAGCGGTGGAGCATTTCGAGCCGCGACTGGTTGGCCCATTGTTGGCAGGCACAGCTGCTGAAGATTCACCGGCTAACTTGCACTTGTTTTCCGATAGCGCCGAGGACTTCATGTGGTTTCTCGACGAACAAGGCATTGACTACAAGCCATTCGAACGTCGCGTGCAGGTAAGACGCGGTCAAAGCGTAGGCTTTCCAGCATTTCGATTTGATTGGGCCGCCACGCTGGTGGAAGCAACCGTCTTTCCATTTGACGGATTGCGGCAAGCGCCGCTCAGCCCGGTTGACGCCAAGCCGATGCGAAGGGCATCCATCAAGAAAGTGAAAAAGCTGGTCGCGAGTTAGCCCGCGCCCTAGCGGAGCCGGATTAGCCCCGCTCGTTGATCACCGTGTAATCACGCGCGGCTTTACCGGTGTAGAGCTGGCGTGGGCGGCTGATTCGATGACCTTTCTCGCCGATCATTTCATCCCAATGCGCTACCCAGCCTACCGCACGGCCGATCGCGAACATCACCGTGAACATCGAAGCCGGAATGCCCAATGCGCGATAGATGATGCCGGAATAGAAATCGACGTTCGGGTATAGGTTCTTGGAGATGAAGTATTCATCTTTCAATGCGACCTGCTCAAGCTCGAGAGCGAGCTCAAAGAGCGGTGTATCCACCTGACCAAGGTTCTTAAGTACTTTGTGGCACATCTCACGAATGATCGTCGCGCGCGGATCAAAGTTCTTGTAAACCCGATGACCGAAGCCCATCAAGCGGAAAGGATCGTTCTTGTCTTTCGCTTTCGCGACATACTCTTTGATGCGGCTGCGATCGCCGATCTCTTCGAGCATCTGCAAGACGGCTTCATTGGCGCCGCCATGTGCCGGCCCCCAAAGTGCCGAGATACCTGCCGCCACGGCCGAGTACGGGTTAGCGCCAGAGCTTGCCGCCATCCGAACCGTAGACGTCGAGCAGTTTTGCTCATGATCAGCATGCAGAATGAACAGCAAATCCAACGCTTCAGCCGCGACCGGATCGATTTGGTAAGGCTCGGCGGGTACGCCGAAGAACATATTGAGAATGTTGCTGCAATAATCCAGATCGTTTCGTGGATAGATGAACGGCTGGCCTAAAGAGTGCTTGTAGGCGGCAGCAGCAATTGTCGGCAATTTCGCAATGATGCGATGCGCGAAGATTTCGCGATGGCGCGGGTCACTGATGTCCGTAGAATCATGGTAAAACGCCGACATAGAGCCGACGACACCGGAAACCATCGCCATCGGATGTGCATCGTGATGAAAACCATTGAAGAAGCGCAGCAGCGATTCATTCAGCATCGTGTGATGCCGAATGGAGAATGTGAACTCGTCCATCTGCGTCGGTGTCGGCAATTCGCCGTTCAAAAGCAGATAGGCAACTTCGACGTAATGAGAGTGCTTGGCCAGCTGCTCAACCGGGTAGCCGCGATACATCAACACGCCTTCTTTACCATCAATGAACGTAATTTCGCTCTGGCAACTCCCGGTAGAAACGAAACCCGGATCGTAGGTAAAGACGCCCTGCTCTTTATAAAGGTGTCCGATATCGATCACATCGGGACCAACGGTGCCACTGTGAGCGGGTAGCTCTGTGACGGTGCCATCCGGGGCGGTTAGCGTGTAGCTTTTGTTGGTCATCGGACTCTTTCCTTAGTGCAATAGATATCGAGAAGGCTCAGACAGGAGATTATCGGACAAAAACGGTATCCAGTCTGTGACCGAATACCGCTCGCCAGTTAACTCTTGCCGTAGCGGCGGCGGAAACGATCGACGCGACCGCCAGAATCCAGAATCTTCTGCTTACCCGTGTAAAACGGGTGGCATTGTGAGCACACTTCAACATTGAGGTCTTTGCCCAGTGTAGAACGTGTGACAAACGTTGAGCCGCAGCTGCAGCTCACTGAAATTTCGGTATAAGCCGGATGTGTATCAGCTTTCATGATGGTTTCTCCTGCGACCAGTTGACGGGCGCATGGTGGGAAAATGGCCGCGTACTATATAAGGCACGGCCGCTTTTGACAAGCATGTTTTGATTGTCGATTCAAGTAAAAAGGTTATCCACAAATCCTGTGGATAAGTCTGTGGAAGAATTTGGGTTAAGCCTCCAAAAGCCGCATGGCTACAGCCTCGTTATCAGAATGCTCAAAATATAGTCAATTTATTAAGTCTATAAATTTCATATACTTATAGCCGATTCCGAAGTCTAGACTATAGACGATGTCCGTTTGCCGTTATAAATCCAGTAGGGAAAACCCTGATGTGAATAAGCCACTAAAAAAAACAGCATCGGTTCGCTGCAAGCGACACCTTTCAGCCTGGTAAAAAAATGCCAATCAGGTCATTCAGGAAGCGCCGCCCTAGCGCGGTTGGCGACCAAATGCCGCTTTCGCTGCACTGCAGCAACCGGCGATTCACCGCATCCTCCATAGATGGTGCTGCAGCGCTTATTTTCAAGCCGGTCGCCTGCTCAAACACCAACTCATCAAAACCGTCTGTTAGCCGGAGCGCATTCATCATGAACTCGAAGACGAGATGCTGATCGCTGACGCGGGACTGATCATTCAGTGACCAGGGCTCGTCAGCATGTTTGATGAAAGACTGGGGATGCGCAGGCCGCGCATAGCGATGCACCACACCATCCAGCGTTAATTTCCCATGCGCGCCAGCACCTAGGCCCAAATAATCGCCAAAACGCCAATAATTGAGATTGTGGCGACAAGCCTCTCCCGGCGTCGCCAACGCTGATATCTCGTAACGAGACAAACCCGCCGCCGTAAACAACGACGCTGTTTGGTCCATCATTTCGGCGATATGGTCGTCGGCGGGCAGGTTCGGAGGCCGCGCGAAGAACTGGGTATTGGGTTCCAGCGTGAGCTGATAGTGAGAAACATGCCGCACGCCCAGTGCCAGCACAGCTGCTACATCAGCAATCGCCTCCTCAACACGCTGTTCCGGCAAGCCATACATCAAATCGACATTAATCCGCTCAAAACCCGCGGCCGTCGCCTGTTCGACGGCACGCACGGTATCGTTGGCGGAATGCAGGCGCCCCAGCCGCTTCAGAAACTGGTCATTCATGCTTTGGCCGCCGATCGACAGCCGATTCACGCCAGCATCACGATAACCGGCGTAGTGACCTCGCTCCAGCGAACCCGGATTGGCTTCCATCGTGATCTCGGCATCGCTACGAATCGACAAGGCATCTTTTAATGCCTGCAACACCGTCGCAATGCGATCCGGCGGAAACAGAGAAGGGGTGCCGCCACCGATAAAGACGGTTTCCACCGGGCGATCATCCACCCAGCGCGCCTGCTGCATCAAATCAGCGACTAGCGCATCGACGTAATCCGCCTGCACGGCAGCACTGTCAGCGGGTTGCTTGTGCGAATTGAAATCGCAGTAAGGACATTTGCTCTCGCACCAGGGCAAATGCACATAAACCGACAATGGCAACGTCGTCATTAAAAGCGTCCGGTCGCTCGCAGCTTCTGTATGAGCGACTGCAAGGCGATCGCCCGATGGCTGATGCGATTCTTCTCAGACTTGCCCAGTTGCGCCGCCGTCAAGCCTGTTTCTGGCACCTGGAATACCGGATCATAGCCAAACCCGCCATCGCCGGACCTTTGTGCCGCGATCGTGCCAGCCCAGCGACCACTGGCAATCAGCGGCGTTGGATCCTCGGCAGAACGCATAAAAACGATCACACAATGAAAAGCAGCTGCACGATGGTCGACACCGGTCAAAGCCGCCAGCAGCATTTCGACGTTATCGGCATCCGATGCCGATTCACCTGCGTAGCGCGCCGATCGCACGCCGGGCGCACCATTCAGCGCTTCGACCTCGAGACCGGAATCATCTGCTAGCGCCGACAAGCCGGTGACGGCCGCGGCATGTCGAGCCTTGATAATGGCGTTTTCGACGAAGGTCGTTCCGGTTTCAGGCACATCCGCAACGCCCAGTGTTTTTTGAGCAACCACATCGACGGAAAAGGGCGCGAGCATCGACTGCAACTCCGCGACTTTACCCCCGTTGCCCGTCGCCAACACAAGACGTTGCGTGGTCATATCAACTCGCCTGACCGATCGCCGCGCGCTGCGCTTCGAGCAAATCGTTAATGCCACCGTGTGCCAAGTCCAGTAAACGATCCAGCTCTTCACGTCGGAAGGCATGACCTTCAGCTGTGCCTTGCACTTCGATGAAGCCACCGGCGTCGTTCATGACGACGTTCATATCGGTCTCGGCTTGCGAGTCCTCGGCGTAATCCAGATCAAGCACGGGCTCGCCGTCATAGATGCCGACGGAAATCGCGGCGATGGCGCCATGTAAGGGATCTTTCTTAAGCTCGCGCTTGTCCATCAAACCACGTACCGCCAAACTCAACGCTACGTAGGCGCCGGTAATCGAGGCTGTACGGGTACCGCCGTCAGCCTGTAAGACATCACAATCCAACGTAACGGTGCGTTCGCCAAGCGCCCGCAAATCAACGACAGCCCGCAAAGAGCGGCCGATCAACCGCTGAATTTCCTGAGTACGTCCCGATTGCTTGCCACGAGCCGCCTCGCGGCCGCTGCGTGTATTCGTCGATCCTGGCAACATCCCGTACTCGGCGGTCACCCAACCCTGGCCTTTTCCGCGCAGGAAGGGCGGCACGCGCGACTCAACGCTCGCGGTGCATAGGACGCGGGTATCCCCGCAACTAATGAGCACCGAGCCTGCGGCATGCTTGGTGTATCCCGTTTGAATGTCGATTGCGCGCAACTGGTCTACGGCGCGGCCGCTTGGTCTTTGCATTTTGGTATTCCGGTTAGATGGCCATTATCGGCGCCCCGGATTATAGAGCATTGAGCTCCGGGATAGGGGTCAGGCGGATGCCCATCGCAGCGCAGCGACGCTCGTATTATCTGCGCGCTTACCATTGTTCTTGATGGCTACCTCGCACATCACTTTCAGCACCGTCGGAAATGGCGTTTTCATTTGATAGGCCAAATCGATCATTTGCTCGTCGTCCAGGCCAGACCACAGGCCATCGGTGCACAGCAACAGCACATCACCAGGCTCTAGCGCCCGCTGCCTCGAGACAGTGATGCCCGGCAGCGCCATATCGCCGCCCAAGCAAGATTCGACGTAATTTCGCATAGGGTGTGTGTGCGCCTCATCGCGACTGATCACACCTTCGTGTATCAACACTTCAACGTGCGAATGATCCCGCGTGACATGCTTCACTTTACGCTCACTCAGCATATAGATGCGCGAATCGCCAACATGCACGGTGTAACAGGCGTCGTCCTGCACCAAACCGATCGCACAGGTTGCTCGCGGCCGTTGATCGACGGGCTGGTTCTTACCCAGTACGACGACTTTGTCATGCGCGGCGCTCACCGCGCGGTAAAGAAAGCCTTGCGGATCCAGAATAGGTTGGGGTGTTTTAGAAAAAATATCCTGAACGACAGCCAACGCGGTTTCCGCCGCTGCAGCGCCACCGGCATGGCCACCCATACCGTCGAAAACCAGCAATAGCGCGGCTTCCTTGCCCAAAGAGATCGCCACACGATCCTGATTATCCTTGCGCTTCCCGATCAGGCTTAATTTTGAATATTCGATCTTCACGCCAGTTCTGTGTCATCCGTAGCGCTGTGGGCCGTCCGTTGGCAAACTAGAGCCCGTCCTTCACGTTTGCGAAGGCCAAAACAATGACTCCATCACGTCACAGCACAAACGTCACGGACTCAGGTCGGGTAACATTACCGGCTGTTGCGTCGCAAAGCTATGACCTGGCGCACAGTAAGACCGAACAAAAACTGCTCCGAAAAGAGCTGATAGAGACCGCCACCGAAATGAACGAACGAATACACAGCATGACCGGCTTTGCGCGCGCCGAACGCGAAACGCCGAACGCGATGCTTTGCTGGGAACTACGCAGCGTAAATCACCGATATCTGGATGTATCGTTGCGACTGCACGACAGTCTGCGTGCGCTAGAACCGGCGATGCGCACCGAAGTTGGACAACAGCTAAACCGCGGCAAAGTCGACTGTGTATTAAGCATCAGTTTCAACGCATCGGAACAGCCGCGTCTGGATCTGGACCTTAATTTACTCCGTTCCCTGCGTGATGCCTCACTGACGATTGATAAAACGTATGGCGGCGCCAAGACGCCATCGCTGATTGACGTGATGAAGTGGCCCGGGGTTATTCGCGAGAGCAAACCCGACGGCGAAGCCCTCAAAGACGAGATCATTGGCCTGCTGCAGACCGCACTGCAATCCTTAGCAGAAATGCGCCAGCGGGAGGGCGCGCATTTGAAAGAGACGTTACTAACGCGCTGCGATGACATCGAGCGCCTTGCCAGTGATATTGCGGCTAGGCGCTCAATCGTTGTCGACGCCATGCAAAGCCGGATTCGCGAAAAAGTCGCCAAATTGGATGTCGAAGCGAATCCGGATCGTCTGGAGCAAGAGCTTGTTTTACTAGCTCAGAAGCTCGATATCGACGAAGAACTGGATCGGCTGACCGGTCATTCGGCCGAGCTGCGCAATATCCTCGCCGAGGGCGGGCCCTGCGGTCGAAAACTGGATTTCCTGATTCAGGAATTCAACCGCGAAGCGAACACCATCGGCTCCAAATCTGCCGACGGTGACACGACCAAGGCGATCGTAGATATGAAAGTCGCCATTGAACAAATGCGCGAGCAGGTGCAGAACATTGAGTAAGCGGAAAGGTCGCCTAGTCGTCGTTTCGGCACCGTCCGGCGCTGGCAAGACCACGCTGGTGCGAGGACTGATCGAACGCCATCCAGAATTTGAGTTTTCGGTGTCTTACACGACGCGCCCGCAACGCAAAACCGAAACGGACGGCAAGGACTATCACTTTGTTGACCTCGAAACTTTTAATGCCTTGCAGCAATCAGGCGCCTTCCTCGAACATGCACAAGTATTCGACAACTATTATGCGACCGGCCGTGATGCCGTGAACGAGCAGCTTAAACGCGGTCGGCATGTCATTGTTGAAATCGACTGGCAAGGGGCCGATCAAGTTCGCACTGCGATGCCTGAGTGTCGCTCGGTGTTTATCGTGCCACCATCCGTCGCCGCACTGGCGCAACGCCTGAACAATCGCGGCACAGACTCGGAAGCGGTCATCGCCAGGCGTCTCCGGGACTCATTGGATGATTTGTCGCATTGGCGCGAATTCGACTACATCGTTGTTAATGACCAACTCGACCAGGCACTGGATGAACTGGCCGGCATTGCGCTTGGCAAACTGCGTAGAAATCGGGTCGGCACCCAGCGAACCGAGCAAATCATGCGCAATATTCTCGCTTCCGGCTAAATACATCGAATAAAGCCCGGTTTTTGTCGGCCGAACTATAGCCAAGCGCCAATTCAATCGCGTAAACTGACCGATCGCTTTAATAGAGACCGAATGAACCATGGCCAGAATTACCGTCGAGGACTGCCTCGAGAAAGTCGACAACATCTTTGATCTAGTGCTGATCGCCGCCAAGCGCGCTCGCAGACTCGCCAATGGCGCTGATGCAACGCTTGAGTGGGAAAATGATAAGCCCACCGTTGTCGCGCTCCGTGAAATCGCCGAAGGCAATGTGACGGCCTCTATTCTCGACGAGCCGGATCTGCCGCCCGAGGAATTCATTCGCCCGGAACCGATCCATGAAGACGTTATGCCATTGCGCGCACTGGGACTGGGTGACTAGCACCCGCGCGGATTGCCAACCCGGCAGACCGCTCCACAAAGGACACTCAACATGTCCAGCGTAGGGGAGCGAGGGCTTGATGTTGCGACCAATCTGCTCTCACGTATTCCCAACAGCCGTTGGGCGACCGGCCTTCCGAAACTGCTCGATGCCCTGAAAGCCTACATGCCTTCTGAACAAATTCAGGAGGTCATGAGAGCCTATGAGTTCGGCGCTGCAGCGCATCACGGCCAGAAACGTAAATCGGGTGCGCCGTACATCAGCCATCCGGTCGCCGTGGCAACGATCCTCGCCGATATGCGGATGGATCACGAGACCATCGCCGCAGCCATTCTGCATGATGTCATTGAAGACACGTCGGCCGTCGGTGAAGAACTCGAAGAAAAATTCGGCAAAGCCGTACTGACGCTCGTCGACGGCGTCACCAAACTCGATCAGGTCCAGTTCAAAAGCCGAGCTGAAGCTCAGGCCAGCAGCTTCCGCAAAATGCTGCTCGCGATGATCGAAGATATCCGTGTCATTCTCGTCAAGCTCGCCGACCGCCTGCACAACATGCGCACGCTCGACTCGATGCCGGTTGAGAAACAACGCCGCATCGCCCGCGAGACGCTCGAGATTTACGCGCCAATTGCCAACCGGCTTGGCATCAACATCATCAAGACAGAACTCGAAGAACTCGGCTTCCGTCATCTGCATCCGTATCGCTATCAAGTCTTACTGAACGCGATTCGCAAAGCGGCCGGCAACCAACGCCAGGTTGTCAAACAACTCACTGAGACACTTGGCGCCGCCCTGCATGCGCATAATGTGCAAGGCGAGGTGCTTGGAAGGCGCAAAAACCTCTACAGCATTTATCAAAAAATGCAGCGCAAACATTCTTCGCTTAGCGAGATCGTAGATGTTTACGGTTTCCGTATCGTGGTTGACTCAGTCGACACCTGCTATCGCACGTTGGGCGTCGTTCACAAACTTTACAAACCAATGCCCGGCCGTTTCAAGGATTACATCGCGATACCGCGGGTCAACGGCTATCAGTCACTGCACACCACGTGTTTCGGGCCACGCGGTATGCCGCTCGAAGTTCAGATCAGAACGTCTGCCATGGACATGCTGGCCGAAGACGGCATCGCATCGCATTGGCAATATAAAGCCACCGAGCAACAAGCCAGCAAGTCTCAGCTGCGGGCACGCGAGTGGCTTGGAAAATTGATGGAAATGGACCAATCCGAGAATTCGGAAGAGTTCATGGAAAACGTCAAAGTCGATCTGTTTCCGGACAAGGTCTATGTCTTCACGCCGGTGGGCGACATTCTCCGTTTACCGCGCGGAGCGACACCGGTCGACTTCGCTTACTCGGTTCATACCGATGTCGGCAACCGCTGCGTCGCTGCTAAAGTCGATCGCCGGTTGGTGCCACTACGCACCAAACTCGTCAATGGCCAGACCGTCGAGATCATCACGGCAAAAGGCGCCAAGCCCAACCCGGCTTGGGTGAACTCTGTCGTCACCGCAAAAGCGCGCACGGCGATCCGGCTGTATCTGCGCAACCTGCAACTCGACGAAGCCCGTGATCTTGGCAAACGTATGTTGAACCAGGCCTTGGCAGAGTTCAGCTTATCTATTCGGAAAGTACCCAAAGCGCGCATGAAAGCGTTACTCGAAAACTTCGGGCTCAACAACGAAACCGAACTCTTCGAGCAACTCGGCTTGGGCGAACGGCTGGCACCACTGGCCGCCAGAAATTTGGCCGCAAAAGATGCGCCTGATCAAGACGAGACTGATCGACCGTTAACCATCGCCGGCACCGAAGGCATGATCGTCAGTTATGCGCGGTGTTGCTCTCCAATACCCGGCGATCCGATCATGGGCTATCTCAGCTCGGGCCGCGGCATCGTCATTCATCGCACCCAGTGCGGCAATCTCGCTAGTTTCCGCAAACACGCGCAGAAATGGATTGAGGTCGACTGGTTGTCGGACATCGATGAACACTTTTATGTCCAGCTGACGGTTGAAGCCGTGAATCGCATGGGCGTACTCGCGGAAGTGGCCGCCACCATCTCGGGCGTTCGCTCCAACATTGATCAGGTCGATGTAAACTCTCGCGACCTCGAGACCTCGACGCTGTCGTTCCGTATCGAGGTCATCAATCGTAAGCACCTGGCGGACGTCATTCGCAGTATCCGTGCGATGAAGAGCGTAAGCCGCGTCACACGAAATCTTGCTTGAGCAAGCGCAAGCCACTCAATCGGCGATATAATCCGGCATCAATTTCAGAATGGTGGAGCGACCATGTCTAAAGAAGCGATTGCCAGCACTGATGCGCCAGGCGCCATCGGCACTTACTCACAAGCGATCAAGACCGGCAATATGGTCTTTCTGTCCGGCCAGATCCCACTCCATCCCGATACGATGGAAATCGTCGACGGCGATTTCAAGGCCCGTGCAACGCAGGTCATGAACAACCTGGAAGCGGTCGCAAACGCAGCCGGCGGCAGCTTGAGTGATGCCGTCAAGATCACCGTTTTTCTGACGGATCTCAACGATTTCGCCGCACTCAACGAAGTCATGGAAACCTTTCTATCAGCGCCTTATCCAGCACGCGCCGCCGTCGGCGTCGCTAGTCTGCCACGCGGCGTTGATGTGGAAGCTGACGCCATACTGGCACTGTAAACCGCGCAGCAATGAGCAAACTGGGCGCCTCCGTTTCCACGCTTCGCGGCGTGGGTCCAGCGATGGCGGAAAAACTCACTAAGCTTGATATCCGGCACGTCGAAGACCTGTTGTTTTTGCTGCCGTTACGCTATGAAGACCGGACGCTTGTCACGCCGATTGGTAGCTTGCAACATGGCACACGCTGCCTGATTCAGGGCGAAGTGCTTTTGTCGGAAGTTGTTTTTCGTGGCCGCCGGTCATTGCTAGTCAAAGTCGGCGATGGCACCGGACAAATTACGCTTCGCTTCTTCTATTTTTCGAACGCCCAACGCGATCGTCTCAAGCGCGGCATCACGATCAGCTGCTATGGGGACGTGCGACGCACAACGAGCGGACCGGAAATGGTACATCCCGAGTATCGCGAACTGAGAACCGGCGATGATGCAGAGACTGATGACACACTGACACCCATCTATCCAACGACCGAAGGTTTGAATCAGGGTCGATTGCGCATGTTAGTGAAGCAGGCATTAAGTTTGTTAGTCGATGAATCTCCGGTCGAAGTCCTGCCAGCGTTCGTACGAGACAAGCAAGACTTGCCAACGCTTGAATCGGCCTTGTTGCATCTACATTCGCCACCGCCCGGCACGGATCTCGGCTTGCTGGCAGAGGGCATGCACCCCACACAACGCCGCCTCGCGCTTGAGGAACTGCTCGCGCAATATTTAAGTTTGCGTGCGCTGAGGCAGCGCATTCAGTCCGACCCGGCCACCGCCATTGATCCAAACGCCGCATTGAAGCGCCAGTTTTTGGACAGCTTGCCGTTCACGCTGACCGACGCTCAGCAACGGGTATTGGGTGACATTGATCAAGATATGCGACAACCGAAGCCGATGCTTCGGCTCGTTCAGGGCGATGTCGGCTCGGGGAAAACGGTCGTCGCAGCCGCGGCCGTATTAGCCGCCATTCAAGCCGGTTTACAGTGCGCGATGATGGCGCCTACGGAGCTGCTTGCGGAGCAGCACCTTAAGAATTTCGAAGTCTGGTTTGAGCCGTTAGGCATCAAAACAGCCTGGCTATCCGGTAGCTTGCGGGCCGCGCCACGCCGTGAAGCGCTGGCGCAAATCGCCGACGGCAGCGCGCAGATGATTCTCGGCACCCACGCGCTGTTTCAAGAGGGCGTGACGTTCTCCCGACTGGGTCTCGTCATCATCGATGAACAGCATCGATTCGGCGTCCATCAGCGCCTAGCGCTTCGGGAGAAAGGCCAAACGAATGGCGTCGTACCTCATCAGTTGGTCATGACCGCGACACCGATTCCGCGCACGCTGGCGATGACCGCCTATGCGGATCTGGATACGTCCATCATTGACGAGCTGCCGCCGGGTCGCACGCCGGTCAGCACCGTCGTGATCCCAGAAACGCGGCGGGAAGAAGTGATTCAACGCGTGAAGGATGCCTGCCATAGCGGCCAGCAAGCCTACTGGGTCTGCCCACTCGTTGAGACCTCCGAAGTGCTCGATTACCAGGCGGCGGAAGAGACTCACGCCGCATTGCAAGAGATGCTCACCGATTTAAAGGTCGGACTGATTCACGGGCGCATGAAGGCCGCTGATAAGGAAGCGGTGATGAGCGCGTTCAGCGCCGGTAAGACTGACCTGCTCGTCGCAACAACCGTGATCGAAGTGGGTGTCGATGTACCCAATGCGAGCCTGATGATCATCGAAAATGCCGAACGAATGGGACTTTCGCAGCTGCACCAGCTGCGGGGTCGAGTAGGTCGGGGCAGCGTCAGTAGCAGTTGCGTGTTGTTGTATAAAGCGCCGCTCTCCAAGATGGCAAAATCCCGTCTATCGGTGCTGCGGGAAAGCAATGATGGCTTCGTTATCGCACAGCGTGACCTCGAGTTGCGTGGCCCGGGCGAGGTGCTCGGGACCAAGCAGACTGGCAGCATTAACCTACGCATCGCAGATCTTTCGCGCGACGCGGATCTACTGCCTGTTGTGCAAACAGCGGCAAACCATCTCCTGGCCGATGACAACCCGGAAGGACCTGAAAAGGTGACGCAAGTCATCGATCGCTGGATTGGCAGCGCGAGCCGTTACGGGAACGTTTAGAATAAGTGTCATGAATCACCGACCCAACCATCGATGACGCAAGTAAAGCCCGCGGGCGATCCTCTTTTTCTAGCCGGCTGGCGCGAGCATGCAAATGTGTCGGGCCATGCCGCCGATTGGCTGCACATAGACCGCTTGGTCACGGCCGATATCGTCCGCTCGTTCGAGTCGACGATGGCGCTCACCGTCATCGCCGCCGGTGAAGCAACATTGCCAGAAGCGGCGCATTCGTTGCTGGCCGATGATGGGCATGAAGGCTGGTTGCGAGAAATCACGATCACGAGCGGTGATGCATTGCTGATTCATGCCGTGAGCTTCATGCCGCAAACCGCTTGCGAGGCCAACCCGTGGTTTACCGGACTCGATCACAGCGTGCTGGGCAATGCACTGGCCAAACGCGAGTATGCACAGCGCTCGCCAATGCGCTTTTTGCGTTCGCCGCAAACGCCTGCGCCGTTCGGCAGTATCGACGGCGCCTGGGCGCGACGTTCTGTTTTTGATGTTGAAGGCGGGTCACTGTTGCTCATCGAACATATGACCGAGACACTGCTCGGCACACCGAGAATGATGGATTAAGCCATGGCAAAGACGTCAAACACCTTATTCCAACAAGTGATCAAGCAACTCGATATCTATGCCCGCCTGATGCGTCTCGACCGGCCGGTCGGTATTTGGTTGCTCGCATGGCCCATGCTTTGGGCGTTATGGGTCGCCGGCAGCGGAAAACCCGATGCCGACATTCTAATTATTTTTGCGATTGGCGCCGTGGTCACCCGATCAGCCGGTTGTGTTATCAATGACGTCGCCGACCGAAAACTGGATCAGCATGTTAAAAGAACACGCAACCGTCCGCTGGCTAACAGCGAAATCGGCACAGCCGAGGCGATCGCGTTGTTCGTCGGGCTGGGCTTGATCGCCATCGGGCTGGTCGCCATGTTGAACCCGTTGACGCAAGTGCTGGCCGTCGCGGCAACCTTGCTCATGGTGGCCTATCCGTTTATGAAGCGTTTCTTATCGGTGCCACAGCTAATTTTAGGGCTCGCGTTTGCCATGGCAATCCCGATGGCGTTCGCCGCACAGACCGGCGCCATTGATCCCATCGCCTGGTTTTTGTTCGCTATCACCGTTGTGTGGGCCGTGATCTACGACACGATGTATGCGATGTGCGATCGAGACGATGATTTGATTGCGGGCATCCGCTCAACGGCCATCCTGTTCGGCGATGCTGACCGGTTCGTGATTGGCGCGCTGCAATGCATGATGCTGATCGCGCTAATCATGCTGGGTGGGCGTCTCGAACTCACCGGTTGGTACTATGTCAGTGTTGTCATCAGTGCTGCCTTTATGGTGTATCAGCAACACCTGATCCGCGATCGCGAGCGAATGGCTTGTTTTCAGGCGTTCCTCAACAATCACTACATTGGCATGGTGATTTTTATCGGCCTTGCCTTGCACTACCTGTATCAAACCTGACCGGTCGCTCTAGCCAGCGCAAAGCCAGTCACATCGCGAGCGCCCGCTGCCCTCAACGCCAGCGCCAACGCGTTCATCGTTGCGCCGGTGGTCACCACGTCATCGACAATACAAACTCGCATACCGCGCACCGCGGCACTCACCTGAAACGCATCTCGCACATTTCGTTCGCGCGCTTTTTGAGGAAGGGACGCCTGCGCTGGCGTCTTGCGTATGCGCTTGGTAAGCCCCGCATCCATCGATAGACCGGTTTGCCGGGCCATTTGGCGCGCCAGCATCTGCGCCTGGTTAAAGCCTCGCTGATACTGGCGCGACCAATGTAAGGGAACAGGAATCAATGCATCGACAGCCGATGGTAATTTTTCGCGGGCTCTTTCCAGCAGCACCACCAAAGCAGGTAGCAGCGACAAGTCTGGTTGGTATTTGAACTGCGCCAGTAATTTGTCGAGCGGAAATGCGTAATCGTAAGGAGCACTCAGCGTGGATAGATAGCGCTCACTACCCAAACAATGACCGCATAAGGGCGCGGCTTCGGCGAGACGGGCCGCGCAAGTAACGCAGGTGTTGTGAACCATCGGAAAATCATTGCAACATGCTTCGCAAAGCGCCGATGCGGCCGGCAGACCACAACAACGGCACATTGCGCCGGGTACCAAACCCGATGCTTTGAGACGTCCCAACCATGTTGCATGCTGTGCCATGAACATCATCATGAACCGGCAACCTCGGCGAAATTCTCTGCATAAGTCGCCTATTCACGGAATAATCCCCGCATGGACTCAGATCTTTACAACGAAATCGACGAAAACGCACTGACACAACGCATCCGTTCGTCAGCCGGCATGACCAGCTTCATTGCAGGCCGAACCGGAGAAGAGCTGCTCTCGCGGCTAGACTTGCTGACACTGGATCCGAAAATCATCGTCGATCTGGGCGCAGCGGATGGCGCATTAGGCAATGCACTGATCGAACGATATCCGTCGTCTGAAGTACGCTGCGTCGAGCCTGTACCGGGAAGGCTAGAGAAACTGCCCAAACCACGCTTTTGGCAACGACGCCGCGTCAGCGCGATCTCGGACCAGCCACTGACCCAGCTCAATCTCGAAGACCAAAGCGCTGACCTCATTCTCGCCAACTTATCCATGACCCGTTACGCGACACCCGATGCATTGATCAAAGAAGCCGCCCGCTGCCTGCACCCGGAAGGCGTGTTCAGTTTCGCGACGTTGGGCCCGGATACCTTTGCCGAACTGCGTGAGGCTTGGGCCTTCGACGATACGCCGGCAGAGCACGTGGCCAGCTTTGCGGATATGCATGATGTCGGCGATGCACTGGGACGAGCCGGATTGCGTGAGCCTGTATTAGATGTTGAGAAATTGACGATCACCTACCACCAGCTGGAGAAGCTTTGGCAAGACCTAAACGCCGCCGGCGCCCGAAATGTGCTGGCTAACAGACGGCGCACACTGACCAGCAAGACACGCTGGCAAACGTTTTGCCAACGATTAATGCCAACCACCGGTCCACTGAATATCACCGTTGAATTAGTGTTCGGACATGCATTCGGCGCGCACGCTAATCGTCAGAAAAGCTCGAGTGTTAGTGAAGTCAGAATTGCACCCGGTGCTATCCGAAAGCGACAATAGCAAGACACTAAACACCTGATCTCAATAGATTTTTAGACAATGGTTGCACAGTAGTTTTAATTGCTCATCGGCGCACAACTGGTTATTATTTAACCAACACGGCAAAGGGATAGCGCCAGTGCACCGTTTCGAACTCTCCGCAAATTGCTCAATGACCGCCGATGAAGCCAAATGGTTTTTCGCACTAGTCGCAGCGACCAGCCTCTTTGTGGCGGGTTTCTTCGCAACACGCGGTTTTTGGCCAATACTGCCGTTCGCGGGTCTTGAGTTGGCCGGTTTAGCCTGGGCACTCAGCTATCACTGGAAGACGGCTCAAACCAAAGAATGCATCGAAATCGACCATCAGCATGTGGTCGTGAGGCGCTGGCGAGCGGGAGAGGCGCCGGACGAGATAGCCACGCTGCAAAGCGCATGGACCAAGCCGCGTCTGCGACGCCGGGGAAACCAGTTGGATTTAACCCTAACGCAAGGCAACAAAAGTCATTCAGTCGGCCGGTTTTTGGTCGATAGCGAAAAACGCTCATTGAAAGCCAGAATCACGGAAGTGCTTAGACAAAGCAGCTACATCAGCAACCCGCGGTGAATTTTGGCGAAATGACAGGATACAAAAGCGAACTAGGTCGCCAAAATCAGAACAATTACAGCTATAATGAGGAACTGCGTGCAAGCCCTTAGCTTCACGACAGATTTATGCTCGACTGACTCACAACGACGGGCATCACTTACAAAATCGGGCACCGATAAAGAGATCACAACAACATGACTATGAAAAGCAAACTGGCCTTGACGTTTGCCGCCCTACTGCCGAGCAGTGGCGCTTTCGCCGCCTGGGACCTCAACATGCGCGAGGGCGTAACCGCACTCAGCCGTGAGATTTACGGACTTCACATGCTGATCTTCTGGGTCTGCGTGGCGATTGCCATCTTCGTTTTCGGGTGGATGATCCTTGCACTCGTGTTGCACAGGAAATCCCGAGGCGTTGAACCGGCGACTTTTTCGCATAGCACCAAAGCCGAGATCATATGGACATTGATTCCCGTGGTGATTTTGGTGGCAATGGCCGTGCCTGCTGCCAAAACGATGATCAAGATCGAAGATGACCGCAACCCGGACATCACGATCAAAGCAACCGCTTATCAATGGAAGTGGCAGTACGAGTACCTGGACGAAGGCGTCAGCTTCTATTCGAATCTTGCCCGCACCAGCAACGACGCACGTCGTAAGAACTCCGGTATCGACCCCGAGTCCGTGCCGAACTATCTGCTGGAAGTCGACAACCATGTCGTCGTACCGGTGAATAAGAAGGTGCGCGTCTTGATCACATCAAACGACGTACTGCATGCCTGGTGGATGCCCGACTTCGCGATCAAGAAGGACGCCATTCCGGGTTACATCAATCAGGTGTGGTTTACAGCGGAAGAGCCCGGCATCTATCGCGGTCAATGCGCAGAGCTTTGCGGACAAGACCACGGTTTCATGCCGATCGTTGTTGAAGTCCTCGAGCAGGATGTATTCGACGCACGTATCGCTGCCATGCAAATCGAGCAAGGTATCGATACACCTAAACTTGCCGCTAACGACTAACACAACACAGATTAAGAACGGGCAACGCGACATGCGTTATTCGGGGATTTTCAGGAGCAGAGCACATGAGCGCCGCTACAGATACAGCTAACCATCACGACGACCACGGACCGGAACTCACCGGTATCAAGCGCTGGTTATTCACAACCAACCACAAAGACATCGGCACGATGTATTTGATTTTCAGCCTGATCATGTTGTTCGTCGGCGGTGCCATGGCATTGGTTATCCGAACCGAGCTCGGTCAGCCTGGCATGCAATTCGTGCAGCCTGATTTCTACAACCAGATGGTGACGATGCATGCGTTGATCATGATCTTCGGTGCGGTCATGCCCGCGTTTGTAGGCCTGGCCAACTGGATGATTCCTCTGATGGTCGGTGCGCCAGATATGGCGTTGCCGCGCATGAACAACTGGTCGTTCTGGATTCTCCCTGCAGCGTTTGGCATTTTGTTGTCGACACTGTTCATGCCGGGTGGCGCGCCTGCCGGCGGATGGACCATGTATCCACCGCTCGTGCTGCAAACCGGTGACGCCTTCCCGATGCTGATTTTCTCCGTCCATTTGATGGGTATCTCTTCGATCATGGGCGCGATCAACATCATCGTGACGATCATGAACATGCGTGCGCCTGGCATGACGTTGCTGAAAATGCCGCTGTTCGTCTGGACTTGGTTGATCACCGCGTACCTGCTGATCGCTGTTATGCCGGTACTGGCTGGCGCAGTCACGATGCTGCTTACCGACCAATTCTTCGGCACAAGCTTCTTCCGTGCGGCCGGTGGTGGTGACCCCGTGATGTTCCAGCATATTTTCTGGTTCTTCGGGCACCCCGAGGTCTACATCATGATTCTGCCGGCGTTTGGTATTGTGTCCGAGATCATTCCGACCTTCGCCCGTAAACCGTTGTTCGGCTACGACTCCATGGTCTATGCGACCGCGAGTATCGCGTTCCTGTCGTTCATCGTCTGGGCGCACCACATGTTCACCGCGGGCATGCCACTGACCGGTCAGTTGTTCTTCATGTTCACGACCATGCTCATCGCCGTACCGACAGGCGTCAAAGTCTTCAACTGGTCAGCGACCATGTGGAAAGGCGCGATGACCTTCGAGACGCCCATGCTCTTCGCCGTGGCGTTCTTGTTCCTGTTTACGATCGGTGGCTTCTCTGGATTGATGCTGGCCATTGTGCCCGCCGATTTCCAATACCATGACTCCTACTTTGTCGTGGCGCATTTCCACTACGTCCTCGTTCCCGGCGCGATCTTCGCGATCATCGCCGGTGTCTATTATTGGCTGCCGAAATGGACCGGCCATATGTACAACGAGACACTCGGCAAGACCCACTTCTGGCTGACAACTTTCTTCGTCAACCTGACGTTCTTCCCGATGCACTTCCTCGGACTGGCCGGCATGCCACGACGGATACCGGATTACGCCACTCAATTCGCCGACTTCAACTTCGTTGCGACCGTAGGCGCGTTTGGTTTCGGACTATCGCAGTTGCTGTTCGTACTGATCATTGTTCAATGTGCACGTGGCGGTAAGAAAGCAACGGCTGAAGTTTGGGACAACCCGAGAGGTCTGGAGTGGACGGTACCTTCACCTGCACCACACCATACCTTCGACGAAGCACCGGTTATCAAGTAACCGGCACGTACTCGAAATGACTGTGGCAGAACAAAGCAACAAGAACCGGCGCGTTAAGCGGAACACCTGGCTACTCATCGCAGTCGCCGTCGGTGTTTACGTCGCCTTTATCGCGGCCGGTGTGTTGCGCAGTCAAGGCGGCGCCTAGTGTCTGTGCGACAAGATCCCTGGCTGCCTTTGAAGCTGGTGCTCATGTCCGTGGGCACGTTCACGTTCGCGTTCTTTTTGATGCCACCGTTGTACGACGCATTTTGCGAAATTACCGGCGTCGGTGGTCGAACAAATGAGGCACCGGTTGCGCTTTCAGAACAGCAAGGCGAATCCCGTACCGTAACGATTCAGTTCACAACCTCAGTGAATGAGTACGCGCCCTACGCGTTCGAAGCTGAAGTCACCAGCATGGACGTGGAAATTGGCAAAATTTACGACGCCAACTTTATCGCCACCAATTTGACGGATATGCCCAGAGTTGCCCAAGCGATTCCAAGCGTTTATCCGAACAAAGCTGGCGTACATCTCAAGAAAACCGAATGCTTTTGCTTCAATAATCAGCCATTTGAAGGGCTGGAAGCGAAGGAAATGCCGCTGCGATTCATGATTGACCGGGATCTGCCGAGCTATATCGATACGATCACGTTGGATTACACGTTCTTCAACATAGATGCGACAGCCAACAATTCTCTTTAAAATAGAAAAAGGCGCGGTACTTCGATAGCGCGCGACAACACAACATTGGGACAGCCAAACATGGCCACAAATACAAACGACAAATATTACGTACCGCACGGCAGCCATTGGCCGGTCGTCGGCTCCATCGGACTGTTGTTCACGATGGTCGGCGTTAGCGGCTGGTTGAACGGCGGCGATATCGGGCCTTACCTGTTTGCGCTAGGCCTACTCACCGTCATCGGCATGATGTTCGGCTGGTTCGGCAACGTCATCGACGAAAGTGAAGGCGGCATCTACTCAGGCCAGGTGGACAAATCATTCCGCATGGGCATGAGCTGGTTCATCTTCTCTGAAGTCATGTTCTTTGCGGCGTTTTTCGGCGCACTGTTCTACACACGAAACATGGCGCTACCGTGGCTCGAAGGTGGCTCGAACAACTTCTTTACCGGACTACTCTTGTGGCCCGGTTTCGAGGCGATGTGGCCAACCAACGGGCCATCAGGTGTCGGTGGCGAATTCGATGCAATGGGTCCATTCGGGCTTCCATTGATCAACACGCTCATCCTGCTGACCAGTAGTGTGACGATCACAATCGCTCACCATGCACTGCGTGAAGATCATCGCAATCAAGTCAAAATATTCCTCGGACTCACCTTCTTGCTGGGCTTTATCTTTGTCTATCTGCAAGCGGTCGAGTACATCCATGCTTACCATGAGCTAAATCTGACCATGGAATCGGGCATCTACGGATCGACCTTCTTCATGTTGACCGGATTCCACGGCATGCACGTAAGCATCGGCGCGCTGATGCTGTTTATTGTCTGGATTCGCGTGATGCGCGGTCACTTCACGGCCAAGCAACATTTCGCTTTCGAAGCATCTGCCTGGTACTGGCACTTTGTTGATGTCGTCTGGCTGGGCTTGTATATCTTCGTTTACTGGATGTAAGCCAAAAGACAAAGCGACGTCAGGTCGCTACAAAGCCGGGTGGTGGCTGACGCTGCATCCGGCTTTTTTTATGCTACAACTGACCCGGCGTGATCCAGCCCATCATGCCGCCGATGATAAGCAGCAAAAACAAACCGATGGACAGGCCAATGCGCCAGGTCAACGCCTTGGCGAGACGACCAGAGTCTTGTTGATCATTGGTCAGATAGTACAAACCGGAAGCCAGCGAATAGATAATCGCGACGAGAAAAAGGATGAGGATAATTCGCATAACGTCTAACACTGTTGAATATGAGGGCATTATAGCGTGAACGACACCAAACCTCGCAGAGCCATCTGGCCGGTTGTGTTGGTTTACGTCATCCTGACGCCGACGATGCTGTGGCTGGGAAACTGGCAGCTGGACAAGTATCACTTCCGCACAGCGCAACTTGCCTCGTTTGAAAGCGTCAGTGAAGAAGCCGTGGCGCTCGAGAACATCGAGGATCCAATCGCCGTGCCGTTTAGCCGTGTCGTCATCACAGGCCAATTCAATAGTGATCGGCAGATTTTGATCGATAACATTGTTCGTGAGTCACGCAATGGCTTTTATGTCGTGACCCCATTCCGCATGGACGATAATCGGCTGATCTTAGTCAATCGCGGCTGGATTCCACAAACGGCAGACCGAAAGCCCATCGGGAACCTAGAGATCGATGGCGAAACGATCATACTGACCGGCAGAATAGGTCGATTGCCGACCGGCGGACTTAAACTCGGCGAGCAACCAACGACGGTTTCCATATGGCCGACAATTCTTCAGTACCCGACCATCGCAGATGTTTCGACACTACTTGATGAAACGCTGGTCGATTGGGCGCTACAACTCGATAGTCCAGAGAGCGCTGGTTTCGAACAAGACTGGAAACCGGGGGGACTGCCACCGGAACGACACCTCGGCTATGCGGTGCAGTGGTTTGCGCTGACCGTCGCTTTGACACTATTAATGCTAATTGCCTGGCGAAAACGCGGGCACACGGAGAACAATGACGATGACTGATGCCAAACTTGCGAAAGGCCGTCGACAACTCATCCTACTTGCGCTGGTTTTCTTCGGCCCCTTGCTGGTCGCCATTGCGATGTATTTTACCGGCAGTACTGGCGGCGATCGTGGCCAGGTCAACTACGGCACGCTCATACAGCCGCCCGTTTCATTGGATGCAAAACTACACTTTGACACCGGTTTACGGGGCCGCTGGACGCTCGCCTTCAAGACTGATCAGCCTTGCGCAGACGACTGTGACAAAACACTGATCGACTTGCGCCAGATTCGACTGGCGACCGGTCGGGAAATTGACCGGATAGAACGCCTGTTGATCGCGCCCACGAATAGTATTAGTGCGGAGATGCTCGAACGCCATCCTGGGTTACAAGTCAGTGGCAATATGGCGTCGACTGGCGCGGCGCTAGGGATCGCACTCAACGAGCTCGACGCCGAGAAAATTTATGTCATCGACCCGTTAGGCAACGTCATGATGCAGTATGACGTCTCGCCCGATCGTAAGAAATTTTTGAAAGACCTTAAGAAATTGCTGAAGTTTTCAAGAATCGGCTAGACTAAGCCGATGGTTCGCTCACGTCTTTTTGTTGGCGCACAGTCACCGGTAGAAGCGGCTTATCGAATAGTTCTCTTCATTGGCTTGTTCACGCTGTGCCTAATTGCTGAAGCTGCGTTCGATTCCGGCGGTGGGCGTCAAGCACAAGCAATTTCTTGTGCCGGCGTCATATTCGGCGTTATCGCCATTAGTCATCAGCGCTGGTGGCCTTACATTATCGCGCTCAGCTTAATCATGCGCTTTGGCTTCGAGCTCGCCGTTACCGATGGTCAACTTATCCCCAGCTTAGTCAATGCGATTCTGGTGGTATTCATTGCCGCGTACATCGGAATTCTTGCCATCTCAATGCAGACCAGACCACGGCGTGAGCTTTTGACCGGGGAGCTGATGAGACCAGCCACATTTGCCTTGCTCACGGGCTCCGCTGCTTACGGGATTCTAAGTGGATTCATGTTGCCTGATATCGCGATGACGCCACTGAGCATTGCGACCAGCGGCATGTCGTTTATGGTCGGCGCAACAACCATGGCATTGATCATCATCTGTGTGGGTCTACCGTTTGGTCGTCCCCCTAATGAACAACCAATCAATCTGTTATTAGTCGGTATTGCATCAATATTGTTTCAGTTAGGCGTTAGCTTGGGCTTCAACCACTACCCGACGATTCCGGGCATCGACATAGAGCGGTTTGAGTATGTACTGATTTGGATGGCGATACCGATTCTGATCTGGATCTCCTGGCAAGCCAGAGGCTTGGTGGTTGCGCTCAACTTGATGGTGATGTTGCTCGTCGCCAGCTTTGGTTGGACCGCAGAGATGGGCCATTTCAACAACGTTACGTCGAAGCTTCTGCTGCTGGAGTGGCAAGCCTCGGTGGTCGGTTTTACCTTGACTGGCATCGCCTGCATGGCGCTCTCAAGCGCGCTTCGTTACGTACAGGAAAAACAGCAACTGCAATTTGATATATCGAACAGACTGCTCGCTGTTAACCCTTATGACGATCAGGACCGTGGCGACACCGAACGCACGCTGATCGATGTGCTGGCAGACATCGGCCGTTTTTGTGGCGCAGACGAATGTCGGCTTTACAAGATAGACGTCTTAACACGGACAATGACGCCGGAGTTCCGATGGTCAGCGGCACCGGAATCTGAAGAACTTCAAACCGTGGGTTTTAATGCTGTACGCTGGTTTTTCAACGATGTGCTCGATGGCCGACCGGTTTTCTATCGTTACAATGAGCGTGAGCATGGCCAACGGCCAAAACTACAAACGGCACTGTCGTTACCGAAAGACATAGAACTGTTTTGTGAACCTGTTGGTGTTGATCGAGAAGTGACCGGGTTGGCCATGTTAATCACTTATGATCGCAAGGGACTTGCGCTTCGGGATGCCCGGCCACTACTCGATTCGGTGGGTAACTTTTTTGCGAGTGAACAGGTTCGGCGCGGTGCCCAGATTCAACTAACCCGATTTGAGAAACGGCTGCGCGAGCTGGCCGCCAGCTTGACCATCTCGGACGAGAAGGTCAGACGCCATACATCGGTGGACTTGCATGATGGCCTGATCCAGCAACTCGCTGTGGCCCGCATGAAGCTCGGGGAATTGCGTTACCGTCGCGTATCCGCTCCGGATACCGTTGAGAAAATCACCGCTATTATCGATGAAACGTTGGCGACGACTCGGCGCATCGTGCAAGAACTCAGCCCTTCGGTCCTTTATGAGCTCGGCTTAACGCCTGGTATTCAGAGCTTGTGTGACAAGGCATCCGAGTCCGGTACGATGACCGCAGCGCTAACGGAAGAGGGCGCACGCTGCAAGATTTCGGAACCGCTGATGGTCAGCCTCTATGAGGTAACCCGAGAGCTCATCGATAACAGCCTGTCCCATTCCAATGGGAAGAACATATGGGTTCATGTTGTTTGGGGCGACACGACCTTGAAAAAGATCACGGTCAGCGACGATGGTGTTCACAAGCAGTGGTGGCAAGACGAAGACAAAGTTAGCTCGGATACCGGATTAGGGCTGCTATCGAACAGCGAGCGTTTACGCGCTTTCGATTACGAGACCATCTTCGAGCGCAGACCTGGCGGCGGCACAAGCGCGATCGTAAAACCTGCGCTGGCGCAGGAACAAAGTGGTATTTTGGAAGCATGACAATCAAGCTTATTGTTGTAGATGATCATCAGGTCGTAAGAGACGGCCTCGTTTCGTTGATTCAGGGGCTCGATACCGATATCGAGATCGTTGGACAAGGTGCGAACGGGGTCGAGGCGGTGGCATTAGCGCGTCAACTGTCTCCGGATCTGCTGTTAATGGACGTCGCTATGCCCGATCTCAATGGCATCGACGCCACGCAGAAAATCCTAGCGGAACAACCTGACATCAAGATTATTGCCGTGACAATGCATGCGGAACGCAGTTTTATCAAAGGCATGCTGCAAGCGGGTGCTGTTGGGTATATCCGAAAAGAGTCGGCTTTTGAGGAAATATCAGCGGCAATCGATGCGGTTGCAGAAGGCGAGGTCTATTTAGGCGATGGAATTGCGAATATTGTTGCCAGCGACTATCGACAACAAAACGACCGGTCGAAAGACCCCACCATGGCGTTATCAGCTCGCGAAACCCAAGTGCTCGAATTGATCGCCGAGGGATACAAAACGCGCGAGATTGCGGCCAAATTATTCGTCAGTGATAAGACAGTCGAAACGCACCGAAGAAAAATCAGCCGGAAGCTCGATTTGTATAGTGTGGCTGAATTGACCAAATATGCCATTCGCGAAGGCCTGACTACTGTTGATTAATCAAGCACTTACATCGCTTTACATAACTAACTAGTTCGCCTTGAAACCGTAAATCATTGATTCCAATAAGGGTTTTCCCTTAGCCCTTTTCAGGCTTTTCCCGATATTTTTGTTGCCCATGATTCCCTAACCTTTGAACCTCGAGATTGGCCAGTCCATCGGATGGACACAAAGATTGAGGGAAAGATCTTGGCAACGAACGGAGCAATGCTTTTTGTACCGAAAGGTACACACAGCGCGGAGAATTCCAGAGTAAAGCACAGGCACGTGCTGATCTGCGATGAAAACCGCGACATGTGCAAAACTATTGCGCTGGTCGTGAACAGTCTCGGTTACCAAGCGGTTGCGGCCACGGACGGCAGCACTGCCATACAACTCGGCGAAATGCAGGCACCTGATCTGATCATTATCGCTGAAAACATGCCCTCGGCGAGGGCCATCGATTTTCTGGATGCCGGACTCGGCCACCTCCTCACCCGTCGAGTCTTGCTCATTGATCATCGCAGTGCGAATCGTCCACGTTGGTTACCAACGATCAGCAAACCAATGGAAATCAATAGTTTCAAGAAACAACTGAGCCGACTCATTTGTGATTCGGGAACTCGCTAACCATCCTCTCCCCTAGCTGTTAGCGAGTTCAAGAGTACTGCCCCTTTCGAGGGGCATTTTTGATTTGACGACCCACTGAACGACTCACGCCACACGCGGCTCTGATAAACTAAACAACCGGTCGCCGCCATTGGCGCCAGTCATCGTTTTACTATTCCGCTTATGGACGTCAGCCCGATTCTCGATAGCCTGAATGACGCACAACGTCAGGCTGTCAGCGCACCACCAAATCCCGTTTTAGTCATTGCCGGAGCCGGCAGCGGCAAGACCCGCGTGCTGGTTCACCGTGCAGCCTGGTTGATTCAAGTTGAGCATGTGCCACCACAAAGCCTGCTCGCCGTCACCTTCACCAACAAGGCCGCCGCCGAGATGCGTGCGCGGGTCGAGCGGCTGTTGAACATGCCGGCCAACCAGCTTTGGATTGGTACGTTCCATGGGCTTGCGCATCGCCTGCTTCGACGCCACTGGAAAGAAGCGAACTTGCCGCAAAATTTTCAGATCATTGACAGCGCTGACCAGGATCGTTTGATCAAACGTCTCATGAAAGAGAGTACCGCGGCCGACGCTGAATGGTCACCGCGCGAAGTAAAATCGTTTATCAACACGAACAAAGATGAAGGTCTTCGCCCGCAACATATTGATCACGGTGGCGATCCGAATCGCAAGCGCCTAATCGCGTTCTATCAGGACTATCAAGACACCTGTGATCGCTCCGGTCTAATCGATTTCGCAGAAATCCTGCTGCGGGCGCATGAGCTTTGGCGTCAAAACCCCGAGTTGCTCGGGCATTACCAGCGTCGTTTCCGACACGTCTTGATCGATGAGTTTCAGGATACCAATGCCATCCAATACGGCTGGTTAAAGTTGTTAACGGATGGTGGCTCCATTCCGTTCGCTGTCGGTGATGATGACCAGTCGATCTACCGGTGGCGCGGCGCGCGCGTCGAACATATTGGCAAATTCAGCGTTGATTTTCCTGATACACAGATCGTCAAACTGGAACAAAACTATCGTTCAACAGGCAATATTCTGAATGCCGCCAACGCCATCATCGAAAACAATGGCGGGCGCATGGGTAAGAACCTGTGGACCGAAGATGCAGACGGTGCCTTGCTGCGGTTGTATGCCGCCTTCAACGAGCGGGACGAAGCCGACTTTATTGTAAATCGATTGAAAGACTGGATTGCTCAGGGCAATCGTCGCGATGATGCTGCGCTGCTTTATCGCTCGAACGCACAATCCCGTGTTCTCGAAGAAATGCTGCTGAACGCCAGAATTCCTTACCGGGTTTATGGGGGTTTACGATTCTTCGAACGGGCAGAAATCAAAGATGTGCTTGCCTATATGCGGCTTGTCAGCAATCGGGGCGATGATGCCGCATTCGAGCGTGTGGTCAACGTACCGGCACGCGGTATCGGTGCGCGGACTGTCGAGACGATCCGCAAGTACGCCCGCGCCAACGCTTGCACGCTATGGCGAGCTGCGGGAGCGGTCGCCTCCGATCAACTGGCGGCACGAAGCGCCAATGCGATCAAACAATTCCTCAATCTGATCGAGCAGATGTCCGCCGACTGTACCTCGCTCGAACTTCACGAGGTCGTCGACCATGTGATTCATCATAGCGGGCTACTGATGCACTATCGCAAAGAAGGCGATGAGAAGGCACAAACACGCACAGAAAACGTCGAGGAACTGGTCAGTGCGGCACGCGGATTCTCACCGGACCAGGAAACAGAATCGATGTCCGAGATAGATGCTTTTCTCGCACATGCAGCGTTGGAAGCCGGAGAAGGGCAAGCCGATGCGTGGGAAGACTGCGTGCAATTGATGACACTACATTCGGCAAAGGGATTGGAATTCCCGTTGGTGTTCTTATGCGGTATGGAAGATGGACTATTTCCGCATCAGCGTTCCATCAACGATCCGGCGGGTCTTGAGGAAGAACGACGGCTCTGTTACGTCGGCTGCACCCGCGCGATGTCTGAGCTCTACTTAACTTATGCGGAGCAACGTCGCCTGCATGGTATGGACAACTACGGCGTACCGTCCCGATTTATTAATGAGATCCCCAAATCGCTACTGGAGGAAATTCGCCCGCGCGCTGGTATTTCACGGCCGATGGCGATGCGACCGACAGCCTCGCGATCGTCAGCCGTTGAAGCGCCGGCCGTTCAGCTCGGCAGCGCGGTCCGCCATGAGAAATTTGGCGACGGCGTCATCATGAATTGCGAAGGCCAGGGCGCGCATACCAAGATCCTCGTGAATTTCGAGTCCGCGGGCTCGAAATGGCTGGTTCTTAACTACGCCAACCTAGAGTTCATGTAGAATCCGAGCTAATGAAGATTCTGATTCTAGGCGCCGGCCAAGTCGGGGCCAGCGCAGCCACCCAGCTTTCCCGTGAGGAAGCCAACGATGTCACCGTCGTTGATGTCAATCCGGATGTGCTTCGCGAACTTCAAGATCGACTCGATATCCGCACGGTCGTTGGCCATGCCGGCTATCCGGATGTACTCGAGCGCGCAGGTGCTCGCGACACCGATATCATTATCGCAATGACTGATTCCGACGAGACCAATATGGTCGCGTGTCAGGTCGCTTACTCACTGTTTCGCACCCCGACAAAAATTGCCCGGATTCGAGCGGCCGAATATATGACCGCCGAAAAGTTGTTCGCGCAAGAATCCATGCCGGTGGATGTGCGTATCAGCCCGGAACAACTGGTTTGTGAATACATCGAACAACTCATCTTGTATCCCGGTGCGTTACAAGTCTTGGAGTTCGCCGACGATCGTGTTCGTTTGGTCGGCGCACGCGCTGACCGGGACGGCCTATTGGTTGGCCAGCAGCTCAAGAACATCAAAGAACATATCCCCAACGCTGAAGCCCGAATTGCTGCGATCTACCGCGATGGCAAATCGATCGAACCGGAAGGCGATACGGTCATTCGCGAAGGCGACGAAGTCTTCTTCCTCGCGGCGCGCGAAGACATTCGGGTGTTCATGAGCGAAATGCGCAAGCTAGAAGATCCCGTCCGACGCGTCGTCATTGCCGGTGGTGGCAATATTGGTCTGCGCCTAGCGCAAACGCTTGAGCAAACCAATCAGGTCAAAATCATTGAACGCGATCCGCAACGCGCCCGCTACATTTCAGAACAACTTTCCAAAGCCATTGTGCTGAATGGCGATGCTGCCAACGAAGATCTATTGCTGGAAGAGAACATCGACAGCGCAGACGTGTTCTGCGCGTTGACCAACGCCGAAGAGGCTAACATCTTATCGGCAATGCTGGCACGGCGACTCGGCGCTCACAAAGTCATGGCGCTAATTAATCGCCCGTCTTATGCCGAGCTCATGGAGTCCGGCAGCATCGATGTCGCCATTTCTCCGCAGCAAATCACGATTGGGTCATTGCTCGCTCACGTGCGTCGTGGCGATGTCGCCAAAGTGCATTCTTTGAGACGCGGCGCCGCGGAAGCCATTGAAGCCATTGCACATGGCACTGAAGGAAACAGTAAGGTCGTTGGTAAAACCATTGAGAGTTTGAAACTGCCACGCGGCGCAACCATCGCCGCATTGGTGCGCGACGATCAAGTCGTCATTGCGCATCACGACACACAGATCAAAGCCGATGACCATGTCATTATTTTCCTAACAGACCGACGCCGCATTGACGAAGTCGAATCGCTGTTCCAAGTCGGCGTTTCGTTCCTCTAGCCTGACGCACACTGAATGAACTGGTCTGTCGTCCAACGCATCCTCGGCATCCTTCTGATGATGTTCAGCGTCACGATGTTGCCACCCATCATCGTCTCACTGATTTTCTCTGATCAGACCTGGAGCGTGTTCGCGTACTCATTCGGCTTCATTATTGCCGTCGGTGCCGTTCTTTTCTGGCCAGTCCGCAACGCAAAACGGGATATGCGCTTGCGCGATGGATTTCTGGTTGTCGCTTCTTTTTGGCTCGTCCTAGGCACGATTGGTGCCACGCCGTTGTGGTTGTCACCGACACCCGCGATGACCATCACCGAGGCCGTGTTTGAATCGATGTCGGGGCTAACAACCACCGGTGCTACCGTATTGGTTGGTCTCGATAACCTACCGCCAGCTATTCTTTACTACCGTCAACAACTGCAGTGGCTGGGCGGCATGGGTATCATCGTGCTCGCTGTTGCGATTCTGCCGATGCTGGGCGTCGGCGGTATGCAGCTCTATCGTGCGGAAACACCGGGCCCGGTCAAAGACTCGAAGCTAACGCCACGGATCACCGAGACAGCCAAGGCACTTTGGTATGTTTATTTGGGGTTCACAATTTGCTGTGCCGTGTCGTTTTGGCTTGCGGGCATGCCCGTATTCGATGCCATCTGTCACAGTTTTTCCACCGTCGCGATTGGCGGGTTTTCGACGTATGACTTGAGCATCGGACATTTCGACTCGAGCACAATCGATCTCGTGACGATCGTCTTCATGTTTTTGGCCGGCATCAATTTCTCGCTGCATTTCTTTGCGTGGAGAAACAACAGTATCCGACACTACTTCGAAGACCCGGAGTGCCGGGCTTATGCATTTATTTTGTTCACATTATGCGCGGTGACATTCCTGACACTGAGCTTCAACAGCACATTCAACAGTACCGAAAAAACGCTGATTGACAGTCTATTCCAAGTGGTCTCCATCGCGACGACGACAGGATTCACGACGGCAAACTATGCGTCATGGCCCGGAGCCATTCCTGTGCTGTTGATTCTGTCGAGTTTTATTGGCGGCTGTGCAGGCTCAACCGCGGGCGGTCTGAAAGTCATGCGCGCGTTGCTGCTTTATCGACAAGGCGCACGCGAGATTGCGCGCCTGGTTCACCCCAGCGCAGAGATTCCGGTGAAGATCGGTAACAAAGCGGTCTCGCGAAGAGTTGTTGAAGCGGTGTGGGGGTTCTTCGCACTGTACATCGTCGTCTTCACGGCCATTTTGTTGGCCTTGTTAAGCACCGGCCTTGATCAAGAGAGCGCCTTTTCTGCGACCGCCGCCACACTCAACAACCTCGGTCCCGGTCTGGGTGAAGTCACCAGTGGCTTCATGAATGTTAGTCCTGCGGGACAATGGGTTTCTGTCATCGCCATGGTCCTTGGCCGACTCGAGATCTTCACACTGCTGGTACTAATCACGCCAACATTCTGGCGCCGATAATGATCTTCCGCAGCGTTGAGGCTTTGAATCGCCGCATTGGACAAGCCGTCGCCTGGCTGACTTTTCTCATGGTCATCAACACATTGATCGTTCTGCTCGGGCGCGATGTCTTCGGGTTTGGCAAAATCTGGCTGCAGGAAATCACGGGCTGGATGCATGCCAGTGTCTTTCTACTCGCCGCTGCCTACACCTTGCAAGCCGACGCCCATGTTCGCGTAGATGTTTTCTATCGGGAGTTCAGCGCGCGTCGCAAAGCGATGGTCAATATCGCCGGTACGCTTTTATTGCTGCTGCCGTTTTGTGGATTCATGATCATTGAATCATGGGGCTATGTATTTGGCGCGCGTGGCAGTTGGGCGAGCCTGGAAGCCTCGAGGCAAGCGGGCGGCTTGCCGTATCCAGCAACACCATTGCTCAAGACGTTCATGTTGCTGATGCCAACCCTGATTGCCTTGCAGGGAATCACCGGACTTGTGCGAGACATGGCTTTGCTGCGGAAGACAGACTGATGGCTTGGATCGCCTTGGTCATGTTCCTTACCGTCATTGTGATTTTGATGACTGGTTATCCTGTCGCGTTTGTACTGGCCGGCACATCGTTGCTGTTCGCCGCGGGCGGTATCGCCGCAGGTGCTTTTGACGCGGCTTTCCTCACTAGTTTGCCAAATCGCTTATTTGGCATCATGAGCAACGAGACGCTCATCGCCGTGCCATTGTTTGTCTTTATGGGCGTCACGCTCGAGCGTTCAAAGATTGCGGAATCACTACTCACCACCTTGTCGTCACTGTTTGGTCGGCGCAGCGGTGGATTGGGACTATCTGTGCTTCTCGTGGGCATGTTGCTTGCGGCAAGCACCGGCATCGTCGGCGCAACGGTTGTCACGATGGGGTTGCTGTCATTACCGACCATGTTGCAACGCGGATATTCTCCTGCCATCGCAACCGGGACGATTTGTGCTTCAGGAACGCTCGGCCAAATCATTCCACCATCCATTGTGCTCGTTTTGCTGGGCGACGTATTGTCATCCGCGTATCAACAAGCGCAACTTCAACAAGGTATCTTTTCACCAGAGACCGTATCGGTAGGTGACTTGTTTGCCGGCGCGTTAATACCCGGTCTCCTGTTGGTCGGCCTTTATATGGTTTATCTCATTGCTGTCGGCTGGTTGAAACCCGAATCCATGCCGGGGCAGACCGAGGCGGAAGCAGCAGAATCAATCTCTGCATTGACGGTGATCGGCGTGCTGATTGCGCCGTTGGCGCTGATTTTTGCCGTACTTGGATCGATCCTGTTAGGTTTCGCGACGCCAACCGAAGCAGCGGGCGTCGGCGCCGCTGGTGCGCTGTTATTGGCGGCGATGAAACGCGAGCTCAGCATGTCTGTCCTCACCGATATTGTCCGCTCGACGACCCGCGTAACCAGCATGGTGTTCATGATCCTCATCGGCGCGTCTGTCTTCGCGTTGGTATTCCGGGGTTACGGTGGCGATGAGGCGGTCCGACACTTACTGACCTCGATGCCGGGCGGTGTCATGAGCGCCTTTGTCATTGTCATGCTGGTCATGTTTGTTTTGGGCTTCGTACTCGACTTCATCGAAATCACCTTTGTTGTGGTGCCAATCGTCGGACCCATCTTGATGGCCATGGGTTTGGATCCTGTATGGCTCGGTATCATGATCGCGATCAATCTCCAGACGTCGTTCTTAACACCACCATTTGGATTTGCATTGTTCTATCTGCGTGGCGTCGCACCGGACAGCGTTCGAACCAGCGATATCTATCGGGGCGTGTTGCCCTTTATCGCGATTCAGATTATCGCGCTGGTGTTGATTGGTCTGTTCCCCGCACTGGCCACGTGGTTGCCGGGCATTATTTACGGATAAATCATGACAGGCAATCTCGTTCATTGGCGAACCAAGTTCGCGGAACACTGGGACATCAAAGGCGATTGGACTGCGTTGCCCGGCGAACGCGACCTAAACTTTCGCGATGATCGGCACGTCTACAAAGTCATGCATGCCGGGTGTGATCGCAACCTGGTTGATATGCAGATTCAATGTCTCAACCATCTTCTGCAAACGACACTGCCGCTAGCCATGGCCATACCTGACAAAATAGGCAACACGTTGAACGCTTTGTCGATCAATGATGGAGAGAGCACACATTGGTGTTGGGTGATTGAGCGGCTGCCCGGTGTTGTTCTGGCAGACACTCGCCCTTGGTCTACAACGATGGCTGGCGAGATTGGCAAGACCATGGCGCACATGCATCTGGCCATCAGCGACTTTGAGCATGCATCACTGACGCGGACGCTGAAATGGGACTTACGCCAAACGCTTAAGGAGCACAAAGCGCTTCGCCACTTTGACACCCACCCACTCAAACAAGAAATCAATGCTGTGCTTGCGCAGCACACCAAACCTGCGCTCGATACGCTTGCGCAGTTACCAGTCCAAGCGATTCATAACGACGTTAACGATTACAATGTGTTGTTCACACCGGTTCACTGCGGAACCCCCAAGCTGACCGGTATCATTGATTTCGGCGATATGATTTCAGCACCGCGTGTCTGTGATTTGGCAATTGCGGCCGCGTATCTGATGTTGGGGGTCGATCGACCCATCGATCATTTGCACGCATTGGTTGCCGGCTACTGTCATGTGTCGACACTGACAGATGAAGAGCTTTCTTTGGTCTGGCCACTGGCATTAACGAGAATGGCAGCCAGTGCCGCGCAAGCTCATGAGTCGATTAGTCTTGGCAACGACGATCCTTATTTACAGATTTCACAAGACGGCATTACGCGTTTCTTCGAACGCCACGCGGATCAGTTGTCCGAACGGATTGTCGCTGGCCTGTTTCGTGTTGCGGGGCGGACGCAGCCAAATGAAGGCACCAGAAAATGGATGCTGGAACAGGGTAGCGATTGCTACCCGTTGTTTGATCAGACGTTAATCGATGCGCCGGTGTTGGACCTGGCGGTAGACGGCGTCGATGCGAGCGATAACCCGGTTAAACCCGCTATGGCGGAAATCGCTAACGCAGTATCCAGATTGTCGGGAACAAACGGTTTACCCGTCCTCGGTAAATATCGCGAAGCACGCCTCATCTATGGCGCGCCGTTTTTTCTCGCCGGCGAACATCAGGCTTCTGACCGACGGACGATGCATATCGCTGTCGATGTTTTCTTGCCGGCGAGCACCGCGGTGCATGCGCCGCTTGACGCAGTCGTGCACTCTGCCGAAGTGTGCGACGCAGCATTCGATTACGGTGGCTTGATTGTCTTGCGGCATGAGCCGGCACCCGAAGTTACGTTCTTCACTTTGTACGGGCACCTAGCACATGCATCAGCGCGCGCGTTAACACCGGGCCAGCAGATCGCAAAAGGTGACGTCTTCGCGCATTTGGGGGAGCCGCACGAAAATGGCGAATGGCCGCCACATGTACATTTTCAGGTGGGGCTAACTGACGCACCCGGATCTGCTTGGCCCGGTGTTGTTGACCCGGATGAGCTTGATGACTGGATGACGGTCTTTCCCGATCCGGCACCATTGCTGGGTATGCCGGCTGGCCGCTTAAGTGGCATTGAGGTTGAAAAGACAACAACGGCTGCGATCCGGGAGAAACATTCTCCAAGAAGTTTACGACTAAGTTATGCGACGCCACTGGAAGCCACGCGCGGTTGGCAGAATCTGCTGTTCGATGCACAAGGGCGGACCTATCTGGATGCCTACAACAATGTGCCGCATGTGGGCCATAGTCACCCGCGTATTCGTGCGGTTGTTGATCAACAGCTACGATTGCTGAACACCAACACCCGGTATCTGCAACCACTGCATGAGGCTTATACCGAAGCGCTCTGTGACCGGATGCCAGACGCACTTTCGGTGTGTTTCTTGTTGAGCTCTGGCAGCGAAGCCAACGAGCTCGCACTGCGGTTGGCGCGTACGCACACCGGCAGCAACGAGACGATTGCACTGCGCGCTGGCTATCACGGGCATACCGTAACGACCATTGAGATCAGCGACTACAAGTTTGCCGGACCCGGCGGCGAAGGTCCGCCCGATTGGGTGCATATTGTTGAGAATCCTGATCAGTTCCGCGGGGCTTTCTCCGGCGACGAGGCGGGAGCGCAATTCGCGGACGAGCTTGCCACCGTCATTGGCAAGCTGGCGAAGCAAGGCAAGCAACCGGGCTGCTTCATCGCCGAGACCTTTCCGAGTGTCGGGGGGCAAATCATTCCTCCATGCGGTTATTTGAAAGCCGCTTATCAGCATGTCAGAGCGGCGGGTGGGGTTTGCATCGCGGACGAAGTCCAAACCGGCCTAGGTCGGTTGGGCAAGTACTTTTGGGGATTTGAACAACAAGATGTAGTGCCGGATATTGTTGTACTGGGTAAGCCGTCCGGTAATGGCTATCCGTTGGCAGCCGTCATCACCACACCTGAGATCGCCGCCAGTTTTGATACGGGTATGGAATTCTTTGCAACCTTCGGGGGCGCCACGGTGGCTTGTGCTGTTGGTTTGGAAGTGTTGAACATCATTGACGATGAGAAGCTGGCCGCTAATGCTGAATCCGTTGGCCGATATTTGCTTGCGGGGCTGAAAGCACTCGCGAAAAACTATCCGCTATTTGCAGATGTACGTGGCATGGGATTGTTCATCGGTGTTGAGCTAGCTGATGCGGACAAACGCCCGTTAGCTGAAGAAACCAACTACATCGTCAATCGTCTACGTGAACATCGCATTCTGGTTGGCAGTGATGGACCAGACCACAATGTGCTGAAAATTCGGCCGCCGCTGACGTTTTCCAATGAAGATGCGGATCATTTGTTAGCCACATTGGCCTTGGTGCTTCAGGAATCTGCCTTGGCACACCGACGGTAATCGCCGGTCAATCGCGGCGGCGTTTCTGCCCGAACTTGGGGCGCCAAACACCGACGGCCGTATTGGCCACACCGAGCCCGACCAGAATCCACCACGCCACAAATTCATCATGAACCAACGTTGAGAGCTCTTGAGCATCGAGGGTGCCTGCCGCCGCTTTTTGAACAGCGATCAACGCACGATCGGCCGGCGCGTCAATACTGGCAAGCGTGGCCTCAAACACCAAAACGCCACTGAGCGCTTTCGCCCAAACCCAGGGTGCACTCATATAGACATTGTTGAGTGCCATCGCCAATAACCCGGTGACTAATACAAGCAACATCGAAGGCAGAATCAACCAGTTCGATACAAACGATAAACTGGTACGCAATGCCAGATGCTCATCAATCGACGTGATGTCCGGCGCGACCATCAACACCATGATGTAGGCAACGAGACCGCCGAGCATACCGAGGCCGGTGATCGTATGAAGAAATCTCATGAGCCTGCGCATGTCTGGTCGCCTTCAGGGGTGGATGGCCCTTATTGTCTCAGTGATCGTATTCGTGAAACAACCGACGATGGATTAATCTTTTGGGTCAGATGCATGCTCTACACAGTACATTAAGGCCGATAGCAACAGATCTCGCGAGTTCGGTTTGTGTGCAAAAACATAGTTCATGCCATTGTCCGCGTTATCGAAACTAGTTCAATCTGTTGGATTAGACTTCATCATCAAAAATGGACTCAATTGGCAAATCGAACAATCGGGCAACTTTGAAGGCCAACGGTAAGCTCGGATCAAATTTTCCCTTTTCGATGGCATTAATCGTTTGCCGCGAGACATCCAGTTCGTCGCCGAGCTGGGCCTGGGTCCAATTGCGCTCTGCACGCAGTACTTTTAGTCGATTCTTCATGTGTAGCGACGATGGCCGATGAGCATGCCGAGCAGAAAAGTCAGGGCCATCACAATCATGACATGGGCAATCATCGGCTCGAAGGAAACCAGCCTGATGTCACCAATCAGCTGAAAACAGCCAGCGAATACTAATCCAACGCCAAGCGTCAACACCGAGGCTTCAAGAAAAATCTTCTGCTCCATTTCGTCCAAAGCGCGAAGCGCATTGCGGTTGGCGAGCACCATCGCCACACCGATACCCACGTTGAGGATCACCGTAGCCCACGACAACATTGGATCGTAGTCCCACAAGAACTTCGGGCCAAACGCGAGTAGTGCGGTCGCCAACAACCACGTGATTGTCCAAACTGCCAAATGGCGAGTCGTTTTCGATTTCTCGAATTGTCTTCGATGGTTCTGTTGATTGCCCTCACTCATTGTGTGGTCTCCTTGTCTTTTAGTAAAGTAAGCTTGACTTCATGATCAACGAACTTGCTTGATATGTCAAGCACACTTTACTTTTGATGCTCATCATTGGAGTCGCAATATGGTGGTTACGTCTCAACGACGACCTCTGATACGCGTCAGGACTAGCGATTTAGAAGAATCTTGGCCTTTTTGAGCTATGCTCTGAACGTGTGCTGCAACCCAAGCACTGGCGACCGCCAGAAGGACGCAGCGATGAGTTCCGAGACACTCTACAAGTACCGCAGCCTTGATAACTGGAAATTCCTGATCGATATATTGATCAATCAGAGACTCTTTGCGGCGCATTTCGAGACCTTGAACGATCCGATGGAAGGACGATTCTTCTACGACGAAGGCATTCCACAGGATTATCGGGATCTGATTATTTACAGAAAGCAGGAATGGCGAATCTGTTCGCTCACCCGAAACCCCCGGAACACTCTGATGTGGTCTTACTATGGCGGCGAGCACAAAGGGTTGGCGCTGGAGTTCACAGTGCCAAGACGAAAACACCAGATCATACGGCCTGTTAACTACGACTACGGATTGCACTTACAACCCCAACACACACAGTCAGCATTAGATGATGTCGCGGTGCAAATTCTTTCGCAAAAAATGAGCAACTGGCACCATGAAGACGAAGTGCGTGTGTTTACACAACATGACTTTATCGACATTAGGCTTTCAAAAATCATTCTGGGTTGCCGCGTAGCCGGCGATGATAGAAGATTGATTCGAAGTCTGGTGCGAAAAGCAGACCTATCGATCCCCGTGCACACGATGAAGCATCAACATCTAGATGCTGCAATTCCCTTTTGATCACCTATTCCTGAATCGAGAAATTATGGAAGCGATTATTTTTGATATCGACGGCACACTCGTCGAATCCGAAGAAGCCGATGCCAGCCTCTACATTATGGCCGTCAAGGAAGTGATGGGTGATGTTCAATTTCGCGAGGAATGGGATGACTACCCTGACGTAACCGATACCGGCATTTTGAAAACGTTGTTCGACGATAACGAGATCGAACCGGAAGACGAGATCGTCACGGCGATCCATGATCATTTCGTCATCTTGCTGGAAGAACATATTCAACAAGTCGCACCGTTCTCGCCTATTCATGGCGCTGTCGACTTTGTCGATGATTTGCAGCAATCCCCGGATCACCAAATTGCCTTTGCGACCGGCGGTTGGCGTGCCTCGGCGCTACTCAAATTACATTCGGCGGGCTTTGCAACGGACCAGCTGGTACTGGCCAGCGCTAATGATCACCACGAACGCGTGCAAATCATGCTGCAGGCGTTAAGACATCTTGGTGAGCATTTTGACCAGGTCACCTACTACGGCGATGGTCACTGGGATGAACGCGCCACCGAATCCTTGGGCTGGCAGTTCATGCCAGTGGGCCCCAAGCTCGGTGGCTTGACGGAATATGTGATCGAGTAGCGAGACCTATTTGAGCAACGCCGCATCGAGCATCTTAACGAGCTCGTCGCGATCGTAAGCGTGCGGACCCCAACTGTTCAACTCAACCAACTGTTGAATCTTGGTCGCGATGGTTCGCTGTTGCTCATCGGCATTCGGTGCGACCACATAGCGACGTAGCGGCGTATCGTCAAACAACGCATGCATAAACGCTGCAGACACTTCGTCTGGCTGTTTGAACGAAAGTTCGCGCTCAACCGTTTGTTCGAAGCCAGCTTCCATTTCCGGGGTGATTTCACCGCCAGCCGCCTGGACGCGTGCCATCTTGCGCTTGGCCGCGCTACGACGAATGAATGACTGGAAATTGCCCGGCTCAATCACGCTGACAGACACACCATGCGGCGCCATCTCGGCTGCCAGCGAATCGGTAAATGCCTCAATCCAGTGTTTGCTGCCGCTGTATGCACTGCCGCCAGCCCATGCGAGTGTGCCGGCAATCGAGCCGGTCGTCGCGATGCGGCCTTTCGATTCCATGACCAATGGCGCAAACGCCTGGGTGGTGCGGTATACGCCTTCGACGTTGATCTGATAAACCAACGTTTGTTCGGCGATGGGCGTCTCGACAATGGGTCCACCATCGCCGATACCAGCGTTGTTCACCAACCCGTACAGCCCGGTGCCACTCGCTTCGATTTGGGCAACGACCGCATCGACTTCGTCCTGCTTGGTCACATCCAAACGTACCGCCGTGATGTTCTCAATCGCGGTCAGTGCGTTGATATCAGCAGCTTTACGCGCACCCGCGTAAACATGGTAACCATTGCGCGCGAGCGTCTCGGCCAAATTGCGACCGATGCCCGTGCTGGCACCCGTCACCAAAATAGACTGCTGTTCGGCGGCCACGGCCGGTTGGACAGAAAACGAGGTGATCGCAAGCAAGCTTGCGACAATAATCAAAGCGATGCGTGTCATAGAGATGTCCTGTTTGATAATTTTCCGAAGCCTAACACAGCGGCATCATGGATAGCGGACACGCGGGCGATAACCAACGGAATGCGGCTTATTGAGGAATAGGCGGAACGGCAAGAAGAGTTGCAACGGACCGGTGTATAGCCCTAAGGTCGAATCAACCACCGTTTAGCGAGTTTCGTTTGGAAAGACGCTCGCCACTAACCAGGAAAACCTACCATGCTGATCGCCGCTATCATCGCCGCCATTGCCTACGGACTGCTAAAGATTATTCCCGCTACCAAGTCACTCGACGGCAATATCATTGCATTGATCGCGCTTGCACCGGTGATGATCAATTTCCTGCTTGGCATCGCATTCATGACAATGACTGGCGGGTTAGGCTGGCAGGTCCTGCTGGTGCTGAACATGGCTATCTATTTTTTGTTCCCGATGTTATGGCTCAAGTTTTCCGAAAGCGAAAGCACGAAGGTGTCGGTTATTGGCGGGAGCGCGGTGCTCGGCGCCGCCGTGATCAGCAGTGCTTTATTGCAGCCTATCTTTAGCTGATCTCGTCAAAGCGCGACCGGTGCCTCAAAATCGGCAAACCAAAAACCATCCCGCTCAACCCGCTCGCCCAATTGCACAGGAATATCCGTATCGAAAAACGGTGCCGCGCTAACAAACGTATGAAACTCGCCGTTCTCGCCGCAAGGATCAATGCGCTTCGGTAAATCCGCCAGCAAGTCATGATCAAACGACCGTCCGACCAACTCGACCGGCATGACTTTCGGATCCACACAAGTCAGCCAAGCGGTGACCCCGCCATCAATCATTTCGTGAGCCAGTGCGGTTGTATCGCGACCCCACAACGGAAACAACGGTTCAATCGAACTGTCCGCCAACAGGCCTTCCCGGTAGCGGCGAATATCCTCGAGAAATAAATCGCCGAAAGCCATGTGCGTCACGCCCTCGCGTTCAGCGTTACCAATAATGTCGGCGGCAGCGGTTTCATACGCACCGTTCGGACATGGATAAGGCAGCGGCATGATATGCAATGGAATACCGAGCGCCTGACTCTGCGCACGCAATAACGAATGGCGTACAGCGTGCATGGCCACACGATCTGCGCTGGTATTGATCGATGTGACTAGTCCCGTGACGGTGAATTCAGGATCGTCCAGCAACGTCTTCAACGCCCAGGCACTGTCCTTACCGCTGCTCCACCAAAGCCATACATTTTTCATCGCAATCACATCAAAAGGCAACAATGTCCCTAGCCTAACACTGCTGTTGCGAAAGCCTCACCTATGCCGCAGCTTGTCATCAGAGCACCGACGATGAACAAACGCACAGGTGTTTTGTGAGTCTGTGGCAGGCTCAGTAGTCTGTCAGGACAGTATTCAATCCACTTATGTTGGATCAACCACGGAAACCACAGCAGTGATTCAGCTAACACGACGAGAGAAACAATTTGCCGGGCTAAGTATCGTCATCGCGATGCTGCACTTTTTGCTCGAAACCGGCGCACACCTGTTGTGGCCACAATTCTTGCCGATGTTGCTGGTTGACTACATTGCCGTGGGTTTAATCCTTGCCGGCGCGATCGGTTTACTGCGTTGGAAATGGGGTCCGGGCTTGCTATGTGGCGGTTGGGGGTTCGAGTTTTGCCTTAACTACCGAACGTTTTTTTGGCGTGTCGATGCGATGTTGAACGGCAGCGCGGATACGGTCGTTACGAACACTGCCTACGTTCTCGGTGCCATGTTATTCGTGTCGGTTCCGTGTTTCGCTTATGCCGTCGTGGTTTGTATTCAACAACATCGGCGTTTGGTTCGGTAAACCTATACGAGCCCGTCCAGATTGGACATCCTGATAGATCTGACGAAGTGCAGAGCTTCAAGCGCAGCAAACGACCGTGACAATGCATGACAAGTTCCAGTATCGTTTGGTGACTGAACATCGAGCGTATTCAACATGCCAACCACACACGGTTATTCGGGTAAGCCGCTTTTCCAAAAGCTGGGTATGAAGCCGGGCATGCGCTGTCTGACAATCAAGGCGCCCAAGCACTATCTTGAATTGGTCGAGGGCGTCGACGATGTCAAGATCTCATCGCGGTTACGTCGGGCGGATATCGTGCATCTGTTTTGCAAGAACTTAGCGGCGTTGCAACAATTTGGCATCGAAGCCATCGACCGCGTAGAGGCAGGCGGCATGCTTTGGGTATCATGGCCGAAGAAGTCATCGCCGCTTTATGTGGATCTGACCGAAAACGATCTTCGATCGGTGTTGCTGCCTACCGGTTGGGTCGACGTTAAGGTCTGCGCCGTTGATGCAGACTGGTCCGGACTCAAGTTTTTGAAACGGAAAAAATAGACTGCTCACATGGATGATTTATTCCAATCATTGCGCCCGGCGCACGAAGAGGTGTTGGAAGGCATCACACTACTCAGCGGTTTCGCTGACACGACTGCTTTACTCGCCGATCTGCCAGCCATTACCGATGTTGCTCCGTTCCGCCAGATGGTCACGCCAGGCGGCAAACCGATTTCGGTCGCCGTCACCAATTGCGGCTCGTTGGGCTGGACGTCGGGCCGCAGCGGCTATCGATATCGTTCCACCGATCCGAATACGAATCAGCCGTGGGCACCGATGCCGGTGCGTTGGACCGAGACCGCTAAAGCCGCCGCCAAGCTCGCCGGATACGATGACTATTCACCGAATGCGTGCCTGATCAATCGCTATTTACCCGGCAACCGCATGACCGCGCATCAAGACAAGAACGAACGCAACTTCGCGCATCCCGTCGTCACCGTGTCGACTGGGCTTCCGGCAGAGTTTTTAATTTGGGGTGCGGAACGCGCCGGATCACCCATTAGCGTGCCGGTCTATGACGGAGACGTTATGATCATGGGCGGCGCAGCAAGACTTCATTACCATGGCGTCAAAACACTGAAACCGGATCCGGCCGGAAAACGCGCCAACCGAATCAGCCTGACTTTCCGGAACGCATAAACACGATGACCAACACGACAGAAAAAAACGTACTCGGCGAGGCGCTAGCTTGTTGCTGCAGTGACAACAACACTGGGTTCTACCGCGATGGCAATTGCCGAAC
>JBGCGB010000045.1:0-16909 GCA_045110335.1 Woeseiaceae bacterium
CCGCCATCACTTTCGTCAGCGCTGCCGTTAGCGTCGTTTTACCATGATCAACGTGGCCAATCGTGCCGACGTTTACATGGGGCTTGGTTCTCTCAAACTTTTCTTTTGACATTGACCTCGTCTCCGGTCCGGTTATCTACAATTAAAAAAACAATCAACTGGCGATGTGGCTAGTGCCGCATCACGGATTCGGCCACGTTCTGTGGCACCTCGGCATATTTGCCAAACTCCATCGAGTAGCTCGCGCGCCCTTGCGACATTGACCGAAGATCCGTGGCATAGCCAAACATCTCGGACAATGGAACTTCGGCTCTCAGCACTTTGCCCGAGGGGGAATCATCCATACCCTGCGGGAGTCCACGTCGGCGATTCAAATCACCCATCACATCACCGAAATAGTCTTCGGGCGTGACGACTTCTACATTCATGATCGGCTCAAGCAGGACGGGGCTCGCATTTTCTGCGCCTTCCCTGAATCCCATCGAGCCAGCGATCTTAAACGCCATCTCGCTCGAATCCACATCATGGTAGGAGCCATCAAACAAGGTTACTTTGCAATCAACAAGCGGGTAGCCGGCGACAACGCCGTTCTCCATTTGCTCTTGAATGCCCTTGTCGACGGCAGGAATATACTCTCTTGGGACCACGCCGCCAACAATTGCATTAACAAATTCATAACCAGCGCCCGGCGCCAGCGGCTCCAGACGAAGGAAAACGTGCCCGTATTGGCCACGACCGCCAGACTGGCGAACGAATTTACCTTCCTGCTCTACGCTTGCCCGAATCGTTTCGCGATAGGCCACTTGCGGCTTACCAACATTTGCCTGGACACTGAATTCGCGCAACATGCGATCCACAATGATCTCAAGATGCAGCTCGCCCATACCGGAAATGATTGTCTGCCCCGACTCTTCGTCGGTGTGCACGCGAAAGGAAGGGTCTTCCTTAGCCAGCTTTTGCAGCGCGATGCCCATCTTTTCCTGATCAGCGACAGTTCTGGGTTCGACGGCAACGGCGATAACCGGTTCCGGAAACTCCATGCGCTCCAAGGTGATGACGTTCGACAAGTCCGTCAGCGTGTCGCCAGTGGTGACGTCTTTCAAACCGACGGCGGCGGCGATATCGCCAGCGCGCACCTCTTTGATCTCTTCACGATTATTGGAGTGCATCTGCAAAATACGGCCGATACGCTCCTTCTTGCCCTTAACCGGATTAAACACCTGATCGCCAGACTTAAGCACGCCGGAGTACACCCGGAAAAAGGTCAGGTTGCCGACAAACGGATCCGTCGCAATTTTGAAGGCCAACGCGGCGAACGGCCCGTCATCCTTCGATTCGCGAATCCCTTGCGATTCGTCACGCTCAATACCGGTAATAGGCGGAACATCAACGGGCGATGGCATGTAGTCAACGACTGCGTCGAGCATCGCTTGAACGCCCTTATTCTTGAAGGCAGAACCGCACATCGTGAGGACGATTTCGTTAGCTAGCGTTCTCGCCCGCAGGCCGTGTTTGATTTGCAGAACCGAAAGCTCACCGGTTTCGAGATAAGTATCGAGCAGCTGCTCATCGCCCTCGGCTGCCGCTTCGACCATCTTTTCACGCCACTCTGCAGCTTCATCCATCAATTCTGCGGGGATATCGCGTGCGTCGTACGTGACGCCCTTGTTCTCTTCATCCCAATAAATGGCGCGCATACCAAGAAGATCGATAACCCCCTTGAAGTGCTCTTCGGCACCGATCGGCAACTGAATCGGCACAGGTGTGGCACCCAGTCGAGTTTCAACTTGTTTAACGACACGCAGGTAATCCGCACCCGCACGATCCATCTTGTTGACGAAGATCATGCGGGGCACATGATACTTGTTGCCCTGGCGCCAGACGGTTTCGGTTTGGGGCTCTACGCCACCGACAGAACAAAGTACCGTGACTGCACCGTCCAGAACACGAAGACTGCGCTCAACTTCAATCGTGAAGTCAACGTGCCCGGGCGTGTCAATGATGTTGATGCGGTGCTGATCATACTGCTGATCCATCCCGCTCCAGAAGCAAGTGGTCGCAGCCGAGGTGATCGTGATCCCCCGTTCTTGCTCTTGCTCCATCCAATCCATGGTGGCCGCACCATCGTGCACCTCACCAATCTTGTGGGAGACTCCGGTGTAGAAAAGTATGCGTTCGGTGGTGGTCGTTTTGCCGGCATCAATATGGGCCATGATGCCAATATTGCGGTAACGATTAATCGGAGTAGAGCGAGCCACCTGCAGAAGTCCCTTGCGTCAACAAGTGAATCACCACTACCAACGGTAGTGAGAGAACGCCTTGTTAGCTTCGGCCATTCTGTGTACGTCTTCTTTCTTCTTGACGGCTGCGCCACGGTTGTCCGCCGCATCCATTAGTTCGTGAGCCAAGCGATGCGCCATGGTTTTTTCACTGCGCTTGCGTGCTGCGTCGATGACCCAACGCATGGCCAGCGTTTGGCGGCGCTGAGGGCGAACTTCAACCGGCACCTGGTAAGTTGCACCACCGACCCGGCGAGACTTTACCTCTACCGCGGGCTTGATGTTCTCAAGCGCCGCTTCGAGCGTCTCGAGAGACTGTTCACCAGTGACGCTAGTCCGATCACCGATGCGATCCAGTGCACCGTAAATGATCCGTTCGGCAACAGATTTCTTGCCGTCATTCATGACCATGTTCATGAATTTCGCCAACAACTGCGACTTGTACTTGGGATCCGGCAGGATGCTGCGTTTCGGTGCTTGGTTTCTTCTCGACATAGCTACTTTCTCGACGTGGCCTGTTCGCGGCCTTTATTAAACAGCTTGGTCAAACCAAGCCATTACTTAAATGATTAGAGTGGGATTTAGCCCTTAGGACGCTTGGCGCCGTACTTAGAACGGCCTTTGCGACGATCGCTGACACCAGCGCAATCCAAAGTACCGCGTACAGTGTGATACCGGACACCCGGCAGATCTTTCACACGACCGCCGCGAATCAATACAACGGAGTGTTCTTGAAGGTTATGGCCTTCACCGCCGATGTAACTGGTCACTTCAAAGCCGTTGGTAAGACGCACACGAGCAACTTTCCGCATAGCCGAGTTAGGCTTCTTTGGTGTCGTCGTATAAACGCGCGTGCAAACGCCACGCTTTTGCGGGCTAGCCTCGAGGGCTGGAACATTACTTTTTTCACGCTTGGTTGAGCGCGGCTTGCGGACAAGCTGATTGATAGTGGCCATTGGCCCTCTCTTATTTAACTCGTTACTAATACAAAAAAGCGCAAACGCCGGAGCGCACGCTATCGAGCCGGGACTAAGTTCCGACGCAAAAATCTTCGATTTCAACCAACATCGTTGTAAATTCAACGACTTCGGCCGATGCCCACCTTCTATGAGCAGTGGATAACCGTCTCTTGACGCTCCACCAAGTGAGGGCGGGCATTTTAGGGATGCACCACCACCAGTGTCAAGCTAAAGATCAGGATGAACAGGTTGGGCTGGTGAAATCACAAGCCCAACCATCCACATTGTTACTCTGCAGACGCTTCCTCAGTTTCAGGCGCCTCTTCAACGGCGTCTTCTGCTGTGCCCGCTTCCGCCGCTTGCTCGAGCCCGGCCAATTCATCGGCAAGCTCTTGTTCACGCGTACGTCGGCGTTCTGCATGATGCGCAAAGCCTGTGCCGGCGGGGATCAGACGACCCACAATGACGTTTTCCTTCAAGCCGCGCAGATCATCGCGAAGACCACGTACGGCTGCTTCGGTCAGCACCCGGGTGGTTTCCTGGAATGACGCTGCGGAGATAAACGACTCCGTCGCAAGCGATGCCTTGGTAATACCCAACAAGACCGATTCGTACTCTGGCTCGCGCTTTTGCGCAGCCTGCATTTGCTCGCACGCCTCAAGCGCCCGTGCACGGTCCAACTGCTCGCCACGAAGGTAGTTCGTCTCGCCCGCATCGGTGATAATCACCTTGCGCAACATTTGACGAATAATCACTTCGATGTGCTTATCGTTGATCTTCACGCCCTGCAGGCGGTAAACATCCTGAATCTCGCGAACGAGGTAATCAGCCAACGAAGCCGCGCCTCTAAGACGCAGAATGTCATGTGGATTCGGCTCACCGTCAGCGATAACCTCGCCACGTGTGACTTGCTCACCCTCGAACACATTGAGATGACGCCATTTCGGAATCAACTCTTCGTAAGACTCATTACCTTCCATCGTGATGACTAGGCGGCGCTTGCCCTTCGTTTCCTTACCAAAGCTAACGGTACCGGTATGCTCCGCCATGATGGCGAACTCTTTCGGCTTACGCGCTTCGAACAAGTCAGCAACACGCGGCAGACCACCCGTAATATCACGCGTTTTCGATGACTCCTGAGGAATACGCGCAATGACGTCGCCGACCAGCACTTTCGCACCATCTTCATGGGTCACAATAGCGCCCGGTGGTAGCGCGTACACTGCCGGAATTTCCGTGTTCGCGAAGAACAGCTCTTCACCTTTGTCATCGACCAGCATCGCCACGGGACGCAGGTCTTTACCGGCACTTCCCAGCTGGCTCTGATCCGCAATCACCGTGTTACTAAGACCTGTAATCTCATCGACCTGCTCGTTGACGGTCACGCCATCGACAAAGTCTTTAAATTTGATGAAACCACTTACCTCGGTGATTACCGGGTGAGTGTGGGGATCCCAGTTAGCAACGATGTCGCCGGCCTCAGCCGCGGCACCGTCTTCAACACTAATCGTCGCACCATACGGCACTTTGTAACGCTCGCGCTCACGACCCGCTTCGTTCGAAACGACAACCTCACCAGAACGCGAAACAGCAACGAGGTAACCCTTGTCATGCTTCACCGTCTTGATGTTGCTCAGCTTGATGACACCTTTGTTCTTGATCTCAATGCTGTTGACCGACGCAGAACGTGACGCCGCCCCACCAATGTGGAACGTACGCATCGTCAGCTGTGTACCTGGCTCACCAATGGACTGGGCCGCGATGACACCGACGGCTTCGCCGATCGCGATGCGATGTCCGCGCGCCAAGTCACGACCGTAACACTGGGCACAAACGCCGTAGCGCGTTTCACAGGTAATGGCAGACCGGACGATGACCTGATCGACTTGAAGGTCATCCAGCATCTGGACTTCGGCTTCCTGAAGCAGCGTACCTGCATCGATAGCCACCTTATCGGTACCCGGTTGCAACACCGGCTCCGCTACGGTTCGACCCAATACGCGGTCACGTAGTGATTCAACGACATCGCCGCCTTCGACCAGCGGAATCATGACAAGCCCTTTGCTCGTTCCACAATCCACTTCGGTGACGACGAGATCCTGTGCGACATCGACCAAACGACGTGTCAGATAACCCGAGTTAGCCGTCTTCAAAGCCGTATCGGCCAGGCCCTTACGAGCACCGTGAGTCGAGATAAAGTACTGCAGTACATCGAGACCTTCACGGAAGTTAGCGGTAATCGGTGTCTCAATGATCGAGCCGTCCGGCTTGGCCATCAAACCACGCATACCGGCCAATTGGCGAATCTGCGCCGCAGAACCACGCGCGCCGGAATCGGCCATCATGAAGATCGAGTTAAACGATTTCTGAGCAACCGTTTTGCCGTCAGCCCCTTCAACTTCGTCCGTACCCAACTTATCCATCATCGCCTTGGCGACCTGATCGTTAGTGTGCGACCAAATATCAACGACCTTGTTATAGCGCTCACCGTCCGTCACGAGACCAGATGCATATTGGTCCTGAATCTCTTTAACTTCGGCTTCTGCAACACTCAAGATATCGTTCTTCGATGCCGGTACGACCATGTCGTTGACGCCAATTGAAACGCCAGAGCGCGTTGCATAACGGAAACCGGTGTACATCAACTGATCCGCGAAAACGACGGACTCTTTCAAGCCAACCACGCGATAGCACTGGTTAAGCACATTCGAGATCGCTTTTTTGGTCATGTCACGATTGACTAAGTCAAATGACAAACCTTCCGGCAGGATCTCTGACAGCAAAGCCCGACCGACGGTCGTGTTGACCAATCGTACGGCTAGCTCATCCGATTCGTCCGTGCGCACATTCAAACGTACATTGATCTTGGCCTGCAGATCGCAGACGCCAGCCTCATAAGCACGATGAACTTCCTGAACGTCCGAGTAGGTGTTGCCTTCGCCGGGTGCGCCAATACGCTCACGCGTCATGAAGTACAAACCGAGGACAACGTCCTGAGAAGGCACAATAATCGGCTCGCCATTAGCAGGCGACAAGATGTTGTTTGATGACATCATCAATGCACGTGCTTCAAGCTGTGCTTCGATCGACAATGGCACATGAACGGCCATTTGGTCACCGTCAAAGTCAGCGTTGAACGCTGTACAAACCAAAGGATGCAACTGAATCGCCTTACCTTCAATGAGTACTGGCTCGAACGCCTGGATACCCAATCGGTGAAGCGTTGGCGCCCGGTTCAACATGACCGGATGCTCGCGAATCACTTCTTCAAGAATATCCCAAACTTCCGGACCCTCGCGTTCTACGAGTCGTTTCGCTGCCTTAATAGTCGCGGCTTCACCACGTAATTGAAGCTTCGAGAAAATAAACGGCTTGAACAGCTCCAGCGCCATCTTTTTCGGTAATCCACACTGATGCAATTTCAGTGTTGGTCCGACAACGATGACCGAACGGCCCGAATAATCAACCCGCTTACCGAGCAAGTTCTGACGGAAGCGACCCTGCTTCCCTTTAATCATGTCAGCCAGCGATTTCAGTGGTCGCTTGTTAGTGCCGGTAATGGCACGACCGCGTCGACCGTTATCCAGCAGCGCATCGACGGATTCTTGCAGCATCCTTTTTTCGTTACGCACAATGATATCTGGTGCATTGAGCTCCAGCAGTCGGCGCAGACGGTTGTTACGGTTAATCACGCGACGGTAAAGATCATTCAAATCGGAAGTCGCAAAACGACCACCATCCAGCGGTACCAGCGGACGCAAATCAGGCGGCAATACTGGCAGAACCGTCAACACCATCCACTCAGGCTTGTTGCCAGACTCAATGAATGACTCGAGCAGCTTCAAACGCTTCGACAGTCGCTTGATTTTGGTTTCCGATTTGGTGTCTGCGATATCTTCGCGAACGGTCGCGACTTCAGTCTGAAGGTCGATCGTACTCAACATCTCATGAACCGCTTCCGCGCCCATGCGAGCGTCGAATTCGTCACCGTACTGCTCGATCGCTTCCAGATAGCCTTCGTCCGACATCAACTGACCACGATCCAGCGGTGTTAGACCCGGCTCAACCACAACAAAAGCCTCGAAGTACAATACGCGCTCGATCTCTCTGAGCGTCATATCCAACATCAAGCCAATGCGCGATGGCAGTGATTTCAGGAACCAAATGTGTGCGACCGGGCTGGCCAGATCGATGTGTGCCATGCGCTCGCGACGGACTTTCGTCTGCGTCACTTCAACGCCGCACTTTTCACAAACAACGCCGCGATGCTTCAGCCGCTTGTATTTGCCGCACAAACATTCGTAATCCTTAACCGGGCCAAAAATCTTGGCACAGAAAAGGCCATCACGCTCGGGCTTAAACGTCCGGTAGTTGATCGTTTCAGGCTTCTTAACCTCACCGAAAGACCACGACCGAATCATGTCCGGTGATGCCAGACCGATGCGAATCGCATCGAAATCTTCATCCGGTGTTTGTGACTTAAATAGTTTTAATAAATCTTTCATGGTTCACCTTACTCCGTTTCTAGCTCGATATTGATACCGAGAGAACGGATCTCTTTGACCAGTACATTGAACGATTCCGGCATGCCTGCATGCATCTGATGCGTCCCGTCGACGATGTTCTTGTACATCTTTGTTCGACCCTGAACATCATCCGATTTCACCGTCAGCATTTCCTGCAATGTGTAAGACGCGCCATAAGCCTCGAGTGCCCAGACCTCCATCTCACCAAATCGCTGACCACCGAACTGCGCTTTACCACCCAGCGGCTGCTGTGTGACAAGACTGTAAGGACCTGTCGAGCGAGCATGCATTTTGTCATCCACCAAGTGGTTGAGTTTCAGCATGTACATGTAGCCAACCGTGGTTGGCCGCTGGAATTGATCGCCAGTTCGACCATCGCGCAATTGCGCTTGCCCGGTTTCAGGCAAGTCAGCCAGCGACAACATTTTCTTGATCTGCGACTCTGCCGCACCATCAAACACCGGTGTCGCCATCGGGACGCCGCGAGACAAGTTACCCGCCAACTCAATGACTTCCTCATCCGAGAAACTGTCGATGTCTTCGCTACGCCCGCCAGTGGTGTTGTAAACATCCTGCAGGAAGCTTCGTAGATCCTTCATCGCCGCTTGCGCTTTCAGCATTCGGCCAATCTTGAGACCAACACCCTTCGCGGCCCAACCCAGATGCGTCTCAAGCACCTGTCCGACGTTCATACGAGAAGGTACACCCAACGGGTTCAACACGATATCGACTGGAGTGCCGTCGTCGGTGTAAGGCATATCTTCGACCGGTACGATCGTTGAGATAACCCCTTTGTTACCGTGGCGGCCCGCCATTTTGTCACCAGGCTGGATGCGACGCTTAACAGCGAGATAAACCTTAACCATTTTCAGGACACCAGGAGCGAGGTCATCGCCGACGGTGATCTTGGTTTTCTTCGCTTCGAAACGGGCATCGAACTCTTCGCGCTGCGTCTTCATGCGTTCAGATGAACGCTCGAGTTGCGCATTGGCGTCATCGTTCTTCAGACCAATCTCAAACCATTTCGCCTGATCCAACTCTTCAAGATAACCTTTCGTAATCTTGTCGCCTGACTTCAGACCCGCCGGACCACCGGTGGATACTTTGCCGATCAGCAGCTTCTCGATACGAGCGAACATGTCGCCTTCGAGGATACGCAGCTGGTCATCGAGATCCTTACGGACACTCTCAAGCTCAGCACGTTCGATCGACAAAGCACGCGTATCTTTCTCAACGCCATCACGCGTGAAAACACGCACATCGATAACGGTTCCGTCCATACCCGGCGGTACTCGCAGCGAAGAGTCCTTAACATCGGACGCTTTCTCGCCGAAGATCGCGCGCAGCAGTTTTTCCTCTGGCGTCAACTGGGTCTCACCTTTCGGCGTGACCTTACCGACCAGAATATCGCCTGCACCAACTTCTGCACCGATGAAGGCAATACCCGCATCATCCAGCTTCGCTAGCGCGGAATCGCCGACATTCGGGATATCAGCGGTGACTTCTTCGGAGCCGAGCTTGGTATCGCGAGCAACGCAAGTCAGTTCTTCGATATGAATCGTCGTGAAGCGATCTTCCTGTACGACACGCTCCGAGATCAGAATTGAATCCTCGAAGTTGTAGCCATTCCAGGGCATGAACGCGACTAGCAGGTTTTGGCCCAACGCGAGCTCGCCCAGATCCGTCGACGGACCATCGGCCAACACATCGCCTCGCGAGATCTGATCTCCGATGCGCGTGAGCGGTTTCTGGTTGATACAGGTGTTCTGATTCGAACGGGTGTATTTCGTCAGGTTGTAGATATCGACGCCCGGCTCAACATCATTGGTTTCGTCATCGTTTACGCGAACAACGATTCGTGATGCATCAACTGAATCAACAATACCACCGCGTTTCGCCACAACCGTGACTCCTGAGTCGACGGCTACAGCGCGTTCCATGCCTGTACCAACGAGCGGCGCTTCGGCACGCAGCGTTGGAACCGCCTGGCGCTGCATGTTTGATCCCATCAGCGCCCGGTTAGCATCATCATGCTCCAGGAACGGAATCAGAGACGCGGCCACCGAAACAATCTGCTTAGGCGATACATCCATGTAGTTGATATCGTCCGGACCGGCCAACGTAAATTCGTTGCGATGCCGGACGGAAATCAACTCATCTGTGAACTTGCCTTTGCCATCCAGAACCGCGTTGGCCTGGGCAATGACATACTGACTTTCTTCGATGGCGGACAGGTATTCAATCTCATCGGTCACCTTGCCGTCGGTCACTTTCCGATACGGCGTTTCAAGGAAGCCGTACTCGTTGGTGCGAGAGTAAACCGCCAGCGAGTTAATCAAGCCAATGTTCGGCCCTTCCGGCGTTTCAATCGGACAAACACGACCATAGTGAGTCGGGTGAACATCACGGACTTCAAAGCCTGCGCGTTCGCGGGTCAAACCACCCGGGCCCAAAGCCGATACGCGACGCTTGTGGGTCACTTCGGAAAGCGGATTGTTCTGATCCATAAACTGCGAGAGCTGGCTAGAACCGAAGAACTCTTTAACCGCAGCAGCGACCGGCTTAGCGTTGATCATTTCCTGAGGCATCAGCCCTTCAGCTTCGGCCTGGGTCAAACGCTCTTTCACGGCACGTTCGACACGCACCAAACCAATGCGGAAAGCGTTCTCGGCCATTTCGCCAACACTTCGAATGCGTCGGTTACCCAAGTGGTCAATGTCATCGACACTGCCGTAGCCATTGCGAATATCGATCAGCACACGGAGCACATCAAGAATGTCATCTGATTCCAGGATGCCGGCGCCGGTAATTTCTTCACGGCCAACGCGACGGTTGAACTTCATGCGACCAACGGCAGACAAGTCATAACGGTCAGCGTTGAAGAACAAGTTCTGGAACAGGTTCTCGGCAGCTTCTTTCGTTGGCGGCTCGCCTGGACGCATCATCCGGTAGATCTCTACGAGCGCTTCCAGACGGGTTGTTGAAGGATCAATTCGCAAGGTATTTGAAATGTAAGGGCCACGGTCAAGATCGTTGACGTAAAGCGTGCGAATTTCTTTCACGCCTGCCTCGGTCAACGCTTCGATGGACTCTTCAGTCAGCTCGTCGTTGGCGTTCGCCAGCAATTCGCCGGTTTCCTCGTCAACGATGTCATGCGCCAAAATACGACCCTGCAAGTAATCTACAGGGACAACTAGCTCTTCGATTTCTGCTTTTTCGAGATCACGAACATGCTTCGCGGTGATTCGACGACCTTCTTCAACGATGACCTTACGACCAACTTTAATATTGAACTGTGCAGTATCACCACGCAAACGCGAGGCAATGAGCTCCATCCGGACTTCTTTCTTATCCAGTTCGAAGCGGACAGTTTCAAAGAAGGTCGCGAGCATTTCCTCATTGGTCATACCCAATGCGCGGAGGATAATGCTGACCGGTAGCTTGCGGCGACGGTCAATACGAGCGAAGACTGCGTCTTTCGCATCGAATTCGAAATCGAGCCATGAACCGCGGTAAGGAATAATTCGGGCAGAGAACAGCAGCTTGCCCGATGAATGGGACTTGCCTTTATCGTGATCGTAGAAGACGCCCGGAGAACGGTGCAACTGGGAAACGATGACGCGCTCCGTGCCGTTAATCACGAACGTACCGTTGTCGGTCATCAAAGGCATTTCGCCAAGATAGACTTCCTGCTCACGGATATCTTTAACCGGCTTCGGTGTACCACTCGCCTCTTTATCATAAATAACGAGACGAACTTTAACCCGCAGCGGCGCTGCATAGGTCAGGCCACGAAGCTGGCATTCTTTGACATCAAAGACCGGCTCGCCGAGACGGTAGCTCACATATTCAAGCGCCGCATTGCCGGAATAACTGACAATCGGAAACACAGTCTGGAATGCCGCGTGCAAACCGATGTCCTGACGATTCTCGACACTCTTGCCTTCCTGCAAAAACTTGCGGTAGGAGTCGATCTGAATCGACAAGAGATACGGAACGTCAAGGATGCTGGTTTTTTCGCCGAAATCCTTCCGGATACGCTTTTTCTCGGTGAACGAGTAGGCCATTTTGATACCTCGATCCTATTTTCAATCTAACGACGAGCGACAGATGCCATCAGGCTAGTCTGGCTCGCTATGCTCGGCCGCGCAAAAGCACGACCGACTAAACACGAATACCGGCAGGCCGAAAACGGCAAGCCGGTGGGTTGCAACCCTTACGCGGGCTGCGTCATCAACCGGGGTGACAGGCCGTTTGGTCTGCCACCCCTTTTGCTGATGCTTTCAACGAATCCGTCAAAAGACTCGATTACTTGAGCTCTACGCTCGCGCCAGCTTCTTCCAGCTGTTTCTTGAATCCTTCAGCGTCGTCTTTCGATGCAGCTTCCTTAACGGTAGCCGGTGCACCTTCAACCATGTCTTTCGCTTCTTTCAGACCCAGACCGGTGATTGCACGAACCGCTTTAATAACTGCAACTTTGTTGCCGCCGAAGCTGGTCATTACAACGTCGAACTCGTCTTTCTCTTCAGCAGCACCGCCGCCATCTGCCGGAGCAGCAGCTGCAACCGCAACTGGAGCAGCGGCAGAAACGCCCCACTCTTCTTCGAGCATTTTCACGAGTTCAACGACTTCCATGATGGGTTTTGCGCTGAGTTCTTTCAACAGATCTTCGTTTGACATTGCCATGATATTTTTCCTAGAAAATTTTTGTATAAATCAGAATATAAGTAAGCGTTATGCTGCCTGCTCGCCGCGCGCAGACATCGTACGGGCCAGCATTGCCGGAGGCTCTGCCAAGGTACGTACCAACTGCGATAACGGTGCCTGCAAACATCCGAGCAACATTGCCCGAGCCTGATCAAGATTCGGCAAATCAGCCAACCTACCAAGATCTTCGGCACCAAATAATTGGCCGCCAACCGACAATGAGACCGTTTTTAACGCCTCATTTTCCTTAGCAAATGACTTAATCAACCGTGCCGCAGCACCCGGATCTTCCTTCGAGAAAGCAAGTAGGAGCGGACCCTTAAGCGTATCTTTCATACACTCAAAATCTGTTCCTTCAAATGCCCGTTTTGCGAGCGAGTTTTTGACAACCCGCACATAGACGTCGTTCGCACGAGCGTCTTTACGCAATTCGGTCATTGCTTCTACTGTCAGGCCTCTGTATTCCGCTGCAACAGCAGACAGAGATTCACCGGCAACCGCGTTGACTTCGGCAACAAAAGCTTTTTTGTCTTCGAATCGTAATGCCATAGATTCCTCCTGGCTTCGGTCACTCCAAAGTAGCTTTCGCTACCCTCCGTTTTGTCGAACGGTGACCGACGCCAGTATTCTGACTTCGGTGACACCATCTGCGCGGGCTTTCATGATTAAGCGATACCCCAAAAGGCTATCGCGCCAGCGGTCTTCGACGATTGACGAGCTTTCACTCGCCCACCTGTGCGGGACGCCAACATGACGCCCTACACAAATTCTTGTTTAGATCTCGAGAGATCCCTGATCCACAATGACGCTTGGCCCCATGGTCGTGGAAATCGAGAGCTTCTTGATATATGCACCTTTTGCTGATGCAGGCTTGGCCCGTTTCAGATCAGCAAGCAATGCCGTTAGATTCTCGCTCAACGAACTGGCATCAAAGCTTGCCTTGCCGATAGAGCAATGTACGATGCCGCCTTTGTCAGCGCGATAACGCACCTGACCGGCTTTTGCATTCTTCACAGCACCTTCGACGTCTGGCGTTACCGTACCCACTTTCGGGTTTGGCATCAGACCGCGTGGCCCTAATACTTGGCCAAGTTGACCCACTACACGCATCGCATCCGGTGTCGCAATCACGACATCAAAGTTGAGCTCGCCACCTTTGATGGTTTCGGCTAAATCTTCAAAGCCCACGATATCTGCCCCGGCTGCGGTCGCCTTATCGGCATTCTCGCCCTGGGCAAATACGGCAACGCGAACGGTTTTACCGGTGCCGTTTGGCAGCACAGTTGAGCCGCGTACAGTCTGATCCGACTTACGGGGATCAATACCAAGATTTACGGCAACATCAACGCTTTCTGAAAACTTGGCCGAAGCCAACTCGCTCAACAATGAAAACGCTTCGCCTGCTGGATAAACCTTGCCAGGCTCGACTTTTTCCGCAATCGCCTTGCGACGTTTTGTCATAGCAGCCATTACACTACTCCTTCCGTCTCAAGGCCCATGCTGCGAGCCGTACCTGCAACGGTGCGAACCGCGGCATCCATATCTGCAGCCGTCAAATCCGGCATTTTCGTGGTGGCGATCTCTTCAAGCTGTGCTCGAGTGACTTTGCCCACTTTCTTGGTGTTCGGCTCGCCAGAGCCTTTCGGAACACCCGCCGCTTTACGCAGCAATACCGCAGCTGGCGGTGTCTTCATAATGAAGGTGAAGCTGCGATCCGAATAAACAGTGATCACAACAGGTACTGGCAGACCCGCTTCGATGCTTTGAGTTTCCGCGTTGAACGCCTTACAAAACTCCATAATGTTAACGCCATGCTGACCCAACGCTGGACCGACTGGCGGACTTGGGTTTGCCTTACCGGCAGCTACCTGCAGCTTAATATAAGCTGTTACTTTCTTAGCCATTTTATCTCTCCCGGGTGCAAACGCCGCACTGGCTCCCCGTCAAACTCGCCGCTTTCGCGACTGACTCTAATGAATCAGGCTTTTTCTACCTGACCAAAATCCAATTCTACCGGTGTCGACCGACCCAAAATCTGGACCGCAACACGCAATTTATTCTTGTCATAGTTAACGTGTTCCACAACGCCATTAAAGTCGTTGAACGGACCATCGGTAACCCGAACCACTTCGCCAGGCTCGAACAGCACTTTCGGACGCGGCTTATCAACACCTTCCTGCACACGCTGCAGGATAGTATCGGCTTCTTTTTCGGTAATGGGCGCCGGGCGATCACTGCTGCCACCGATAAAGCCGAGCACTTTGGGCACTTCTTTCACGAGATGCCAGGTCTCGTCATCCATTTCCATGTGGACTAGCACATAACCGGGGAAGAACTTACGCTCGCTGCGGCGCTTCTGGCCTTCGCGCATTTCTACCACTTCTTCGGTGGGCACCATGATTTCGCCAAACCGGTCTTCGAGACCAGCAAGCTTGATGCGCTCTTCCAGCCAACCTTTGACCTTGTGCTCAAAGTTTGAGTAAGCGTGGACGATGTACCAGCGTTTTGACACGTGACGTTTCCTAATTACCTAATACAACATCGAAGACCAATGGCCGACGATGACAATCTCTAACCTAGCCTGTAGCCATCCTTGTTAACCAGAGCAGAATGGAATCCAAGCCCCAGAAAAACAAGCCAAGCGCTAACGTAAAAATAAACACGGCGATGGTTACTTGCGTCGTTTCCTGACGCGTAGGCCATACAACCTTTCTAATCTCAACCCGCGACCCCTGAACGAACTTGGCGAACGTACGGCCTTTGTGCGTGGTTAGACCGACCAAGGCGCCGGCAATAACACCGCCGATGACGAACAGCACACGCAACGGCAATGCCAATTCCGGCAACAGGTAGTACGCCACGATCCCGCCCACCATCAGGCCAAGCGTGATCAGCAACTTTATGGTGTCGAGTGCGCCACCGGTTTCTACTTGCGTTGTGTCGTTCATCTATCTGCTTATGCTTCGTTAGAGCCCGTAAAAGCGTGGCAGGCCAGGAGGGAATCGAACCCCCAACCTACGGTTTTGGAGACCGTCGCTCTGCCAATTGAGCTACTGGCCTTTACAAACTCTTCAAATTTTTAATTAGCCGGCAATTTGCCCACTAACCTGAAAACCGAATTGCGGAGCGCGCCTAACACCCGCCCCGCAATTCACATTTTGCCTTCAACCTGAACCCAGGCCGACCATCAATGACTTGATGAAATTATCAGGCAATCCTTACTTCAGGATCTTAGCGACGACGCCCGCACCTACGGTACGGCCACCCTCGCGGATCGCAAAGCGAAGACCATCTTCCATCGCGATCGGTGCGATCAGCTCGACAACCATCTGCACGTTATCGCCCGGCATAACCATCTCCGTGCCTTCCGGCAACTCGCAAGCACCGGTCACATCCGTCGTACGGAAGTAAAACTGCGGACGGTAGCCTTTAAAGAACGGCGTATGACGGCCACCCTCTTCTTTGTTCAGGATGTAGACCTCAGCTTCGAACTTGGTGTGCGGATTGATCGATCCCGGCTTCGCCAGGACCTGTCCACGCTCAACCTCATCACGCTTGGTACCACGCAGCAATACGCCAACGTTGTCCCCAGCCATGCCTTGATCCAGCAGCTTTCTGAACATCTCAACACCCGTACACGTCGTCTTCGTCGTGTCTTTGATGCCAACGATTTCAATCTCGTCACCAACGTTCACGATGCCGCGCTCGATACGACCCGTAACAACCGTGCCACGACCCGAGATAGAGAACACATCCTCTACCGGCATCAGGAAATCACCATCGATCGCACGCTCTGGCTCAGGAATGTAGCTATCCATCGCATCAATCAACTTGTAGATCGATGGAATACCAATCTCTGAATCATCGCCTTCGAACGCTTTCAGCGCTGAACCGGTGATGACCGGGGTGTCATCACCCGGGAACTCGTACGTAGACAGCAGATCACGGATCTCCATCTCTACAAGCTCCAACAACTCTTCGTCGTCAACCATGTCCGCTTTGTTCATGTAAACAACGATGTAAGGAACACCAACCTGGCGCGCCAGCAAGATGTGCTCACGCGTTTGCGGCATCGGGCCATCAGCCGCGTTAACCACCAGAATCGCTCCGTCCATCTGCGCCGCACCCGTGATCATGTTCTTCACATAGTCAGCGTGTCCCGGGCAATCAACGTGAGCGTAGTGACGGATGTCACTCTCGTACTCAACGTGCGCCGTCGCGATCGTGATACCACGTGCGCGCTCTTCCGGAGCATTGTCAATCTGGTCGTAAGCACGAACTTCTCCGCCATGCTTCTCCGCCATCACTTTCGTCAGCGCTGCCGTTAGCGTCGTTTTACCATGATCAACGTGGCCAATCGTGCCGACGTTTACATGGGGCTTGGTTCTCTCAAACTTTTCTTTTGACATTGACCTCGTCTCCGGTCCGGTTATCTACA
>JBGCGB010000046.1:0-18546 GCA_045110335.1 Woeseiaceae bacterium
CTTTGACTTCACGACGTATCGCGCTACGTTGAATTTCAATCAGGATGAGACAACGCTCTGGTATGGTTCTGTTGCCCGCGGCGGGAAAACCGGCGGATTCAACAATACACCGATTGTGTCCGAGCAAGCGTTCGATAGCGAGTTTAATACGACCTTCGAAGTCGGTTATAAAGCAAGCCCTAGTGACACACTAACTTACAGCGTTGCCGCTTACTTAACCGACTGGTCCGATGTGCAACTGACCAATCCATCATCAGTGCCGGGAAATCCCAACGTTACCCAGAACATTGGTGATGTCGGCAGCTACGGTGTTGAGATTGACGGTACCTGGCTGCCCACAGAACAATTCAGCGTGAGCTTCGGTTATGCCTACTCCGATCCAACCTTCGAAGACGGTACCGAAGATTTCACGCATGCGCGCCGATGCACAACGGCGGCTGACTGCGGATTGTCAGAGGGGCCGAACGGTGGAATTGATATCGGTGGTCAGACCGTCGATCGAATTTCCCAACACCAGTTCTACTTGAGCCCGCAATATGAGTGGGGCACCGATAGCTGGGATTTCTTCGTCCGCGGCGATATTGCCTATCAGTCCGAACAGTTCCAACGCACGCTTAATCTGCAAACGATCGAAGCGCGCACCATCGTCAATGGCCGTATTGGTATGGATAATGGTAAGGGCTTGGCGCTTGCCTTGTGGGTGAAAAACCTGACCGATGAAAACTACTTCGCGTCCGCGATTAACGAGCCGGAATTCTTATTTGATCTGGCCAACTTTACGCTCTTCCAGTCGACCTTTACGACGGGTCTACTCGCCAATGGGCGTCAGTTCGGAGCTTCAATGACGTACAGCTTCTAGTGTGGAGTCACCATCGTTCGCGATGATGCCACGCCGCAACGTATGAAGCGTGCTGAAGCGATAGCGCAGCCAGTGCCATTCTGGCGCAAGTTGGGCTGGGGAACAGGATCGCTGGGTATCGGGCTTGTGCTCAACATCCAGACAATCTTTTTTGTCAGCTATGCGGTGGACTATGTCGGGATCGAACCCGCGCTCGTCGGTAGTTTGATCTTATTGGCCAAAATGTTTGATCTGGCTACCGATGTGCCGATGGGGATTCTTAGCGACCGAACGCGTTCCCGATTTGGGCGTCGTCGTCCTTATATCCTGGCGGGTGGTTTGCTGGCGGCGATCGTGTTTTTCGCCTTGTTCAATCAACCGGCGTTGTCGGGGGGGTCGCTAACGCTTTCTATCTTCGCGGGTTTACTGTGCATGGCCATCGCGTACACGATTTTCATGGTGCCGTACATCGCCGTGCCATCAGAAATGACGGATGATTCGCACGAGCGGTCCTCGATCATGTCATGGCGTGTTAGTTTTAGCATTGCGGCGACAACCGGTGGCGCCTTCGTCGCAGGTCGCCTGATTGATGGATTCGGCGGCGGCCGGGAAGGATTCGGTGCAATGGCTATTGGCATCGCACTGGTGATCGCGATCTGCGCCATGGTGACGTTCTTTAGCGTGCCAAGCCAGCCACAAGTGACGTTGGTTGCCACCACAGCGCCCGCTGTGAGTCTGCGCGATCAGTTAAGGAGTTTGTTGGGTAATCGTCCATTCACGACGCTGCTAAGCTTCAAGCTGCTACAACTATTGTCATTGGCGAGCAACATTACGCTGCAAGTTTTCTTCTTTGTTAACGTGCTGGGCGTATCTTTTTCGACCTATGGAACGCTGACGCTCTGGAAAGGACTGACCACTATTTTGTCGGCGTCGTTTTGGGTAGCTTTGGGTCGGCGAATCGGAAAGCGTGCGACAGCAATGATCGCGACAGCGGGCCAGGCCTTGGTCAACCTAACCTGGTTTTTGGCGGAGGCCGGTCAACCGTTGGTTTACTCGGCGATTCGCTTTCTGTTTCTGGGATTTTTTACCAGCGGCTTGATTATCATGGGCTTGTCGATGTTGACCGATACTGTTGACTACGATCGGCGTAAGACCGGGCTGCGCCGGGAAGGGGTGATGTCCGGTCTCTATACTTCGGTTGAAAAGCTCGCGTTTGCGATAGCGCCAGCGCTAGCCGGCATCTTTTTGCAGGCATCCGGGTACATCGCGGGTGGCGGCGGAGCTGCTGTGCAACCGGACAGTGCTATTCAAGCGATTTACTGGTTGATCAGCGTTGTGCCGGCCGCATTGAGTTTGTTATCGCTGTTGGTGCTTTGGCGCTATCGTTTGAACGATGAGATGTTGCGCGCCGCCTGATACGGTCGTCCTGGCGGAACCACTCGTGCAACCTTACGAAAGGGATGCATGGATCACAAAAGTTGTTAGGCAGTTCTGATGGCAATGCCGATTGCTTCCCTTCGCCAATGCTGCGCTCTATGCTCTACGCTTTGCTTCCAGACAATGGTCAAATCATCAGTAACACTCGAACGCATTATTCCATCCTGACGATGGCGACCATGCTACTGGGTCTTGCGTCACGGGCTGATGCATTGGGGCTACCGCCCTTTGTGGGTCTGTATGTCGGCGATTCGCTTTGGGCATTGATGATTTTTTGGTGTGTCCGATTCCTTTCGCCATCGATGTCTTCGTTGCGGTCTGTCCTGATCGCGTTGGGCTTCGCTTTTGGCATTGAGTTTCTGCAGCTTTATCAGGCACCCTGGATTAATGCAATTCGTGCAACGACACTGGGCGGTCTCGTCTTAGGCTTTGGTTTCAAGGTGAGCGACTTGGTCAGTTATCTGATCGGGGTCGGCATCGGTTATGGTCTGTGTTATCGATTCGGGCGGAGGCGCAGTCAGTAATGGACCGATGGATTGCCATCATAGGGCTTGCCGCTTTGGTTTGGCTGGCATTTTCTCGCGGCCGCGGGATCGGTCAATCCCAGCAACAGCTTGAAGATCAGTTGCTTCAGCTTTGCCGTGGTGATCGAAGGATGATGGATCGATTGGTTGCGCTGGAGGCAAAGCGTGTACCCGGGCGCTCTCACCAACAGGCGCTCAGCGCTGCTATTGCAGCATTGAAGCGGGACAATCGATAGCACGGCCACGAATACAGGATCGACGATACGCGAGACAACTGTGGCTTCAGCCCGTCTGTGTCAAGAAATATGACTGAGCAACGTACGCTCTCGCTCAGTCTTTCATGGCAATCGCTTGAACTTTTATCCTGGCGTTGAAGGGTAGTTTGGCCGCTTCATAGATCGTGCGCGCTGGTGCGTTCTCAAACAGCTCGCTGTAGAGTGCATTGACGTCGGGCAGATCGTTCAAGTCGTCGAAGGCGAGATCCACATAGACAATCTCATTTCTTGAAAACCCCGCGGCCTCGGCAATCAGGAACACCAGTTCGAAAGCGCGTTCCGCCTCCTGGCGAGCCGTGCCCGCTCGGTATCCGTCCTCGTAGACGGCAAGTTGTCCCGAGATGTGGCAGGTATTGCCGACAACAACCGCATTTGAAATAGGCGACGGGCTTGCCGGCACGCCCGGCACGTCAACAATAAATTTTCGGGTCATCGGGCATTGCCATTGGGTAGATTTTCAAGCATGACGCTAGGCACCTGCTTTCGCTTTACGCCGCCATGCATGCAACAACGGTTCGGTGTACCCATTGGGCTGATTCACGCCTTCAAAAATCAGGGCACGCGCCGCTGAGTAGGCATAGCTCTTATCGAAGTCGGTCGACATTGGGGTGTATTCGGGGTCGTGCTTATTTTGCTCATCGACGACGACAGCCATTTTTCGGAGTGTCTTTTCCACGCGCTCTGCGCTGCAAATACCATGCGTTAGCCAGTTGGCAATGTGTTGGCTGGAGATACGCAACGTCGCGCGGTCTTCCATGAGCCCCACGTTGCTGATGTCTGGCACTTTGGAGCAGCCAACCCCCTGATCGATCCAACGAACGACATAGCCCAGCAAACCCTGAATGTTGTTATCGAGCTCGGCCTGAATGTCCGCTTCACTCCACGCACCCGGATCTTTCGCCAACGGTATGGCGAGAATGTCGTCTAACGATGCTCGCTCGCGCGACGCCAGTTGGACCTGCTGTTGCAAGACATCGACTTCGTGATAGTGAGTAGCATGCAATGTAGCTGCTGTCGGTGATGGCACCCATGCGCAATTGGCGCCGGCCTGCGGATGGTTTTGCTTGGTGGCCAGCATCGCCGCCATTTCGTCCGGCATTGCCCACATGCCTTTGCCGATCTGCGCCTTGCCACTGAGACCGCATGCAAGGCCAATGTCGACATTCAATCGTTCGTAGGCATCGATCCAGGGCTCTTGCTTCATTGCATCTTTGCGAACAACCGCGCCGGCTAACATTGATGTGTGAATTTCGTCGCCGGTACGGTCCAGGAAGCCGGTGTTGATGAAAACAACACGCGCGCTGATCGCACCGATACAAGCATCAAGATGCAGGGTAGTGCGACGCTCTTCGTCCATGATGCCGATCTTGACCGTGTTGCGAGCCAGACCTAACGCATCTTCCACCCGATCAAAAATTTTACCGGTAAACGCAGCTTCGTCGGGGCCGTGCATCTTGGGTTTCACGATATAAACGCTGCCGGTACGCGAGTTCTTGGCTGCGCTGTCAGTCTTGTTGAGATCATGCAAGGCGAGTGCGGTTGTCACCAACGCATCTAACAAACCTTCGGGAACTTCGCGCCCTGCGCTATCGAGCACAGCGTCATTGGTCATCAAGTGACCGACGTTGCGAACCAGTAGCAGGCTTCGGCCAGGCAGTGTTAGCGTGCCACCATCGGGCGTCGTGTATTGCCGATCACCTTTGAGCTTGCGCACGAGTTGACGGCCAGCTTTTTCGAAGGTGTGTTCGAGATCACCGCGCATTAAGCCCAGCCAGTTCCGATACACGATGATCTTGTCTTCGGCGTCGACTGCCGCGACCGAATCTTCGCAATCCTGAATGGTCGTGATGGCCGATTCGAGCACGATATCAGCGACGTTGGCGGCGTCTGTCTTGCCGACCGGATGATCTGCGTTGATCACAATTTCTGCATGTAGTCCGTTATGAACGACTAGAACGGACTTGGGCTGGCTAACAGGACCGGTAAAACCACGCAAGGCGTCAGGATCTTTCAATGCAACGGTCGTATTCGTATTCAGCGTAATCGCTAGTTGACCGTTTTCTATGTGATAGCGCACAGCGTCTGCATGACTGCCGTTGGTTAAGGGCCAATGACGATCCAGTAGTGAGCGTCCCCATGCAATCACCTTGTCGCCTCGCACCGGGTTGTACGCGCCGCCACGCGTTGCGCCGCCGTCTTCGCTGATTGCATCGGTGCCATACAGCGCGTCGTACAGACTACCCCAGCGCGCGTTTGCAGCGTTCAGTGCAAAGCGCGCATTCATAACCGGTACGACCAACTGTGGCCCAGGCTGCGCGGTGATCTCGGTGTCGACATTATCGGTGGTGATCTGCGGGGCGGTTGCAGGCGGGTCCAAGAGGTAACCAATCGACTTCAGGAAGTCGACGTAAGCGACGTGATTATGGTCGTCGTTGGTCTGTGCTCGATGGTACTCATCGATCGCTTGCTGTAGTTCGTCGCGTCGTTCCAAAAGTGCACGGTTTTCCGGTGCCAGTTCATCAACTATTCGTTGAAGTGCAGACCAAAAGTCCTCGGGCGACAATGAAAGCCCGCTGAGCGCTTCCTGTTCAATGAAATCGCAAAATGCCGCGTCGATCGAAAGTGTGGCTTTGGTGACTCTGCTCATGGTCGCTCTGTTCCTTTAGGTAGAATTCGTAGTGTCGCTAACGGCTCGGTTAGAGTCCATCGTTCAACATCGATCTTCGCTATTCATGACGCGAATGACCCGGCGGGTGATGCAGCTGCAACCTCGCGGAAGCACTGCCGTAACCATCGGTGATCGGGGTTGTTATGCAGTAGCGGGCTCCAGGCCATTGTTAGATCGATAGGCTCAATCGAAAACGGTGGGTCAACGATGGTGACGTTGTCGTTGCCTGCTTGTAACGCGGCGGCGCGGCTCGGCACGGTAGCGATAAGATCCTGCTCGGCGGCATGCTGCATCGCGACGAGATAGTGGCGTGTGAAAATTGCAATGTTGCGCCGGTGTCCGAGGCTGGCTAGTGCGTTATCAACCCAACCAAGTCGCTGGACATCCGCGGGATCGACGCCGACGCCCACGCCCATCCCGGTTTTGCTGACCCAGACATGCCGGGCCGCGAGATATTGTTTTAGCGTCAACGTGCGCTTGATGCTTTGTTTGGAAATCAGGCATGAGAACCCGTCGCGCCACAACACGGTTTGATGAAAAGAGGCGGGGAGTTCATCAAAACGATTGATCACCAAATCGACTTTGCCTTGCTCGACATCCGGAAAAGTCACGTCACTCGGTGTCATCACATCGAGCGTAATGTCGGGGGCTTCCTTACGCAGGCGACCAAGCAGGTGGGGTAACAGCGTTACCTCGGCATAGTCGCTGCACATGATGCGGTAGACGCGTTGGCTGGTGCTTGGCGTGAAATCGGTGGTCGGTTGCACGAACTGTTCGATATGGCTCAGCACTTCGCGAATTTGCGGCTGTAAGTCGAGCGCGCGTGCCGTGGGTGCCATGCCCTCGCTGGTGCGCACCAGTAGCGGGTCTCCGAAAGCGTCCCGCAGTCGGCGCAACCCGTTGCTCATAGCCGGTTGGCTGATGCCGAGTTTTTGCGCGGCACGGGTCACATTGGACTCGCGCAGCAAGACGTCGAGGTAGACCAGCAAGTTGAGGTCGGTTTTAGCCAGATCCATATTGCTCAAACATTCACAAAATGAATGGTCATTATAACAATAATAGACTGGAGTTATATAGGCGGCGATGGCTAAATGTCAGCAACTTCACTCATCGCCACTAAGGAGATCCCCCATGAGTACCGGCAATTACGACAGAGATGCGGAAAAACAACGGCTAATCGATGATTGGGCTAACAACCCCCGCTGGAAGGGTGTCCAACGACCTTACTCGGCCGATGACGTGATTCGTTTGCGGGGTTCCGTGAAACAGGAAAATACGCTGGCACGTCGTGGTGCAGAAAAACTCTGGGCGTTGGTAAACGGCGGTGCGAAAGACAAGTTCGGCAAAGATTACGTCAACTGCCTAGGTGCGTTGACGGGTGGACAAGCGGTTCAGCAAGTCAAAGCCGGGATTCAGGCGATTTACTTGTCGGGTTGGCAAGTGGCGGCTGATAACAACTCAAGCATGACGATGTACCCCGATCAATCTTTGTATCCGGTAGATTCTGTGCCGAAGGTGATCGAGCGTATCAATAATTCGTTTTCACGCGCGGATCAGATCCAATGGCAGAAGGGCGTGAATCCCGACGATGCGGGTTACATCGATTATTTCGCGCCGATTGTCGCTGATGCCGAAGCCGGCTTCGGCGGCGTCCTGAATGCATTCGAATTGATGAAAGCGATGATCAATGCCGGCGCTGCGGGTGTTCATTTCGAAGATCAGCTGGCGTCGGTCAAGAAATGTGGTCACATGGGCGGGAAAGTCTTGGTGCCAACACGCGAAGCTGTGCAAAAGCTGGTTGCGGCGAGGCTCGCTGCTGACGTGGCTGATACGCCGACGATTGTCTTGGCGCGCACCGATGCGAACGCGGCTGATTTGATGACGAGCGATTCCGATGAATATGACCGTCCGTTTATCTTGGGCGATCGTTCACCAGAGGGTTTCTTCAAGACACGCGCTGGCATCGATCAGGCTATTTCGCGCGGTATCGCTTATGCACCCTATGCGGATTTGATTTGGTGCGAGACGGCGACGCCTAACCTGGATGAAGCTCGCAAATTTGCCGAGGCCGTTCGCAAGGAATATCCCGATCAACTGTTGGCTTACAATTGCTCGCCGTCATTCAACTGGAAGAAAAATCTCGATGACGCGACCATTGCGAAATTTCAGCGCGAGTTGGGTGCGATGGGTTACAAGTATCAGTTCATTACGCTGGCAGGAGTTCACAACATGTGGAACAGCATGTTTAACCTTGCCTATGACTACGCGCGTGAGGACATGACTGCTTACATTCGCTTGCAAGAGCAAGAGTTTGCTGATGCCGACAAGGGTTACACGTTTGTTGCCCATCAACAGGAAGTGGGAACCGGCTATTTTGATGACGTCACTACCGTCATTCAGGGCGGCCAGTCATCGGTAACGGCGCTCAGCGGTTCTACCGAAGAAGAACAGTTCTCGTCGTAGGCTAGCGCTTTAAAGATGTTTGCCGGCGGTGCTCAAGTGAGTGCCGTCGGCGACACTAGCAAGCCGTTGTTGTCAGCGTAGATCCAGTCACCGGGTTGGATGGTAACTCCGCCGAAGGTCACCGGCACGTTCAGCTCGCCGATACCTTTTTTTTCTGTCTTGACGGGTATCGCGCCCATCGCCTGGATACCCAGTTGCGTGGTCGCGAGTGCATCGACGTCACGTACATAACCGTAAATCACGATGCCCGCCCAATGGTGTTCAGCCAGCGCAAGCGCGATCTGGTCACCAAGCAAAGCGCGTCTCGGCGAACCGCCGCCATCAACCACCAGCACTTTCCTGTCGCCGTCGACCTGGCCTTGCGCCTTGACGAGCGAATTATCTTCGAAGCATTTGATGGTAACGGCTTGTCCGCCGAATGATGTGAGCGCACCAAAGTTTCGAAGTATCGGCGCTAGTACCTGTAGCTCCGCGCTTGCCTGATCTGATAAATCCGGCGTACTCAGTTCGTTCATGGTACGGCTCCGTAGGTTAGTTCATCCGGTGGTCAGATCGCTGACGCGAAGCGTCGCCTTCACCTCATCATCCTTGCGCGCTTCGACAATAACTGCAAGCCAGTTTTCTTCGGGGACTGCCCACATCCGCGTGCCGGCATTGATTTCCGTGCTCACGAGGTCTACCGGAATCGCGTCATAGCGGCCCGCGGGTGTGGAAATTTGATCGCGCTGTCCCACAGCTACGCTAAATTGCTTCAGGCCGGCGTGATCGAGAATGTTATAGAACTCGGGGGTATTGCCAGCGGCCATGTCTTGCATCAACGCAATCTGCATCAACAACGGATTGAACGTGTCACGTGGAATCTCAACGATCGTTTCCGTTCCCTGGAAGCGCACCGTTGCTTCGTTCTGCTCGGGGCGATACTCGACCTCGCAGCTGCGCTCGTCTGGGCTCAACTGGTCATCACGTGACAATGATTCAGCGAGAATCTCGCCGTTGACATAGCGGAACACCGCGCGCTCATCGATGGTCCCGCGTTTGAACACGCCGAAGAAACCTTTCACACGTGTTTTGGAAACGATTTCAAAGCGCGAGTCGCCTAGTGCATTGAGCGTGACGACGGACTCGGCTTTCGCGATGCCGACCTTAACTTGGTACTTCACTTCGAATGGGTCGATAGACCAGTGTTGCCCCGATTCAGCGTGTGCGGAGAAACTCAAGAAAAGGCAGATCAGTAATGAGAAAGTTCGCAACATGTGGGTTCGCTCCGTCCGGGTATTTGTACTTGTATTCGTTTCGTTCAACAAAGCAGATGCATAAGACAATACGAGCCCGGAAAACTCCGCTATGCTTGCGCTATGACAGCGATATTTAAGGCTAGGCAACGTCTCGGAAAGTACAGGATCATTGCGCGCCTTTCCAATGGTCCTCTGGCTGCCGTCTACAAAGCACACGACACGGTCCAGCAAATTTCTGTTGCGTTGAAAGTGGCGCATTTGCGCACAAGCTCAATGGACGAGGTTGAAGATTTCGTCAGTGAAGCGAGAATCGCGAGCAAGTTGGATCATCCCAATATTCTGCGTGTCGACAACGCCACTTTTATTGACGATTGGTTTGTCATCGCGATGCCGCTGGGCATCGAGTCGTTAGCAGCTCGCATGGAAAGAAGGATTGGTAATGCGCGGGCACAGGACCTGGCGATGCAGTCGATTCGCGCACTGGCTTTTGCGCATGACAGCAGCGTGATCCATTGCGATATCAAGCCTGAGAACTACATTCTTTTTCCGGACCACCAGCTCAAGCTCGCGGACTTCGGATTTTCAAAGGTTAGCAAACGAACAGTGCGTGGGTCGGGATCCGGCACCATCGACTACATTGCGCCTGAACAGGCGATGGGCAAGCCACGTTTTGCGTCCGATGTGTTTTCGTTAGGATTGGTTTTGTATCGTCTTTTTGGCGGGCATCTTCCGGAATATCCGTTCGATTGGCCACCGCCGTCGTTGGAGCGCGTAGCGGCCAGAACTAACGATGCTTTTGTGGATGTCTTGCGGCAAGCCCTGCAAATCGATCCGCGCGCCCGCTTTCGCGATGCCGGTGCGATGCTCGCCGCCGCACAGCGCGCAATGAGCGGTGCGCGCCGTCAGAAGAGCAAGTCGGTCCGCGCCGCGCCGCGTGGCCCGACGTGGCGACGTACACGCTGGCGCGAGTTTTCGAAGCGTTACGGTAAGGCACTGGCGTTGAAGTCGACTTGCCGTCGCTGTGAAGGCCCGGTGGCGATGGAGATGCAGGCATGTCCCTGGTGCGGCACGGATAACCCCGCGGCAGGAAAAGATCAGACGATGCCGGCGCACTGCCCGCGTTGCGAGCGCGGCGTGAAGCTCGATTGGCAATATTGTGCCTGGTGCTATGGGGCCGGATTCGAAGCTGAGACGAATCGCCGGTTTCCGGACAAGCGCTACAATGCGAAATGCAGTAATTCGGACTGTAAGCAGCCCTTGATGCCGCATATGCGGTATTGTCCTTGGTGTCGAGGCAAGGTGCGACGACGTTGGCCCATGGAGCGGGGCGATGCATCGTGCAAAAATTGCGAGCAACCGGTGGCCGCCGAGTTCTGGCGATTCTGCGCGTGGTGCCGGGAGCCGGTGTCCGAGTCCGGTCAGGAATAGACGGTGGAAAAAGAATGATGATGGAAACGGCGTCAAACCCTGAAAGCGTGAGTGAAGGTCGATTGGTGCCCGAACTGGACGGTCCTGACCGGCATGGTGTGGCGCTGGGGGGTGGGCGCGCAGAAGCTTATTGCGATATTTCACCCGATAAGCCTTCCGATAATCAGGATAGCTTGATGTTGCTGGAACTCGACGCTGACCGATGTGTGTTGGCTGTTGCTGATGGCGCTGGCGGTATTCAAGGCGGGCGACGCGCTGCGCGATTATCGCTGCGAACGCTTCGCGATCAGATCAGTCACTCGGACCATTCCGGAGACAAACTGAGAACCGTTATTATGGATGCGATGGAAGTGGCGAATGCGGCGGTCGTTTCAGCAACTCGCGGTGCAGCTTGTACGCTGACAGTCGTGTCTATTGAAGGCCGTGTTGCCCGTGTCTTCCACGTTGGAGACTCAGTCGCACTGATTACTGGACAGCGAAGCGCGCTGAAACTGCAAACGGTGGCGCATTCGCCAGTGGGGTTTGCGGTGGCAGCCGGTTTTCTGACCGAAGCGGATGCGATGTTTCATCCCGAGCGACACGTGGTGTCCAATTTTGTCGGGACTCAGGAAATGGTCATTGAAGTAGGTTCTCCGATTACGTTGGCGAAGCACGATAGCGTGCTATTGGCCTCCGATGGATTGACGGATAATCTGTTCACTGATGAGATCGCTGAATGTATGCGCCGCGGTGAAATGTCAGGATGTATGGATAGTTTGATCAAGTCGACCCGGGATCGGATGCGGCGCGAGGACTATCGTGTGCCGGGCAAGGCTGACGATTTGGCGATCATTCTGTTTCGTAAGCCGACTTAAGTCGCCGTCCGGTTCTGGTAATCTTAGCTAACCAGCTGATGAACCCAATTCGAATGAAACTCATTGGCACGGACGCACTCTAAGGATTAGACAGTGCGGGTTCTTGTCGATGTTGCTTTCAGGTGAGGAATACGATGCCAATTTCCAGATACGATCATAATTTACCATTTTCATCGATGTTTAGGCTGCCCGCCATCACGGCGGTCTCGATTTTGGCTGTGGCTTGTGCATCATCGAATCCGCCGCCTTCTTCAGGCGGCCAATCTAGCGGCGGCGGTGGTTTGCCCGGAGGTTCGTCAGGGGCGGGTTTGCCCGGCGGTTCGTCAGGGGCGGGTTCGCCGGGAGGTTCATCCGGAGCGGGATTGCCTGGGGGTTCTTCAGGAGCGGGTTTGCCGGGTGGCACATCCGGCGCTGGTTTGCCCGGCGGTAGCCCTGGCGTTGGTTTGCCAGGCGGATCCCCCGGCGTTGGCCTACCCGGTGGTAGCCCGGGCGCTGGAATGCCAGGCGAAACGGGCAGTGGCGGGTCTGGTGGCGGCGCCGGCAGCGACTCAGGCTCAGGACAAAGTGGAACGGCGGGCGACGCCGGCGGCAGCGGCGCAGGCGGCGGAAGCGGCGGTTACGAAGACGAATTCGAAAAATCGCTCGAAGACTTTGAAGGCGTGATTGCGGGCGAGCAAGAAGAGGCGACACAAGTGAATCGTGAAGTACCCGGCGGCGTCCCGGAGGGCGCGGGTCAGGGGGCGTCGGGGTCGGGTGGCGGCGTAATCGTTGCGAACAACGGCGGCGGCACTAGTGGCGGCGGCGGTGGTGGCGGCGGTGGCAATGCGCCCGGCGGTGTCGACGGGCCTGTGGAGGGGCCTTCAGACGAAGTGCTTGCCGAGCGAACGCCGGATGACATTCCACCATCCACATATGATGATATTGTGGCGCGCCAGCTACGCGAAGCCGCGCAAGCGGAGGAAGACCCCGAGATTCGCGAGAAACTCTGGGATGAGTACCGAAAATACACTGGCCGATAAATCAGGTTTTTGAGCTCAAACGAATGATGAAAATGCTATTTAAGATAGGCGCCCGACTACGGGGCGGTTCCGTGATGCTCGTTTCACTGTTGGCGTTGATGACTGCGGGCTGTTCTACCCAGTCCTATGTCGCGCCGGATGTGGGACTGACAAAGACGCCGGAGTTAGTGGCCGAAACCGATTTGCTGGATGTCGGTTTGCTAGAATTCAATGCCGGCTTACCTGAGGCCGACGAAAAACTGGATGATGATGTCTTCCCTGATATTCGTCGCGCTGAGGCACGGTATTTTCCCTACCATTTAGGCAAGACGTTGCAATCTACTGGGCACTGGGGAGCGGTGCGCGTCATTCCCAGTCGGGGTGTCGTTGCTGACGTTTATGTCGGTGGTGAAGTTCGACATTCAGATGGCAACCGAGTCAGCCTTACCTTGTATGCGGAAGACGTGACCGGTCGGCGATGGTTCAAACGTCGTTACCAAACCCGGACAGATACCAATGACTACGCACGCAATCGTGATCGTGCGCTCGATCCTTATCAGAACGTCTTCAATGAGTTTTCGAATGACCTGTTTGCGGCGTATCAGGAACTGGATGCAGAGTCGTTAGCGTCGCTGCGTACCACCAGTCGTATCAAGTTCTATGCAGACATGGCACCAACGGTGTTCAATGACTATCTGGATACAACCCAAGCGGGTGAAGTTGAGGTCGTTCGTCTGCCTGCCGCCGATGACCCAATGGTTGGTCGACTCGACAAGATTCGCGAGCGCGATGCGCTTTTTCAGGACACGTTAAACGAGCATTACGCCAATTTTTACTACGGCATTGCATTGCCCTATGCCGATTGGCGGGAAGCGTCCCGGGAAGCAGAGCTGGAATATCAACGCCTGCGACGTTCGGCGATCCTGCGCGGGCTTGCCGGTGTCGCCATTGTCGCGGCTGCGAGTGAAGTCAGCCGCGGCGACGCGAACGATAGCGGCATCGAGCGGCGTTCGCGTAGTACGCTAAAAAATTATGCCATGATGAGCGGCGTTCAAACTTTCTTCAGCGCGTTCGGTCAAATCGCTGAGGCTCGTTTGCAGCGCCAGTCGATCGCGGAGCTGACGGAGTCGTTTGGTCAACAAGCGGCACCGATGGTCGTGGAAGTCGATGGGCAAACCCAACGACTTTCCGGAACAGCATCGGCGCAGTATGACCAGTGGCGGGAATTGTTGCGAAAGATCAATTTGGAAGAAACCGGCTTTGGCGATGATCCTGAAATTGGTATCAACGGCAGGCTGCCTGATGGCGAGCGTGATGCCGGGTAATGCAATCAACGTCATCGACCGAAAATTCGCGTTTCGCGGAACGCTATTTACTGATTGAGCGCCTGCATACAGGCAGCTGCAGCGAAGTCTGGCTTGCGACCGACACACGTTCTGACATTGAAGTCGCGCTGAAAGTCCTCGATCGCAGTGCGGCTGAACGCGAGCCGACCAAGCTAGCATTTGAGCGAGAGTGGCAAATTGCCCGATCACTAAACCATCCGCATACGGTTCGTGCATTGAGTTGGCAGGATGGCCCACGACCCGCGTACACCATGCAATACATCGACGGTACAGATTTCAGTGATCTTGCCGGTCGTGCTTTTGAAATTTGGGCACCCCCTTTGCTGGTGATCATTGACACGCTGATTTACTGGCATCGTAAAGGTGTCGTGCATGGTGATCTCAAACCCACAAATATGCTTTTGGACCGATCGGGCGCCGCCTATCTCGCCGATTTTGGTTCTGCGATCGTTATTGAAGATCATGATGATTCAAAACGTCAGGATGTGGGCAGTCCGGCCTACGCGAGCCCTGAACGCAGAGCAGGGGCGCTGTTGTGTGAGGCGGATGATGTCTATTCGATTGCCGCGGTTATTGCGGAGCTATCTGACGGAGACCCTGCCGGCGAAGCCCTAACCGGATTGCCGGTCGGTATTCGCGAACTGGTTGGTCGAGCCCGGCGCAGTGCCGCTCATCGACCGACGTTGTCGGCGATCCGCGATCTGCTTGCCAGTGCCGGCGTAACGCGACAAAAAGCGGATCTACAAGCGCTAGATATTGTGCTTCGCAGGCCCGCTGCATCAGTCAGCAAAACTACGGTACCTCCTACGCCGAAGCCGCACGGCGCGTTTGAGTCACCAATTGTTAAGCCGGATACCGAGGAGGATGGCATCAGCCTCAAGCAAGTCGCTCTGGGACTGGTTGCCGTCATTCTCATGGGATTTGGCTTTGTGCAATTACTGCAATGGTTGGTGGGAGATGACAGTTCGGCTGAGGTCGTCATAACGTCGCCTTTAGACGCAACAGTTTCTCCAACGGAAACACAGGCTTCAGATGAACGTGAAGAGAGCCCTCCCATCGATCCCGCACAGCGACTTCAAGACCGGGCTGCTGCTGAGGAGTCACTCGGCAAGTTGCTGACGACCGTACAAGTACTTGAGCAGCGGGCTGCCGATCGATGGGGTGGTGCAATGTATGCCGACGGGTTGGAACAATACCGAATTGGCGATCGCGCTTATTTGGCTGCCGACTACGCCAATGCCAAGGTTCAATATGATGCGGCGTTGGCACAGCTGATGCCGTTGACGGATCAAGTGAATGACGTGTTTCTGGCAGCGATGCGGGATGGCGAAGCAGCATTGCTGGATGAGAATTCTGCGGCCGCGGTATCCGCCTTTGAATTGGCGTTGGCGATAACGCCATCGGATAACGTAGCGGCGAAGGGTCTTGCGCGTGCGAAAGCACTCGATAGTGTGCTTGAGAAAATGGCGCTCGGGAAGCTGGCTGAGGCGGATAGTCGGCCGAGCGACGCCTTGGCGCTTTACAGTGAGGCGCTCGGCATTGATCCGGATTGGCAGCCGGCTGTTGATGCGGTCGAGAGCATGGAATCTGTATTGGCTGGAAACGATTTCCGGCAAAACATGTCCAAAGGTTTTGAGGCGCTTGATAACGGTCGTTTTGGTCAGGCAAGAATTTCTTTCGAGGCGGCCCGAGCATTGCGACCGAATAGCGCATCTCCTGCCGATGGATTACTGCAGGTGAGATTGGCGGAGCGGTTGGAAAAGTTAAACGGATTGATGTCTGATGCAAAACAACAAGAGCTCGCGGAGCAATGGCCGGCAGCAAAATCACTGTATGAATCGGCGCTGTCTATCGACGACAGTGTCGATGCAGCCAGAGATGGGGCGCTTCGCGCTGAGTCTAGAATGGACCTGAATCGGCGTGCCGCCGAGTTTATCAATCAGCCGGATCGGCTAAGCGAGCTGCAGGCTTTGCGCGCGGCGTCGACACTGTTGACGCAATTGGAAGGACTGTCTCCACAAGGGCCTTCATTGGCTCGGCAAATCAATGCGCTGCAAAGCGTTATAAAAAAGGCGGCGGTGCCACGAGATGTCTTTGTCAGGTCTGACGGCCTGACGTCTGTGGACCTGCTTCGCGTTGAGCGCCTGGGTGCGTTTGAGGAAAAATCGTTACGATTAAGGCCCGGTGTATACACTGCTGTTGGCAAGCGTCGTGGTTACGTCGACAAGCGTGTTCGGTTCCGTGTGGACACGGAGCAGCCAACGCCTACCATTGTTGTTGTTTGTGACACACCAATATGAGCGAGCCCCTGCAAAACCTGATCTGGCAGCATGGCGATAGCCGCGTAGATTTCCGGCTTGCCGATGCACCTGTTGTCCTCGGTACGGGCAGTGCAGCGGATATTCGTGTGCCGGGGCCGGGTGGGCAGACGCTGGCGCAGATTGACTTGCTGCAAGGCCAGGCATTCCTGCAGCCGCTGTTAAGGCCATCTCCGATCGAAATGGATGGTGCATCGCTCGCGGGCAATGCGCTGTTGAAAGACGGCGACGAATTCAGTGTGTTCGGTTTGGAGTTCTCAATTTCTATCGACGACGGCGATCTGCTGTTGACGCAAGATAGCCGTCGCGGCGAGTTTGCGACCCAGCCGCCAGACATACCGGCGGCGAGCAACGAAGATCGTTTGATAGCCGCCGACTGGCAGCCGGACAAACCCGCGACGCCCGAACGTAAACCCAAACGTACGCTGGCTGTATTGTCAGGGACCGCACTCGCGCTGCTGGTCGGAACCATTTGGTGGTTGACGACATCGGTCGCGGTGAAAATTGAAACCATCCCTGCGCAGCCGGATACTATTCAGGTCGCGGGGCCAGGATTCACGATTCCGGTGGCGGGGCGATGGCTGATGCGCAAGGGTGTCCATCGGATACGGCTGCAAGCTCAGGGCTACGCCGATCTGGAGCGTGTTATCGATATTGATGGCAGCCAACAGACGATCGTCCTGCAACAACAACCTTTGCCTGGCGAGTTATTGGTCACAGCCAATCAAGCCGGTGCGATTGTATTGCTAACCGATAGCGGTGGCAGTCAATACGAGCAGTCGTTGCCAGCCCGCTTTGAAGGGTTATTACCGGGCCCCTATGACCTGACTGTTCGCGCTGCCTCCTACCTTGATTGGCGAGATCAGATCACGGTCGTGGGTCGGCAAACACAACAGCGGCTATCGGTTGAGCTCATTCCCGCCTATGGTCGAGTTTCGGTGGCGACAGAGCCGGCTGGCGCTAACGTCTTTTTGTCTGCCAACGAGCAGTTGCTCTCGTCCGGTACACCCGCTGTTGTTCAGTTGCCCGAAGGGCGACATGAGGTGTTGTATCAGCTAGACGGGTTCAAGCCGGAAAAACGCACTTATGTTGTCTACCCGAATACGCGCGTCACGGCGCGCCCGGTTAAGCTCGAGCCAGCCGATGCCGTCTTGTCCGTCCAAACCGTCCCCGCTGGCGCGAGTATCACGTTGGACGGCGCTTATCGTGGCCGATCGCCGGCCAAGCTGGCGCTTGAACCGGATGTGGCCTATCAATTGCGCGTTACCCGTCCAGGCTATGCCGCGGTGTCACGGTCTGTGCGACTGGCCGCCGCGTCGAATGAGTCTGTTCGGATCGATCTAAATGCGAAGCTTGGTGACATCACCATCCGAACGGTGCCAGTCGATGCGGAAGTTTTTGTCAATGGTCGTCTGCGCGGCAGTGGCACGGTTGCACTCCAGCTGCCAGCGGCACCGCAGACGATCAGCGTTCGTCGAAAAGGTTACGCCGAATACCAAACCAAAGTCACGCCAAGGCCGGGGTTTTCCCAAACGATTGATGCACGTCTAAAGACACTTGCGCAGGCTGCCGTCGCGGACATTCCGCAGGAAATTACAGCGGCCAACGAACACGCCATGAAGTATTTTCGCGGTGGCACTTTCGTACGCGGCTCATCGCGTCGCGAACCCGACCGCCGGAGCAACGAGTTTCTCCGTGATGCCCGCATTACCCGCGCGTTTTACGCAGCGACGCGTGAAGTCAGTAATCAACAATTTGCAGCCTTTCGGCGCAACCACAATTCGCGAGCGGATGTTTATCCGTCCCTGGCGGGCAACAATAACCCGGTCGTGAACGTGACCTGGCAAGACGCGGCAGCATATTGCAATTGGTTAAGTGGCTTGGAAGGTCGCGAACCGGCCTATGTAGAATCATTTGGTCAACTCGTGGCCGCTGAAGATCGTACCAACGGCTATCGCTTGCCGACAGAGGCCGAGTGGATTTGGATGGCGCGATATGAAGGCAAGACGGGCAAGCCCGCTCGCTTCGCGTGGGGTGATGCACTGCCATCGAAAGAGAAAGTGGCCAACCTCGCCGATGAAAGTGGCGGCGCTTTGGTCGGTAATATCGTCGATAACTATCGTGATGGCTTCCCCGCATCCGCGCCAATCGGCAGTTTCGAT
>JBGCGB010000047.1:0-21812 GCA_045110335.1 Woeseiaceae bacterium
ATCCGTCGCGGATACGATCGCGCGGCAGCCTATCGACCTGCACGCATCGCTAGCGCCGATGGGCGCGCTTTGATTTCGGTTCGCGGAAACTCCCTGCTCTCATTCGACTTCCGCAAACAGAACAATTCCCCGGTGTTGAACACCACACCACTGCCGCTGGGACTCAGTGACGAGTTCGAGATCGAATCCTTTTACAACGGCTATGACAACGTCGATCAAAGCGAGATCGTATTACGCGAACCTGAGTTACTCCGTGACATTAACGGAGATAGTTTGCCGGATCTCATCACATTGGAAACACGCAGCACTGGCGTCTTTGACAAGGAATCAACCTACCGGATACACAATGGTCGTTCGAGTCCTTCCGGCGTCGCATTTCTGGCAGAACCTGACAGCGTGCTTTCAAGTCGCGGCTTTCAATTCGGCCTGCGCGCCGAGAAAGTTGATAGCGCTAACACAATGTTGATTAGCCCCGGCGTAAAGATTGGTATTCGTACGATTGTTGGTGCGCTCTTCAGCAAATCCGTGACATTACAAATTGCGATCTATGCGCCGGATGACGATGGTGTTGTTGCCGCCGAGCCCAGCACGACTGTCCGCACAAAAATCAGTTTCGACTTCAGCAGCGGCCAGGCGGAGTTTCCAACCATTGAATTCGGTGATATCGATGGCGACGGACTCAACGACCTCGTATTGAAGCGTCGAAGCGATCAGCTGGTCTGGCGACGAAATCTGGGTAACAACCAGTTCGACAGTAGTAACCAAGAACTGGCTATTCAGGCACCCGCTGATGGCTCGGCCGTCGTTGCCAGTGACCTGAATGGTGATGGTCGCGCCGAGATTGTCGTGAGATATGCCCGAGCTGACAGCGAGTCACTTAACCGGCTAGTCCGATTTACCACGGGTGCGATGGAACCTTAGTCTCGATGTTGCGATAGGAGCGCATGACCTGTGCGAATAGATGAATGGCTATTGTCCGATACGGTCATCCCGCTATGACAGGATTTGGTGGTGTCGGGGAATAGTGGACGCCTCCGGTCACCCAGTTCAATGTGGTACGATAATCTAACCAAGTTTATTGTTTGACCGAGGTGTACCTTGTCTACTAGCAATCCCTACGCGGCCCATCAGCCTGTCGCTGCGCTACCCGCCGATCAGCGCTCCGCTTTTATCTGGCGAACCTATGCCCATGTCGTTGGTGCCATTTTGGCGTTTGCCGCGATTTCCAGCTATTTGCTGAAATCTGGCATCTCCGAGCAATTGGCACCGCTCATGTTCAACAACTGGATGATCGTCCTGGGCGCGTTCATGTTAGCTGGCTGGGGTGCTACCCACGTCGCTCACCGCGTTAAGGCGCCGGCGGCGCAATATGCCGCCCTCGCCGTTTATGTCGTGCTTCAAGCGTTGATGTTTGCACCGGTCTTTGCGGTCTTGATGATGCGTCCCGAGGGTGCTTCGATCATCGAAAGTGCCGCCACTGTAACCATTGTCGCGTGCGCCGGTTTGATGGCCGTTGCGATGATCACCGGCAAAGACTTTAGTTTCCTTCGAGGCATGCTGGTCTGGGGCGGCATTTTGGCGATGGTCGGTATCTTCGCATCACTGATCTTCGGCTTCCAAATGGGCACCTGGTTCTCGGTTGCGATGATCGGCTTTGCCGGCGCTGCCGTGCTCTATGACACGTCCAACATCCTTCACCACTACCCGGAAGAGCTGCATGTTGCCGCGGCGCTGGGTCTGTTTGCGTCGATCGCATTGATGTTTTGGTATGTGCTGCGCTTGTTCATGTCGCGTGACTAAGTCGGCTCATCGACCGTCCGCTTAAGAATACCCGCGCCAGTCGCGGGTATTTTTTTGCCGATCAGTCTGTTGCCCGCTATACTTAAATTATTACTAACTGGGGCAATCCACTGACCACCGCGAAGCCGTCTGCTAACCGCCTCCTGCGATCACTGATGATGATCGTCGCGGCATTTCTGACGTTGGTCGTAAGCCCTGCTTCGTTTTCCCAGACACTTTCCTTGATGGATGTCTATGCGGTCGAGTCACGACTTGACCAAATCGAAGAGCAATTGGATCGGGCCGACATCACTCAAGCACAGCTTGTGGCGTTCAGGGACTCCATCGTTAAGATCGATGAAGACGCCAACCTTTGCATCGAAACCATCACGCCAGAACGCGACCAACTGAAATTGCAACGCGAAGTGTTTGCCGACTTGAGCCCGGACACGAATGCGGCCTTGTTTGATCAATCCGTGGACATTCAGAACCGTTTTGATGAAGCACAAGCCCAATTGCTAAGCTGCCGGAACATCGTCACCGATGCCGATCGGTTGCTGCTGGACGTCAATGAAAAAATCGGCGAGTTAGCGGCACGCTATTTGTGGCAACGTGGCGCGACGCTACCTGGCCTACTCGGCAACGCGCGCAGCGTTATCGCCGACTGGCCCGCAAAGATTCGTGGCGGCATGACCCCGATCCCGTCGCCCGGTCTTAGCATGCTTCAACTGTTCTGGTTGTTGATCGTCGTCGGTATTTTTTCCATCGCGTTGGGCTTGTTCTCGAAATTCCGTTTCAACCGTTGGTTCGAAACCGCCGGTTTTGCGAATGCGCCGCCGCAACTGGGTACGCTGTTCCCCAAACCGATCGCCACGCATGCACCGATGTTGTTGTTAGGTGCGGGCTTGATCCTGACACTCTATGCCGGCACGCTGAACGCCAGCATGTCGATGGCGGCCGTACGTGCAGCGATGGCGATTTTGATGTTCGGCGTTGGCTGCGTCGTTATCGACTGGGCCACCGGACCGTTGTCACCCGCTGCTGCGCTTGGCGGCTTTTATCCGGATCATGTGCTGCCGGTTCGACGCCGACTCCGACTCTTCGTATTGATGCTCGTCAGCAGCTTCGTCGTTCTCGGCGAGTCCTGGCTTGGCGTCTCCGCTACAGTCGACCAGCAACCGCTGGCGCGCGCCATCGTGATCATCGCGTTGTGTTTATCGCTGTGGGGTGTGATTGCCTATCTCGGCAAGATCCGCGGTCTTACACGCTATCGTATCGTCCGATTCGCTGGCCTAGTCTGTTTAACCGTCGCACTCGGCGCCGTGTTATTGGGCTATCGTAATTTTGCCAGCTACCTGACGCATGGTGCCGTGCGCACCGCGACAGCAATCATCGTGATCTGGATCTTGCTATGGCTCGTCTTCACGCTTTTCGAGTCATTGATAGAAGGCAAAACGGCATGGTCCCGACGCATTCGCGATTTGGTTAGCAGCTCGGATACCGACTCAAGAACCGGTTTCGGCTTGTTACAACTCAGCGCCGACGTCATCATCTGGCTCGGCTTTCTGGTCTATTTGATTTATGTCTGGGATAGCTCTGGCGTACAACTAGATCAATTGCGCTCACTTGCCGTCGATGGTCGCGAGATCGGCGAAATCAAGCTGGTGCCTTTGCAGCTGGTCTACGGCATTCTGAGCTTTAGCCTACTGATCGCACTGACCGGCTGGGTCAAGCGCCTGATCGACAAACGATGGCTTCGACACATGAACATGGACCGTGGCGCACGCGATGCGATGGTCACGCTCTCGGGCTACATCGGATTTATCTTCGCTATCCTGATCGGGCTAAATGTTGCCGGCATTAATCTTGGTGGTCTCGCCTGGGTTGGTGGTGGTCTCGCCATTGGTATCGGTTTCGGTTTCCAGGCGATTGCGAATAACTTTGTCTCCGGGTTGATCTTGTTGTTTGAACGACCGATCAAAGCGGGAGACTTCGTTACTGTGGGTGATACCGAAGGGTTTGTTCGTCGCATCCGCATTCGCGCAACCGATATCGAAACACTCGACAACCAAAACGTGCTGGTGCCCAATTCGGAACTGGTTTCCGGTCGCGTCACCAACTGGGTATTGCGCAGCCCGCAAGGTCGATTGCGAATTCAGGTTGGTGTTGCGTATGGTTCAGACATCGAGTTGGTTCGCAACCTGATGGAAACTGTTGGCCGCGAGCATGAAGACGTGATCAGCGATGGTGGCGCACCGGCGCCGCGCGCTTTGTTCATGGGATTTGGTGACAGTTCACTCGACTTCGAGTTGAGAGTTCGCATTCGCCGAATTGAAAAACGTTACAGCGTGATCAGCGATATCAACTTCGCTATCGACAAAGCATTCCGCGAACACAACATCTCGATACCGTTCCCACAGCGAGATCTGCATTTAATCAACTTGCCAGATGGTCAACTTCAATCAGAAACGCCATCCGTCAAACCGGAACCACAAACGCCGGTCGAGCCGGTCAAGCCGGTTGCACCGCCGAAACCGGAACGTGATGACATCAGCCGCCACTTCAAGCAAACGGTCACGCTCAAATGCACCATTGAACGTGCATGGACCGCGATCACCGACACCGAACAGTTGCAGCGTTGGTATGGCAAAGAAGTCGATATCGCGGCGCGCATTGGTGGAAAGTTCAATGCCACTTTGCATGATGACAGCAAGATAGAAGCGGTCATCGATGTCTTCATGCCACCGCGTCGATTGCGTATGGCGCAATCTATGCCCGATGGCGAAGGCCCATTGCCGACGGGTCCGGTCTTTGAAGAACTCACACTCCGACAGGACGAAGACACCGCAGAGCTAACCGTTGAAGTCTTCGGCATCCCAGCCGATGAGGACTGGGAAGGCTATTACCGCCGCGCCGAGTCGCACTGGGAAACGAGCCTTGCGGAGCTCAAGAAACTACTCCGAGTCGTCAAGCAAAACTAACCGGCTCGGCAATCGGACCTTAGTCCAACACCTGCTTGCCACCCATGTAAGGCTGCAATACATCGGGTACCGCGACGCTGCCATCGGCTTGCTGGTAGTTCTCCAAGACGGCAATCAGCGCTCTGCCCGCGGCAACGCCGGACCCATTCAAGGTGTGCACAAGCTCGGGTTTCTGCCCTTCACCATCTCGCATCCGCGCCGACATTCGACGCGCCTGAAAATCACGGCAATTACTGCATGAAGATATCTCGCGATATTTCTGCTGCCCCGGCAACCAGACTTCCAAATCATAGGTCTTCACCGCTGAGAAACCGACATCGCCAGCGCAAAGCGCCATCACTCGATACGGCAGCCCTAATCGCTGAAGAATCGTCTCGGCATGTCCCGTTAACGCATCCAGAGCGGCTTCGGAAGTCCCTGCTCGCACGACATGAACCAGCTCCACTTTTTCAAACTGATGCTGGCGAATCATGCCGCGCGTATCTTGTCCATAAGAGCCAGCTTCCGAACGGAAGCATGGTGTATGTGCCACGAACTGTAACGGCAGCGAATCAGCATTGACGATTTGCCCGGCCATCAAATTGGTAACAGGTACTTCGGCCGTGGGGATCAAATAAAATCCACGCTCGTCGTCGATCTTGAAGAGGTCTTCTTCAAATTTTGGCAGCTGCCCGGTACCACGCAAAGCATCGCTTTGCACCAGATAAGGCACATACACTTCCTCGTAGCCGTGCTCATTGATATGTACATCCAGCATGAACTGAATCAAAGCGCGCTGCAGGCTGGCCAAAGATCCGCGCAAGACCGCAAACCGGGACCCGGACATACGGCTAGCGGTTTCAAAATCAAGACCGCCGGATAACTCACCTAAAGCCAAATGATCTTTAGGTTCAAACGCAAGCGCCTTCGGCTCTCCCCAAGTGCGAATACAAACGTTATCCGCTTCATCGCGACCGTCTGGTACATCTTCATCCAGCAGATTAGGCAGCCCCATCTGAATCGCCGTCAACGACTCGCTGACGGCGTTAAGCTCAGACTCATGATTCGCCAGTGCGTTGCCGGCGTCTTTCTGCGCGGACAGTAGCGGTGCGATATCCTCGCCCTTTGATTTAGCAATACCAATCGACTTGGCACTGTCATTACGTGCCTTTCTTAATTGGTCGGTTTCAATCTGCAACGTCTTGCGTCGCGACTCCGCGGTTTGGAACGCATCGGCGTCGAGGACGGCGCCCCTGCGCGCCAGGTTCTTGACGACGATCTCGAGATCATTACGGAGTAGTTTGGGGTCAATCATGTTTCGGTCCGATCAACGCGCCAACAGTGGCGGCGTCTATTTTTTTATCAGAGGTTTCTTCGCTTTTGCGTTGAGCGCTTCCAGTTCGGTCAGCTTCTCAGCGATCCGAATTTCCAGCCCACGCGGTGCAGGATGATAATATTTTCTCGGGGGCTTTGTCTCGGGAAAGTAGTTCACCCCGGCGGCAAAGGCACGCGGCTCGTCATGGGCGTAACGATAATCATCACCATGACCGAGTGATTTCGCTAGCTGGGTCGGCGCATTGCGCAAATAGGCAGGCACGTCGAGCGAACCTTCCTGGCCCGCCTCTTTGCGAGATGACTTGAACGCCGTATACACCGCATTACTCTTGGCCGCGCACGCCAGAAACACCACCGCCTGCCCGAGCATCAATTCGCCCTCCGGGGCGCCCAGTCGCTCCAGGCATTGCCATGCATCCAATGCGATCGTCAGCGCGCGTGGATCCGCATTGCCGATATCCTCACTCGCCATTCTTACCAATCTTCTTGCCACATAGGCCGGATCGCATCCACCCACCAACATACGTTGCATCCAATAGAGCGCGGCATCGGGATCGGAACCTCTGACGGCTTTGTGCAGTGCCGAAATCTGGTCGTAGAAAGCATCGCCCCCCTTATCAAAACGTTGCGTGGCACCCGTGCAGACTTCGGCCACCATCGCGTCGGTTAAGACACCGCCTTCGTCACTCAACTGGCCGGCCAACTCAAGCATATTCAGGAAACGTCGCGCGTCGCCATCGGCACTTTGCGCGATCAACGTCAGCTGTGGCGCCGTAAGCTTCAATGTCAATACGGGGTCATCATCGTCCAATCGCGACGGCAAACCATGGTACAGGCGCTCCAAATCTTCGTGACCGAGCGACTTCAGCACCAACACTCGCGCGCGGGAAAGTAATGCATTGTTCAGCTCAAAGGCCGGGTTCTCCGTGGTGGCGCCCACAAAAATAACGGTACCGTCTTCAATGTAAGGTAGGAATGCATCTTGCTGCGACTTATTGAAGCGATGCACCTCATCAATAAACAAAAGCGTGTTCTTGCCCGCCATTTCGCGTTCGGTTCGCGCATCTTGCATCGCCGTTCGCACATCCTTAATCCCGGACATCACTGCTGAAAGTGCGACAAAACGCGCGTCCGAATACCGCGCGATCATCCGCGCGAGCGTGGTCTTGCCCGTGCCAGGAGGTCCCCACAAGATGATGGAGTTTAGCTGTGCGGATTCCAACATTTGGCGCAAAGGCTTGCCTTCGCTTAACAAATGCGACTGTCCGGCCACTTGATCAACCGTTTGAGGGCGAGCACGATCCGCTAGGGGTCGGTAAGCACTCATCGGAACTGCACCATGAAGCGATCCGTCCACGTCGCCCAATGCTCAAATCCGCGTAAAGACAAAAACAAGCCCAGCGCGATACCGCAGAAATTGGCCAACAGATCCATCCAGTCGCCTACGCGTCCGAAATTGGTCAGCCACTGCACGATTTCGCTAGATCCGGCTAGCAACACCATTGCAACGATAACCAGAGGCCAGCGTTGTCGACTCATGATCCCGCAGAACCACCCGGTCAGACCACAAAAACCAATCAAGTGTTTGAGCAGACTCAAGTCAATCCCGCCAGAAGGTCCTTTCAACGGAAGCACCAAAAGACTGACGGCAACCGTCGTTACGATGACCGTCATCACGATCCAGAATTGAGAAAACGCAAACTCACGCAATGACGGCTATCCCAACCCGGGAATCACTGGTGCAACGGTATCTGCCGGTAGCTGTGCACCGGCTGGTGTACCGTAAATATCCACACCATCGGGCGGTATGAATTCGAACGCCGAATCATCGATCATTTCATTTTGAATGACATCGAGAAAAGAAATTTCGGTGGTCTGATCTAGGTCATCACCCAGCATCATGGCAATCAAGACGTCGTCCCGAAAACCCAAACGCAAAGCACCAAAGTCACCGGCTTTGTTGCGCGCACCCAATTGAACCCAAAGCACATCATCGCGCATGAAGCTGCCTTGATACTCAAAGGTCGACAATGGGTCGCCGCCGCCACTCAAAATGGTTGCTGGCGATTCAGCCAGCGCTTCTTTCTGATCGCGCACTGAAATCTGATCGAGGTCCACATCGTAATCCCAAAGATTCGTACCATCCGCCACTAGACGCTGCTCGTACGGCGCTTCATAAACCCAAACAAACCGACCCGGACGCTTCAATTGAAACACGCCACTGCTGCGCGTTTGCTCGCCGTCTTGCTTGATGACAATCTGTTCAAAACGCCCGGACAACGTCGTGGTTTCATCGTCAAACCTGGACAGTGCCGCTGCACCCTTCGCGTAGAGCGGGTCATCCGATGCTTCCTGAGCAAGCACATTTGCGCCGCCAAACAAGAAAAGAGTCAACAGAAAAGTTCGCAACATTAGGCTTCCAATTGTTAAAGGTTTCACGGTTACTAGTTTAATGCTGGCCGCTGAACTGACGCTGAATACCGTTAGTCTTTAGGTGGCGCGGGCGCGAGTACTTCACGGGAACCGTTCGACTCAAGCGGTCCGACGAGGCCCGCCTCTTCCATCGCCTCAACCATTCTCGCCGCGCGGTTGTAACCGATCTTCAAACGACGTTGTACACCGGAAATGGACGCTTTGCGTGTTTCAAGTACCAGGGCAACCGCTTGATCATAGAGCGCATCCTGCTCCGATTCTGCACCACCGACATCAGGCATCCCGGGCACCGGTGTCGTTGGGCCCGTGAGGACTTCATCGATATAGATAGGCGGACTGCTCGAACGCAATTGTTGAACAACGGCGTGAACTTCGTTGTCCGAGACGAATGCGCCATGCACCCGTTCCGGAATTGACGTACCAGGCGGCAAATACAACATATCACCATGACCCAACAGGTTCTCAGCGCCCATTTGATCGAGAATGGTTCGTGAATCAACCTTAGCCGATACCTGGAACGCGATTCGCGCAGGGACGTTCGCCTTGATCAGACCGGTAATCACATCAACGCTGGGTCGCTGTGTTGCCAAGATCATATTAATGCCGGACGCACGGGCTTTTTGCGCCAACCGGGCAATAAGTTCTTCCACCTTCTTACCGACAATCATCATCATGTCGGCAAGCTCGTCAATGATGACGACGATAAACGGCAGCGTTGTCAGTTCCGGTGCCGCGGGTGGCGGCTTCTCCGGATCAATCATATCCGGCGGCTGCCAAAGCGGATCGACGATCGGTGTGCCACTGTCCATCGCCTCCTTCACTTTGCGGTTATAACCACCGATGTTTCGCACGCCCAAAGCCGCCATCAATTTATAGCGCCGTTCCATTTCGGCGACACACCAACGCAAGGCGTTTGCGGCCTCTTTCATATCGGTGACGACCGGCGACAATAGGTGCGGAATATCCTCGTAAACGGATAGCTCGAGCATCTTGGGATCAATCATGATCAAGCGCACCTGATCCGGCGTCGCTTTGTACAACAAGCTCAAAACCATCGCGTTGATGGCGACCGACTTACCAGAACCTGTCGTTCCCGCAATCAACAAATGCGGCATGCGCCCGAGATCCGCAACTTGCGCTGCACCACCAATATCCTTACCCAATGCCAACGTCAGCGGCGATGCGCTTTCGTCATAAACGCGCGAGCGCAGAATCTCGCCCAACGTCACGAGCTCGCGTTTTTCATTCGGGATCTCGAGGCCGATGACGGATCGACCCGGAATCACCTCAACCACGCGGACCGCGATGACCGATAGTGAACGCGCAAGATCTTTCGCTAAATTAGAAATTTGGCTGGACTTCACGCCGGCAGCGGGCTCCAGTTCAAAGCGGGTAATAATTGGACCCGGCTGCACGGAAACCACTTCTACATCGATGCCAAAATCCTTGAGCTTCAACTCAACCAGCCGAGACATTTTCTCGAGCGACTCTTCCGAGTAACCCCCTTCCGGCGGCGGTGGATCATCCAGTAAAGACAATGCGGGCAACTCGCCCGGCTCGACGGGTTCGAACAATGGCACTTGTTTTTCTTGCTGAGCGCGATGGCTGGTTTCTGCACGCGGGATCGTCGGCTCGATGCGCGGCTTGATCCGGGTCGTCTTACGCTCGCGCTCTACGCGCTTACTCTCCGTGCGTTGTTGTAGTGCACGACGACCCTCAGCGCGATCCCGAAGCGTGTCACGCCAACGGGAGAACCGCTCGACCAGCGCCAGAACACCGCGCCCGGTTTTGTCCATCACGGCTAGCCATGACACACCGGAACAAAGCGATGCGGATGCGAACCATCCCGCCAGCAACAACAACGTCGCACCTAACATGCCGAACCAGGCCAACAAGCCATTGCCAACCAACTGGCCCAAAATGCCACCAGCAGTCTCGCGCAAGCCAATCGAAGAAAAATGTAAGGTCGCCAAACCGCAGCTCGCCGCTAATGTCAGCACGAAACCGGTCAGACGCAACGCCATTAAACGACCGGCTTCCCATTCGGGGTTAGTGCGCTCGCGGTAGATGAGCCAGCCCGCGAAAAACACCATGATCGGGAATAAATACGCAGGACGACCGAATAACATGAACACGAAATCCGCAAACAGCGCGCCGACCAGGGATATGCGGTTTTGGATATCCTGTCCGCTACCGGAATGACTGAACCCCGGATCGGCCGGATGATAGGTAAATAACGCGACCAACATCACCAGTGAAAGCGCGCCAAAAATGAACAGCGCGCCTTCCCGTAAGGTGCGGGTCATCGTGGTGCGTACACCGGTATCGTCAGACGCTGTAGTATTCGACTGTGCCATTCGGTTATTTTATTACAAACCGGCGTCTCATGAGTCGCAAACTCAACCTGAAACGCCGAATCTTTGCTTTTTTTGGTCCGGGGTCATCCCACAATGTCAGAACCCGCTCTAACGGCGCGCTTTCACAGCAGTATGAGCAACATCGACGCCACCGACTGGGATGCGCTGGTGGGCCAAGATTCCCCCCATTTGCGCCATGCTTTCCTAAAGAATGCCGAAACGTCCGGCAGCGTCGCTGAGAGCACCGGCTGGCTACCCTGTCATCTGACGCTCGAAAACAACGACAAAATCATTGCCGCAATGCCGCTTTATCAAAAGGGCCATTCTTGGGGAGAATTCGTCTTCGATTGGGCATGGGCCGATGCCTATCAGCGCTCCGGCCTTGATTACTATCCGAAACTGATCAGCGCGGCACCCTATACGCCGGCAACGACCAGCAAGCTGCTCGTCAATGAACAGCATGGCGGCCCCGTCTTACGACAGACTTTGCTGGAGGCCGCGATCGAATTTGCGCAACAACACCAGTTCTCGTCTTTGCATCTGCAGTTTCTTGATGATCTGGATCTAGCAGCGGTTCGCGAAAGAGAAGATCTTCTAATCCGCAAGGACTGCCAGTTCCATTGGGAAAATCACCAATATCAGGACTTCGATGATTACCTAAGTCACTTCTCCAGCAAGAAACGCAAAAACGTCAAACGCGAACGTCGAAGACTGCTTGAGGCCGGCATTCAACATCGCATCGAAAGTGGCCGTGAGATCAGCGCAGAAACACTGGATCGTGCATGGCAGCTTTGCAGTTACACATTCCTGCTGCGCGGTCACAGCCCTTATCTGAATCAGGCTTTCTTTCATCAGTTGCTTGCCGACGATCCAGACGCACTAACACTGGTGTTGGCCACCCACAATGATGACATCGTCGCCGCCGCCATTTTGCTGCGTGGCCGGAACACACTGCTTGGTCGCTATTGGGGCAGCGATGGCGACTACCATAGTCTGCATTTCGAGACCTGCTACTACCAGGGCATCGAATATTGCATTCGCGAGGGTATTCGACATTTTGAACCCGGCACGCAGGGCGAGCATAAAGTCAGCCGTGGCTTTCTGCCGGCCAATACCTGGTCTGCGCACTGGTTGGCTCATCCGCAATTTGCATCGGCGATCGGCAACTACCTGGAACGCGAAGCGGACGGGGTCGATGCCTACATGAACGAAATCAATCAACGCTCACCGTTTAAATCAACGAAAGAACGCAGATCGTGACGTTGTATTGGCTGGGCACCGAATCCGACACGGACTTTCCGCCTGTCGAACAGGCACTCACCGAACCGAATGGCTTGCTTGCGGCCGGCGGAGACTTGTCCCGGCAACGTCTGCTCGCAGCTTATCAGCGCGGCATTTTCCCATGGTACGGAGATGGTCAGCCGATCCTATGGTGGAGCCCTGATCCGAGAATGGTGCTCCGGCCCACCGATTTCCATTGCAGCCGATCGTTGAAACGACACGTCAGAAAACATCCAATACGCATCACTTGCAATGTCGCGTTTAGTTTAGTGATGGATCACTGCGCAGCACCGCGCGACGGTGAAGACGGCACCTGGATTACCCACGAAATGAAAGACGCCTATGTCGACCTTCATCAATCCGGCTGGGCACACAGCCTGGAAATTTGGTCGGGTGATGAGATCACAGGAGGTATCTACGGTATCGCCATCGGTAACGTATTTTTCGGCGAATCGATGTTCAGCGCGCAGACCAACGGCTCGAAGATGGCCTTAATGGCGCTTTGCCACTTATTGGCCGCCGATCACTTTGAATTGCTGGATTGTCAGATGCATACCGCGCACTTGCAGTCATTGGGTGCCAAATTGTGGTCGCGAGAGACCTTTTCGCAGGCTGTTGAAACCGGTGCAGCGACCTTGAAAAGGTGGCAACCGCCCGCATCTATTACCCGCGAGTTGCTGTTGGCGGCGTGTTGATACGACTATTCAAGCGGATACGTTGCATTCAGCGCCCCTTTTACGGACAATTCGCACACTTTTAAGCACTTGAGGATTAGTTTTTTGGCGAAAGAAGAAGCTTTACAGATGGAAGGTGTTGTCACCGACACGTTACCCAACACCACTTTCCGGGTTGAACTGGAAAACGGGCACGTTGTGACCGCACACATCTCCGGCAAAATGCGTAAGCATTACATCCGAATTCTGACCGGTGACAAAGTCACGGTCGAACTTACCCCGTATGACCTGAGCAAAGGTCGTATCGTCTATCGCGGTCGTTGATTCAACCCATCAATACCGATGCCTGCCGACAACCGCGCGCGACCTATTCGCTTTAGCTAGTCGTCCGACTCTTCCGAGAGTTGCTTCAGTCGCGGTACCAACTTTTCGAAATGTAGTGACAACTCGCCGTCCGTGACGGCGATGCGCACATGCCCGCCTTCGGCTAACTCCCCGAACAACAGATCATCCGCCAATGGGCGTTTGATATGTTTCTGGATGATTCGTGCCATCGGGCGCGCGCCCATGCTCTTGTCATAGCCACGATCGGCAATCCAATCACGCGCCTCGTCTGTGAGCTCGAGCGTGACATTTGATTTCAACAATCGCGCCTCAAGCTCGACCACTAGCTTGTCGACGACGCGAGCGATGGAATGCGCATCCAGTGGCGCAAACTGAATGATCGAATCAAGTCGGTTGCGAAACTCCGGCGTAAACGCCTTACGGATGATCTCCATACCATCGGTGGTGTGATCTTGATCGGTAAAACCAATGCTGGCCCGGCTCATTTCTTGGGCGCCCGAGTTCGTCGTCATCACCAAGACAACATTGCGGAAATCAGCTTTGCGGCCGTTGTTGTCCGTCAACGTCCCATGGTCCATGACTTGCAGCAACAGATTGAAAACCTCCGGATGCGCTTTCTCGATCTCATCCAACAAGACAACGGCATGCGGGTTCTTGGAAACCGCCTCGGTCAACAAGCCACCTTGGTCATAACCCACGTAGCCCGGAGGCGCGCCGATCAGTCGTGACACCGTGTGGCGCTCCATGTACTCCGACATATCAAATCTGAGCAGCTCTATACCTAAGCTCTCCGCCAATTGCCGCGTGACTTCGGTCTTGCCGACCCCGGTCGGACCGGCGAACAAAAATGACCCCACTGGCTTTTCTTCATCATTCAAGCCGGATCGCGCCATCTTGATCGACGCGGAGAGCGCTTCGATCGCTTCATCCTGACCGAAAATGACTAGCTTCAGATCGCGCTCAAGGTTTCTGAGCGTTGTCTTATCAGAGGCCGAAACGCTAGCCGCCGGAATACGCGCCATGCGCGCGACAATGTTCTGCACCGCTTCCACGGTCACCGTCTCCGGCCGCTCATCTTCTGGTTGCAAGCGCAAGTTGGCGCCAGCTTCATCGATGACGTCGATGGCTTTGTCCGGCAACTGACGATCATTGATATGTTTCGCAGCCAGCTCGGCTGCCGCCTGCAACGCGTCGCGCTCGTAACGAATACCGTGATGCTCCTCAAAGCGACTTTGCAAGCCAATGAGGATTTGAACGGTTTCTTCAACGGATGGCTCCGGGATATCTATTTTCTGGAAACGTCGCGTAAGCGCATGATCTTTTTCAAAAATACCGCGGTATTCTTGATAAGTTGTAGACCCGATGCATCGCAATTGCCCGTTCGCCAACACCGGCTTGATCAGGTTCGACGCATCCATGACACCACCCGATGCCGCACCAGCGCCAATGATCGTATGGATTTCGTCAATGAACAGCACCGCAGAAGGCTGCTCCGACAACTCCTTGATGACGCCTTTCAGACGCTTTTCAAAATCGCCGCGATACTTTGTACCAGCAACCAATGCGCCCATGTCCAGCGAATAGATGATCGCATCGGCCAGCACATCGGGCACCTTCTCCTCGACGATCAAGCGTGCCAAGCCTTCGGCAATGGCGGTTTTTCCAACGCCGGCTTCGCCCACATAAAGTGGATTGTTCTTGCGCCGACGGCACAAGATCTCGATTGTGCGCTCAATTTCCAGCTGACGCCCGATCAGCGGATCAATGCGCCCTTCTTCAGCCTGAACATTCAGGTTGGTCGCGAATTCTTCCAGCGGACTCTTCGGTGCCTCCGCCGCGCCTTCTTCGCCGTCGGCGCCTTCCGTCGTTTCATCGCTGAAATCATCTTGGCGCGACACGCCGTGGGACAAGAAATTAACCACATCCAGACGCGAAACATCCTGAAGATTCAGGAGATAAACCGCTTGCGATTGCTTCTCGCTGAAAATGGCCACCAACACGTTGACGCCGGTGACTTCTTTCTTATCCGTCGACTGCTGCACATGGAACACAGCGCGTTGAAGAACGCGCTGAAAACCCAGCGTAGGCTGTACTTCCTGATCGACACCTTCTGCAAGCTTTGGCGTTGTCTGGTCAATGACCTCATGTAATTCACGACGCAGTCGATTCACGTCGGATTCGCAGGCGCGCAACAGCTCAAACACGTCGGGTATGTCCAAAATTGCCAATAACAGATGCTCAACCGTCATGAACTCATGACGTTGATCACTGGCCGATTGGAATGCCTCATTAAGGCAATATTCAAGTTCACTATTCAGCATATCGGTTCCTGGCGCGTAATCGCCTTGTTAGTCCTGTTCCATGGTGCACAACAACGGGTGCTGGTTCTGCTCGGCGGCCTGGCTCACCTGGGCCACTTTGGTTTCGGCGACATCATAGGTAAAGACGCCGCAGACCCCTTTCCCTTTCGTATGAACCTCAAGCATGATCCGCGTCGCTAACGTTCGGTCATGCGAGAACACCTGCTCCAGAATTTCGACCACAAACTCCATTGGGGTGTAATCGTCATTCAAGAGGACAACCCGATACATCGGCGGACGTTTTAGCTTGGGTCGCGCCTCTTCGAGGATGGTGCCGGTATCGCCACTATCGTGGTCCGGATGTTGATCGTCATTTTCTGCCATCAATCTGCTCTTGGTTCCATCGGATTCATTGCTGATCCGTCATTCTTCGACTTAACACAATATATAGGGGTAGCTCGCCCGAATCGCAAGGGCACTTTTCACAATCCGTTCGCATTCCGGCGGAACCATTCCAAAGCACGCCCTTCTAACGCAAAGAGGCCCGTAATTGGCTTGTGACGGGTCACTCCACTGCCGTATCATGGCGAATGGCTAGGTCGTGGGGATAATAAGTCTAGCCAACACAGATTTCAGAGCTTGTTTTTATGCAATACAACCATCCATCCAAACAGGCTCGATTTGACGGGGAACGATCTTGAATCAGGCTTTGACCGCCGGCCTCTCGCAAATATCATCACATCCCGTTGCTCGATGGCTAGGCAGCCGCGGGCCTGCGATTGCCATGGTATTGCTCGCGATCATCATTGCCTGGATGCTAGCTGGCATTATCTGGAGTTTCTTCCCTGATCGCGAGAGTGCCGCTCTTCCCGGTGCTGGCTCAGTGCAGCGCAGTGCTGCTGGCCCGGTCGCGAAAAACACGTCCATCCAGCCTATCGTTGATGCGCATATCTTTGGTATTGCCTCGGAAATCGCCGAAGAGGACACCGGCCCGGTCATTCTTGACGAAGAAGTCACCGTAACCAATCAACCTTTGGTTTTGCGTGGCACGCTAGCCGCCAATTCCGAAGGCGATGCGCTGGCGATCATTGCCGAAGGACGAGAAGAAAACGTCTACAAACTAGAAGATACGATCCGACGCGGCGTCACTTTGCATGCCGTCCAAAAGACTCAGGTCATTCTTAACGTGAATGGTAAGCTCGAGGCGCTTCAATTACCGGAACAAGAATCACGGCAAGTCGCGTCACCGGCGAGAAGGGCTAGCAGAAATCGTGCTGTGGCGACCACGCCAAGCGTATCGCAGGTGTTAACCAACAATGCGTCGAGCTTCGCACAAATCATATCGCCACGACCGTATTATGTCGGGGGCCAACAACGCGGCTATCGGGTCTATCCGGGCAAAGATCGCCGCCAATTCCAAAAGCTGGGTTTACGACCCGGTGACATCATTACCGAAGTCAATGGCACCGCCCTGACCAACCCGACACAAGGCGCCCAAATTTTCTCCTCTCTTGGCGATGCACAAAGTGTCAGCGTCACCCTGGAAAGAAACGGCAGTCCGCAAACACTGACACTTGATGTCAACCAACTCGACGTCTCAAAACAAACGAATTAGTGATACCCAAGAATGACTACAACAAGAATACAACGCTTTAAACATCGCGCCGCAGCGCTGGTCAGCGTGTTCATGCTCGCCATCGTCAGCACGCTCGCGATCGCGCAAGACGGCAGTATCACGCCCAACTATCGAGACGCCGACATTCGCAAAGTCATCGATGCCGTGCAAGCCGTCACTGGAAAGACGATGATCATCGACCAACGCGTCAATGCGAAGGTCACGCTGATCTCCAGCGAACCGATGACGCCCAATGAGTTCTACTCCACGTTCTTGTCGATGCTGTCGGTCTATCAATTTCAGGCCGTCGAATCGAATGGCATCATCCGCATTATCCCATCAGCGCAAGTCCGCCAGGATGCCGTTCAAATCGGCGGTGGTTTACCCGATGAATTCATTACGACGGTCATTCGTGTGGAGAATGTCCAGGCAGCTCAATTGGTGCCGGCATTACGGCCATTGCTACCGCCGAACGCGCATTTAAGTGCGCCCCCATCATCCAATCTGCTCATCGTCGCCGACAGCTCGCGCAACATCGAACGTTTACGCTATATCGTTCGCCAGATTGATCGACCGGTCGAGTCTGATGTGGAAATTGTGCCGCTCGCTCATGCCGTTGCATCAGATATTGTTCGGACCATTTCCGCGCTGACCAATGGTGAACGCAGCGACGCGCAGATTACCGGTAGCCCCACCAACCTGATTGCTGATGATCGCACCAACAGCGTACTGATCAGCGGTGTGCAAGCTTCACGGTTAAAAATTCGTGCACTCATCGCCCAGCTCGATTCGCCGCAAGAGGATGGCGGCGACACCCAAGTGCGTTTTTTGCGTTTTGCAGTAGCCGAAGATATTGCGACAAAACTTCAAGGCGTCATCTCCAACAATGCAGAAGCACAAGCCAACCCTAATGAGACGCCTGTCAACATATGGGCAGACGAATCCAACAACGCACTCGTCATGACAGCGCCACCAGCAACCATGCGATCATTGATGGGTATAGTCGATAAGCTCGATATACGACGCGCTCAGGTACAGGTTGAGGCGCTGATTGTCGAGATCACCGTTGATCGGGATGCGCAGTTTGGTGTGACATGGGCCATCGACGGCAGTGGCGATGATAATGCCATCGGCTTAACAGACTTTGCCTCTTCCAATGGTCGAATCACATCGCTGGCCGGTGCCGCAAGCGGTGACGCGGCAGCCATCGCTTCCGGCATTGGAGAAGGCATCACACTGGGCGTAGGCAGAATCTCAGACACCAATACAAGCTTCGCAGCGATTCTCAGCGCGCTTCAGGGCGACGCCGTGACGAACGTGATTTCAACGCCGACACTGGTGACGATGGATAACGAAGAGGCCAAAATCGAGATCGGCCAGGAAGTACCCTTCATTACGGGCCAGTTCACCAACACCGGCGGCAATAATGCCGGTGGTGTGAACCCCTTCCAGACCGTTAACCGGGAGAAAATCGGTACGTTACTGGAGATCACCCCACAAATCAGTGAAGGCGATTCCATCCTCTTAAAAATCAAACAGGAGATTTCCAGTATCAGCCAAAGCGCCGCTGCGGTAGATCTTATTACCAACGAACGATTGATCGAAACCTCGGTCATTGTTGAGGACGGCGGTATTTTGGTGTTGGGCGGTCTGATCGACGATACATTGACTGAGAGCGAGCAACGGGTACCTGTATTGGGCAGTATCCCAATCCTTGGCAATCTGTTCCGCTCTCGCAAGACAGAAAAAACCAAAACCAATTTGATGGTTTTTATTAAGCCGCGCATTCTGCGTGATGGACTTGGCGCGCTGCGTGAGACGAATGCCAAGTACAACTATCTTCGCAATCTTCAACAAGACGATAGTCCAGTGCAGCTAATGCGCGATGCGACGCGCCCACGATTGCCAGTCTTCGAAGACGCCATTGAACCCAAACCGGCACCCGGCGACGCACCACCGATCATGCAAGAGCAAAACGGCGTCGAATAACGATGGTTGCCAGCAACGACACACTGACTGAAGAAATTGCAGACGCGCCCACACTGCCGGGCCAACTGCCCTTCTCGTTTGCAAAACGACACGGCCTTTTGGTTCGTGAGTCAACGGACGATACACAGGCAGTCCTGCTTTATCGCGCCGGTGCGGCGTTATCCAGCATCAGCGAAGCGCAGCGTGTATTGGGCAAAGCACTGCCGCTAGAACAAGTCACCGCCGAACAGTTTGATCGTGATCTTCAGTTGGCCTTTGAGCGCGGCTCGGGCCCGGCGATGCAAATGATCAGCGGCCTCGATGAAGATACCGACCTGTTCCGGGTCGCCTCGGAGTTACCCGAACAATCCGACTTGCTGGAAAGCGATGACGAAGCCCCGATCATTCGATTGATCAATGCGCTACTCACGGAAGCGATCAAAGAAAACGCTTCCGACATTCACATTGAGCCTTTCGAGAAAAAACTGGTTGTGCGTATGCGCATTGACGGCATGCTGCGTGAAGTACTCGAAACCGGTCGTGGTGTTGCCCCATTACTGACGTCGCGCATCAAGGTCATGTCGAAACTCGACATTGCCGAGAAACGATTACCACAAGATGGTCGTATTTCACTGCGCGTTGCGGGTCGAGCTGTCGACGTTCGCGTCTCCACGATGCCATCCGGCCATGGCGAACGCGTGGTCATGCGTTTGCTCGACAAACAAGCTGGGCGACTGGATCTACAACAGCTCGGTATGCGCGCTGAAGACCAAGACATCATAGATAGCCTGATTCACAAGCCGCACGGCATCATTCTGGTCACAGGGCCGACCGGTTCCGGTAAGACAACCACGCTGTATGCCGCGCTCGAACGTATCAACAATACCTCGCGCAACATCATGACCGTCGAAGACCCGATCGAGTACTACATCGACGGTATCGGTCAGTCTCAGGTCAACACCAAAGTAGACATGACCTTCGCACGGGGCCTACGCGCGATTCTTCGTCAGGATCCGGACGTCGTCATGGTCGGTGAAATTCGTGACCTTGAAACCGCAGAGATCGCCGTCCAAGCCAGTTTGACCGGTCACCTTGTACTGTCCACCTTACATACCAACACGGCTGTTGGCGCCGTGACCCGACTTCGCGATATGGGCGTCGAGCCCTTCCTGTTGTCGTCGAGCTTGATTGGCGTGCTGTCACAGCGATTGGTACGCACATTGGATCCAGAACATCGCCAACCTTATCCGGCGAGCCCGAGTGAGTGTGATGTATTGAGAGTTTCTCGCGACAACCCGCCAACCATCTTCCGCCCACCGGAAAACGATCCACAAGGGTTCCGGGGGCGATCCGGCATTTATGAAATGGTCTCCATCGATGACACCTTGCGTACGATGATTCATGATGGTGCGGGCGAACATGAACTTGAACAATACGCTCGCACTCGCGGTCCCAGTATTCGCGATGATGGTCGCAGCAAAGTACTTGATGGCACGACAACCATTGAAGAAGTGTTGCGTGTTACGCGCGACGACTAGCCTGCTGATCTGAGTCATGGCGGCATTTGAATACATCGCGCTAGACACGCGAGGCAAACAAAAGAAAGGCGTCCTCGAAGGCGACACACCGCGCAGTGTTCGCCAAACACTACGTGAGCAATCACTAACCCCAATGTCCGTCACGCAGGTTCAAAGCAAGAGCCTCGACACCAACAACAAGCAACGCGCTTTTACCGTCAGACGAAGCTTATCCAGCGCCGAACTCGCGTTAGTCACACGACAGCTAGCAACACTGGTGCAAGCCGGGCTGCCATTGGAAGAGGCGTTGCAAGCTATCGGTGAGCAATCCGAGCAACCACGAACCAAAAGCATCGTGCTGGGCGTACGCGCCAAAGTTCGTGAAGGTTATTCGCTAGCCAGCAGTCTCGCGGAATTCCCGCAGGCTTTTCCGGCGATGTTCAGAGCCACCATCGATGCCGGTGAGCAATCCGGCAAGTTAGATGGCGTTCTGGATCGACTCGCGGACTACACCGAAAATCGCCAAAATTTGTCGCAGAAAGCCAAAAGCGCACTGATCTATCCGACGATGCTGATCATCTTGTCACTATGTGTTGTGGCTTTTATGTTGTCCTATGTCGTGCCGAAGATTGTCAGCGTGGTCTCTTCAGCCGGTGGCGAGTTACCGGCGCTGACGAAAGCACTCATTGCCAGCAGCGAATTCATTCGGTCCTGGTGGTGGCTTTTGATCATCGGTGCCGTTGCGCTGTTCCTTGGCATCCGATGGTTACTGAGCAAACCCGGCCCCAAAAAAAGCTGGCATCAGACCATTTTGCAAATGCCTGTCTTTGGTCGGTTGGCACGCGGCCTGAATACCGCCCGTTTCATGCGTACGTTAAGCATTCTGGCCAGCAGTGGCGTACCTGTTCTCGATTCCCTCAAGATTGCCGGCGAAGTCGTCGGCAATGTCCCGATGCGTGAGGGCATTGATATCGCGGCAAACAAGATTCGTGAAGGCGCGCCGATCAGCCGCTCTTTTAAGGAGCAGCAAGTTTTCCCACCGATGACCATCCACTTGATCTCCAGTGGTGAGGCCAGTGGCGAGCTGGACAACATGCTGGAACGTGCGGCCGTAAATCAGGAACGGGAAATGAATGGCTTGATCGATGGCTTGATGTCGATTGTCGAACCACTCATCATCGTCTTCATGGGCGTTGTCGTGCTGGTCATCGTTATGGCTATTTTGTTGCCGATCTTCAACATGAATAC
>JBGCGB010000048.1:0-100901 GCA_045110335.1 Woeseiaceae bacterium
TCGCCGAGCGTGTTGTCGATCGTGCCGTCGAAACTGCTTGTGGTAGCGCTGATGCGCGCGCTCAGCACGTTATCGATTAAGCTGCCGGAAAAACTGCCACCCACTTCATAGAGCCCATCAGTACCCACGTCGACATTCACCCGGCCAGACGGCTCTGATGTCGGCCGCTTCGTGACATAGTTGATGGCGCCACCAAATGTATTGTTGCCGTAGAGCGCGCTTTGCGGGCCTTTAACCACCTCAACCCGTTCGATGTCCTGCAGGTTTAAACTGAGATTGGCTTTGTTGTTGATGAATACGCCATCGACGAAGACACCGACGTTGTTATCCACACTCGCGACGTCAGTTTGCGCGAGACCGCGAATGGTAGGCGAACCGAGACCACCGCCGTTGAAAGATTGAAACGTCAACCCCGCGGTGAGCGCGGCGATATCTTCAAGCGACTCGACATTGGCTCGCTCGATCGTTTCCGCAGACAACGCCGAAACCGATAACGGAATACTTTGAAGACCTTCTTCACGCTTCCGCGCGGTGACTACAATTTCGTCGAGTGCGGCACCACTCCCGGTGGTCTCCTGCGCCATTACTGCAGGTACCAATAAGGCAGCAACGGTCGCAGCCAATAATGGATAGCGAACTTGGTTGAAAAAAGGCTGCTGAAATGACGTCATGGGAAACTCCGAGCATGGATCTCATTGTGGGGATAAACAGACTTGTCGCAGATAGCGGCGCCACGACAGGGGAACATGAAAGCGGTTGGGCAACGAGATAGGAATGACGACGGGACACGCATTTCACATAACGAAACGCCATCCAAGCGAGGAGCATACGGGTCCAGCGGAATCGCAGGCGGCCGGCCCGGCCTGAGTTAAGAATCGGACAAACCTATTCGGTTACCTTCAGAGTCTAGAAAGTCAGCGACGAATCCGTATTGACCCGTTTGTGTCTTTGGATACGCCACCTCACCACACAAGTCCACGACACGCTGCAAAAGATCATCAATCGACGACATTGCGAAGTACACAAGGCAACCTACCTCAGATGGTTTGTAACTGTCACCTTCTGCAAGAGACCCTAAACATTGATCAACTCAAAACAGTCGCGCGCTAAATCACCCCGCTAAGTTGTAGTGCGGCGCATCAGCGCTTGAAGAAAGAACGCTCGAATCACTATTAGTTGATATATAAACTAAATGGTATTAGCATGCCTACAATACTTTAAAGACGAACATAAACATGCCCGCTTCAGACCGCCAAAGAATAGAACAAGCCTCCTGGTTCGCCGTCGTCGAAGCCTACGAGAAATGCGGCCGGCTATACGCCGCCATGCTCGATGAGCTCTCGTTGACCGTAGCGCAGTATGATGCGTTGATCGTGGTGCGCAGCCTTGCCGATGAAGCGACCCCGCGTGCAATCGCCGAACGCTTGCTGGTCACGCGTGGCAATGTCACAGGCCTACTGCGCCGCTTGCAGGACAACGGCCTGCTTAGCACTGAAAAACATCCAACGGATGCACGCTCTTTCTTGTGCCATCTAACCGATGAAGCCTTAAGAAGGCTCAAGCTGGCCGACAAAGCCGCATCCGAGTTTATACGCCAGCAACTGGCGCCCTTCGACAGCAATGCACTCAGTCATCTCGAACGTGATATGAAGCGCATGTCTCAACATCTGGACAGCATGCAACCAACAAAAATTGCAGCTGATGCCAAACAGGAAAGCTCATGAATACTGCGACCGATTCCGTACAAACCCCACGCGCACCCAGTCGCTGGGCATTGCTCTGCGAAAGCCGAGCCGCAATCGATATTGCGCGGATGTGGGGCCCGCTAGCGCTTAGCGAAGTCGTCAAGATGTCTCGTGACGAAGCCAGATTACTGATTGTCGTACCCGGCTTCGGCGCGGACGATTCATCCACCGTTCCCATGCGACGCTTTCTCAAGAACAAAGGCTATCGTGTTGAAGGCTGGGGACTTGGGCGCAACCTCGCAGGCGTTAACATGCCGCACACGTTAAATGATCTCGCTGCTTCATGGGATGTTGAACCGCGCGCTGAATACAACGGTGAAGCATCAGTTCCGTATTTATGCGATCGGTTGACTGAGCGCGTGCAAACACGCGCCACGGAAACCGGCTTACCGGTAACGATCATTGGCTGGAGCCTGGGCGGCTATCTCGCTCGCGAAGCAGCGAGGGACCTTCCTGCTATCGTCAATCAGGTCATCACCATGGGTTCGCCGACAATCGGTGGACCAAAGTACACATCGGCCGCGAAATTTTTCTCATCGCGAGCGATGGATCTGGATTGGATCGAAACAGAAATCACAAAACGTGAAAACTGCCCCATTCAGCAACCGATCACGCTGATCTACAGCAAGAGCGATGGCGTTGTCGGCTGGACGGCCGCGCAAGATTACTACTCAGCGAACGTCGAGACGATCGAAGTCAATGGCGCCCACCTGGGGTTGGGTTTCAACCCCACGGTGTGGCGCCACGTTTTGACCGCGTTGGATCGCCTGCAGTCGCAGACCGACTAGTCTAAGCGACCTCGAACAAACCGGCGGCGCCCATACCACCGCCAACGCACATGGTGCAGACGACAAACTTCGCGCCGCGACGTTTGCCTTCGATGAGTGCGTGACCAACCATGCGGGCACCGGACATGCCGTAAGGGTGACCAATAGAGATCGCACCACCATTAACGTTCAGCAGGTCGTTGGGAATACCCAGTTTATCGCGGCAGTAAATCACTTGCACAGCAAACGCTTCGTTCAACTCCCACAAGCCAATGTCGTCCATTTTGAGGCCATTGCGCTCAAGCAACTTGGGCACCGCAAACACGGGACCAATACCCATTTCATCGGGCTCGGTGCCAGCAACCGCCATGCCGCGATAAATACCCAAGGGCTCCAAACCGCGCTGTTCTGCAAGCTTACTGTCCATCAATACCGAAGCCGATGCGCCATCCGACAATTGGCTCGCATTACCAGCAGTAATGACGCCGCCCTCGACGACCGTCCGCACATTACCGAGACCCTCGAGCGTGGTTTCAGGACGGTTGCCTTCGTCTTTTTCCAGCGTCACATCATGGAATGAAATTTCTTTCGTTTCCTTGTCCATGACGCCCATGTTTGAGGGCATCGCGACGATCTCATCGTCGAACTTGCCGGCCGCCTGGGCAGCTGCCGTGCGTTGCTGGCTCTGGAAGCCGTATTCGTCCTGCGCTTCACGCGAAATACCGTAGCGCTTGGCAACCACTTCAGCAGTTTCAAGCATCGGCATGTAGATATGCGGTGCCGCAGCCGTGACAGCCGGATCGACGCCACGATGACGATTCATATGTTCGTTCTGAACAAGACTAATCGACTCGACACCACCGCCCACGGCGACGGACATGCCATCAGAAATGATCTGCTTGGCCGCCGTCGCAATCGCCATCATGCCGGACGAACATTGACGATCAATCGTCATCCCACTGACGGTGACCGGCAAACCGGCCGCGACCAATGCCTGACGCGCAACATTACCGCCCGTGCTGCCTTGTTGTAGCGCGCAACCCATAATGACGTCGTCGATTTCGTCAGGGGCGACACCCGACTTCGCCACCGCTTCACGGATGGCATGGCCGGCCAATGATTGGCCTTGAGTATTATTGAACGCACCGCGATAAGCGCGACCGATCGGCGTGCGTGCCGTAGATACAATGACTGCTTCTTTCATGAAATTCTCCGTTTAGCGGTCGAGCTTGATGCCGTGTTTTTTGGCGAGTGCCGTTAAGAATTTTCGGCTTTGATCACCGCCCTGCATGAGCTCTTCGCTCGTGCTGAGGTCGGAAGCTTCTTCCCAGGCCGCAGCTAGTTTTTCCGCCGTCGCGTCTTCGCCGTCCAACAGAACGCCTTGCGTTTCGACAATTGCTGCACGTGCGAAACCGCCCGCGCCTGCCGCAATAATCTGGCGGCTACCGGCATCTTTGCTACACATGAAAATCACGGCCGGCGTAACAAGCTCCGGCTGCAACGCCGCGAGCACTTCCGGTGGCATCAAATCTTCGGTCATGCGAGTCGCAGCGACCGGCGCCAACGCATTAACATGAATGTTGTACTTCATGCCTTCGAGGTGAAGGGTGTTCATCAAACCGATAACACCTAGCTTTGCGGCACCGTAGTTTGACTGACCGAAGTTGCCATACAAACCGGATGAGGAAGTGGTCATCATGATGCGACCGTAACCTTGCTCGCGCATGATTTCCCAGACGGCTTTGCTGCAATTGACACTGCCCATTAAATGCACATCGACGACCATCTGGAAATCGGCAAGATCCATTTTGACAAACGTCTTGTCTCGCAGGATGCCGGCATTATTCACCAACACATCGACACGACCCCAGGCATCCACTGCCGCAGCGACCATCGCCTGCACTTCGTCCATTTTCGTGACGTTGGCACCGTTGGCCATCGCCTCACCGCCGGCTGCAGTGATCTCGTCAACAACCGCTTGTGCTGCACTGACAGAACCGCCAGTACCATCGCGCGAACCACCAAGATCGTTAACAACGACTTTCGCGCCGCGCTTGGCGAATTCGAGTGCATGCGAACGACCCAAGCCGTTTCCCGCACCGGTGACTATGACCACCTGATCATCAAAACGAATACTCATAACAAATTCCTTACTGAACGATAAACAGCGAAAGCGTTTCGGCAATCAATGCCGGCTTCGCCTGGTCTTTGATTTCAACGGTGACGGTGCTCTTGAACAGCAGCTGTCCCGGATTCTTTTCGGTCACACTATCCAACACCATATGTGCCCGTACGCTACTGCCAACCGGAACCGGCTGCAGGAAGCGAAGCTTGTCGGAGCCGTAGTTGATCGCCATGACCATGCCTTCCGGAGCGATACCGCATTGCGCGCTCAAGTAAGGCAGCAATGACAACGTCAAATAGCCGTGCGCAATCGTCGTTCCAAAGGGCGTCGCTTTAGCTTTCTCTTCGTCGAGATGGATGAACTGGTGATCCAAAGTCGCATCCGCGAATGCATTAACGCGGTCCTGATCGATTTGAAACCACTCGGACGGTTCGCGTTGCTGACCGACATAATTTTCTAGCTTGGAAACAGGTACAACGGTTGACATGGGGCCCCCGGGTTGAAGTGTGAAACTGAACTGGGGATTATAGCGGATTGACGCCTATACAGTGACGGAATCAGCATGATCGACACTCAGATCAATACCACCCTCGGCCGAGTCAGGGGCTACCTCGCCGATGGTGCCCGCGTCTGGCAGGGTGTGCCCTACGCCACCCCACCATTGGGCGAGCTGCGTTGGCAGCCACCGCAGCCGCATAGCCCCTGGAAAGGGCTTCGCGAAGCGCACCGCTATGGCCCGCCAGCCGTTCAGCATTTGTCGCCAATGGGCGCTCAAATTGCCGGTGGGTTTGGTGTTGGCGATGAGGATTGTCTGACATTAAACATCTTCTCGCCGGAGCATGCGACGACGAAGCGCCCTGTCATGGTCTGGATCCACGGCGGCGGCTTTTCTGTCGGCGCTTCGTCACAAGCCTGGTATGACGGAACGCGTTTGGCGCGTGAAAATAACACGGTCATTGTCAGCATTAATTATCGCCTTGGTGCCCTCGGGTTTTTACGCTTAACCGACGTGACGGGAGGCCAGATTCCTGCCACCGGCAACGAGGGCTTGATGGATCAGATCGCTGCGTTGCAATGGATTCGCGACAACATCGCGCAATTTGGTGGCGACCGCGAGAACATCACGCTGTTTGGTGAATCGGCCGGTGGCATGGCCATTGCCAGCCTTCTAACAATTCCCGCCGCTGCGGGACTGTTCGACAAAGCCGTCATACAGAGTGGATCCGCGCATGGCGTTCATAGCCTTGAAACCGCCAACCGTGTCGCCGACCAATTCTTGAAGCTGCTACCGGAAGACGCTCGTAATAACCCTTACGAGGCGGATCCGACGAGCCTCGCCGAAGCGACAGCAACCATCAATGGTCGAATGATGCTTGATGAACGACTCTCGATCATGCCAATGAGACCCGTCGTGGATGGCGCGTTCCAGCCCGACGTTCCTGCTGTTGCGATGCGCAACGGAAACGCATCGAAAATACCCGTTGTTATTGGCTACAACAAAGACGAATGGCGCTATTTCGCTCAAGTCGATCGTGCGATGAAGCGCCTCGATCACGCGGCATTACATGAGCGCCTCACCTATCATTTTACTGACGCCGAAATCGACCGACTACTAACCGCATATGATTATCGAAAAGGGCAAGCAGGCGAAACATTTCGGGTTTACAGCGCTTTTCATGGAGACGCGGCGTTCTGCATTTCCAGCGAACGCGCGGTGAACGCATTAGCCGCGCATCAACCCGTGTACAAATATCGTTTTGATGTGCCGGCGCCGGGACTCGGCGGACTCATGGGTGCATGCCATGTCACGGAAATTCCCTATGTCTTCGGCACACTGGATGCGATCGGCATGAACGTTTTGTTCCAGACCGGCGATTTGGCAGAGTCAGTATCGAAAGACGTTCGTCAGTGGTGGACGCAATTTGCAGCAACCGGCCAGCCCGATAGAGCGCGCTGGTCAAGCTATGCGGACCATCCCGGCAAATGGGCGATTCACGAACAGTCCGCTTATTTACCCGCAAAAGAAACGTTACGCGATCACTTTTGGTCGTCGATCAGTGACGACAAACTCACCACCATCTAGTCAGCCGTTCATCGCCGCCAACGCCGCTTCGCGTAATCCGCGTTTGTAAATTTTAGCCGTGGCACCGCGCGGCAAAGGCTCGCCGACAATATCAATGCGAACCGGCACTTTGTAATAAGCCAGGCGCGCCTTAACAAACTCCTGCAAGGCCGAACCTTGCAGCGCACCGTCACGCGAATACACAACAGCGACTAATTGCTCGCCCAGCTTTTCATCGGGCAGGCCAAAGACCGCCGATTCTTCGACGGCCTCGTGTTCATACAATGCATTCTCGACTTCCTGACAGCTAATGTTCTCGCCGCCCCGGATGACGATATCTTTAAGACGATCAACGATAAACAGGTAACCGTCTTCGTCGACATAGCCGACGTCGCCAGTGGCCAGGAAGCCATCTCGCAATACCTCTGCTGTTGCGTCCGGCTTGTTCAAGTAGCACTTCATATTGGAGACCGACTTCAGCCAGATTTCGCCAGCCTCGCCTTGCGGGCAGTCATTGCCATCGGGATCGACAATACGCATTTCCATCGTCGGAAAACACGGCTCGCCGACGCTGGTCGGTTTACTTTGATAGTTCACCCCGGAATTCGCGGTACCGAGCGCCGAGCTTTCAGTGAGGCCATACCCCACGGCCGGCATGACGTTCTCGAGCGCTTGATCAATCAGCGGCACGTGCGCTGCCGGTCGCGCGGCACCGCCACCACTGACCGCATAAAGCGACGACAAGTCAGCACTGCTTTCTTTCGCCGCCTGCGCCAGTTCGTATGACATGCTGGGTACGCCATTGAACGCCGTCAAACGTTCGGTTTCGATCAATTCGATCGCTTTTTGAACATCCCATCGGTCCATCACAACGATTTTCTGGCCCGCCAGCATCGACAGCAAGAACATCGCATTGCAGCCTGTCACGTGGAACAACGGCACCGTCATCAAGATGCCCATTTGGCGACCTTCCGCCGGGCCCTGCCCGCGCACCGTGCGGTCAGCAACCGTCAACAGACCCCAGGTCATCAGTGCATTGATCGTAGCGCGATGCGATGTGACCACACCTTTTGGGTTGCCGGTCGATCCGGAGGTATAAAAAATGGTGCCTGCATCGTCAGGCGTAACGGTTGCGGCAGCCGGCTCCGCATCGCCAGAAGCGATAAACGTCGCCCAATCCGTCGCACCATCGGCATTCCCGCGCGCACAGATCACTTGAAGGCCATGCTTACCCGCGACAGGCGCCAGTCGATCCGCACGTTGCGGGTCCGCAATGACGATCTTCGCGTCACAATCACCGAACGCGTAGTCCAGTTCTTCGGTTTGCCACCAGCCGTTCATCGGCACTGCGGCCGCGCCGATTCGCGTAATCGCCATGTAAGCGATCATCCATTCGGGGTAGTTTCGCATCGCAATCGCGACCGGCTGTCCGGGCTGAACCCCCATCTTTTGCAGTGCAGAACCGGCTTGTTTGGACAACGCATTGGCCTCACCATAGGTGATGCGTTCATCGTGATAGACGATGAAATCAAGGTCTGCAAACTCAGTGCAAGTGGCGTCGTAGAGCGTGCCTAGCGTTGGGGGTGCATTCTTAAAGATCGTGTAGTCGACCCCATCCAGGCTAACCCTTTCCGTTGCAAACCGCGGATCCTCTTTGATCACATGGTCACAAAACTTCTGGACGCTTAAGTCGACTGACCCCATCGTATTCCCCCGAATTGATTGATGCCTAGAGTGTAACCGAGCCGCGACAGGATACAAATGCCCGCTAGAGTGGCTTGACCATCTTGATCACGATATTGGCGGCTCCGTTTTCACCCTCATGCTGTTCGCGACTGACCTCGCGGTAACCGCGGGCGATATATAAGGGCTCACCGGGTACCGTGGAACCCAACTCAATCGTTTTGAAACCGGCATCTCGGGCAGCGGCCTCACCCAGATCAAGCAGCAAGGTGCCGATACCCATGCGCGTCCATTGCGGATGTGTGTACATCGCCCTGATGCGCGCCGGGTCCGTCGCCGGATCACTGAAACTGTCGTCACGCCCAACCGTGTGATCGCCGCCATACAACGTTCGTCGACGCCCCCAGCCACCACAGCCAACCAGCACAGTGCCGGAAGGACCTTGGCCTTCGATCAGGAAATAGGTGCCGTCGTCAATCAGTGTTTGATCGACACCCATCGTCGCTTTGGCCGCTTCGATTTCTTCGGCGCTCAGGAACGACTTCATGTTTTCCGCGATCGCTACCGCCATCAGGTCAATGATGGCCTGCTTGTCGGACTCAACGGCAATGCGATGGGTGAAAGCGGGTTCTAGCCGGTCTTCAGTCATGCTGCCATCTTACAAAGCGATGCGGTCATTGAAAACCGCTATGACGCATTTCGAGCTGGCGACTCGATCCACGCTGGCAATAGGGCGCTGGCATCGTTAACCGTCATCACATGCGGCATCGCTGACCCACGCATCATCGCGTCGCCTCGGACATCGGTTGCCAGCCTTCAATAACGACCGCCGCATCGGTCGTACCAATGACCGGATACGCGAGTCACACTGAGCGTGTTCGACCCACGGCCGCGAGCCAACCCGCAGTAAGGGAGCGGGTATCGTCAAGCGCCATTTTGGGCTCAAAGACAACATCCTGGCGTCGGTCATCCGCCAATGCCTCCAGCGAGTCGTACCAGCCAATCTGCAGCCCCGCCAGCATCGCCGCGCCCAAGACAGTCGACTCGGTATTCGTCGGCCGATCAATCGTGCATTGACAAACATCGGCCAGAAATTGCAGAAACCAGTCGTTAGCCACCATGCCGCCATCCACCCGAATGGTGCCCGGCGTCACGCCATCGTCGCGCATGGCGCCAACGAGGTCCCAGGTCTGGTAGCCGATCGACTGTAGCGTCGCTGTAATCAGCGCCTCGGCCGTCGTGCCGCGCGTGACACCGTAAACTGCGCCTCTGGCATCGGGATCCCAATACGGTGCTCCGAGACCCGTGAATGCCGGGACCACGTAAACATCGCGCTCGATGCCATGCTGCTCGGCGATTGCTTCAGTCTCCGCCGCATCCCCAAGCAGCTTCAACCCATCCCGCAACCATTGAATCGCCGAACCAGCAACAAAAATGCTGCCCTCTAGTGCGTAGGTGGTCTTGCCATTGATTCGGTAACCCACTGTGCTTAACAACTGGTGGCTGGAACGCAACAGCGTGTCGCCGGTGTTAGCGATCACAAAGCAACCAGTCCCGTAAGTGCTCTTAGTATCGCCGGCCGAGAAACAGGCCTGCCCGATCAGTGCCGCCTGCTGGTCGCCGGCGATGCCGGCGATGGGAATTGGCGCACCGAACAATGCGGGATCGGTAGTCCCGAAATCTGCCGCACAATCTTTTACTTCCGGTAGCACCGACTTAGGTACATTGAACACCGCCAATAACGCATCACTGAAACGATGCTCAGCAATATCGTAAAGCGCTGTGCGCGAGGCATTAGTCACATCGGTCGCGTGCTCAACACCACCGGTCAAATGCCACAACACGAAACTGTCGATCGTACCGAAGGCGAGCTCGCCGCGGTTCGCACGCTCACGCGCACCATCGGTGTGATCCAAAATCCAGGCGACTTTCGTCGCAGAAAAATAAGGATCTAATCGCAAGCCCGTTTGTAATTCGACAACACTCGCGTGTCCTGCGTCCGTCAGCTCACGACAAATCGCTGCGGTCCTACGGTCTTGCCAAACAATCGCTGGCGCGATGGGCTCACCAGTTGCCCTATCCCAGACGACAGTTGTTTCACGCTGGTTCGTAATGCCGATCGCCGCGATATCTTTGCCGGTCAGATTCGCCTGCTCGATTGCCTGGCGGCAAACCGACACCACGGATTGCCAGATCTCGCTGGCATCATGCTCCACCCAACCGGACCGCGGAAAATGTTGGGTAAACTCTTCTTGAGCTGATGCAACGACATTCAAAGAACGATCAAAGACCAACGCACGACTGCTGGTTGTGCCCTGATCGATAGCGAGAATGTAAGAGGAACTCATACGATTGACTCCACCGAATGGATCGGTTGTTGAATAGTGATGACATCACCGAGTGCTTCCGGCAATGGCATACCGGTTTGCGTGCACGGATGATTAGCAATGTTTCGCAGTAGATCCTTGGGCCAGTCGGTGACGCGACGCGTGGTCAAATCGACATGCAAATGTAACCATTCGCAAGTCGCACTGAGCTTGCCGGTCTTCTCCGAGAACAAGAACTGAAATTGGTGGATGCGCTTCTGATCAAATGCGATCACCTGACTTTTCACGACGAACGGTTCATCTAACACCAGCTCGTTGAGATACCGAATGTGCGATTCAACAGCGAATGTGGAGTCACCGGCTTTCTCGCGACGTTCATCCGTCACGCCAAACTCCGTCCACAATCCATCGATGCCAAAATCAAACGCTAACAAGTACCAGGCGACGTTCATGTGATGGTTGATATCGATCCATGCTTCTTGCACGACACCGCGATAAACCGCGGGTGCATCGCAGTCTGCCAACTGTTGATTTCGATCAGACATGCGTCACTCCCAGCTTGTCTATTTTGCAGGCAGCAAGTGTGTGACAATCGCGAGATGACATCAAGCCATCGCTATTCTCATGCGCGCTAAACGCTTACGCCGCTTTATCCGGTTGGCGATATCTGTTGCAGCCTTGCTAAGCCTGTTTGCCGTTTTCTATGAGCCAGACTTGAGCCGTGCCGAACTGGTGGGCTACCAGAACGCTGCTTCACGCTTCATCAATATCGATGGTCAATCGGTCCACTACCGACGCGAAGGTAACCCGGAAAAACCCGCGCTATTGCTGATCCACGGTACCGCCTCGTCATTGCACACTTGGGACGGTTGGGTAACGGCATTGGAAGCGGATTTCGATTTGGTTCGACTCGATCTGCCCGCATTCGGATTGACCGGGCCCGCGCCTGATCGCGACTACCGGATTACCCGCTATGTCGCGTTAGTTGATGCGTTCGCTACATCGTTGGAGTTGGATTATTTCGCCATCGCCGGAAATTCATTGGGCGGACACATTGCCTGGCAATACACGTTGACGCATCCGGCGAAGGTTCAAGCGCAGATTCTGATAGACCCCAGCGGCTTTATCGATCCGGACGACGAACCACCGTTAGCCTTCAAACTTGCCCGAACACCGATAGTCAATCGAGTCATGCCACTGTTCGCTCCGCGAAGGCTGTATGAAAAATCGGTTTACGATGTTTACGGCGACGATTCGAAAGTCACGGAAACCCTAATTGACCGTTATTTCAACTTATCGTTGTTCGAAGGCAATCGACAGGCATTTGTCGATCGGGCATTACAATCCGAGCGCCCGCCCGTTGAACGGTTGACGGAAATTCAAACACCCACGCTGATTCTGTGGGGAGAAGATGATCTTTGGATCCCGGTGAAAGATGCAACCAAGTTTGCAGCTGCGATTAACGAGAGTGAGTTGATTATTTACCCCGGCGCGGGCCATGTCCCCATGGAAGAAATCCCGGTGATAACGGCCAACGATGCGCGTCGTTTTCTAACCGCACAACAAGGCGCCGATCAGTAACCCAATTAGCGCCCTTTCTTAGGCGACACATACATCGGCACGATAGCCGCCGCAACACGATTGCCGTCAATATCATGCACATCGATATTCAGATGAACATCCTGAGTCTCCGTCCAATCGATATCATCAATCACACAAGTAGCCGTCACATCGGTTGGCGCTTTGGCCAAATACTCAATATTCATACCCTTTGGAATCCAGCGCATATCCGGCGCAATACTAACTTCCATTAACGTGCCAGCCACATACTCACACAAATTTGCCATCGCAATAGCATGCACGGTACCGAGATGATTCGTGACGGCGCGGCGCTTCTTGATCGTGGCACGCCCAAAACCCGGCCGCAGCTCGTTGAAGCGCGGGCGCACACTGCCGAAGAATGGGGCTTTGAAACACACCAAAATAGAGAATACGCGTAATCCGCCAGGCAATCGGGATAGCTTGAGCAAAAGCGCGTGAGCGGAGTTACGGGGTGTCATAGTAAGCACGACCTGTGATCAACATGATGGAACATCGTACCGGTCTGACTTGCATGATGCGGGTTAGAGCCGGACACTTAAAAAATATTAACACCGGGATCTCACAGATGCTGCCAAAAACAATGCAAGCGATAGAAATCACGACGCCAGGCGGGCCTGATGTACTGAAGCCTGCAGAGCGACCCGTACCCCATCCCGGGGCCACTGAAGTCGTGATCAAAGTTGGCGCCGCCGGGGTCAATCGTCCTGACTGTTTCCAACGGGCAGGGCTCTATCCGGCACCACCGGATGCGAGTGACCTGCCTGGTCTGGAAGTGGCCGGTGTTGTAGCCATGGTTGGTGATGAAAATGGGCGTTGGAACGTCGGTGACCGGGTCTGTGCGTTAACGCATGGCGGGGGTTATGCCGAATATGTCGCCGTTGAAGCGTCGCACTGTTTACCAACACCAAAAAACATTGATGATGTCCTCGCGGCGGCTATCCCGGAGACACTATTCACGGTCTACTCAAATGTCTGGATGCGCGCCGGTCTCGCGACCGGTGAGTCATTGCTGGTACATGGCGGATCTAGTGGCATTGGCTCGATGGCCATTCAGCTAGCGAAAGCGCTTGGCAACACCGTCATCACCACGGCCGGCACATCCGAAAAATGTGATTTTTGCAGCGCGCTTGGTGCCGATCTGACACTGAACTATCGTGACCAAGACTGGGCCGCAGAAATTCGGCAGCAGTTTCCAAACGGTGTGAATGCGGTACTGGATATGGTGGCCGGCCCCTATGTCGACAAGAATTGGGATCTGCTGGCGATGGATGGTCGCTACTCGATGATCGCAGCGTTGGGCGGCCCGGTCGCCGAATCAGTCAATATGACGCACATTCTCAGAAAGCGTCTCACAGTGTCGGGGTCTGCGTTACGTCCGCAATCGAACGCGCAAAAAGCGCGAATCGCAGCATCCCTGGAAGAGAACGTATGGCCACTCATCGCAACCGGCGGCGTAGTGCCAATGGTTTACGAGCAATTTCCGCTGGAAAACGCCGCACAAGCGCATGAACTCATGGAGTCTGGCCAACACATGGGTAAAATAGTGCTGACGTTGTCGTAGCACCACGAGAAATTCATGGAACCTGTTGTTGTCTCACTGATTGCCGTCGCAATTGCCCTCTTTGCTGTCCTTAATGCCCGCCGCGTACTTGCCCAAAAGAGTGTGAGCGACGCTCTGAAGGTGGGGCAACCACTACCGGAATTCCAATGCAAGACCGAGTCTGGCGATACGGTGACCAGTGGTGAATTGGCCGGCAACAACAGTGTGTTGTTGTTTGTGCGAGGCAGCTGGTGCCCATTCTGCAGCGAGCAGGTCAAGGCAGTCACTGATCATTACCGAAAGATCACCGAAGCCGGCGGGCGATTAATCATCGTAACTCGCAAGCCATTGGCCATTACCCAGCGCGTAGCCGAGCAATTCGGCGTCGACTTTGAGTTTTGGCTGGATGAAAATCTGGATGCCGCGACGCAGCTTGAACTCGTCGACGACGAACACATTCCAGACCGTTTCCACGACGACTACGGGCGACGTACGATTCGGCCAACCGTACTGGTGACAGACAAATCCAACATCATTCAGTATGGCTATCGCTCTGCGAAAGCTTCGGACCGGCCGGACCCCCAGCTATTCATGACTGTTTTCGAAAAACTCGGGTAATTTACACGCGACCGATCAACTGCATCGCCATCGCATCGGCAATGGCATTGGTTGGCCTCAGTTCGTACTTCGATTGCTCAAAGATCTTCAGCAATCGCGGGCCAATTTCCTGAACTCGCTCGTTGACGGAAGCATCGCTGACGCCGCCTTCATATTCACTGGCGACGTTGATGATGCCACCCGCGTTAATCACGTAGTCCGGCGCATAAATAATGCCCGCATCAAACAAGCGTTGGCCGTCTTCGTCGGTGGCCAACTGATTGTTGGCCGCGCCTGCAATGATCTTGGTTCGTAAACGCTGAATGTTCTCGCGGTTGATCACCGCTCCGAGCGCGCACGGCGCGACAACATCGGCCTCCGTAAACAAGATATCACCCAGCCCAACCGCTTCTGCACCCAGCTCTTCGCAGACCATCCGAACACGCGCTTCGTTGATGTCGGCGATGGTTAAACGAGCACCGGCTTGCGCCAATGACTTGCATAAGTGATAGCCGACATTGCCGACGCCCTGAACCGCGACATGCAGGCCGTCTAGTGAATCACGCTCGTGGACATGTTGAACAGCCGCCTTAATGCCGGCAAAAACACCATCGGCAGTTTTCGGGGAAGGATCGCCGCCCGCCTGCCCTGCTTCCGGCGGAAGACCCGCGACATGCCTGGTACGTTTAGCCACTGTCTGCATCGCGCCAACGGTCATGCCGACGTCTTCAGCAGTGATGTAGTCACCGTCGAGTGAGTCCACAAAGCTGCCGAAAGCGAGCAACAATTCATCACTTAGATGGCGATCTTCCGGCGCCATGATGACCGCCTTACCACCGCCCATGTCGAGTCCCGCCATCGCATTCTTAAAACTCATGCCGCGGGACAACCGCAGCGCATCGGTCAGCGCTGCCGTGCCATCCGCATACTGCCAGAAGCGGCAGCCGCCGCCGGCAGGACCGAGTGCTGTCGAGTGAACAGCAATGATAGCCTGCAAGCCACTCACCGGATCACTGCAATGCACGACCCTTTCATGCTGGTCAAACGCAGCATTATCAAAAACACCCATGTATCAGTGCCCCCGCCTGAAACCTAGTTTTCCAGAATTCCGTCGATGTATTTTTCAGCGTCCAACGCTGCCATACAACCAAAACCCGCCGACGTAATCGCCTGTCGATAGACTTGATCGGCGACATCTCCCGCCGCGAACACACCCGGCACACTGGTCGCCGTTGCACCACCATCCAAACCGCTTTGAATCGTGATGTAACCATTTTTCATGTCGAGTTGATCGGCAAAAATACCGGTATTGGGCTGATGGCCAATGGCGATAAATACGCCATGCAAATCGATATCTTCCGTTGCGCCGTCATTATGGCGGATACGCATACCCGTCACGCCGGTATCATCACCAAGCACTTCTTCAAGCTGATGATTCCACTTGATCGTGACATTGCCCGTGCGTTCTTTTTCAAACAAACGGTCTTGGAGAATTTTTTCTGATCGCAATGAATCGCGTCGATGCACCAGAATCACTTCGCTGGCGATATTGGATAAATACAGCGCCTCTTCAACCGCCGTGTTACCGCCACCGATCACGGCCACTTTGCGGTTGCGATAGAAAAAACCGTCGCAGGTTGCACAGGCGCTTACGCCTTTCCCCATGAACGCTTGTTCGGATGGCAATCCCAAATACTTTGCAGAAGCGCCCGTCGCGATAATCAAAGAATCGGCTGTGTATTCCGCGATGCCGCCGCGCAACACAAATGGACGTTGCGTTAGGTCGACAGACTCAATGTGATCCATGACCATCTTCGTATCGAAACGCTCGGCATGGGCTTTCATCCGCTCCATCAATGCCGGGCCTTGCAGTCCTTCGACGTCACCGGGCCAGTTGTCGACGTCGGTGGTCGTCGTCAGCTGTCCGCCGACTTCGATACCGGTAATGAGCATGGGCTTCAAGTTAGCCCGCGCTGCATAGACTGCCGCCGAATAGCCGGCCGGACCCGAACCGAGAATGACGGTCGTTGCGTGATTTTCCTGAGTCACCCGAATTCCTTACTGTTGGAGATTTCGCAATACGTCGTCTAGCGTTGCTTTCGCATCACCAAACAACATGCGCGTATTGTCTTTGAAGAACAGCGGATTCTGCACGCCGGCGTAACCAGTCGCCATGCTCCGCTTCAACACAATAGTGGTGTCGCCTTTCCACACTTCAAGGACGGGCATACCGGCGATCGGACTATCAGGTTCGTCTTGCGCTGACGGATTAACAATGTCATTCGCGCCAATGACAATCGTGACGTCGACTTCGCCAAACTCATCGTTCACTTCGTCCATCTCGAACACAATGTCATAAGGAACACGCGCTTCGGCCAGCAGCACATTCATGTGCCCGGGCATACGACCGGCAACGGGATGAATCGCAAAACCAACATCGATCTTCTTGTCACGCAAAACTTTGGTGATTTCGTTGACGGTGTGCTGCGCTTGCGCAACAGCCATTCCATAGCCAGGCACAATCACGACCTTCTTGGCGTTAACCAGAAGCTCAGCTACTTCATCAGCCAGTACGGCGACAGCCTCGCCTTGCGACTCCCCATCGCTAGCACCGCTAGAAGTGCCCGACGTTGTGCCAAAACCACCGGCAATCACCGACAAGAACTTGCGGTTCATAGCGCGACACATGATGTAACTCAAAATCGCACCGCTACTGCCGACCAACGCACCGGTCACAATCAACAAGTCGTTGCTCAGCATAAACCCGGTTGCTGATGCCGCCCAGCCTGAATAGCTGTTAAGCATCGAGACGACAACCGGCATGTCAGCGCCACCGATAGCGGCAACCATGTGCACACCGAACGCGAGCGCTACCAGCGTCATTAAGAACAACGGGAACAAACCACCGCCGTTCGCTGCTTGATCAACAAACAAACTGCCGAGCAAGAAAGCGATCACACCGAGCCCGAGGTTGAGCAGATGGCGCGCGGGCAACAACAAAGGGCTGCCGCCAATCCGGCCACTCAACTTACCGAAGGCCATGATCGAGCCCGAGAACGTCAATGCACCGATCAAAACGCCCAGGTAAATCTCGACGTTATGAATGGTCAGTTCGACGCCGTAATAACTGCTGTGCGGATCGAGGAACGTCGCGTAACCGACCAACACCGCGGCCATACCGACGAGGCTGTGCAGAATGGCAACCAACTCTGGCATCTGGGTCATTTGTACGGTCTTGGCCAATCGGAAGCCGATCGCCGCACCGGCACCCAGGGCGATGAACAACAGCACGTATTGGTCGGTCACAATACCAATGATGGTCGCGACCAACGCGATGCCCATACCGATCATGCCGTAAAGATTGCCGCGTCTTGCCGTTTCCTGGTTGCTGAGTCCGCCCAGCGCCAGAATAAAAAGAATCGTCGAAACGATGTAGGCAGCTTGAACTAGTCCACTACTCATATCTAACTCCCCGCCTACTTACGAAACATCTGCAGCATGCGTTGCGTCACCGCAAAGCCGCCGAAGATGTTGATACTGGTGATCAATAGGGCAAGGAACGACAAAGCGATCACCCAGAATCCGCCGGCACTGATCTGCACCAGTGCACCGATCACGATGATGCTGCTAATGGCATTCGTGACACTCATCAGCGGTGTATGCAGTGCGGGCGATACGTTCCAGATCACCATGTAGCCGACGAAACAAGCCAGCACAAAGACCGTGAAGTGCGACATGAATGACGCCGGCGCCACGTTGCCGAGCGCCAGCAACAACAGACCGCCAACGCCCATCGCGATGGCAGGACCAACGGCGCTGCGCGGTTTTTCCTCCGCCACCGGTTGGGGTGGTGGCGGTGGCGCCTTCTTGGGCGCTGCCGACAATTTCGGCGCGGGTGGTGGCCAGGTGATTTCACCGTTGTGGACAACCGTCGCACCACGAATCACTTCGTCTTCCATATTGATAACAATCTCACCATCATTTTCCGGTGTGAGGTCATTCAATAAGTGTCGCAAGTTGGTGCCATAGAGCTGGCTTGACTGTGCCGCGAGACGGCTCGGCAGATCTGAGTAACCGATCAACGTGACACCATGCTTCTTGACCACTTCATGCGGCACGGTCAATTCACAATTGCCACCCTGCTCTGCCGCCAAATCAACAATCACGCTGCCTTCGCGCATCGATGTCACCATCGCTTCGGTGATCAGCTTCGGTGCCGGTTTACCCGGAATTAGCGCCGTCGTAATGATGATATCCACTTCTTTGGCTTGTTCCGCAAACAAGGCCATTTCGGCATCGATAAACGCCTTACTCATGGTCTTGGCATAGCCACCTTCACCAGCGCCGTCTTCGTCTTCCTCGAACTCGAGCATCAGGAAATCTGCATCCATGCTCTCGACCTGCTCTTTCACTTCAGGTCGGGTATCAAAGGCGCGAACAATCGCGCCCATGCTTTTCGCGGTGCCAATCGCCGACAAACCGGCGACGCCGGCGCCAATCACGAGCACTTTGGCCGGCGGTATGCGTCCGGCGGCAGTGATCTGGCCCGTGAAGAAACGGCCAAAATGTTGGGCCGCTTCAATGACCGCGCGATAGCCACCGATATTCGCCATGGAACTCAATGCGTCCATCTTTTGAGCGCGCGAGATGCGCGGCACGCTATCCATGGCCAGCGCATTGACGCCGCGCTCGGCCAGCTCTTTCAATAAATCAGGGTTTTGTCCCGCCCAGACGAAACAAATCAGCGTTTGGTCTTTTCGCAGCAATTCGAGTTCCGGCTGATCCAATTCAGGATGATGCTCGGGCTGGCGCACTTTCAAGACGATATCCGCTTCCGAGTAAACTTCGCGCGTATCTTCGGTGACCGTCGCACCGGCCTCGCGGTAGGCTTCATCGGGATAACTGGCTTTCGCGCCGGCACCCGCCTCTACCAGCACCTCGAAACCGAGTTTCTTGATAGATTTCGTGACATCCGGCGTGATCGCGACACGCTGTTCGCCCTCATGCACCTCCGCTGGGACACCTATTTTCATTCCATTCTCCTGATTTTCGGCTGTCAAAGGTCTGTCGACCGTTGAAACCGGTACGCTGCAGCCGCAAAGTATCCATTACAAGGCTTACGCTACGCAAGGCGCCGACGGGCTCCTTTGTTATAATCGGGTACGTCAGCCGGTCTAATTAACGAATCATTCGATCAGAAACAGGAGTTCCTCTGTCATGACCAAGTTTATCCCCGCACTCGCCGCCGCGGCTTTGTTCGCCGCTTCCAACGTCTCTGCAGGTCTTAGCGAAGTACCCGCTGGCACCTATGAGCTCGAAGACACACACGGCTATATTTCATTTAGCTATCTTCATCTAGGGTTCTCAAGACCGGTTGTAGGATTTGACGCATTCGATGTTTCGCTTGAGCTCAACCAAGACGATGTGACGAAAAGTGCGCTAACCGTCGATGTCGACCCTGCCAGTGTCACGAGCCGGGTCGAAGCGTTCGATGGGCATTTGAAAGGCGACAAATTTTTCGATATCGCTAACCACTCGGACATTCAATTTGTGGCCACCGAAATCGTCGTGACCGGCGAAGACACAATGACCGTCATCGGCGACTTGACGATCAAAGGCATCACCAAGCCTCTGACACTGGATGCCACGGTGAACAAAGCCGGAACCCATCCCTTCTCAAAGAAACCCACGATTGGTATCTCTGCGAGCGCGACGCTGAATCGCAGCGAATGGGATCTCGGCTATGCCGCGCCCGCCGTCAGCGATGAAGTCGTTCTGGACATTCAGACCGAGCTGCGCCTGGTCGAGTAATTGAGCGAGACGACTCAGAAAACAGACGTCAAACAATATGGTGGCGTCGCCCGGTTCTTTCACTGGGCGATCGCCGCCATGATTGTTGTCCAATTTGTGCTGGGTAAGCTCTATGAGTTTGCCGACCAGGACGGCGAGCGCGTCCGTCAAATTGCACTCATCGCCAACCACAAGTCCATCGGCATGACCGTGTTGATGCTGGCTGTCATGCGGTTGGTTTGGCGCCTCAACTCGACCATTCCGCAGCTACCGAAAAAAATGCCTGGTTGGCAAAAGTCGGTGTCGGGAATAACGCACTGGGCACTTTATGGTGCGCTGTTTGCGTTGCCACTCACCGGCTGGCTCATGTCATCGGCCAGCGCTTACAGCGTCAGCTGGTTTGGGCTCTTTACCTGGCCGGATTTGATCGAACCCGACAAAGCTCTGCGCACGATGTTTGCCAACTGGCATGAGATTATCGCCCAAGTTTTGTTTGTGATCGCCCTGTTACATATTGCAGCAGCACTCAAACATCACTGGCTCGACAAAGACGATGTTTTGAAGAGAATGACATCGGGCACATGGCTAACCGTGTTCGCCGCTTTGATCATCGCGGCGCTTTGGGCATTGATACCGACGCGCGACAGCACAGCCGCCAGCCGAGCGGTACAAAGCAACGTGACTGCGGCTCCGGCAGCAGCTACAGAAAAACCGGCGTCTAGTCTCGAGGTCGCTGTGACCGAAGAGACGCTCGCATCATCGATGGCAGACACCGCTAACGATACCGAGACGCCGACAGTCGAGGATCCTGCGACCGCGTCAGAGCCGCCGCCATCAGAAACAACAGCTGACACCGAATCCCCGCAGGAAACAGCGATTAACGCGGCTAGTTCGACACCGGAGCCCGAAGTATCGGCGGCGCAAACCGTCGCTGCGCCGGTGGCAGCGCCAGAGCCTGCTGTCGCTGATCTGTGGTCGGTTGACAGCGCAACCAGCTACGTACGGTTTGTCGCCGAGCAAGCCGGCGCCGAGTTCACCGGCGAATGGCAACAATGGCAAGCAGATATGCGTTTCTCCGCGGATGCGCTTGATACCAGCCAGTTTGTCGTCACGTTTGACACCAACAGCGTCTCGACCAATGACGATGACCGCGATGGCACCTTATTGGATGCCGAATGGTTCGATGCCGCGCAATTTCCAACGATCACCTTTGAAACCAGAACCATCAAGGCCGAGGGTGACGCCTTTGTCGCTGACGCGGAACTGCTTATCAAAGGTGCTCGCTATCCTGTGAGGTTCAACTTCACGGTGACCCGGGACGGCACCAGTCGCCAGCTCACTGGCAACGCCAATCTGGACCGTTTGGCGCTCAATATTGGTACCGGCGAATGGACCGATACCGAATGGGTAGGTCAATTTGTCGAGGTCAACGTTCTCGTCAACGCGACAATCGACCCGTAAGCATGTCATCCGCGTGAAGCGGATCACTGTGAATTCTGCCCGAATGCCCTATAATGTTTCGTTAGAAACTAATTGAATCTGGAGCAACCTCACGTATGGCTACCAAGCAATCGCGCCTGCATGTCCCTTCCGTCCCGGCGAGACCCGGCGATGAACCGGATTTCTCTTATCTAAAACTCTCTCCCGCCGGCAGCATTGACCGCCCTGAGGTCAACGTCGGCGTTGAAGGCACGCAGGCATTGTCGACCGGCCTCGTGCGGGTACTCGATGACGAACATGTCGCCGTTGGTGCTTGGAACCCGCATCTCGATGCCAAAGAACTGCAAATCGGCCTTCGCCATATGCTGATGACACGCATTTTTGATGAACGGATGCAGCGTGTGCAGCGCCAGGGCAAAATTTCGTTCTATGTAAAATCGACCGGCGAAGAGGCTGTCTCCGTGGCGCAAGCCATGGCACTGCAGCCCGCTGACATGTTGTTCCCATCGTACCGAAACCAGGGTTTGTTTATCGTACGCGGCTCCAACTTGACCGATCTCATGTCGCAATGTTTGTCGAACACACGCGACATGTGCAAGGGCCGCCAACTGCCGGTCATGTACCACAGCAAACAAGATAACGTGTTTTCGATTTCCGGAAACCTCGCCACACAGTATCCGCAAGCCGTAGGCTGGGCGATGGCGTCCGCGATCAAAGGCGAACAGCATGTCGCTGCTGCCTGGATTGGCGACGGCAGCACAGCCGAAGCTGACTTCCATCATGCTTTGACGTTCGCATCCGTTTATCAGGCCCCGGTGTTGCTAAACGTGGTTAACAACCAATACGCGATTTCAACGTTTCAGGCTTTTGCTGGCGGCGAAAAACAAACCTTCGCGGCGCGCGGCCCGGGCAATGGCATCGCCGGCGTACGCGTCGATGGCAACGACTTCTTGGCTGTTTACGCCGTTACCCAATGGGCCGCAGAACGTGCCCGCAGCGGCGCGGGCCCTACGCTGATCGAATCCGTGACTTATCGCGGTTCCGCTCACTCAACCAGTGACGACCCAACGCGCTACCGCCCCAAGAACGAGTGGGAAGCATTTCCGCTAGGCGATCCTGTTGAACGACTGAAACGTCATCTCATCCTCTCGGGTGATTGGTCAGATGAGCAACATGAAAACCTGGAAGCTGAGCTTACTGAATACGTCAACGCCTGTTGGAAAGAAGCAACCAGTTACGGCACGTTGAATGAAGGGCCGCACCTTGATGCGTCGCTCATGTTCGACGACATCTTTGAACAGATGCCGGAAAATCTCAAAAAACAACGCGAGCAATGGCGTCGCGAAAAATCACAGTCGTAAGTGATCACAACAAAATTTTAAGGAAACACTGTGGCTAAGATGAATATGATCCAGGCGCTGAACTCAGCGATGGATATTGCAATGGATCGGGACCCGAGCGTCGTCGTGATGGGCGAAGACGTCGGCTACTTCGGTGGTGTCTTCAATTGCACGGAAGGCTTACAACGCAAATACGGCGAGCATCGTTGCATCGATACGCCGATCGCCGAAGGTGGCATCATTGGCACCGCAATCGGCATGGGCGTGAATGGCTTGCGCCCAGTCGCCGAAATCCAATTCGCCGATTACATTTATCCGGGCTTCGACCAAATTGTCAGCGAGCTCGCACGCTTACGCTATCGCAGCGCCGGCGATTTTTTTGCACCCGTTACGATTCGCACACCTTGTGGCGGCGGTATTCGTGGTGGTCAAACGCACTCGCAAAGCCCGGAAGGAATTTTTGCGCATGTGTCGGGGATTCAGGTCGTGATGCCGTCGAACCCCTATGACGCCAAAGGCTTGTTGCTGGCGGCCATTGAAAGCGACGATCCGGTGGTTTTCTTTGAGCCGAAGCGCATTTACAACGGTCCGTTTGATGGCGACCCGAACAAACCCGCTGTCGGCTGGTCTTCGCATCCGCAAGGTGACGTGCCTGAAGGTTACTACACCGTACCGTTAGGCAAAGCCAATGTGGTGCGCGAAGGCAACGATGTCACGATTGTCACTTATGGCACGATGGTGCATGTCGCTGAAGCGGCTGCAAAAGCAGCTGATGTCGATGCTGAAATCATCGATGTCCGGTCATTGCAGCCGTTGGATACCGAGACACTGGTAAACTCGGTTAACAAGACGGGGCGCTGTGTCATCGCGCATGAAGCCACCCGCTTCTCGGGCTACGGCGCCGAGCTTTCGGCGAGCATTCAAGAGCAATGCTTCTATGCGCTTGAAGCACCGATCCAACGGGTTACCGGTTGGGACACGCCGTATCCGCATGCCTTTGAATGGGACTACTTCCCCGGTCAAAAACGCATCATCAACGCGCTGGAAGCAGCGTTAGAGGACTAACCGAATGAGTCAGTACGTTTTCAAATTACCGGATCTTGGCGAGGGTACCGTCGAAGCCGAAATCGGCGAGTGGCATGTCAAAGTTGGTGATGTCGTTAAAGAAGACGATGTGATCGTCGACATGATGACCGACAAAGCCGCGGTAGAAATTCCGTCACCCGTCGGCGGTCGTATCGCTTCGCTGCATGGTGTTCAGGGCGACATCGTGCCCGTGGGTACCGACTTGATTATTTTTGATTTAGACGGAGAAGCACCAGCCGATGCCGACGAGCCTGCAGAGCAACCGGCGACAGCGCCCGTTGCAGATAAAGCGCCGGCTGCAAAAACCGCGGATGCCGCGCCCGCCGCAACCGCTAAAACCAACAATGGGCAACGCGTCTTAACATCGCCCGCCATTCGCGCTCGCGCTAAGAAAGCGGGTGTCGATCTAGCCAATGTATCTGGCAGCGGCGCGCGGGGACGCATCCTCGCCCGCGATCTTGATCAGTTTATCGCCGGTGGCGGTCAGCCATTGCAGCCTTCCGTCGTCAGCGAGAACCTTGAGACCGATGAAACCGAAGAACACAAAGTTATCGGCGTTCGTCGTGTGATTGCCCGGAAGATGAGCGAGAGTAAACGCAATATCCCGCATTTCACCTATGTCGAGGAAATCGACATTACCGAGTTTGATGCGTTGCGCAAGCACATGAACGAATCGCGTTCCGAAGACAAGCCTTCGCTAACGTTCCTGCCACTGTTGATTGCTGCTTTGGCGCGTACGTTGAAACAGTTCCCGCAATGCAATGCGACTTACGACGAAACACGTGAAGTGGTTGTTCGGCATAAAGCACTGCACGTCGGCATTGCAACGCAAACGAAAGACGGACTAAAAGTCCCCGTCATTCATCAAGCGCAAGCGAAGTCTATCTGGCAACTGGCAACAGATATTCGGACGTTGTCCGAAGCCGCACGTACCGGTAAAGCCAAGAAAGACCAGCTCACGGGATCTAGCATCACCATCACGAGCCTCGGTGCACTGGGCGGCATCGTCACGACGCCCGTCATCAACTCACCGGAAGTTGGCATCATCGGCATCAACAAAGCAGTTGATCGTCCGGTCGTGCGCAACGGCGATATTGTCATTCGCAAGATGATGAACTTGTCCGTTTCTTTCGACCACCGTTTCGTAGACGGCTACGACGCCGCCGCGATGGTGCAAGTACTGAAAGGTTTGATCGAGTACCCCGCAACTATTTTTGTACCGGAATAGCTTCGGGCTTGGTGACGCATGCCAGCGCTAAATCAAACCCAGCTCAATCGCTTTCAGCACCGCGCGAGTTCGATCACGCACGCCCAGTTTCGACAAGATATTGGAGACATGGTTCTTAATCGTGCCTTCTGATTTGCTGAGCGCCTGCGAAATTTCCCGGTTACTGTAGCCACCAGCCATCAGGCGAATCACCTCTGTTTCGCGCGGTGTTAGCGGCTCCGGCAACTCATCGCCAGAGAAAGTCGGCTCGCGTGTACCGAGACCTTGCAACAACGTCTGGGTGATCGCCGGCTGAATCATCGTCTTGCCCTCGGCGACCGACTCAATCGCGTTGATCAAGTCATCTAGGGACACATCTTTGAGCAAATAACCCTGAGCGCCAGCACGAATGCCAGCCAGCACCTGCTCGTGATCATCAAACGTCGTCAGGATAATTACAGGCGTCTCGATCGACGCTTCCCGAAGCGACAAGATGGCATCACTGCCCGACATCTTAGGCATCCGCATGTCCATCAGGATGACATCGGGATTATTGTCGCGTGCAATCGCAACCGCATCACTGCCGTCCGCCCCTTCCGCCACGACGGTCACCCGATCCGATAGCGACAACAGACCACAGACGCCCTTTCGGACGAGCATTTGATCATCAATGACAGCGAGTTTGAGGGGTTGCTCAGGCATTCACTAACGGTACAGAGCCGGACAAGCCAAAACCACCCTCGCCGCTTCCGAAACGTAGACTACCGCCGAGCTGATGAATGCGCTCACGCATGCCGCTCAATCCGTTGCCTGCCTCAACCAATGCGGGTGCCTGACCATCGTCGCGAATCGAGAATTTCACGTTGCCATCTGCCTGCCAAAGGGAAACCCAACTGTGCGTTGCATTCGCATGCCTTAACGTATTGGTGATCGCTTCCTGAATACAACGCAGTAACGCATCAGCGATTTCTACATTATCAATCTGCAGTGCTTCGTCAATTTCCAAATCAATGTGCAGCTGCGGCACGTTCTCGACAATCAAATCGAGTGCCCTTCGAAAATCGAGTTCGCCTTTATCGCGGAGGGTACTTACCGCCTCACGCACGTCGCTTAGCAACAACTTCGCCAGTGCACGGCTTTGGGCGACATGCATTTTGGCATCCCCTTCCGTTGTGTGTTCCGCAATTTGCAGGTTGATCGACAACGCCGTCAGATGATGACCAACCAGATCATGCAGGTTTCGTGCGATACGCGTGCGCTCATTCTGGCGCGAAGCTTCCGACAACAAGTGTTGGGTTGCGACCAGTTCACGATACAAAACCTGCGTCTCATCTCTGGCTTTCTCCGCACGTAAAGCCGCCATCGATGACATCAACGCAAAAATATGAAAGGTCGCATACAGTGCGGTCGACAAGAGCGCACTATCGCGAAACCAATGGAATTCCCAAATCAGGTACCAACCCGCGACGATACCCACCAGCCACAGATAGGACGTCCTGCTTTGATAGAAAGACACCGACATCGCAATCCAGATGATCGTATAAATCTGCAGGTAGTCGATCGGCAGCAACCAGGCGAGAAAAATAACCGAAGCGAGCTGACCGAGATTGGCCCAACGTCGGACGCGCTTAGTAAGCCGTTTGTCCATCGAAAGGAACATCGTGACGCCGTATGCCACAGCGCCCAAAACAGCCAGCTCAAGCGTTCCGGCGTAACCGGAGCTCGACGTGGCGATCTGGAAAATCATGGCGCCGGAGATTACCGCCCAAGTTAGGAAGGCCGCCGTAGTTTCAATATAGGTCGCGTTTTCGTGCTTTTTCATGGGGTTATTGTGGCCCGCCGGACAAAAAATCGCTATAGGCCAAAAGTCATGGTTACCAATCATGACGTCTAGCACTGCCGCAAGTGGCCCCCACACCGTAATCTGGCTACAAGTTCAACGGAGACCCGCCATGCATTTCATCCACGCTTTACTGCTAAAAGCCCACATCGGCATCGGTGCTATTGCACTCATCGCTTTCTGGCTGCCAGTCGCAACCCGCAAAGGCTCAAGCTTGCACAAGAAGTCCGGACGTATTTACGTCTGGTGCATGAGCATTGTCGCCGCAAGCGCCATTGCGATGTCATTGATGGTGTTGATGGACCCGATCGGTGTCAGAGTGCCGGCGCGCAACCTGGATATGGAACGCGCAGCACTGATCGCCTCAAACAATCGGATGTTCGCCTTGTTTCTATTGATGCTCGGCATGTTAACCGCTGCCGGCTTGCGACACGGCTTGTTGGCATTGCGCGTCAAACAGCAACCGGATGCACTGCGTAGCAAAGGTCATGTCGTGCTGCTAGCCTCTTTAGGCGTCATGGGTATCCTCGTGGGATACACCGGCATCGTATATAGCCAAGTCCTGCTCATGGTTTTTGCCGTCATTGCGATTTCCGGCTCGGTGAATACCCTGCGCGAGGCCTTCAAACGCAATATGACCAGAAATGATCGAATTAAAGCGCATTTCGGTGGTCTCATTGGTACCGGCATCGGTGCCTATACGGCATTCTTCGCTTTCGGTGGCTCCAGATTATTGGCAGACATCTTAAGAGGACAATGGCAGGTTATCCCGTGGGTACTCCCGGCCATTATTGGTACGATCGCGATCCGTCGCGTCGAGAAGAACTATCAGAACAAGGCAACATCATGAACCGCATCGCAGTGATTATCCGACATATCCCCATGGCACTCGTCCTGTTACTGAGTGCAGGCCTTCTGCATGCAAGCCCGGGTACCGATGCCTTTACAGAGGGTCAGTTGGATCAAGCCAAGAAATTGCTAAGCGCAGAAGTTCGCATCGACGATGATGTGAACAAACGCATCTTGCTCGGCCAAATCGAAATGCGACAAGGCGAATTCAAAAAGGCATTGGAAGTGTTCGAAACGGCTGCGAAACAGCACCCGCAGAACGCCGAAGCGCAATACTGGGTAGGTGCAAGCGCGGGCACCTTGGCCGGCAACGCCAGCATCTTCAAAGCCGCAGGGCATGCCAAAAAGGCGCGACGTGCGTTCGAGAAAACCATTGAGCTCGACCCGGAACACTACGAGGGCCACGAAGGCCTGGTGATGTATTACTTGCAAGCACCGGGGTTTCTTGGCGGCGATAAAGATGAAGCGTTGGCCCTGGCGATGAAGACCGTGTCGTTTGAACCCATCAATGGCCGCTTACTGTTGGCATCGGTTTACCAACAAACTAAGAAGCCGAAAAAACGCGCTGCCGTGTTCGAAGAACTGATGACGATAGCGCCCAATGATCCGAGAGCCTTCGTCAATATCGGCTTCGCAGAACAAGCCGAAGATAACTACGCTGCCGCCCATGATGCTTTTTCAAAAGCGGCGGCGACCACTGCTGAAGGTGAAGATGCAGAGATTAGTCGGCAATCGGCGCGTTATCAGGTCGGTCGCACCGCCGTTTTTAGCGAAGAACGAATGAGCGCGGGCATAGCGTCTTTGACGGCTTATCTCGAGGGTCCGGTTAATGACAACCAGTTACCGGGGAAAGACTGGGCGACGTTCCGGCGTGGACAGTTGTACGCACTAGCGGGCGATACGGCCGCGGCCAAACGCGATTTTATGTCCGCCAAAGGTATGACAGAAGACAAAAACCTGCTCAGCGAAATCAAGAAAGCAACGCGTTAGACAGGCACAAAAAAAGGCCGCTGGCGAGAACACCCGCCAGCGGCCTTTTTACTTTTCTTAGGCGCTTACTTCTCGCCGTCGGGTATGACACCACGACGCATTTGATCAAGCTCCAGTGATTCGAACAACGCCTGGAAATTACCTTCGCCAAAGCCTTCGTTGCCTTTGCGCTGAATGATCTCAAAAAAGATCGGGCCGATCGCATTCTCGGTGAAGATCTGCAGCAACAAGCCTTGGTCTTCGGTCGGCGCGCCATCAATCAGGATACGTCGCTTGCGCAACTCATCAACGTTCTCGCCATGACCCGGCACGCGCTTATCAATCAGATCAAAATAGGTTTCGATCGTGTCTTGAAACTTCACGCCATTTGCTGAGATCGCGTCGACACTGGAAAAAATATCGGTCGATCCCAGTGCAATGTGTTGGATGCCTTCGCCGTTGTAGTCGCGCAAGAACTCTTCGATCTGGCTATGCTCATCCTGGCTTTCGTTCAACGGAATCCGAATCTTGCCGCAAGGGCTGGTCATCGCTTTAGACACCAGCCCGGTGACTTTACCTTCGATATCGAAGTAGCGAATCTCGCGAAAGTTGAACAAACGCTCATAGAAGTCCGCCCACTTCGTCATGTTGCCGCGATGCACATTGTGCGTCAGGTGATCCAGGTAAGTCAGTGACGTGCTGCTCGCCGCCATCCGCTCTTTCCAGTCTGGCTCGAACACGAAATCAACATCGTAGATCGTCTGGTCGCCATAGCGATCGATCATATAAAGCCGACTGCCACCAATGCCTTCAATCGCCGGCAAATTTAGTTCCATCGGACGCGGATCGGTTTGCACACGTTTGGCACCCAACTCGACGGCGCGATCAACCGCAAACTGCGCGTCTTTGACACGGAATGCCATCGCACAGGCGCAAGGCCCGTGCTCACGCGCGAACTGCTGCGCAAAACTATCGGGCTCGGCATTGATGATGAAGTTGATGTCACCTTGCTTGTGCAACGTGACGTCTTTGGAGCGATGACGCGCGACCACGGGAAAACCCATCTTCTCGAAGAGGCTACGAAGCAATTCAGGATCAGGCGCCGCGTACTCGACGAACTCAAAGCCGTCGGTGCCCATCGGGTTCTCGAATCCTGTCGCTGTCGGTGCTGATTGATGCGCGGTCATGGTGTTGAGCCCTTATAAAGAGATCACACAGTTTAGCAATTGGCCGCTTCGGATAAGCTGCGAAAAAACGCATGATTCCTGTATGATTGACATGAATTATGATCTTATTGGGCTAAATATGCAGGAATCCATCACTTTAGATAAGTTTGATATCGCAATACTGCATGCGCTTGATCAGGATGCACGCATTCCGTGGGTAGAACTGGCGCAACGCGTGAGCCTATCCGCATCCGCATGCCAGCGGCGCAGCCAGGCACTGCAAGCCGCCGGTATCATCGAGCGCTATGCAATTCATGTCGACAGCACCGCGTTGGGCTTCGACGTGGAAGCTTTTGTTGCCGTCAATATTGAACGCCAGAATATGGACTTTGCCAAACAATTTCGGGATACGATGCTGGCGCTACCCGAAATCCAAAGCTGCTATATGTTATCCGGTGCCATTGATTTCATGCTGCGGGTCGTCGCACGCGACTTGCGTGAGTATGGGCAGTTTATTCAACGTGAAATATTGAACTTGCCCGGTGTTAAAGACGCCAGCTCATCGATCGTGCTGGAGCAGATCAAACGCGGTCGCGGTGTGCCGTTAGTGGCGACGTAAAAGGCGACCGTTCGCTTCGATGACGCCCGCAACTTTCAACGCTAAATCGAGCCGACAACACACCAGCGCTCGTCGCCGCACCACACTCAAGGTTCAAACGGCAAGGGCAATCCGGCGTCGATACCGTTAGCCCGGCGAATGGCAGCAAGATCAGCCATACCCCTTTGTTGCCAGAATGCATGGTAATCCGGATGGCGTCTGATCACTTCCGGCATTTCCAAGGGCCCATTGCTGAACGCAAAAGCACCGGTACTTAAAAGCACACGTTGTTTTAGTGAATCATAATTGTTCAACAATGCTAACGCTTGTTCGGTGAACCCCATTCTCGCGAGCACACTCACCCCGAGCAGATCTTCACCAATCAGCGAGATGAGCGTATTCCTCCGCGAAGCGTAGTCACACGCGATGATCTGACCGTCGGGTGCCGCTGAACCCTCACGAAGGAACGCGATGATCGCGACGCTGCAGGCCCAGTCTTCGCGCACCGATTCAGCCCCCTCGAGAAACGTCAATGCTTCCGCGGCCAATTCATAAAGCGCACCAGATTGTACCGCGTCATTCGCCTGTATGGCATGCATAGCCATCGCGGAAGTCCACGCGACATCGCCCACTTCACAAGAACGCGCGTCGATACAAGCAGAAACGCTCGTGTACAACTCTTTCATTTGGCGAGATTCTCCATCGAAATCGCCCAGCGCCGCCCTCAGTGTGACCGCAACGCGTTGCTTTGTTTCATTCAACGGATCATTGGCCAACGTGCGTTCGAGCGCGCGTTGGATCTCGGACACATTGCCGATCGCAAAAGCATTCAATGCCGTAATGTACTGAACAAAACCATCATTTGGCGCGATCGACTGAGCTTCTGCGAGCAACTCCCCAGCCTCCACAATCCCCACGTCTGTAGAGATCAGCCAATAAGCCTTACCCGCCAAAGCGCGTGTGTTTTGAGGCTCCAGGGCCAGTGCTTTTTTGTACGCGGCATCAATGAGGCGATGACCGTCATCGACGCTCAACTTGGGCCAGGTAGTCGGATTGCTCAGCGCAAGACTATTAGCCAATGCGGCCCAGCCATCAGCGAAGTCCGGATCAATCTCAACGGCACTTTGAAAAGCATTGATCGCAGCGGTCCGGTTGTTGGCATCTCGCTCGCGATCCCACCACAAGTCGATACCTTTGAGATAAGTCTCATAGGCCTGAGGCGTGGTATTCACACTATCAGCGCGGCCGGCCCCCGCGCCCACACCCAAGCGGAACTGCAAAACCAGTGAAAGCTTGCCGACGATATCGTCCTGAATCTCAAAAACATCCGTCAACATGCGGTCGTAGGTTTCGGACCACAAATGAAACCCATCGGCAGCGCGAATCAACTGCGCGGTAATGCGCAAGCGATCGCCCGACCGTCGAACGGATCCTTCCAATACATGCGCAACGCCGAGCTGCTGACCGACATCCCGAAGGTCGACGTCTTTGCCGCCAAACGAAAAGGCAGATGTGCGTGCCGCCACTTTCAAATTCGGAAACTTCGCCAGACTATTCAGCAACTCTTCGGAAATACCTTTGCCGAAGAAATCATCGTCCTGGTTGGAACTCAACGCGACGAACGGCAACACGGCAATCGACCGGTCTTCGGCGCGGATCGGCACGACCGTGTCGGGCGTTCCCGTACCGGATGTTTCAGGTTGACCAAACGACTGCCAGATAACGAGCCCTGCAACGCCCGCCAAACCCACAATAATTCCGATGTCGAGAAGCCCGCCGCGCGCCGGCACCGTTTGCTGGCCGTCACTCGCCGTTCGCTTGACGCCATCCCGGGTAAGATCAAACACCCAAGCCAGAACTAATGCGATGGGGAATCCAATGATGACCAGAACCGTCACCATCGTGTCGAACCAGTCTGGCAGATTGAGTGTGGTCTCGAGCGCCATGCCCACTTCGATGATGAGCCAGCCAGCAACGGCATACATGCCGGCCACGCGAATCACATGTCGTTGACGAAGCTCTTGAAACAGACTGGCCACAAGTGTTCCTGGTAGATAACGGAGCCATAGTTGGCTAATCCCCAAGAATACCAGTTATTAGAAGCCCTCACCGAGAATGACGACGCGAAATGCCAAGCCGGGCGACGCATGCAGATGGCGCGAGCGTCCGGGCTTTTGCTATGGTGGATCGGACTAACCGGTCACGGCAGGGGTTTGCTGAGCGGTTTCGTATTGGGTTATCTAATGCAGAAATTAAGGGCAGTCGATATGTCAGAAAGTGTTCTTTAATCATCGAATTCGATTAGTCAAAAAAGACCGAACCGATCTTGGGTTCCCACAAAAAAACGCCGACCCCAAAAGGATCGGCGCTCTCGTTTGGCATCCCACCAAGCGACGGGGATGCCTAGCGACTTATTCCGCTAGTACTTTCGGCCAATTTTCATCAGCTAACCTGATGAAACCGGCGGGATCTGCTGACCATGTCTTGCCTACATCATCGTTGTAGTTGACGTAGAGTTTGTCGCCGACGATTTTCCAGACCGTGGGGTCACCGGAGGCCGTGTAACCTTGTGAAACTGCCCATGCACAATAGCCGCCGTACTGTGGCGCGTACTTCGCTGGATCGGCTTTAAAGGTCGCTAGGTTTTCTGCACTGGAAAACAACCAAGTCGCATCATTCCATTCCGTTGAGAACGCTTTCTTGCCCTTAACGGGCTTGCCTTCAGTGAAGTAACCGACAGCGTCATATCCTTTCAGGGCGGTACTTGAAAACAGGCTCGTGTAGACCGGCGCCTTCTCGGCGAAGGCGGGTGTGGAAACAGTGGCAAAGCCGATAACGGCGACCAAAGTCAGCATGAATTTTTGAACGTAGTGTAGCGTCGGCATGACCGGCTCCTAATGTTAGTGTTAACAAGGAGACCGCACGACATACCGATTCATTTCATCAAAACGAAAATTTAATCGTCAACCGCACGTCGATCAATCGGCAAGGCACTGCCACCGCGTTCTGCGTCACTGGCCACCGCTCGCATCGCGCCGAACAATTCCCGCCCCATACCGATCGTATGTGAAGTGTCAGCATTCAGTGTCATGGCTCTGGCATCCAGATCATCGACATGCACCGTCAACGTCCCGGCCACGGCATCCAGCTCGACAATATCGCCATCACGAATTTTGCCAATGGCACCACCATTGCTGGCTTCCGGTGAAATTTGAATAGCTGCTGGTACTTTACCCGACGCACCTGACATACGACCATCAGTGACGAGCGCCACTTTAAACCCTTTGTCCTGCAATACACCCAGTGATGGCGTCAACTTGTGCAACTCGGGCATGCCGTTCGCTTTGGGGCCTTGATGAACAACAACGACGATAACGTCTTGCGTCAATTCGCCAGCCTTAAACGCCGCTTCCACATCGTGCTGTCGATTAAACACGCGCGCCGGCGCTTTGACGATACGGTGCTCATCTTTCACGGCAGAGGTTTTCACAATGCCACGACCGACATTACCGCCGACGAGCACCAGCCCACCGGTTTCTGAAAACGGATTCGCCACCGGGCGCAGCACATCTTCGTCGAGACTCTTGCCCGTGCCAGCCTGCCATGTCACCGTCTCGGCGCCATCCTCATCGGCCGCGCCCAACATGGGCTCCGTGGTGTAGTGGCGCAACCCTTGCCCCGCAATCGTGTTGACGTCGTCATGCAAGAGACCTGCGTTTAGCAACTCTTCAATCATGAACGGAATACCGCCCGCCGCTGCAAAGTGGTTTACGTCAGCTTGACCATTGGGATAAACCCGCGCGAGCAACGGAATGACACCAGAAAGATCATTGAAGTCGTCCCAGTTGATCTGAATGCCGGCGGCAGCTGCAATCGCGACCAGATGAATCGTATGGTTCGTGGAACCGCCTGACGCCAACAGACCGACGATACCGTTCACAATGGCGCGCTCATCAACGACCTCTGCGATCGGCGTGTATTGTTCCGACAGACCGCTGATCTCGACAGCGCGATGCGCGGCCGCCCGAGTTAACGCACCACGCAAACGGGTGTGCGGATTCGGAAACGACGTCCCTGGCAACTGCAGCCCCATAAACTCCAACACCAACTGATTGCTGTTGGCGGTGCCATAAAAGGTACAAGTGCCCGCCGAGTGGTAGGACTTGGATTCTGATTGCAGCAATTCGTCGCGGGTGATTTTACCTTGCGCGTACAACTGTCGTGCCTGCGCTTTTGCCGCGTTGGTAATGCCCGAGGTCATGGGACCCGCCGGCACAAAAATGGTGGGCAGGTGACCAAACGACAACGCGCCAATCAACAGTCCTGGCACAATCTTGTCGCAAACGCCGAGGCATAACGCCGCGTCGAACATGTTGTGTGACAAACTCACTGCCGTCGCCATCGCAATGACATCACGACTGAACAGCGATAAATCCATACCCGGTTGCCCCTGCGTCACACCATCGCACATCGCCGGTACGCCACCGGCGAATTGCGCAATGCCGCCCGCTTTCCATGCAGCCGCTTTCAACATCGGTGGATAGTCACCCAGCGGCTGATGTGCAGAAAGCATATCGTTGTAGGCCGAAATGATCGCAACGTTTGGCCGCTCTTTTCCGGCCAGCGCTTTTTTACCGGTCGCATCATTGGCAGCGAACCCGTGTGCAAGATTGCCGCACGACAAATCACCACGGTGCGGCCCATTACGCCGGGCCTGTGCAACCATCGCGAGATACTGAGCGCGCGTCTCCGCGCTTCTTTCAATGATCCGCTGGGTAACAGCGTCGACAGTAGCATCCATAAACGGCACTCCTACAGTGCAAAATAACTGGTGACGGGTACCAGTTCCTGGCGCAGCACGCAACGAATCGGATATTCATTGAGTTCGCCGGGAATGCTGGCTTCTGCAAACACATCGCCTTTTTCCTGGCCAAAGAACAAGATGCCGATCGCACCGGCATTCAGCAGGCTGCGCGGTGTCAAACTGATTCTGGGTAAGGGTTGGCTTGGTGGCTCTGCCAGCACGCAAGCTTGCCGACTGGCCAGTGCCGCATCGATATCCGGCGCATCCGGAAACAGCGAAGCGGTGTGCCCATCGCTGCCCATACCGAGCAAAACAAAATCGAATGGACTCGGCAAAGACCGTATGCGATCGCTAATAGTCGCGGCCGCATCGCGATAGGCGACCTGTCCATCATACAAATCCACATACCGTGCTTTGGCTGCCCGGTCACGCAATAACTCGCGATGAATCATAGCGGCATTGCTGTCCGCGTGATCGCGGGACACCCACCGCTCGTCCGACGGCAACACGGTAACGGCCGACCAGTTGATCGGATATTCCGACAACAAATTGTAAACGTTCACCGGCGAACTACCGCCACTGACAACAAAAGTCGCGCGACCTCGCTGAACTATCGCTTGAGAGAGGCGCTTGGCGATGTCATCCGCCAGTGCCTTGGCGAGACCGTCACGGTCGTCGAAAAACTGTTGCACAAACATCGCTTATTCCTGATACCACGCGCGATCATCACGATCTAACAAAACAGCGGAAGCCGTCGGCCCCCACGTACCTGCCGAGTAAGGTTGTGACGGCACTTTTTCGGCGTCCCATGAATCAATGATCTGATCGATCCATGCCCATGCCGCGTCCACTTCATCGCGGCGCATGAACAAAGCCGGATTACCCCGCAACACTTCCATCAATAACCGCTCATAGGCATCCGGATAGCGCAACTGATACGCCTCGGAGAAACTTAAGTTCAACGGTAAAGAACGCAGCTGGAATCCGCCCGGCCCTGGTTCTTTGGTGACCATTGTGAGCTTCATACCTTCGTTCGGTTGCAGGCGAATGATCAAACGGTTGGGCTCAAGTTCGCCAGAACCTTGCGGGAAAATGGAATGCGCAACGGCACGAAACTGAATCACAATCTCTGAAGCTTTAACGGGCAGACGCTTACCGGTCCGCAAATAAAATGGCGTGCCATTCCAACGCCAGTTATCGATGTCAGCACGGATCGCCACAAATGTTTCCCGATCACTTTCTTCGCCGAGCTCCTCGGCATAACCAGGCACGGCTTCGCCATCTATAGCACCCGCCACATATTGACCTCGCGCTGTCGCTCGCTTGACGGTCGACGGCGTAACCGGTCGCAGCGCTTTTAGCACTTTGATTTTTTCGTTACGGATATCGTCATGATGCATGCTCAATGGCGGCTCCATCGCGACGAGGCAAAGCAGTTGCAAGATATGGTTCTGCACCATGTCACGCAAAGCGCCCGTGCGGTTGTAGAACTGCGCCCTGTTGCCGGTACCAATATGCTCCGAAACGGTGATCTGCACATGGTCAATGTGGGTGCGATTCCACAGCGGCTCCAGCAATGAATTGGCGAATCGCAGCGCGGAGAGATTTTGCACCGTCTCTTTGCCGAGATAGTGATCGATCCGATAAATCTGTCGCTCGCTGAAATACTGACCGACGGCATCGTTAATTTCCCGGGCACTGTCACGATCACTACCCACCGGTTTCTCGAGCACGATTCGAGCACGCTCATTGACGACACCGCATTCAGAAAGTTGTCTCGCCGTCTCACCAAACAACGAAGGAATCGTCGCCAGATAAAACACACGACATCGATCATTATGTTGGTTTAGCGTGTCTGCCAAGTCAGACCAACCCGCGGGCGTCGTGATATCCAGCGTGACGTAACTCAACCGTGCGGAGAAACGCGCCCACACTTCATCACTCAACGCCTCTTCGGTCAGATAAGTTTCCAGCGCCTTTCGCACAAGGTCGATAAACGCTTCATTACTGAGCTCACCACGCGACGCGGCAATGATCCGACTACCTTCCGGAAACTGGCCATCACTGTCGCGATGAAACAGAGCGGGCAACAGCTTGCGTTGCGCCAAATCACCGGTACCGCCAAAAATCACCAGGTCGAATGAATCCACCGGGACAAACTGCGCCATGTTGCTTTCCTTATTGCAGACTGTGCTAAGACGTAATTTTACTACAAAACGAACCAAAGATAAGCCCAATTCGGCATCATATACTACATTATTGGTGTAGTATTACTAGAATGTTAGAGCGCATTCATCAGTTAGAAAGCACGTTCACCCGTGCAGAACAAAAGGTTGCCCATTGGGTGACGCGCCACCCTTACGCGGTCTCTGGCGCCCGGCTCGCCACGGTGGCCGCCGACGCCGACGTTAGTGAGCCCACTGTCGTACGCTTCTGTCGGCGAATCGGCTGCAAGGGATTCAGCGACTTTAAGCTGCGGTGGGCTGCGAGTGCTCACAGCCGCCGCGATCAAGCGCATGCCGAAGTCGACCTCAACGACAATGCTGAAACGATCATTCGCAAAGTGTTCAACAGCAGTCTGCGCGAATTAGAGCGCGTGATGCTGGGGCTAAACAGCGATGCGCTGCAAACCGCTGCGGCGTCCATTGCGAAAGCCGATCGATTACTGTTTGCGGGCGTTGGCGCGAGCGCCGTGGTCGCCAAAGACGCCGAGAACAAGTTTTTTAGACTGGGGCTAGGATGCACCGCTTTGACCGACGAGCCGACGGTTCGACAAGCGGCCGCGACTTGCGACAAGAATCAGGTCTTCGTTGCCATCTCGAAGTCCGGGGAGTCAGCTGCGATGATTGATGCCATGACACTCGCCCGGCGTAGCGGCGCATTAGGCATCGGTGTGACGGCGCCGGGCTCGACGTTAGCGAAATCTGCTTCACTGGCGCTATTGATCGACGCGAAAGAGGACACGTCTGCTTTCACACCAATGAGTTCGCGCCTCGCGCAGCTTGCCGTGCTGGATGCGTTACAAGTCTGCACCGTGATCGCCGGTGGCGCACCCACATTGAAGAAGCTCGATGCCAGCAAAGCTGCATTGCAAAAGCTGGCCTACTGACGCAAAACGCTCAACAACGCATCCGCAACGAAGTCCGCGCGCTCTGGCGTCGCATTTGCGCCCATCAGGCCGATACGCCAGGCGGACCCGGCGAACTTGCCAAGACCAGCGCCAATTTCAAGGCTATGGTCGGCCAACAAACGCTCACGAATCTTTGCATCGTCGACGCCATCGGGGATTTCTACAACCGTCAGTGGCGCTAATCGATAAGACGCATCGACAGACATTGACAATCCACAGGACTCGAGCCGCTCGTATAATCGTTCCGCTGCGGTCGCATGCCGCTCCCAGCGATTCGCCAGCCCTTCCTCGCCGACCAAACGCAGCGCTTCCTGCATCGCAAACAGCGAATTCACTGGCGCCGTATGATGATAGGCACGCTTACTCTCGCCGCTGGTGTAGTAACTCGCTAACAAATTGATATCGCAAAACCAACTTTGCACCGGCGTCTTGCGCTGCGTTGCTTTCGCAACGGCCGCCGGCGAAAAGGTAATCGGTGCCAATCCCGGCACACACGACAAACACTTCTGGCTGCCGGAGTACACGACATCCAATTGCCATTCGTCGACGCGAAGCTCAACGCCTGATAGCGACGTCACCGTATCAGCAATTACCAAAGCACCCGCCTTCTTCGCCAACGCCGCGAGCGTTTTCGCATCGGATCGGACACCGGTACTCGTCTCTGCATGCACGAAGGCGACCACCGCCGTTTCGGGGTGGGCTTTCAATGCCGCTTCGAGCTTCTCGGGATCGACCGGCGTGCCCCAGTCGTCTTCTACCGTCACGACGTTTGCGCCAATGCGTTCGCAGATACTCTTCATACGACCGCCGAACACACCATTAATGCAAACGATCACCGTTTCGCCCGGCTCAACAATGTTAACGAAACTCGCTTCCATGCCGATGGAGCCCGGCGCAGACAACACGAATGTCACCGGGTTTTCAGTCAGAAAACAGGCGCGTAAATCGGCGACCACGGCATCCATGGTTTCGAGAAACTTGGGGTCCAGATGTCCGATGGTGGGTTGCGCTAACGCAATCAAAACGGAGTCAGGCACGTTGGTCGGACCAGGCCCGAATAAATCTCTGTAAGGAATCACACGCTCACCTTTATCTGATCTATTATTCATCAAGGGCGGCTAGTGTAGCGCCTGCACCGACCCAACAATCAAGAATCCATCTTAAGCCTGCAGAAATACAACAATTAAAATGAGACAAGACTTCGACAAATTCGTGCTCAATACCGACGAAAATAACCCGTTGGGTCACCATGCAAACTGACGGAATTGGCCTGTTGTCAGGCATGCGCGCAGCCGGTGTCTGTTTGCACATAACCTCGCTGCCGGGCCCGCACGGCATCGGCGTCATTGGCCCGGAAGCACGCCAGTTTATCGACCGCATGGCGGCAGCCGGCCTGCGCGTCTGGCAGATACTACCCACAGGCCCGACGGCTTATGGCGACTCCCCGTATCAGCCGCTCTCAACGTTTGCGGGCAATCCGATGATGATCGATCTGCGGGAACTGGTGGATTGGCAACTCCTGACCACCGAAGAGTTGGTAACGCTAAATCAACTCCCGCGCACCCACACCGACTATGAGTCACTGATTCCGCAAAAATGGACGCTATTGGAAACTGCTGCGTCTCGATTTACGACGCTACGAAACGAAGACCTGCAATTGGCTTACCGACAGTTTCTGGAAACCAATGATCGTGCATGGTTGAACGATTATGCGCTGTTTCGAGCCCTGAAACTTGAGCACGATGAACGGCCCTGGACCGAGTGGGCTGTCCACTTCCGGCAACGCGACATCGATGCGCTGCGTGAATTTTCTTACGAAAACGCCGACCGAATTTCTCTGATCAAGTTCGTCGAATTCGTGTTTGATCACCAATGGCGTTCCCTGCAAGCCCATGCAAAGCAAGCCGGCGTTCTCTTGTTTGGCGATATTCCCATCTACATCGCACTCGACAGCGCCGATGCTTGGGCGAATCAGTCAATGCTGCGCCTTGATACGAATGGCCTGCCAACCGCTGTCGCCGGCGTGCCACCCGACTATTTCAGCGAAGATGGCCAGCTCTGGGGAAATCCGCTCTATGACTGGTCGTTTCATGCCGAGCAGGATTTCCGTTGGTGGGTCGACCGCATTCGCCATGCGCTCCGACAAGCTGATCTGGTGCGCATCGATCACTTTCGGGGGTTCGAAGCATACTGGTCTATTCCCGCCGGTGACGATACGGCGCGCCATGGACATTGGGAGACCGGCCCCAACGACGCTATCTTCAATGCCATCAAGACCGCGTTGGGCGACGTGCCCATCGTGGCAGAAGATCTGGGTGAAATCACACCTGCCGTTGAGGCGTTGCGCGTGCGGCATCATTTACCGGGCATGGCCGTTTTACAATTCCTTGTTGACGACCCCTGCTTCGATCTGAAGCACATCGCAAAAGACCGGATCTGTTACACCGGCACGCATGATAACGACACCACAGTTGGCTGGTTTAACGGCAATGACGACGACACCCGAACGCCCGAACAAATTGCGCATACGCAATCGCGCGCAATAGCGGTCAGCGGAGGCACACCGGACGATATTCACTGGGCGATGATCCACACTGCGTTCGCATCACCAGCTTGCCTGGCGATTGTACCGATGCAGGATTTCCTGGGTCTGGGGTCTGAAGCCCGATTCAATACACCGGGAAAACCGGCCAACAATTGGGGATGGCGTATGCAGGATCACCAATTCAGTGATGCGATTTGTGAACGGATATCGCAAATGGTGACTTCTTGTCATCGTTAATCCCCGCTTTTATCCACAGCCTACAGCGCAGCTAGGTTAAACTAACGGAATCGCTAACAGGGGGGGATGATCATGGAAAAAACGCAGCCGCAGGATGCCCGGTTTGTCAGTCGCTTAACCCGGAATACATTGGCGTTGATTCTCGCCGGTGGACAGGGATCGCGACTCCGTGAACTCACCACATGGCGCGCGAAGCCAGGTCTCTATTTCGGCGGCAAGTTTCGTATCATCGATTTCCCGCTAGCCAATTGCTTTAACTCCGGTATTCGACGCATTGGCGTCCTGACCCAGTACAAAGCGCATTCATTGATTCGTCATCTGGTGCAAGGCTGGGTTCATCGCTCGTCAGGACACAGCGAGTTTGTTGAAATCCTGCCGGCATCACAACGCGTCGGTGGTGAGTGGTACCAAGGCACTGCAGATGCCGTCTATCAAAATCTCGACATCATTCGAACGCATTCCCCACGTCATGTGCTGATCCTCGCCGGTGATCATGTTTATAAAATGGACTATGGCCCCCTGCTCGCCTTCCACAGCGAAAAAACAGCCGATATGACGGTTTGTTGCATTGAAGTGCCGATTGAAGAAGCTGCCGGCCAACTCGGCGTCATGACGGTCAACGAGGAAGGCCGCGTCATCGACTTCAATGAAAAACCGCAAAAGCCCGAATCCATTCCGGGCAAGCCCGGCATCTGCCTAGCTTCGATGGGCAACTACGTATTCAACACGGACTTTCTGTTCGAACAAACGATCAAAGATGCCGACGATCCGAAGACCGATCACGATTTCGGCAAGAATATTATTCCCGCCATCATTGATAAGTATCGGGTGTTTGCGTACCCGTTCCAGGACGAGACAACTGGCGAGCAAGCCTATTGGCGTGACGTCGGAACACTGCAGGCTTACTGGGAAGCGAACATGGAGCTGGTCAGCGTCAGCCCGCAGCTCAACCTCTATGATCGCCAATGGCCGATCGACACGGCGCAGCCGCAACTGCCGCCGGCGAAATTCATCTTGGATGAACCGGGCCGACGTGGCGAGGCCATCAATTCCATGGTGTCCGGTGGCTGCGTTGTCTCTGGTGCCAGCATCCGAAACTCATTGCTGTTTTCCAATGTGCATGTGCACTCGTACAGCAGCCTGGACCAATCGGTCGTGCTGCCGGACGTCAACATCGGGGAACACTGCAAGATCACGAAAACCATTGTTGATCGCGGTGCACGCATCCCCGACGGCATGGTGATCGGTGAAGATGCGAAAGCAGACCGCGCGCGTGGCTTCCGGGTCACGGAAACCGGTATTACGCTCGTTACGCCCGATATGCTCGGGCAACAGCTGCACTTTACGCGTTAGCGACGATGTCACGGGCTCCGGTCATTATGGTGGCGTCTGAAAACGGCGCGTTACCCGGCGGCAAAGCGGGCGGCGTGGGCGACGTTATTCGGGAACTGCCACAGGCGCTGGCAACCCTCGACCAGTCGGTCACCGTTATTTGCCCGAGCTATGGAAAACTGCATACCACCGAGGGTATGCAAAGGGATCAATCTTTCGAAGTACCGTTTGGACCCAAACTCATCACGATAGACAGTTACGTCAAGATCGATACTCGCGGCGTTCGCCACATCGTCTTGGACCATGCGTTGTTCAATCCAAACAACGATCAGCAAATTTACAATGACGATGGTAGCGATCGACCCTTCGCCACCGATGCCGGAAAATTCGCGTTGCTGTCTGCCGCGGCCGCAACATGGATCGCTGAGAACGCGGCCGAAGACGCCATTATTCACCTTCACGACTGGCATGCTGCACCGGCCCTCGTACTTCGAGCGCTCGAGCCACGTCTGGCCAAACTGCGGTCGCACCGAACTGTGCTCACATTACACAACTTATCGTTGCAAGGCATCCGGCCGCTGGATCACGATGCGTCGAGTTTCGCGGCATGGTTTCCCGATTTGGACAGAACCAATGCGGTGCTGATCGATCCGCGCTATCGCGACTGCTTCAATCCGATCTCGGCGGGCATCAAACTAGCCGACGCCATCAATACTGTATCGCCCACTAATGCCCGCGAAATTTTACAGCCCGACGATGCAAGTCGTGCGTTTCGCGGTGGCGAAGGTCTGGAAGATATTCTTCGCAACGCCGCTGATGAAGATCGAGTTCACGGTATTTTGAATGGTTGTGATTATGATCAGGAAATCGCCAGAACAGATTGGTCAACGCTTAGCCGCGAGACGGAAACTGCCATTGACCAATGGCTTGAATCGGATCGTAGCAATCGGTCGCTACATGAATTGGCCAAGCGGCGATTGGACGGATTCAATCAAACGCCACCAACGATGTTGCTCACCAGTGTCGGGCGCATTACCGATCAAAAAGTGAAGCTACTGCTTCACAAGAACGCCGACGGGAAGTCAGCGCTGTCGCGACTACTAAAACAGTTACCCGACAACGCCGCATTCATTCTGCTTGGCACCGGTGATCGCCAAATGGAAGCCGATTTTGCAGCGCATAGTCGCGAGCACTCATCATTCTTATTCCTGCGCGGGTTCTCGGAACCACTTTCCGAAGCACTCTACTCGAGCGGGCACTTGTTCGTCATGCCGAGTAGTTTTGAACCGTGTGGCATCAGCCAAATGATGTCGATGCGTGCCGGTCAGCCTTGCCTCGTCCATGCCGTTGGCGGACTCAACGACACCGTTGTGGATGGCGAGACCGGGTATCGGTTTGCGGGTGACAGCCTAGACGATCAGGTAGATGCGATGCTGGACCGCGCGAAGACCGCGATAGCGCAATTCTATGATGACAAAACGCAATGGCAAGCCTTGAGCGCTCATTGTCGCGCGCAACGTTTTGTTTGGCGAGACGCTGCCATTCAATATCAACAAAAGATGTACGCCGCGGATGACTAACGTGATGCCACTTTCCGAAGCCGAGCTCCACAAGATCGCGAATGGCACGCATGTAGACCCATTCTCCGTGCTTGGGCCACATAGACGCGACGGCATGACACACGTGACGTGTTTCTTCCCGGGCGCCGAGCATGTTTCGATCATGACGGCCGATGAAACGAAGCCCATGCTCTCGGTTCACGACGGTGGCGTTTTTTCTGAAGCCATGGAGACGTTGCCGCACACCTACACGCTAAAAGTAGCCTGGCCCGATGGCGTCACCACAGACGTCATCGACCCTTATCAGTTCCCTACTGCGCTTAGTGATATGGACCTCCATCTATTGGGCGAGGGCGCACATCTCGAAATTTACAATGCGCTTGGGGCGACCACCCTCAAACATGAAAAGATCTATGGCACTCGGTTTACGCTTTGGGCGCCCAACGCCTCTCGCGTCAGTGTCATCGGAGACTTCAACCAATGGGATGGGCGGCGCCATCCTATGCGTTTGCATCCCGGCATTGGCATTTGGGAAATTTTCCTGCCAGATGTCGGGCCAGGCACGCGATACAAGTTCGAACTATTGGATCAGCATGGTCAGCTACTGCCTTTGAAAACCGATCCAATCGGGCACGCTTTTGAACCGGCGCCCAATAACGCTGCGATCGTCACGCAAAGCACTTACGAATGGCAGGATAGTGATTGGCAAAGCGCGCGCCAGCCATCGCCGACGATGGATACGCCACAAAGCATTTATGAAGTGCATCTCGGCTCGTGGCGACGTGCCGAAGACAATCGCTGGCTTACCTATGACGAGCTTGCCGAAAGCCTCATCCAGTATGTTGTAGAGATGGGCTTCACCCATATTGAACTCATGCCTATCACCGAACATCCTTTCGACGGCTCGTGGGGCTATCAACCGATAGGACTTTACGCACCTACATGGCGCTTTGGCACACCCGATGAACTGCGACGCTTGATTGATCGCTGCCATCAGGCGGGTATTGGCGTGATTGTCGATTGGGTACCGGCACATTTTCCGCGCGATGATCATGGGCTCTCCAACTTTGACGGCACCGCACTCTATGAACATGCCGACTCGCGCAAAGGAGCGCATGCAGATTGGGGTACGCTGATCTTTAACTACGGACGTACTGAGGTCATCAACTATCTGATTGGCAGTGCGCTCTACTGGATCCATGAGTTTCATATTGACGGCATTCGCGTTGATGCCGTCGCGTCGATGCTCTATCTCGACTATTCACGCGAAGACGGTGAATGGTTGCCGAATGAATTTGGCGGCAACGAACATTTAGAAGCCGTAGCTTTCATCAAGCGCCTTAACGAGCAAGTTCATCAGGCGGGCGCGACAACGTACGCGGAAGAATCCACGGCATGGCCGGGTGTGAGCAAACCGACCTTCGATGGCGGCCTTGGTTTTTCGTTCAAGTGGAACATGGGCTGGATGAATGACACATTGCGTTACATCAGCGAAGATCCCATTCATCGTCAGTATCACCATGACAAAATCACGTTTGGATTGGTTTATGCGTTCGATGAAAACTTCGTGCTGCCGTTGTCTCATGATGAAGTCGTTCACGGCAAAGGGTCTTTGCTAACGCGCATGCCCGGCGATGATTGGCAACGATTCGCGAACTTACGTGCTTACTTGTCGATGATGTTTTGTCACCCGGGTAAGAAACTACTGTTCATGGGCGCTGAATTCGCGCAGGAACGGGAATGGAATCATGACCAGTCACTAGACTGGCATTTGCTGGACAGTCCGGCACATGCCGGCGTGCAAACACTGGTAAAGGATTTGAATACGCTTTATCGAGTTACCCCGGCGCTGCACGAGCGCGACTTCGACGCCGGAGGCTTCTACTGGCTGGACTGGCAAGATGCTACGAACAGTGTTTTTTCCTGGGTCCGACTCGACAAGCACAACAACCCCGTCATCATTGTCGTCAACATGACACCAGTGGTCCGGCAGACCTTTGAGATTGGTGTGCCTTCGGACGGCCACTATCGTGAAATCTTTAACTCGGACCATGAACGTTATGGTGGCAGTCACGTCATCAATCCCGACCCGGTACTCGCCGACCAAACCGGCGCCAACGGACAACCCTACTCTATTTCGATTACCTTACCGCCGCTCGCCGCGGCCGCCTTTACACCCATCAACACCGATAAGAAATTGCTGCAATGAACGACGAAACACATATGGAACCGCAAGAAATCACGACTGCCGCATTGGAAATGACGCCACAGGCAATCGCTGACGATTTCGCTCACTATTTCACTCGCACCTATGGACAGCATTCAATCGATGGCGCCGAACCGTTCGCCTATCAAGCGTTGGTCGCCACCATTCGTGACCGCATCACCGAGCGCTGGCGTGAAACCAGAGCCTGGCAAGCCGAGCATGATGTTCGTCGCACATCTTATTTGTCCCTAGAATTTCTTATGGGGCGCTTGCTGAACAATGCGCTACTCAACCTCGACATTGAGCCGGCCGTGCGGGAAGCCGCCGAGCGACTTGGCGTTAGCCTTGAAACATTGGCGGACCAGGAACAAGACGCGGGTCTTGGCAATGGCGGTCTGGGACGCTTGGCGGCCTGTTTTCTCGACAGTTGCGCCACGCTTGCATTACCAGTGACCGGTTATGGCATCCGTTATCGCTATGGGATGTTCCATCAGCAAATTCGTAATGGTCGCCAGATCGAGGAGCCGGATCAATGGCTCGCCGACGGCTTTGGCTGGGAAATTCGTCGCCCGGAATTGAGTCAGGTGGTCAGGTTTGGCGGGCGCAGCGAAGCCTATCGGGCATTGTCTGGTCATTTAGCCTTTCGTTGGGTCGACACCGAAGACGTCATCGCCGTGCCTTACGATGTGCCCGTGCCCGGTTATCACAACGGCGTCGTCAACACGTTACGGTTGTGGTCGGCATCGGCAACCAACGATTTTGATCTAAGCGAGTTTAATGCGGGCAGCTATGCAGATGCCGTTGCTAGCAAGAACGCGGCAGAAAATATCACCATGGTGTTGTACCCAAACGCTACGACCGAAAATGGTCAGGTGTTGCGGTTACGACAACAGTACTTTCTTGCCAGCGCGAGTCTGCAAGATACTCTTCGCGATTGGCAGCAATTGCACGGCGATGACTTTTCTCAATTCGCCGACAAACAATGCTTCCAATTGAACGACACCCACCCGGCGGTTGCCGTTGCCGAACTGATGCGGCTGTTGATGGACGAGCAAGGACTAGGATGGGACAACGCGTGGGCCATCACCAGTGCGACGATGGCTTACACTAATCACACCTTACTACCGGAAGCGCTGGAACTGTGGCCGGTCAGCATGTTTAAGGATTTGCTACCGCGACTGTTGGACATCATTTTCGAAATCAATGCACGGTTCCTCAAAGAAGTCGCCGAAAAATGGCCTGACGATGCGGACCGATTGAGACGCATGTCATTGGTCGCCGAAGACGGTCAGCCGATGCTTCGCATGGCCTACCTTGCGATTGTCGGCAGCTTCTCGGTGAATGGTGTCGCGGCGTTGCATTCCGAACTATTGAAAGAAGGTCTATTCAAAGACTTCTACGAACTATGGCCCGAGAAATTCAACAACAAGACGAATGGTGTCACGCAACGCCGCTGGTTGGCCGCCTGTAACCCGACATTGGCTGATCTAATCACACGCCGTATCGGCGACGAATGGGTAACGGACCTGCCACAACTGACAGCGCTCGCACCACTCGCTGACGATGAAGGCTTCAGAAGCGCCTGGCATGCAACTAAGCAACACAATAAGGCACTACTTGCCCGGATGATTCGCCGCCATGCCGGCATCAAACTACCCATCTCAATGTTATTTGATGTGCAAGTGAAACGTATCCATGAATACAAACGGCAACTGCTAAACGTCATGCATGTGATTCATCGCTATGCCCGCATTTGCGATGGTGATACCGAAGGCATGGTGCCGCGTGCCGTGATCATCGGCGGAAAAGCCGCGCCGGGTTATGTGATGGCAAAGCAAATCATCAAACTGATTAACAATGTCGCCAAGATCGTTAATTCAGATCCGCGTACGCAAGATTTGCTGCGGTTGGTTTTCTACCCAGACTACAATGTATCGGCGATGGAACGTATCTGTCCGGCCGCCGATCTATCCGAGCAAATCTCAACCGCAGGCAAAGAAGCGTCCGGCACCGGCAACATGAAGTTCATGATGAATGGTGCGTTAACGATTGGCACGCTGGACGGCGCCAATGTTGAAATTCGCGAAGCTGTCGGTGAAGCACATTTTTTCTTGTTCGGACTCACCGTTGAAGAAATCCGGGCAACGCGAGAGGACTACAATCCGAATGCAGTGATCGCTGCCGACAAACATTTATCGCGCGTGATGCACCTGCTTGAATCCGGTCACTTCAATCAATATGAAGAAGGTATCTTCGACGACATAACCCGTGCAGTTCGTGATCCATCGGACCCATGGATGACCGCCGCAGACTTTGCAAGCTACATCGCTGCGCAAGAGGATGTCGATGCGACCTATGCAGAGCCAGAACTCTGGCAGCGAAAGAGCATACTCAATGCGGCGGCATCGGGACGCTTTTCGACCGATCGGACCATGCAGGATTATAATGATGACATCTGGAAATTGTCACCGATGAGCAAGGACGACGGATGATCAAACCGGGTGATCCGGCCCTGCTGGGTGCGACCCTCCTGGAGGGTGGCTGCAATTTTGCGTTATTCGCTAGTCACGCCAGCCGTATCGAATTGTGCCTGTTCGATGAACAAGGCAATGACGCGGGTCGCCATGATCTCCCTGAGAAACATCGGGGCGTTTGGCATGGCTTTATCCCGGGCCTTCGTGCCGGCACCCGGTACGGATATCGCGTGCATGGTCCCTGGCAACCCAAGAACGGGCAACGTTATAACCCGGCTAAACTTCTGATCGATCCGTACACACGGGAACTTAGCGGTGAGCTGACCTGGCATCCCGCGCTGTTCGGTCACCAACAGTCTCATATACTTCATCGCGACGACGCCGACAGTGCGCCCTACGTACCCAAGTCTGTAGTGACTGATCGCCAACGACGGCTGCATCGTCATCCACTGCGTCCCTGGCGTGACACAATCATCTACGAGACCAATGTTCGTGGATTCACGATGCGCCACCCAGACCTCACCGAGCAGGAACGCGGTAGATTTGCCGGACTGTCCAATGGCGCGATTATTGATTACTTAAAAGCCCTGGGCATTACGGCTATCGAGCTGTTACCAGTGCACGCATTCATTGACGAACACTTCCTGACACAAAAAGGACTGCGCAACAGTTGGGGCTACAACACGCTCAATTTCTTCACGCCGATGCCACGTTATGCGGGCACCGATCCGGTCGGCGAGTTTCGCCAAATGGTGCAAGCACTGCATGATGCCAACATCGAAGTTCTGCTGGATGTGGTCTACAACCATACGGCGGAAGGTGATCAACGAGGGCCAACGTTATCGTTTCGCGGCATCGATAATGCCAGCTACTACCGACTGCCCGCGGACAACAACGCGCACTACATTAACGACACCGGCACCGGTAACACGATCAACGCCGATCACCCCGTTGTACAAGACCTGATTCTTGATAGTTTGCGGTACTGGTATGCCGACATGGGCGTCGACGGATTTCGTTTTGATCTTGCGCCAATTCTGGGTAGACATACCAACGGCTTTAGCACGCGTCATCCACTGCTCGAACGCATCGCCTATGACAAGCTGCTGAAACACAGCAAACTAATCGCCGAGCCCTGGGACATCGGCCCAGGCGGCTACCAGCTGGGCGCGTTCCCGCCCGGGTGGGCAGAGTGGAATGATCGGTTTCGGGATACGGCGCGACAATTTTGGCGCGGTGACGAACGACAAGCGCCAGCACTGGCGCGGCGACTGCATGGTTCGGCCGATATCTTCGAACCGAGCGGGCGCCCGCCGCAAGCTAGCGTCAATTTCATCACCAGCCACGATGGATTTACGCTGCGCGATCTCGTCAGTTACAACGAACCCGACAACTTCGCCAATGGCGAAGACAATCGTGATGGCCACCGCCACAATTATTCGCAAAACCACGGCGCCGAAGGTGAAACCGACAACGCCGATATCAACGTGCTACGCCAACGCCAACAGGTCAATCTGTTAGCCACGGTATTGTTGGCTCAGGGAACGCCGATGTTATTAGCCGGTGACGAAATCGGCAACACGCAAGGCGGCAATAACAACGCCTATGCACAAGACAATGAGACCAGCTGGATTGACTGGGCATCTGCAGACATGGCACTGCTGGAAAAAGTTCGTGCGCTAATCACGCTACGTCACAACACGCCATTGTTGCGACAGCGACGATATCGCCATGGTTTGGCCGTCAATCGCGCTGGCCAGAAAAACATCGAGTGGCTGTCACCCACCGGCGAAGAACTTCAGGGTTTCGAATGGCATCACTCTGCATCGCTCGCCATGCTGCTTCGGGCAACCCAAAAAGATAACCCCGTCAGTGATCGGGATGCCGCTTTTATTGTGCTCATCAACGCCTCGGATCAGGCACTTGAGTTCTCATTGCCGCGCATCGACAAACGACAGCTGTGGGAATGCGTATTTCACTCCGGCAGCGATGTATCCGCCGATGCAAAAACCGCTACTATCGGCCCATACAGTATTGCTTGTTTGCGTTCGCCTAGGCCTGGCGACGGATCATGACGGCTTTAGTTTCAAGAAACTCCTCCAAACCATACTCGCCCCACTCGCGCCCATTGCCGGATTGCTTGTAGCCACCAAACGGCGCGTTAATCGGCGAGCTTTGACCATTGATATGAATGCTGCCCGCACGAATCTTCGAGGCGACCGCAAGCGCATGGTCATCGTCACCGGACTGAACATAGCCCGCTAGTCCGTAAGGCGTATCGTTTGCCATCGCAATCGCATCTTCTTCGCGTTCGTACGGAATGATCACTAGCACGGGCCCAAAGACTTCTTCGCGAGCAATCGTCATGGCGTTGTCAACATTCGCGAATACGGTCGGTTTTACGTAAAAACCTGTGGGCAGATTTTCCGGTCGTCCCGTACCGCCAGCAACCAATGTCGCACCTTCATCAATACCTTTTTGAATCAACGCTTGAATCTTATCGAACTGCACTGCGCTAACGACCGGACCAATATGCGTGGCGTCGTCATCGGGTGCGCCAACCACCGTCGCGTTAGCCGCTGCTGCCGCTACCTCGGCGGCCAGATCGTGCTGGTCTGCGGGCACAAACATCCTCGTCGGTGCATTGCAGGACTGACCGGAGTTAGAAAAAACCTGACGCGCGCCGCTTTTGACGGCACGTTCGATATCCGCATCAGCCAGTACAATGTTTGGCGACTTGCCGCCGAGTTCTTGTGCCACTCGTTTTACCGATGGCGCCGATGCCTTGGCGACTTCAATGCCGGCGCGGGTTGAACCCGTAAACGACATCATGTCGATATCGGGATGCGCTGACATGGCGGCACCGACCGACGGCCCGTCGCCGTTGACGAGATTGAAGACTCCGGCAGGCACACCCGCTTCATCCAAAATCTCGGTCAGAATCATCGCATCAATCGGTGCAATCTCACTAGGCTTTAGCACCATCGTGCAACCCGCCGCCAATGCCGGCGCCACTTTGCAGGCGATCTGGTTTTGCGGCCAGTTCCACGGCGTGATCAAGCCACAAACACCAATGGGCTCGCGCAGGATCGTGAACTTCCCTTGATCCGTTGACCACTCGAAATTTTCCAATATCTTGCGCATCGCCATGAAGTGGCCGAGCCCACTGCCGGCTTGCGCTTTGTTGGCAAAACCCAATGGCGCGCCCATCTCGGCGCTAATCGCTGCACCAATCTCGGGCATCCGCCGTTTATAAATCGTGATGATCTGATCCAACAAGGCCAGACGAGTCGCGACATTGGTGGTGGAAAAGTCTTGAAATGCAGTGCGAGCGGCGGCTACAGCAGCATCAACATCCGCGGCGGTCCCATTACTGATCCGCGCATAGGCCTGCTCGGTTGCCGGATTGATCACGTCCAACGTGCGCGGCGCTACCGGATCCACCCAAGTGCCATTGATATAAAATTTCAAAAAATCTTGCATGAATCTGCTCCCGCATCTTTCTGGTCGGTATAATTAATTAATTGAGTATAACGGGTCTGGGCGCTTCGCCCTACCCAGATCATCCGGGAAGTATTGTTGTGATTAGCACTGACGTTGTCATTATTGGCGCAGGTCCTTGTGGCCTGTTCCAGGTCTTCGAACTAGGTCTGCTGGACCTGAAGGCACATGTAATTGATTCCATTCGCCAACCAGGGGGACAGTGCACCGAACTCTACCCTGACAAACCCATCTACGACATTCCCGCGGTACCGGTGTGCACGGGCCAGGAATTGACCGATAGTCTGTTGCAACAGATCGAACCGTTTGGCGCCGAGATGCATCTGGGCGAAGAAGTCAGTGTGCTGAAACCTCTGGAAGACGGCTCATTCCACATCGAAACCAGCGCCGGCAAGCAGTTTCATGCCCGTGCTGTGGTCATCGCAGCGGGTGTCGGTTCTTTCCAACCGAGACCCATTCGGGCTGCGAACGTCGACGACTTTTCGACCGGCGGCATTGCTTATCGTGTCAGAAACCCTGAGCAATATGAAAACAAACATCTCGTTGTCTTCGGCGGCGGCGATTCAGCATTGGACTGGGCACTGGCGCTTCAGCCAACAGCTGCCAGTATGACGCTGGTGCATCGACGCGACGAATATCGAGCAGTGGACGCGTCGGTGTCGAAAATGCGAAAGCTCGTCGAATCCGGTGACATGAAACTCGTCGAGAATGCCAAAGCTGTTTCCTTCAACGGCAGCGATGGTGTACTCGAATCTATCGATATCAAACCAAAAGACGGCGACGCTCAAACACTGCGGGCTGACCATGCTTTAGTGTTTTTTGGGCTAGCGCCCAAGCTTGGTCCTATCGCCGACTGGGGTCTCGATATCAATCGCAAGACGATTAATGTCGACACCGAGAAGTTTTCAACATCACAACCAGGCGTTTTCGCCATCGGCGATATCAATCATTATCCGGGTAAGAAAAAATTGATCCTGTCCGGTTTTCACGAAGCAGCCTTGGCGGCGTTCGCGATCAAGGGAATGCTCGAACCGGATCGTAAGGTCCATTTGCAATACACCACGACGAGTCCGGTCATGCACGAAAGACTCGGTGTCAACGATTAATAGGACATGAACAGACTATGAACGACGATTCCGTAAAGTACGCAGACCATCGCCCTCATCCATGGCATGGCCTAACGCCGGGTCCAAAGGCACCGAAAATGTTGAATGTGTTTATCGAAATGACGCCTTTCGACCACGTCAAATACGAACTCGACAAAGCCACCGGCTTTATTCATGTTGATCGCCCGCAACGCACAACGGCAGCAATGCCTTGCCTGTATGGATTCGTACCGCAGACCTACTGTGCCGAGGAAGTCGCAGCACTGAGTCCCCGCTCAAAATGCGGTGATGGCGATCCGCTGGACATTTGCGTGATCAGTGAACGCCCGATCAATCGTGCCGAAATCACATTGAATGCCTGGGTCGTTGGTGGCCTACAAATGGTCGATGATGACGAAGCCGATGACAAGATCGTTGCCATTCTCGAAGGCGATTTTGTCCACGGGCATATCCGCGATATCTCCGATCTGCCCAACATCACCATCGAACGCATCCGACACTATTTCCTAACCTACAAAATGAAACCGGGTGAAACGCAACCGGTTACCGGCGTCGAGCCTTACGGCCGAGAACATGCACTCAAGGTTATTGAAGCTTCGATGAACGACTATCACACCCACTTTGGGGATCATTAGTCGATTCTGCATTAGGCCGGGGGGCTTTTGATGCGAAGTTCGCATCCTGCAAGGTAAGCCACAATGAGACAACCAAAGCGCAAATTGTCATTGCGCGGGTTACGAACCTTCTGCGCAGCTGCACGGGAACTGAACTATCGGCGTGCGGCCGACACACTGCATGTGACGCCTTCCGCGGTCAGCCACCAGATCAAGCGGCTTGAAGCCGAGCTTGGTCTGGCTCTGTTTGTCCGTCAAAAAAAGAAGGTCCTGCTAACCGAGGATGGTAAAGCTCTGCTGGCCGAGATCGGCCCACTGCTGGATCAGATTGACGACGCGACGGAGCGATTCTTCCGGCGCCATGAGCGACCGCAGTTGAGAGTGTCTGTACAACCTTTTTTTGCCAGTGAGTTGTTCATACCGCGTCTCAAAGACTTTACCGAAGCGCACCCTGATCTGGATATTTTTGTGGACACCAGCGATGAGTCGCTGGCTTATCATCCGTCCGATGCAGATGCTTCAATACGGTTGTTTTCACGCAACCCGGAGAACCTCGAAGCCATACCGTTGTTTCCTCTTCGGCTGGTAGCCGCATGCTCGCCAGAACTTCGTGAAACACTGCGACTGGATGGCGACCGAATTGGTCAGAACATCTCTTTGATCGTCCATCGCACCCGAGCGGATGCCTGGCAGCTTTGGCATGAACAACAATCCTTGACCAAACCGCCAAACCAACGTGTTGTCCAGCTAGACTCGATGATCGCGGTGTTAAGAGCCGCTGAACGAGGGCTCGGCATCGCGCTGGTGCCGCTACCTTTGGCGCAATTGTGGCTCGATTCGGGATCCGTCGTCCGATTTGGCGACGACGCTCTGGTCACCTCCGATGTTTATCATTTTGTTTCAGATCCAACCGCTGATAATCGGGAAAGCGTCGATGTGTTGCGAGATTGGGTGCTCAAGACCTTCGTCGATGATTGATGACATTCCGTCATCAAAGTCAGGATGTTAAGTCGTTTGAGCCAATAGCCTTGAATCGCTAATCTATAACCGTCCGCAGAGAATACCCCCCCATTCAACGCGGACAGGACAGAAAAAGGGTACGGCGGTTTGTCAGCAATGCCGAACGCAATGCCCGAATAAAACCGGCCCTATCCTTGCCCCCCTTGGATTTGGCCGGTTTTTTTTGCATGACTTTTCCACCGAGTGATACTCTCGGGAGCTCTTATTTTCCTGAAACGGAGCTCCGATATGCGTGCACTGCTAGGTTTAACCCTAATCCTTTCCGCCAGTTTTTTGGCTAACCCCGCCAACGCGGCCCACCATGAAGAAAAAGGTGCTGCAAAAGACATTCTGAATGCGCCGTATCGCGAAAAGGACCGGGCAAGGGACGCCTATCGTCATCCCGTGCAAACCCTGCGCTTCTTTGGCATCAAGTCTGACATGACGGTTGCCGAATATGGCCCTGGCGGCGGATGGTACACCCGTATTCTGGCACCTTACGTCGCTGGCAAAGGAACCTATCTTGGCCTTGGCGCCGACGTTGAAAAGTATCATGCCGGGCAAGATCCAGAGCGCAACGCCGAGCGCAAGAAGTTCCCAATGACTTTTCCTGGAAAAGTCACTGAATGGACCGGTATCGAAGATGCCTCGTTCGCCGCTGCAGAGGTTGACGAAGCCGATGACTGGAAAGGCAAAGTCGACGCCGTCGTCACTTTCCGCGGTTTTCATGGGTTGACTCGCAAACACTTGACCGATGAGACGTTAATTCATTTTTATGGTCTCCTAAAACCCGGTGGCGTTGTCGGTATCGTCCAACATCGTGCACCTGAAAATCATGACCATTCCGCGACGCGTGGACATCGCGGTTATTTGAAGCAATCAGAAGTCATCGCCGCTTTTGAGAGTCAGGGCTTCGATCTTGTCAAAACCTCCGAGATCAATGCCAACCCAAATGACACAGCGGATTGGGAGAAAGGCGTCTGGACACTCCCGCCAGTATTGACCAATGGGGATGAGAATCGCGACAAGTATCTGGAAATCGGCGAGAGTGACCGGATGACACTGTTGTTCCGCAAGCCACAATAATCTATCGAATTTCGTTCCACACAACCGACAGAGATACATGCCATGAATAGACTTTTTGTTTTGCTGATCAGCGTGTATTTCCTGTCGGCTTGTGTGACGAACGATACCTACCCGCCGACACCGCCGGTTGCGTCAGCTGAAGACAACGACGTCTTACGCGCCTGGGTCGACGCACGTGCGGGCACCGGTGAGCCCGTTCACTGGATTGCCGAGGGCGGTATCTACGAGTATCCATCGGGCAAGAAGCTGTTTGGCATGATCGGCTTTGATAGCTCAACCGTAATATGGCCCACCGATCCCGCCGACGACGTCGTGCATTTAACCCGCAAAACGTTTGCCTACACGGATCCGGATACCGGCGAAATACTGAAGACTTTTAACGGCGAACCGGTTGCCGATATTGCCTATCCCTATCAAATGATCACTTATCGGTTCGAAAACGGTCGGATCTATGGTGATGTCGAGCAAGGTGTTGCACCTCGCATTCAGAACATCAAATCCGAGGATGGCATGAGTGTCCGTATGCTGGGCGATACGATGGCGGTGACCGCCGCTGTATTCCTGGATTTCCCCCTGCCGTCCGGCATCCGTTATGAAGCCTGGGAAAACTATGACTTTTTCATTCATCCGGAAGGCACGGTCAACGAGCGACACCAAATGAGCTGGCAACGTTATGGCGCACTTCCGGCATGGGCCGGTGGCGGCAAAGCCATCTATCATTTGCTGTCATGGCGCGTCGAATCCCAAGCAGATTTTCCAGCGAACATTTTAGCTTGGGCAAAAGCAGAGCGTCCGCAATGGTTGGTTCCACCTCGCGACATTGCTGAAGTCCGCGCGCTTCAATCCGGTCAGGGTGGCACCGGTTGGGCTCGATAGCACATTAGATGAGTGAATTCGTCGACTATCTGACGGAAGTCTTCGAACCCTTCGGAAAAATTCACTCGCGCCGAATGTTTGGCGGTCACGGTATTTATCATGACGGTTTGATGTTCGGATTGGTTGCAGACGATCAGCTTTATCTAAAAGCCGATGCCGATTCTGTTGGATACTTTCACCACCATGAGTTGCCCGCGTTCGAGTATGACAAAAACGGCAAACTGATGAAAATGTCATACTTCCTCGCACCCGAGAGCATTTTCGATGACACCGAGGAGGCAATAACGTGGGCAAGACGCGCGTATGATGCCGCCCTCCGGGCGCGTTCAAGAAAGCGTTAGTTTATTCCCGTCAAACTGGTCGGAGATGCGATCATCGTTACTTCAAGTATTCGTCTCGGCGACTCCAGAGTGGTGGTTTTTTAGAACACCAACGACTAGAGGTCACGCACATGCTTCAAAAAGGTTTCGGTTCAGTATTACTTATTTTCGTAAACTTGCTCGCGGCCACACATGGTGCTGAGACGGGCAAACGGATCGCAATCACCTTCGACGATGCGCCTCGCGTTGCCGATGCGTTGTTAGACGCGGACGAAAGAACCAACCTACTTATTCAAAATCTAAAGCAAGGCAACGTGCCTGGCGCTATGTTTTTTGCCACGACGTCCAACCTGAGTGCTCGGGGCGAGGCCGGCAGAGAGCGCCTTCATCGATACGTCGCGGCCGGACACCTCATCGGCAATCATTCGAACGCACATGAGTCAGCGAACCGAAATAGCGCAATGAAATTTCTGGCAGATGCCAAACGCGCCGGGCAAGTTTTAAAAAATTTGCCCGGCTATGCGCCCTACTTCCGCTTCCCTTATCTACACGAAGGCAACACGCGTGAGAAGCGTGACACCATCAGGGCGCAGTTTCGTGAGATGGGTTTAGAGGCCGGCTATGTCACCGTCGACAACTACGACTGGTATTTGCAAAGCTTATTCAATGAAGCCGTAAAATCCGGGAGTACACTCGACCTCGATGGCTGGCGTACCCTTTATGTCGACGTGCTAATCGACGCCGTCGAGTTTTATGATGATATTGCAACGAATACGTTAGGCCGGTCACCAGCACACGTATTGTTGCTGCATGAAAACGATCTCGCCGCGTTGTTTATCGACGATCTTGCCGACGCTCTGCAATCTGCCGGTTGGGAAATCATTCCGACGCTCGAAGCTTACCAAGACCCTATCGCCGACCGGGAACCCGATACGATGCTGCTAGGTCAGGGGCGTGTCGCCGCCATTGCATCCGAACGCGGCGCACACTTCAGCACGTTGATTCATCCGTTGGAAGACGAAGCCAACCTGCGCGCATTGGCGGTTGCTCGTGATTTGGTCGGGTTCGCGAAGGGAGCGTATCTGGAGACGTCTACGCCGGGTATGACGCCGCAGAAGTTTGCACCGGAGCGTGTCTCATTGGCTGGCCGGTATGAATACGGCTCCGTGTTTTCAGCAGACGGCAAAGAGTTGTTTTTTGGCGTAGCGGAAAATGGGCGGGGCGAGATTCACACCATGCGTTATCAAGATGGTGAATGGAGCACTCCGAACGTCGTCCTTTCGGATCCTGACTTCACCTATGGCGACCCTTTCCTCTCGCGCGATGGCACGCGACTCTATTTTATCTCGGAAAGAAATACCGGGCGCAATAAAGACAGCAATAAACATGACCTGTGGTATGTCACCAGAACACGGCAAGGTTGGTCCGAACCCCAGAATCTTGGATCGACAGTCAACACCGACAGCGACGAATACTATGTTTCTTTCACCGACGATGATGTGCTTGCTTTTGCATCGGGGAAGGCGGCAAAGAACAACGGTGATTTCGACATCTACCTCTCGCGACAATCAGACCACCAATTCTCGAAGCCTGAGCCACTAAGCGACAACGTCAACACCGCTTGGTACGAAGCCGATCCCTTTATAGCGCCGGACGGCAGCTACTTATTGTTCAGCTCCAATCGCCGAGGGAATCTAGGCAAACGAGACCTTTACGTCACTTTTAGACAATCTGATCAGTCTTGGTCGACGCCTGTCGCGCTCGGCAATGGCGTCAATACGCCCGAACTGGAACTCTGCCCTTTCGTCACCAAAGATGGTCGCTTTCTTTTCTACACCAGTAACGAAGATATTTACTGGGTAGACGCTACTGTAATCGACGTTGCCCGCGAACGCGCGGTCATTCATTGAGTGATCAACCGGATAACACGTATTCAAGCATGAAAATCCATCCCACAACGTTACCGGATACCGCGCTGCTGGCGCGATACCAGAAAACCGACTTCACCGATTGTTACCGAACCACCATCGACATAGGAGTCACTTTTGAACATTTCGTCGAAGCGTTTTACACGACACGTTTATTCAAGCTTGAACGCTGGATTCTGTCGGTTGCCTTGAAGAAACCATCGACCGATCTTCAAGCAAAGGCATTGGCAGAAGGCACTAGCGAGAACTGGGCAGCCTGGACCGTAGAAGCCCGCACGGAGAATCAATTGCTGCTGTGCGATATCGCCGGGCAAACACGCTCATGGTTAATGAGTTCACCCGATGAAACCGCGGAAGGCCAACAAACCGATCTATGGTTCGGCTCCGCGGTCATCCATAACAAGACCGCCGCGGATGGAACGCCACTAATGGGTTTCGGATTTCGCCTGTTGATGCGTTTTCATCACTGGTATTCGATCGCACTGTTGAAGGCAGCCGCGAGGCGACTCGCGAAACAATCCCCAGCATAAGAGACCTCCTGAGCCCTGAGAACTTACCATTGACAGTAATGAGACCTAGATAGCACATTGTATAAAAGGACTGACCGGAAACCCCGCGCCACCACCAATCCAACATAGACCAATGACCTAACATAAGCGCCACAAAACAACGAATACCCGCCGTTGTCATGCCGCACAGTGCTATCATGCCCGCCCGTTGCCAGTGTTCACTGGCCATCCCCAGAATAGAGACCTGTCATGTCCAAGTCAGACACCAAAGCGGAACCGATGTCATTCCGCGACCTTAAGTTATCCGAGCCGTTGATTCAGGCGCTGGATGACATTGGCTATGAATCGCCTACGCCGATTCAGCAACAATCGATTCCGCCATTGATGGCCGGTCGCGATATTCTCGGGCACGCACCCACCGGAACCGGCAAGACCGGCGCGTTTGCTTTACCGCTGCTCTCTTCGATCAATGCCAAGAGCAATGCCACGCAAGTACTGACGTTGGCACCAACCCGTGAGCTGGCCATCCAGGTTGCAGAAGCATTCCAAAGTTATGCACGTCACATCAAAGGTTTTCACGTTTTACCCATCTACGGCGGCCAAGAGTATGGCGGTCAGATTCGCGCATTGCGACGCGGTGTTCAGGTCGTTGTCGGGACACCCGGCCGGTTACGGGATCACATTGGCAAAGGCACACTAAAGCTTGACCAGCTGAAGGCCGTCGTCCTTGATGAAGCCGACGAAATGCTTCGCATGGGATTTGTCGACGAAGTGGAATGGATTTTGGACCAGGCGCCAGATGCACGGCAAATGATCTTGTTCTCAGCGACGATGCCAAAACAGGTGGAACGCATCGCCAGGCGTTACCTCGAATCTCCGGCAGAGATTTCGATCAAGGCTCGCACTGCAACCGCGGAAACGATTCGCCAACGATTCTGGCAAGTCAGCGGCCTACACAAGCTGGATGCACTGACTCGAATTCTGGAGGTTGAGCCGTTTGATGCCATCTTGATGTTTGTGCGTACCAAAACCGCAACCACTGAGCTGGCCGAAAAATTGGAAGCGCGGGGACATGCGGCCGCTGCGATGAACGGCGACATGCCGCAAAAAGCCCGTGAACAAATGGTTGAGCGATTAAAGCGCGGCTCGCTCGATATTCTCGTGGCCACCGACGTTGCCGCACGCGGCCTGGATGTCGATCGTATTAGTCATGTCATCAACTACGACGTGCCTTATGACACGGAGGCCTATATTCACCGGATCGGCCGAACCGGTCGCGCCGGTCGTCAGGGCGACGCCATCTTATTCATTTCTCCGCGTGAGCGGCGGATGCTCTCTGCTATCGAGCGCGCTACCCGTCAGAAAATCGAACGACTGGAATTGCCCAGCGTGGAGGCGGTCAACAACAAGCGCATTGCGGACTTCAAACAAAGCATTACCGATACGCTCGCAGGCGGCGAACTCGAGTTCATGCAAAGTATGATCGAGCAATACCGCGAAGAACATGATGTCCCGGCTGTTGATATCGCTGCTGCTTTAGCGAAGCTCTCGATTGGCGACAAGAGCATGTTGCTTTCTCCCGATCGGGACGATGGCCGTTCGAAAATGAGACCGGTTCGCGACCGTGATGCGGGTGCCGAGCGATATCGTCTGGAAGTAGGTTATGCACATGGCGTTAAACCCGGCAACATTGTCGGTGCAATTGCGAATGAGGCCGGATTACGTGGTGACCATATCGGTCAAATCGAGATTGAAGAAAACTACAGCATGGTCGACCTGCCCGCCGGCATGCCCAAAGAGATCTTCAAGGGTCTACAAAAAGTTTATATTTGTGGTCAGCAAATCAACTTATCGTTAGTTGGTGATGGCGGCGCACCGCGCAGCCGAAAAGAGAGAGCCCGCTCAAAATCAAAGCGGCACGACAAGCCAACAACTCGCCCATCCAGACCGTCGGCTGACAGCAAAGACAAGAAACGGAAAAAACCCAAGAAGCCGAAGAAACCTAAAACCAGAAAGAAGACGTCGGCAACGAAGCGGCCAAAGAAACCTAAGTCGTGACGACGCCTTTCATGCGGGCGGACTATTGACCTGACGTTTTATCGTTTGAAACATCGATCACCGGCGACCGTTGATAGGTGCGGTGCTTGTCCGTGATTGAGTCGGTCAATCCGAAGTCAAGAAAGACGACGCTCGCCCACCACTTCTTTTGATCAATCTCGCTCTCGATTTTGCCTTCTATCCGGCGGTCGTCCGATGTCGTACAGCTGTATTGAAGGTCATCATCAGAACGCCGGATTTCGGTCCCTTCAGACGGGATCGTCGCGTCCCAGCTACCCCGCTTGTTGCTGAACGTACACTGACCTGCACTGCCATCAGAAAAGCTCACGGATAGCGGAATGTTCGCATCGTTAGTCAAGGTCGCACAGCCCGAGAGGCCGGCGAGTAAAGAAAGAACCACTATCGAAGACATCTGGCGTGATGAGGGCATGTTCGGCTCCAGTTTGTTATCCGTAAAATCATTTGACGAGCCAAGCAGCGAATAGCCGCAACGCTCCATAAAAATGACCGTGTTGACGAATAAGACCTACGACGCCCCGTTTTTGTTACCAATCGGTCGTATTTTCAGCTATCCAAAAAGCAAACGCACCGAAGGCGAACCATCGATGCGCTTGCCCGCACTGAAGCACTGCGTACAGATAATGGAAGGATTACCTGCGCGTCGCACCCACCATCGTGCTATCGGCGGCTGGGGTATCCAGTGACGCGGCTAGATCACCCATCGTCCCTGGTCTCGGGCTATGTGCCGAAACGATCAATGCCGGATTCAGCCCTAATCGTTCCAGCGCTTCGGCAAACTTACGTGTCGACTCGATCGCTGGCGGCACCGGACCGCTGCGCGGCATGCTGAAATGATCGGCTTCAAACAAGATTCTTTCGTCCGGCAGCCATGTCACCAGCAAATGTTCTGTGTGCGGCGTCGGACCAATGTCAATGACCATGACTTTACGTGACGCATCAGAGAGCTTCAGCTTGCCATCGACTTGCTTGATCTTCGCTTCAAAATCGCCAGCCGCGGCGTCGACAACTTCGACGTGAGCCGTCGGCGTGACAATCGTGGCGCCCAACTCCGCATACCCGGCGACCGCCGCGACATGATCACTGTGGTGATGAGTTAGCACACCATATCGAACCGGTTTGTTGGTCACCTGTTGCATTTCTTCAAGCCTTTCTTCCAGTCCGCCAACGCCACCGACGGCGATCACATGATCTTCCATCTCGATGAATAGACCATAAGTACCGCGTCCTCCGATCAAGTGAACGCCCTCTGCGATCTCGTTGCGAGACATCGGATCCGGCGGCAGCGCTTCGGTTCGCTGCAGCCGACTGTCGACCGTCAGTAGTTTCTCGATGGGCTTGTTAATGGCAACAGAGAGCACCTTACGCTCCATCGATACATCACCCGCAGTATGTAAGACGAACGTTCGGTTGAACGGAATCCCATCGATCACTTCATAATCTTTGAAGTCATATTCAACCAGTCCATAGCCTGGCAACAATCGCTCACTATGCGAGATCAGATGGGTCTTCTTGTCGACATAGAGGCTAATCGCGGGACCACTCGCCATGGCAAAACGCACCACATAGTGCTCTCGGTCGTCGTAGGTTGTAGCACCTAGGAAGTGCGCCGTCCGCGCGTTGTCACGAAGCTGCTTCACCAACAATACGGGGGTAACGCGGATAAACGGCCCTGCATTTCCCGCAAAATCAGGCTCCGCTATTGGACGGGCCAAACCGGCTCGATAATCAAGCTCATAGCTTTCAGCATCATTAATGAGCGTTGCATTGTGAAACTCAAAACCGTTGCCACGTCCCTGGTTGATGACAGCGAGTTGCTTATCGCTGAGGTCAATCGCCGTCATCCCGTCAGCGGTTGAAGTATCCCATGGCGGTGCTGGTCTACGACTTTGCTCAACCGCGACAAACTCTGTGCTGTGCTTAACGGCGATACTGTCCAACGCGTCAAGCGACTCTTCGCCGCCGTAGCTTGCAACCAGTTTCGAAACGATCTTATCTGTTTTGTCCTGGTTCTTTTCTGTCAAATTGCCGGCAACGGCTAGCGGCGCGTTCAGAATGAGGATCCAGGCGATAATGATTTTTGGCGGCATATTGCACCTCCGGGTTATGATGAACTCGGAGTAAACATAGCGGATCAGTTTTTGTCGAACAGCCTGTTTCCGATGAGCTGCCCGTAAATTGCGATGAAACGAAAAACGATCGACTCGCGTTCAATACATGATCGCTTTCAAACGGTTATGTGGCTACGTTCAACTCATCGCGATCAACGCTCCATTCGTCGCAAAGGTGACACTTACCACCGCGAATTGCGTTATAGACAGTCATTGATTAACGCAGGCAAAAACCTGAGGAAAGCGTCAGCCGAGTCCATTGCCCTATGAATATCAAGCATTACTTTTACGACCGAAAGCGGTTCTATTGGACCCTCAATATCGCCGGGTGGCTAGGTTTCGTTGTTACCGCTTATATCGGTGCACTTGCCCATGAAAAACCTGACTCCTACCTAACCGTTATTGCCGCCACAGCGATTCTCGGGTTCCTGCTAACGATCCCGTTGCGAGCGATTTACCATCGCCTTTGGCCGCGATCACCACTACAAATCGCGATAGGCTCGCTGATTGTCTGTTTTGTTTTCGCGCTCACCTGGGTCTTCATCGAAAACGAGCTTTACTGGACCATGGTCAAGAATGGCTGGCATCCGGACAGCTGGGCCTCCCGTTTTGGGGGCGTCATGGGTTCTTTCTACATTCTCTTGTGCTGGAGCGGCCTGTACTACGGCATCAAGTACTACCAACAACTGCAACAACAAACCGAGCAAACGCTGAAAGCCACCGCCGCTGCTCACCAGGCGCAACTCAAAATGCTGCGCTACCAATTGAATCCGCATTTTCTCTTCAACACACTCAACGCTATTTCTACACTCATACTGGATCGTCAAAATGACACCGCTAATCTCGCGGTGACCCGGCTGAGCGACTTTCTACGCTATTCGCTAGATAATGATCCGATGAAACGCGTCACGCTACGCGGCGAACTCGAAGCGTTAGATCTTTATCTAGAAATTGAGAAAGTTCGTTTTGGTGATCGGTTAAAAGTGATTCGCGAAGTGGAGTCCAACGCACTCGATGCATTGGTACCCAGTCTCATCCTGCAACCGTTGATTGAGAATGCCATCAAATATGCGGTCACGCCGTTAGAAGCCGGTGGCAGCATCCGGATCGCGGCCAAGACGCACGGCACCGCTTTGATGGTCACCATCGCGGACAGTGGCCCGGGTCTAAATCAGACCGCACCAACGAATGGAAAGTCATCGGGCGTCGGATTGACGAATACGCGAGAGCGCCTTAAGCAACTGTATGGCGATCATCAAGCACTGACGCTTGCGCCGAACGACCCGCATGGTCTGGTCATCACGATCAACATACCCTTCGAATCCCAGCGAAAAGGAGCGTTATGATGTCCGCAACGAAAGCGCCTTCTGTTGAACTGCCGCCGCTGCGTGCGATCGTCGTCGATGATGAGTCTCTGGCAAGGCGGGGACTAGAGATACGCCTCGAAAACGTCGCAGACGTTCACATTTGTCGACACTGCGAGAATGGGCGCGAGGCTGTGGCAGCGGTTGACGAGCTCAAGCCCGATCTCGTTTTTCTCGACGTCCAGATGCCCGGTATGGATGGCTTCGAGACACTCCGAAAGTTCTCCGGACCCGACATGCCATGGGTGATTTTTGTGACCGCGTTTTCCGAGCATGCGATCGAGGCTTTTGAAGCGAACGCCATAGACTATCTGTTGAAGCCGATTGACGATCAACGACTTGCCGTCGCGCTAGACCGCGTACGCGCAGCGCGACAAGCCAGTGCCGCGGAACAGCACCGCGACAAACTATTGAAAATGATTTGTGATATGACCGGCGAGAACATTGGCCTTAGCAAAGCGTTGCAAGGTGAAGTCGCAGCGAACTCGGCACAAACGACGAAGCTGGCGATCAAGGACGGCGACACAACCATCGTCGTGCCATGGGAAGACGTGGACTGGATCGAATCAGCCGGCGACTATTTATGCGTGCATGCTTGCGATGAAACACATGTCATGCGCTGCACGATGAAAGCGATGGAAGAACGCCTCGACAACCGTCAGTTCGTTCGGGTTCATCGGTCCACCATCATCAACAAGCAACGCGTTTCGACCGTCCGCTCTCACATTAATGGAGAGTACTTCTTGACACTGGATGGTGGTAAACAAGTCAAGGTCAGTCGTAGCTATCGCGACAGTATCGATAGCATAACGGGAACCAGGCAAACGGTTACGCACTAGATACGACAACGGCGCCACAGGGGCGCCGTTGTTCGCTACTCATCGCAAACGTTCACTATTGATTGAAAAAGAACCGCCCGCCAATAGTGAATACATCGGCATCGCCGCCGAGCTCGATAGATGCACCAACGGCAAACTGCCGATTGATGTAGTAGTCGCCTGCGAACTCCAAGAACGTATCGGAATCATCAACATCAATGTGGTTTAAGAAAGCCCTTACCTCGAAGTCATTGTTGATCATTCCACGTGCGCCGACTGATACCGAAAAACCATTCTCGCTATCTTCGAAGCCGCCCGCTTCCGCTTTCGAACGTACCAATCGTGCATAGCCTAAAATATCAAAGGCGGTTTCCGTCGGCACAATATAGCCAGCACCGACTTCAAGCAGACTGGCATCAATCCCAAAATCGAAGCCTAGATCGCGATAGGACCCAACAAGTAGCCATTCATCTGTCAGGCTATATGAGCCGCCAATTAGAATACCGTCTCCATCGGCGCTGACGTTGTCCAGTTCGGCATCGACGTAACGCACTTCGACATAATCGTAATCCAGCTCGGCAGCCATCGCGCCCAACGACAAAGACAGGGCGGCCAAGCCAATCAGCAGGCGTTGTGAAATTTCATTCATAACCATTCCTTTAGGTTGCCTAAAAATGCCATCATGAAGTGGCCAAGCAAAGCCACTCCAATAAGATGCGCAGGCGCACTATAAACGATCATTGCTTGAACATAAGCGGAAAATCCGTCGGTTTTTAGCGACAGAGTGAACGAACTTTATCGCTAAGATAGAGCCATCAGTTTTGCCGGCGTCTCTGACTTACCGGACCTGATACGGCGCGAGAAGCGCTACATTGATGGTCGCCATAGCACAAGATTCATTGGTGACCTCTGGCGCGACCGGAAAATGCTGACTGAAAATTCACCGGCTAGACGGGCCGAGGACATACAAGTACCCGTGCTACTGATGCATGGCGATAAAGACACCGTAGTTGATGTCTCACAATCGAAACTGATGGCGAAACGCCTTCGCAAGTACGACAAAGACCACCAACTGATCATATTGGAAGGCGGCTCGCACCACCTAAGCCTCTATCGAAACCGGCTACGCTACCTTCAAGAAACCGAGCGTTTTCTATCAAGCTGCATTGGGCCGGAGTAGCGGCAAACCGGGGCGACACCGTAGGACACTGAAACACTCATCCCGAAACCGCTCCCGAAACCGCGACTTGGCGTCGAGAAGCCCGGTTTGAAAGCTGCTAATATCCGGCAAATCATGCGATAAGGGCGACGCAGAGTTTGCAACCCAAAGACAATCAAAAGCGTCTGGTACGTTCGTTAATCCTTTCGGTCCTAATCAGCCTGATTGCCTACTTTGCTTTCGTCGTCTTCGCAGACGTCAAAGCTGTTGTTGAGGCCATTGGTTTACTCGATGTCTCGGCATGGCTATTTGTACTCGGTCTCTCGCTGGTCAATTACCTGCTGCGTTTCGTACGTTGGGAACTCTTCTTACGCCATCTCAATTGCGTTGTGCCACCGGGTAGAAGTCTCCTCTACTATCTGGCCGGTTTCGCCTTCACAACGACGCCGGGAAAAGCTGGCGAAGCGATTCGATCCGTGTATCTAAAAGACCATTCGGTGCGCTACGTGGATAGTCTCGCGGCGTTCTTCACCGAACGATTGATGGATCTGGTCTCCATGGTCATTTTGGCGCTACTGGCCGCCATGCACTTTCCGGACTATCGCTGGCTTGTCGGTGGACTCACCATCGGCATTCTCGCGTTAATGCCTGTGGTCCAGTCAAGTTGGTTACAAAACCAAGTGGAACGACTGCCGCAACGTGTGCAGTCACAGCGACTCAAGACCTTGAGCGAACATTTTGGCAACTCTTTGCGATCTGCCGCCTCGCTGTTGCAGCCAACCTTGTTGTTCCGCGGCTTAGTTGTTGGGATCATCGCCTGGGGCGCAGAAGGCCTCGCTTTCTATATCATCGTCACAGAATTGAATTTGGATATAACGTTACTGCAAGCAGTCGGGATATACTCCGTCAGCGTATTGATTGGCGCTTTGAGTTTTGTCCCAGGGGGGTTGGGTAGCACGGAAGCCGTCATGATCTTGCTGTTGAAACTACTTGGCGCCGATACGCCAACAGCGATAGCAGCGACGCTGATTTGCAGAATAGCGACGCTTTGGTTTGCCGTCGCGATTGGGGCGGCCAGCATGGGTTGGCTAGAGGTCGTCGGCCGTCGAACAAGGAAAGAATAAGCGATGCCGACCAGACAATGGAACACAACATGACAGAACACATGGACGAAACCAACTCACCCAAGCATCCGCTGTTTGTGGATCTAGACGGGACACTACTGAAGAGCGATCTCTTGCTGGAGTCGGCGTTCGCCCTCCTAAAACTGAATTTTCTCTATGTGTTCTTGATGCCGTTCTGGCTAGCAAAGGGTAAGGCCAATCTTAAGCAACAAATCGCCCAACGCGTCGACCTTGATGTCTCCTTGTTACCGTATCACCCAGATTTTCTGGCATTTTTGCGCTCGCAAAAAGCCGCCGGTCGCCGACTGGTTCTCGCCACGGCATCACACGAAAAGTACGCGCAGGCCATTGCCGACCACCTGACGCTGTTCGACGCTGTCATTGCGAGTTCGGCCGATCTCAATCTTTCGGGCGAGCGCAAACTTCAGGAGATTCTCAAGCAAGCAGACGTCTTTGATTATGCCGGCAACGCGATGGTCGATCTGCCGATATGGAAAGCAGCACTATCCGCGTTGGTCGTCAATGCCGAACACGGCGTGCTGGATCGTGCGCGCGACGCAGGCAACGTGAGCCAGGTTTTCGATGATCGTGTCGGTCACCGGGCCAAGCCATTCATCAAGGCTATGCGTCTTCACCAATGGCTCAAAAATGCACTGATTTTTGTGCCTATAGTCGTCACCCATAGTCTTGCCGATATTGCATCGGATGGCGTCGCTTTCGTGGCGTTCATCGCGTTTGGCTTGTGTGCTTCCAGTGTTTATCTGTTAAATGACCTACTGGATCTCGCGGACGATCGCAAACATGCCACTAAGTGTATGCGGCCATTCGCTGCGGGTAGCGTATCCATCGTGCATGGCACCCTACTGATTCCGGTGCTACTGATTGTAGCGTTTTTGATCTCACTGGCATTGCCCACCCAGTTTACGATGGTGCTAGGTATCTACTATTTGATCACCGTCTCGTACTCTATTCGTCTGAAGCAAGCCGCGTTGGTCGATGTGATGGTGTTAGCGAGCCTCTACACAATGCGCATCATCGCAGGCGCCGCTGCACTCGGCACGTATCCGTCGTTCTGGCTGCTCACCTTTTCGATGTTCTTGTTCTTGAGCCTGGCGTTGGTGAAGCGATACACCGAGTTGCTCGCCATGCAAGAACGGGACAACACGACAACCTCGGGGCGCGGCTATCGCGCCGAAGACATCAACTTGCTATCCCAGTTCGGAACGACCAGTGCCTGCATCTCAATCTTGGTTCTGGCTCTCTACATCAATAGCAATGAAATTCTGGAACTCTACTCGAAACCCTACATTATCTGGATGCTCTGTCCATTGACGTTCTATGTCATCACACGCATTTGGTTGCTGGCGCGACGAAGAGAACTAGACGAAGATCCGGTGGTTTTCGTCATTAAAGACCGTCGCAGTCAATGGCTCGGGGTCGTCGCGGCCATTCTGCTCTGGCTGGCCATCTAAATGAGCGACCGATACCAATCTTGGGGGCGGTATCCGCAAGCGGAGCATCGCTTGCAACAATTGCAATGGCGTTCAGATGCCTTCCCGGAGATTTTTGGAGATAGTTATCTACCATTCGGCAATGGCCGCAGCTATGGCGATGTATGCCTCAATGCCGGGCAGACACTCATCGACTGCCGACCACTCAACCGGTTGATCGAGTTCGACGTGACAAGCGGCGTACTCCGCTGTGAGTCCGGCGTCCTGCTGTCCGAAATTTTGCAGTTCGCCGTACCGAAAGGCTGGTTTCTGCCAGTCACGCCTGGCACACAACTAGCCACCTTGGGTGGCGCTATCGCCAATGATGTGCACGGCAAGAATCACTTTAGTGCCGGCACCTTTGGTCGGCATGTATTGCGTTTCGAGCTGCTCCGTTCAGACGGCAGTCGACTTGTTTGCTCACCCACTGAAAACAGTGGTTTCTTTAACTCAACGATTGCAGGACTTGGCTTAACCGGTGTGATCTGTTGGGCGGAGATCCAGTTACGCACCGTCGAAACCGCTTATGTTGATCAAGAGAATATTCGTTACGGCGCACTCAATGATTTCTTCGAGCTGGCGTCATCGTCCAAAGAAGACTATGAGCATTGCGTCGCCTGGGTTGATTGTCTTGCCGACGGCGACAACCTCGGCCGTGGCATTTTCACCCGATCCAATCACAGCAAGCGGCCGGGTCCCGATGGAACGCTAAATACGGGGACACGTTTGTCGGTGCCGTTCGAACTGCCCTTCCCGGTAATCAATAAACTCTCGTTAGGCGCGTTCAACGAACTTTACTACCGCAAACAAGGTGCCGAACCTTCGTTAGCACATGTTTCATATCAGTCCTTCTATCCGCTGGATGCAATAAAACACTGGAACCGGATCTATGGCACTCGTGGATTTTTTCAGTACCAATGTGTGGTGCCTGTCGATGGCATGAAAGACGCGGTGCGAGACTTGCTCAAGTGTATTGCCAAGTCAGGCGAGGGCTCGTTTCTTGCTGTACTAAAATCATTCGGCGCACTGAGATCCCCGGGCCTATTGTCCTTTCCGATGCAAGGCGCCACGTTTGCTCTGGACTTCCCTAACCGCGGCGACCGAACCCTCAAGTTGTTAGCGCAACTGGATCACATCACACGCACAGCAGGCGGCAGAATTTATCCTGCGAAAGACGCGAGGATGTCGGCCGACTTTTTCCAAACCGCCTATCCCGAATGGGCGAACATGAACGAATTTATTGATCCGAAAGCCTCTTCCAGTTTTTGGCGGCGAGTAACATGAAAAAAATATTAGTCATTGGTGCCACTTCCGAGATCGCACAGGCAACGATGCGATTGTTTGCGAAAGAACAAGCAAGCTTCTACCTCGTAGCGCGTAACGATGAACGATTAAAGGCGGTTACGGATGATTTGCGTCAGCATGGCGCAGAAAACATCACACAAGCCAATTACGATGTCGGCGATCTCGCACGTCACACCGAGCTTGTTGAGGCCGCCTGCGAGACGCTGGGCCAGCTCGATATTGCTCTTGTCGCGCACGGTACGCTACCCAATCAGGAAGCTTGCGAACAATCCATTGAGCGTACTTTGCAGGAATGGAACGTTAACGCCACAGCAACAATTTCACTACTGACGTTAGTTGGCAATCGGATGGAAACGCAACAGTTCGGCACCCTCGCCGTGATCACATCAGTCGCCGGTGATCGGGGTCGAAAAAGCAACTACGTCTACGGTGCCGCGAAAGGCGCCGTATCAACCTTTTTACAAGGTCTCCGGAATCGACTCCATGCCGCCAACGTCAATGTCATCAACATCAAGCCGGGCTTCGTCGACACACCAATGACTGCCCACCTTGAAAAGGGCGGACCACTTTGGGCTACGCCGGCCACGGTTGCTGACGGTATTTATAAAGCGATCGAGAAACGCAAAACTACGGTGTACTTACCCGGATTCTGGCGGCTGATCATGACGGTTATCAAATCGATCCCCGAATTCATCTTTAAGCGACTGTCTCTATGACTGAGCAGCTGTCGAGACATGCAACATGGTTGGCACTAATCACGTTTATTGTTATTGAAGCGTTTCTGTTTAATGCACACTTCTTGCCGACGGTCAGCGCAGAAACCGATGGCATTGGTTACATGAGCCGTGCCTCGGGCGATTTGTTCCGCATACATCCTTTTCATGGCCCTGGCTACTCACTGTTTATTCGTGCATTGGGAGTCATTGGCCTTGATGCTTTCAACGCCGCCAAACTGATCTCGATTCTCTCTGGCGCTTTATTGATTCTCGCGAGCGCCAGAGTCTTTGATGCACTCACCGATCGACGTACGGCAGTCATTGCGACATTTCTGGTTGCGCTGAATCCGGTCGTCATCACGCGAAGCATCGCAGCAATGAGCGACATGATGGCCGCCTCGCTTTGTGTCTTCGCCCTCGCGATCTTCCTGAATGAGAAAGCGCGCTCGACGCTTTGGCTATGCGCGCTGGCCGGTAGCGCGGCGGGTTTGGCGCACATTACACGCAGTATCTACATTGCGCTAATCTTACTGCCAGTACTGGCATTTGTGCTTTGTCAGCCTCGCATCAGATTTTCATCGGTCGTCGTCTATCTGATCGGCTTTCTGATCGTCGCATCTCCCTGGATGATTTTTCTTTACAACGAAACCGGCAGTCCGCTGTGGTCGCACAGCCATCTCAACGTTGCTTTTAAAATGGCAGCCGGTTCGGATGGATGGAATGGTTTCCCAACCATTGAGGACTACGCTAGCTGGGGTGACGTCATCGCGCCGGATCCGATATTGTTTATCAAGACGTGGCTGCGAACCCTAGTAACCTTGCCGTGGACGCTGCTCAAGACTTGGCCTGTGATCGGCGCACTAGGATTCATCGGTCTTTTTGTTTGGCTCCGTGAAATCAGAGGCAATAAACTGCTGCTGCTCGCTTTCCTGTCACTGTATGCAGGCCTAGTCAGCCTTGTTTGGCCCGAAGAGCGCTTTCTGATTGTGTTCATGCCGTTCATCGCCTTGTTGGTCGCATCGGCCGTCGATGTGGTGCCGGATGTCTCACCGAAACTGATCGGATTTAATGGGCTAGAGCGGTGGGTACCGTTGCCGACGGCGTCGCTGCGCACACTGTGCATTGTTGTTTTGATCGGATCATTGCTGTTAACCAGCCGTGATCGTGTTCAAGAATTCTTCAAAGGTCATGCACCGGAGTATCAAGCGGCTATAGACTGGCTAGATGGTCAAGTCGATTCCGGCGATAGCATTCTTTCCGCAAAGCCGCATTTCGCCTTCTTTACCGAAACGACAAACATCAACTTCAGGGATGTTTGGCTGCAGCAGAAAGATGCCAAACAATTTGACGCTATTCTTGCTGAGACCAACCCCACTTTCGTGGTATTCGATGAGGTCTATGCGGCTGTACACTTCCCCAAGCTGGATTACTTACTGGATGCGAAACCAACCCGCACGCTCGTGCCGGTCAAGGTTATAAAGACGCCGCGCAAATTGGTCATCTACGCGTATCGCAATCCTGTCCAACGTTGATTCAGCATTTATTTTGAAGCGATCGGGCAGCGCCCGGTAGATGTCTTGCCCTTGCAGATGCTTAAGGAAACGTAAGCCCTGCAGAGAGGGCTTACGCTTGAACCCTTATTCGCCCAGGATTTTCGGAATGTAAAAAGACTGCGTGGAATAGCCAATTCGCGTGCAATTGCCTTCTTTATCCCAGTCGAATGCGATGTAGGAAAAATCTGCCGTGGCCGTGATGGCCTGAAGCAACTCTTTGTTGGATGAGTTGCAAAAGGCTTTCTCTTTTTTCTCATTGACAGCCTGACAGAAACCATACCATTCTGTACCACCGACGCCATTGTCATAGACGCGCACACCGCAACCGATGTATTCATGTTCATTCGGAGAAAATCTTGCGGTGATCATGTCGCCGGAAGCGGTTCTCTCATCAAGATCTATGGTCACCGGTTGCGGCGAGTATTGGCCCGCCACCAGCAGTGAACTGACCATTAGCGCTGTTACTGTCCCTAGTATTTTGAGGGTTTTCATTTTCTTCAATCTCCATTAGCGAGCCTGCGAAGTTTGCATCAGCAGAGCCCGCGACACTCAGCCACGCCCGTCATCGATAAACTGTCAGCATTGGGCGATTCGTCTCAGGTGGTGATGAAACAACCTCGGAACATTGACGCCCATACATGACAACAATCTCTCAAGCATGCGAACATAGACCAACCTGTCTAGTTGGAATTTGCTATGCGCCGTTTCGTTGTCGTGTTCTCTGTTTTTGCCTTCAGTCTTGCCGCCTGCTCTAAAGACGAGCAAAAGGCCAAGATCAACCAAAGCGATGACATACTTTTCGCGCCCGCCTGGCTCTCAGAACGTGTCACCGATGATGCCTTTATGTACGGTCGCCAACCGAGCCTCTTCGGATTGACAAGCGCTCCGAAAGACAACGCATTAGCACCGATGTTGGCCAGCGAAGCGCATGTTGAATGGTTAAACAGCGTCATCACTGGGCTAGCGGAGAACGTCGCACCGCAACCCGGCCTGGAGTCACCAGGTATTCAATGGTTGTTGCGTCATCAGCGCTCACCCATCGAATGGTTGGTATCACCCATACCCGGCGCACCAAAAAGCGCGCCTAGTGTCACGGTGACTATGACAACTGATTTTGAGTCCACCGATGCGATGGCTGAAGCCCTAAATGAACTGTTAGGCGAATTCATCCCGGGTGCGTTACTGGCGGCATTAAACGATCAAGGTTACGGCGCTATCGAGGGTTTGCCGGCGCCGGCTTTCGTCAGCTTCAATGAGAAGACATCCCGCATCATCGTATTAGCCGGCGCCGCGGTCACCGAAAAACGCATGGTCGAGGCGTTAGATGCTTTGAAAGAGACGGTCGACATCTCACCGATGGCACCGATTGAATCGCGCATTGATGATTCGGGTTATGGTTTTTTCTATTGGGTGAACACTGCCAAGGCACTGACGATGGCACAGATGTTTGTACCACCGGAATACATGCAGCCCGTGATCGAAAGCGGTCTTGATAAAGCGCGCTCCTTTGGCTTTGGTTACGGCGTCAGTCGTGGCAAGACCCGGTTAGGATTTTTCACTGACATACCTGCCGGCGATGGCATGCGTAGCTTGATCCCGGTACCGGCGAATTCAATGCAAGTGAAGACAACGGCAGCGCCCAAGTTGCTAGGCGTCTTTTCTTTACCAACATTCTCGGAAATCAAAGCTATTGCATTTGCGACCGGTCAAGTTAGCGAGGCTGACTGGCAAGAGAACATGGAAATTGGAGCGGACTATCTCGGCCTCTCTCTCGAGTCGCTCTATGACATCTTCGCCGGTGAAGTGTTGTACATCCGGGAGCCGGTTGGCACTTATGGCGCCTTGAAAATAGGTAAAGGTGTTGACGTCGATGACATCGTCGAGAAGATTGCCACGAAATTCGAGCTGCCTTTTGAAAACCGCGCTATTCGCGGGCTGAACATTCGCTACCTAAAACTGCCCGGCGGCCCCAGTGAACAAATGGAAGAAGCCGGCGCTTCGGCGATCAATGAAGGCATCGCACGAACGATGATGGAAATTTATCTGCGCGTCGGTACGCACTTGTTCTGGACTTATGAAGGCGACTACCTGCTTCTGGCAGACAGCCCACAAGTGTTGATCGATCGAAAGGCGCGCGGTGCTTCCGTCAGTCTCGACGATTGGGCGAACGATACGGCAATGCAGGATCTTGAGCACACCGCACTCGGCGTCGCTGCCAGTGTTGATGGCCTGCCCCGATTCGCTCACCAAGCTTATATCGCGACTGCACCGGCTATCGCGGACATTGCCGACGTCGAATTGGACGTTTGGTCATTCCCCACAGCGGATGACCTGAATCTACCCGAGCGCGGCGTGTTTGCGTTTAATCTGGTCACCGACACTGACATGCTGGGCGTAGAGCTGGCCTTTGAGCATTCGCCATTGGATGCACTGGGCGGATCCGGCGGTGGCTTGGTGGCGATTGCCGGTATCGGTATCGTTGCAGCCGTTGCCATACCCGCCTATCAGGACTACACGATTCGGGCACAGGTCAGTGAAGGGCTAATTGCCGCTGCAACCGCGCAATCATCTGTGCAAGAATTTGTCGCGACGAACGGGCGGTTTCCGAACGAAGCAGAAGCCGAGTCATTGGCTTATAGATTTGATGGTGCCTATGCGTCGAGTGTTTTCATTGAGCCTGATACCGGCGTTGTTGAAGTCCAATTTGATGGTCCGGCAGCGAATATGGCGATCTCCTATTCAACCATCAGACTGAGCCCGGACGATATCGACAGCGGTCTGTTCAGCTGGAACTGCGAAACCGATTTGAATGAGCGGTATCTGCCGTCGGCTTGCCGGCCGGACTGGCTAGCATTTCCAGGCTCACCGTAAGACTCGTGGAAAATCGATTCGACTCGCTTTTAGGAGCTATACTAGAGCGATAAGAACATCAGGCGCCCAGCGGGCGCGAATGGGAAACCACAACTCCATGTCCCTGTTTAACGAACTCAAACGTCGCAATGTCGTTCGCGTCGCCACCGCCTATGTCATCGTAGGATGGTTGCTGCTACAAGTGTCCGACGTCGTGCTCGATTTTACCGAAGCACCAATGTGGATCGGCAAACTGCTGATCGCCGTGCTGGTCATCGGCTTCTTCGTAGCGCTGGTGTTGTCATGGGTATTCGAGGCTACGCCGGAAGGCATTCGCCGTGATGATGGATCTTCCAATCCGGATTTGCAGCGCGCCCATCGCCTCAATGTGTTAACCATCGCGGCAGCGGTCGCTGTCATTGGTTTGTTTACGTGGCAGCAGTTTAATCCACGTCCGGCGCAACTCGCGAATGCTTCACAACCGAGCGCCCAATCGACTCCGGAACCAGCAACCAGCACGACACCCAAACCCGGTGAACCACCGGCGCCGATGTATGATGCCTCCATCGCCGTGCTGCCGTTTGCCGATCTGTCACCTGCTGGTGACCAAGAGTATTTCTCGGACGGCATTGCTGAAGAAATCCTGAATGTACTCGTGCGAATCGATGCCTTGTCTGTTGCCTCACGGACGTCTGCTTTCGCTTTCAAGGGACGTCAGGATCTCGGCATCCCGGAAATCGGCAAAGCCCTAAACGTCCGCTATGTGCTCGAGGGTAGCGTGCGCTCTGCCGGCGACTCGATTCGGGTGACGGCGCAGCTGATCGATTCAACCACTGACAAACATCTTTGGTCACAAACCTTCGACGACAAGCTGTCTGCCGAGATGGTGTTCGAGATTCAGGACAAGATCGCGACAGCCATCGTCGACGAGCTTTCGGCATTGCTGAACATCAATATTATGGGTGACGACGAACTCGTTGTCCGTGCTGACACGTCAAACCTCGACGCCTATCAATTGTTTCTGCAGGGAAGAGAACGTTTCCGTAAGCGAAGCAGCGAGAACCTGCCGGGTACCATCAGGCTGTTTGAGCAAGCCACTGAACTGGATCCCACGTTTGCCAGGGCCTGGTCGGGTTTGGCGGCGACCTCAGCCGTTGCACCGAGCTGGAGCGTCATCGACGGTGACAAGGACCTTTATGAGCTAGCAAAACGCGCTGCGCGGAAGGCCATTGAACTGGACGATTCACTGTCCCAGCCGTACGCCGTACTTGGCACCGTAACTCGTGACATTGAGAATGATTTTGCCGCCGCGTTTGAACTTTACGACGAGGCCCTAACGCGCGACCCGAATGATGCCGATGCGTTATTGTGGCGCAGCATCGACTCGATCATTGTCGGATTTTTTGACCGGGCTATCGTCGATCTTCAACGCTGTCAGGCTGTCGATCCGGGCTATGAAAATTGCTTCGTTTTTGAAGGGCTGGCTCACTTGTACAAGCGAGACTATGACAGTGCCTTTGCACTGTTCGACTACGTTACTGGCGTCAATTCGGGATCACAAACGGTACCCTATGCCATCGCCATGGTAAGGGAGTTGGACCAACGCACAGCAACGCTGGCTTTGGCATGGGTGGTCGCAGGTTACGAAATACCGATCAAACCCGAGCAGCTATTCCGGTTACTCGCCGAAGACGATATCGACAGAGAGACGGAATTCCAGGTCTATGCAGCGGAACAAGAAGCGTTGACCGGGGAACGTCCGGAAGCATTGACCGGTTACATGGCCTTATTCTTCGGCCAGTACGAACGTATTCAAGCAAGTGTTTACGCGATGCTCTGGTGGCATCCTAGCCTGCCACACTTCTCGGCATCACCCGATCGCAATCGACTGATCCGGGATCTCAAAATTGATCAGTATTGGCGTAAATCGGGCTTTCCACCGCAATGCAAGCCGCTGGGCGATGATGACTTTGTTTGCGACTAGCGTGAATGGGATCAAGACTCAGGCCGTCAATCGCTGATCATCCATCCGGACACCATGTACCGCGATCCCCGCTACCCAGCTTAAAGCCGGTAAGAACAGCGCGACGTTCCGACCCGCTTTCAGCCAAATTTTTACGCTAGCTAGCCAATCTGTTTTTTTGTAATCGCCGATCACCCATCCGGAAAAACCCGTCTGCCCCCTTTTATTGCGCCGACTGCCAGGCCTCGAGTATGGCTGTCGGCGACGCTGACCAAACGCCATCGTGACTCGTGATGTGCTTTAGCACGGCTTCGAGCTTTCCGATGCGATGCGGTTGTCCCAACATCCATGGGTGAATATTCAGCGCCAGCATACGTCCGCCCTGCTCCCCGGCTTCCGTATACAGATAATCGAACGCATCGACAATTTGGTCAGCGTACTCGGACTCCGAGTGCAGGTTGTTCATCATGATGAACCGGTCTTCGAGCTCCGTCGACAACGGCATCGCGGTGATTTCGCCCGCGGCTGTTTTGAATGGGAACGGTAACTCATCGTTGATCCAGTCACACATATATTCGACGCCATTGTTCACTAACAATTTTGGCGTATTCGCACTTTGCGATTTGCCGGGACTGATCCAGCCCGTGACCGGCTGCCCCGTTGCTTTTCGCAACACCTCGAGCGAGCGTGCAATGATCTCGGCCTCATCGGCCTCGTCTTGCCCGCCAAAGTGCGGCGTGTCCATATCCCAGCCGTGACACAAAACCTCATCGCCGCGCTCAACGATACGCCTGATCAGGTAGGGATAACGTTCCGCCAATCGACTACTGATCGCAAATGATGCCGTCAGGTTCGCTTGATCCAATGCCTTCAGTATCCGAAAGATACCCACGCGATTGCCATACTCACGCAACGTGAAGTGGCGTAGGTCGGGATAGGCCGTCGTCATACCACCGGGTGGCGGAAACGGTTTACCTTTTTGGTCCAGTGGGAAAAACTGCAACGCCACATTGATCCACACTGCCAGCCGTTTGCCATCCGGCCATTGCACCGGTTTTCGATCGGTCAGCATCGACCAGTCGTAGAGATCATGATCCATGCCGTATCCACGGCGCGGGTAATCAAAGTAAGAACGATCCAATGGCATTAGCGCGCTCCCCGTTCGGCGATGTCTTTAACGGCGGCATCGTAGTAGTTATCGATGTAGTACTCGGCAATCTCACGCCCTGTTGTGACCCAGACATCCGGATGCCCCGTGATGTAGGCGAGTGCTTCCTCAAAAGCCCGAAGACGATGTGGATGGCTGATTTGATACGCATGCAACGGCAGGCACATCACAACACCGTTGTCGGCGCCCTCAGCATAAAGACGATCGAAATTGGCTTTGATCATCTCGCCGTAACGACGCGGTTCAATCTTGTTAACAACATAAACAATGGTGTCATTCATCTCTAACGAATACGGCACCGAAACGAATTTCTTACCGGAACGAACATTCACCGGCGTCGGTTGATCGTCATGAAACAAATCGCAGGTATACAAACCGCCGGCTTCGGAGAACAGATCCATCGTTTGTTCGGTGTGTGTCAATGCAGGTGCCAGATAACCGGCGCAGCGCTGACCCGTGTGCTTGAGGATGTTTTGCACACCATCTTCGATCATCGCTTTTTCTTGCGACTCATCCATGCCGTAGGCGTAACGCGTGTTGTAGATACCGTGACTGAAAAACTCCCAATCCCGTTCTTTACACAACTCGATGATTTCCGGATGATGCTCGCACAGTGCGGTCGACAGTGAAATTGATCCGCGTACGTTGTATTTATCGAGCAGACGCATGATGCGCATGTGGCCGACGCGGTTGCCATAGTCACGAGTGCCGTAGCCCGACACATCCGGCACGGGTTTCGGCCACGCCGCGCGATGCGGGTTTACGGCCGGATCCAACTCGTAAAACTCGATGTTCGGCGCCACCCAAAACGCCATGCGTGCGCCGTTCGGCCATTCTATCTTGGGGCGGTTTTCGTAAGGCCAGTAACCGTATAAGCCCGGATCTTCTTTCATGGATTCACAGTCTCCGACATTGTCAACGAACTCACTTTAGAAAGCGCAACCACGCGCCTCACGTATCGGCTCGCAACCCGGATGTTGCGTCAACCAATCCCGAACGGATTGTACGGGCTCGACGTCGGCATACTTCAACATCATGTCGCATAGATTGGCGAAGTGCGGAATCTCGTGTTTGTCGGCGACACACTCTTCAGGAACAATCGTGCGGTAGCCGCCCGATAACGACGCCACGCAAGACGCCCGGATGCAACCGGATGTACTGCCACCAGTCAGGATAACGGTATCGACTTTGTGCCAAACCAGTAAGGACGGAATCAACGTGTCATGAAAAACACTCGCCATGCGTTTGTTGATGATCGCGTCTTGGGAGCGGTCAATCTCGAGGCGCGGATCAAGCTCTGAGCGCTCACTATCCACTTTGATGTTCTGCAATGAATCCGGTGTGTTGGTGCGTGTGCCCCACGCGCCGGCATCGTCGCCGTTATCCATGTAAGCCACGTAGGTCCAGATAACCGGCATGTTCTTGGCGCGTGCCAACCCTGAAAGCTCGTTGATGTACTCGATCTGACGAGGATCAGTTTCATAGGCCGTGGGAAAGGCATCCATGTCCGTGTAAGCACGCTGCATATCAATATTGATAATTGCTGCTTTCTCGCCGAAACCAAACTTCGCGCGCTTTGGATTGGCCTTAACTTGCTCCCAATATTGACGGGGTGTGAGATCGGACGTTTGCATGACCGGCATTGCTGTTTCCCTTAAATAGTTGGCAGTGTCAAAGAGTAGCGTATTTGGGATTTAAAGGCAGCCAGGAAAACGCGTTAACACCACGCTTCTCCGGTTTTTTTGACATCGGTAAGCCAACTGTTCAAAAAGAGGATTGGGGTTCACCGGCGTAGAGAACAAACTGACCACCGACACCACGCTCCAAAACTAACCGATACTTGCTGGAAGTATTGCCCGTCTGTCATCTTTCAATGGTTCCAAATAAAACTTTTTATTCGTGAAGAAAAAGCTTGATTCACGTTTCCAAAACCGTATTATTCAAGTCAATCGTGATTTGATCCTATTGCCGCGATTTAAAAGAAGGTGCTAAAACGGAACAAGTGATTCCCAGGATTTAATACGTAGCGCAAGGAGTTTCTAATGAAGCTTTTCGTGAATGCACGGTATTTGATCGTGCCTGTTTCATCCCTGGTCACTATTTTCGGGATTCTTGTTGGCGGCCTGGCCGCCTGGACTGGTGTCATTCTCTTTGGCATCTATACCGTCGTTGATACGCTAACCAAAGACATACATTGGCGTGCCGAAAAAGACGCCGATGGTGAATCGTTTGGTATCAAGCGATTCCAGTACATTGTGATGTACATCATGTTGCCCGTCTTCCTGCTGCTTCAGCTTGCGTTGGCCTGGCGTATTTTCCAGTTTACGTCTGGCGTTGTTGTCGAGCCCGCACTGGCGATTCGCATTCCGTACGAGGCCGGCATTACGTTCGCGAACCTGGTCGGCGCCACGCTATCGACAGCACTCTGGGCGGGGCTCGGCATCATTTATGGCCATGAACTCTCACACAACAAGAAGGAAGGTTTCTTTGTCTCACGATTAATCATGGCGCTGAGCGGCGCATCGCATTTCACCTATGCGCATGTGTACAACCACCATCTGGATCTTGGCCATGAGAGCGATCCGGCCACGGCACCGCGTGGCAGAAACGTCTATTCACACACTTGGCTATCTCATGCCGGCCAATCGAAATTTTCCTACGACCTCGAGCGCAAGAAACTGGCGCGGCAAGGTAAGTCGGTGTTTAGTTTGCGCAACAAATGGATCGTCGGTTATTTGTACAGCCTGCCGTCCGTGTTTCTCTTCGTCTGGGCCGGCGGCGCACTTGGCCTAGCTGCATTGGCAGTGGTTTGGGTGCTTTCCAACTTCCTGCTTGAAGCCCTTAACTTTATGGGGCACTACGGCTTGATTCGGGAACCGAATTCACCGGTAGAACACCGTCATTCGTGGGATAACGATAATATCTTTACCAGCTGGTTTTTCATCGAAATCGGTCGGCAGGGCGATCACCATGTGCGCGGCGAAACCTATTTTTGGGAGCTTGATGACGTCGGCGCCCCGAACTACGGCATTGGCTACTTTTCGTTGTTTGTATTGACCTTGGTACCGCCGCTCTTCCGTCATTTCGTGAAGGACTTGCTGGCCGACTGGGATCAGAAACAGGCCACCGGTGACGAAGTCGCCATCGCTAATAAGTTTAAAGCGATCGGTGTAGAAAGCTGATGGGTGTGTTGGACCTATTCGCTCGCGCCAAAGACCATACCGCCAACGTCAATGTCGACGCCGATGCGATTCAGCTTAACGTTGAGAAAGGTAAGACGCTGCTAAACGCCGCATTGGATGCGGGGCTCGATTGGCCGCATAAATGCAAGGTCGGTAGTTGCGGTAATTGTCGTTGCCAAATTGTGTCCGGCAAGATCAAGCCGCAAATCGACTTCAGTTATGTACTCAGTCCCGCGGAGCTGGAAAAAGGCTACGTTCTAGCCTGTCAGTCGGAGCTCAAGTCGGACGTCGACGTTCGCGTGAAATTCCGCAAACAAAGGATATCGAAATGAAAAATTTAAAAGCAGTCGCACTCATGGGCGCATGGACCCTGTCTGTCGGATTCGCACTCTATCTGCTACAGGCGCATTTGCACTATCGTGACGTAGTCTGGGCGCTTGGCATTGCCGCTGCAGTATTGGGCACACACATGGTGAACATGGCGATCTATTTTCGAATCGCCGGCGATACGCCGTACCAATGGTTCAGGGAATAAGAAGGGGTCGAATCGATTTTTCAATCATTCGCATCGGATGACAGCAGCGCTGCATCCGATGCGATGATCTGATCTATTCGTTCAAGTTGATACGGATGAAGGCGGTCCTCAGACACAAGGTACGGGTTGCATGGTATGGCTCGCACTAACTGGGCAATGTTCTCGTTGCTACCAGCAACCCGAACGACATAGATACCCGTCTGATGCTCGACTGACGAATCGCTGATCTGAGAAGCCGCCGTCGTCGCGGGCGGGTTCTCGGGATTACCCGAGGCGGCCCGCCGTTCCCTATTGTCTAACAAGAAGTCGGACAGGACCTGAAACCTGCTTCGGCCTTCTGTGTCTGTCGGCATCTTGAATGAAGATGTTCTCATCCCCGATGAATAGTCAATTTTCTCAACCAAAACGAACTCGATCAAACTCAAGCGATTGAGATCAACCAGCCCATTTACCTCCAGCGCAGATTTGGCGTGAGCGAAAACCAGGTCAGCAATGCCCCGTCGTTGAGGACTTTCTTCCGAGGCTCGAAACAGATTGATTCGATTCAAATCCGGGTCACGGGAATCACCTCGCTGTCCCGCTTTGTAAACCGCGCTGTACTCGGCCGATTCTGAAAAACTCATCATTGGCCGCGGCGCCCCGTTGATCGGTGTGACAGCTTGACCAGCCAAAGCGCTCTCAACCCCTAGAATCAATAGCAATATGCCTATAGATCGAATCAATGCGGTCTCCGCCGAAAATCCTGTTGAATCACTTGCCGTACCAGCCAGATTCAAAACATACGCTTCATGATAAAACCGAGGGACAACATAGTCAGTGTCTTGACTGGCTGCAATTCCACTATAGCCCCAATTGACTAACAAACCTCTTTACTTAAAATTTTAAATAAGCTAAATTAATTTGGTAGTTAGAAAATTTGTATCCAGTGAATACGGCCAACTTGGCTCAAAATGCACTGAAACCAAGGGGAATACGCATGTCCGCAGTGAATCGTGAATGGGTCATTAGTGAATATGCCGGCATCGCGGGCCTGACACTGCGTGAGTACGTGCCCGCCGAACCTGGACCCGGTGAGGTGCGACTCAAAGTCGAAGCCTTCGCGCTGAACTGGGGCGATATGGATTTGATGCAAGGCCGCTACTCGTTCAACTTCAGCTCACTGCCCGCCCGCGTTGGCTGCGAAGCCGTCGGCATTGTCGACAAAATCGGCGCCGGGGTTTCGGGCATCGAGCCCGGGGACCGATATTGCACGCTACCCTATTTCTACGACATGAAAGGCGCCAGCGCCGATACCCTGATGATCGACGCACGCTATCTCACCAAAGCACCCGAAGGTCTCAGCGCCATTGAGGCGGGCTCCATCTGGATGCAATACATGACGGCCTACTATCCGATTGCCGAACTCGCGAAAGCAGCACCCGGCGTCAATATTCTCGTGACCGCAGCAACCAGTACGGCGGGTTATTCCGCCATCGAAATCGGCAACCTGCTCGGCGCCAATATGATCGGCACGTCGCGGTTCGAGTACAACCGTGAATACTTAACCGATGGAGGCGCCAATCATGTCTATTTCGGCACCGGGGACGGTTTGGCCGATGCCCTGAACGAGTTCACCGACGGCGTGGGCGTGCATGCCATCTTCGACTCTATCGGTGCCGGCATGATCGATCACTACTGCCAAGCGTTGGGTAAGGATGCACAGATATTCACGTACGGCACGTTGGACGAGAAGCTGCCCGAGTTGCCGATGCCCGCACTCTATCAAGCCAACGCCACTTTCAAGCCTTATTCGCTGTTCAACTACGTTGAAGATGCAGAGTGGAAGCAAAAGGGTTTGGATTTCGTTTACTCGGCACTGAAGTCCGGCAAAATTCGGCCCAACATCGATCGCGTGTTTGCGATGGAAGATTACAAGGCAGCATGGGAGTACTTGCGTGCACCGCGTAAGCAGCATGGCAAAGTCATGGTGGAAGTGAACGCATAAGATCGGCCTTGCCGATTGACTGAACAGTCACTGCCAAGTAATCGGTCTGACTCCTTCTTGTAGGAACGACGCCTTTATCACCGACCCGATCCAGTTCACGGATGTATGGTCGAAAATATGCCATGCTTAAACACATTGCTACGTCGTTTTCAGGGTCGTCATGTTCAAGAAGCTCATTGTCTCCGCAATACTCATTGTCGTCGTCGGCTACTTTGGTGCGAAGTTTTATATTCAATATAAGGCTAAAGAAGTGGTTGATCAGGTGATCGCCGGGATCCCCGGTGGGGTCTCCGTCAACTACGACTCGGTCACCAGCACTGCTAGCGGTGAGCTTTCGGTCGACGACATTGTCGTTCAGTTGCCCGAGTATCGTGACGAGTTTCTGATCGATGCTATTGGACTCGATTTCCCGAGTTTTTTCGATGTGTTGGGGCTACAAAAGCTACCGTCAAAAATCATGTCCGGCTCTGCAGAGGTTCCGGAGAAACTCGGGTTCTTTATCGAAGGGTTTCAGCTCGACACCAACGCGGACTATGTCACCGCATGGACGCAGCAATGGAACACGTTGATGGCGGAAAGTGGTCAGTCCACGCCCACACTGGAAGAAGATCCGGTGATGCACTGCCTTGGTAAATTCAGCGGCATCAACATGATCAATGCGCTCGGAAAGTCTACGCTTGATGTTTCATTGGGCTACGATTTTGAACAGTTAGAAAACTCGTTCCAAGTCGGGTTCGATTTCAACATGGAAGATATCTATGAAATGACTGTCACGATGGAGCTGGAAGGGCGCGCCGCTTACCTCATCGGCAATCCAAACCCTCGTCTGGTGCTCGTTGGATTCGAGATGTTATGGGTCGATAGAGCTTACATGGATGCCGTCTACAAACAGTGCGAGCAGCTGGGTGTTGATCGAGACACGGCCAAGGCCGGTTATCTATCGGCATTCCTATCGACATTAGAAGCGTCGAGCTTTGTACCCGACGAGCGCCTTATCGATCCGATCAGGAAAGGCATAGAGGCCGAACACCGGACATGGCGCGTAGTCGGCGAACCGCCATCGCCGGTAGACTTGGCGCAAATTCGCTTCCATAAGCCCGAGGACATGCCCGCGTTGTTGGGTGTGGATGTAGAGTCGCAGTAACGAGCCTAAAAGCTGCCTTCCACTTCAAACCGGATCAGCCTACCGAACGTTCGAAAGCGTTCTTCCCGAAAAGCAATCGTGCCCGCTTCGCGATCTTCAAAAACGGTGCGGGCAAAATCATTGCTGCGGTCCAACAGATTGCCCACGCTGCCTCTAAGCGTTAATCCAAACACATCTTTGTTTTCTACGAACAAGCGCAGAAAAGCGGTGCTCTGTTTAAAGATGCTGATCTCGTCGAGCCGCACTTGTGGCGAGTTTTCGCGAAAGAACAGTTCCAACCCAGCCGCCCAGGTGCTGTCCGGAAAGTCCTGACGCATGACGACATCGTAGGTGAAAAAGTCATCGTCAGAGATGCGGCGACCATTGCCCAACAACGGGTCCGCGACCTCGGAATCGACATAGCTCGTTTCGAGATCAAGGCGCGCACCACGCCAGCCCCAGGGATCCATCAACAACGTCAAATTCAATGAACCGCCGATCCGTTCCGCCGTATCGACGTTGCCTGGCGCCTGACCACCGCCCTCAATCGGAATGAGATCGACGCTGTCTGAGATGTCTTCGTAAAACGCACTGATGGTGACCGAACCATAGTCGCCCAGTGACTGCTGAAGCTCGGCATCAAGCGCCCAACTTTGTGGCGGCACCAGATCAGCATTCGTGACATTGACGCGATCCTGATTGACATTGACCGACGCCACGAAATCCGAGAAATTCAGTTGCCCGACGCGGCGCTCTAGTTGCAACGATAGATTGCTGCCCTCCGCGGCACGCCAATTCAGCGACACAAAGCCTTTCGGCCGCACAAAGTCTCGCGTTTGGCCGAATGCACCCGTCTGGCTAATCTCGGAATACTCAGCCCCTAAAGACGACTGCAACTGTAGCGACGGTGACAAAGCAACGCTGTAGCTCGCCGTCATCTCCGCACGGTCTTCTTCAACCCGCGAGGAGGCGCCAGGCAAGGCAACAGGCATCAACACGCCCGCGTCGTCTCGAACCGACAACGCTGCATCGATATCCAAATAGTTTTGCGTCGCTTCAATCGACCACTGCCAGTCACCACCCAGTGCGGCGTAGTTGTACTCGGCGCGCAGCACCGTCTCCGCTTCATCCGCCTCGCGATTAAATACCGATCCGGAGACGATCGGATCTTCGTCGGCAAAGAAATCGACCTGCCCGACTGTCGGACTGTGCTCGAACCGATGTAACGCAATCACTTTGATACGTCCAGCGCTGATGTCCCATGCATAGTCGGCGCCAAGTTCGAAGTTGAACTCATCTTCGGATTCCGAAAGCTCGCGCACACCAGCCACACCATTTACCGGGTCCCGTCGCGATGTCTCGTCAAACTCAAAAAGGAACCAGTTGACCTCACCGGTCAAATTAAGCACGTTGCCAGAATCGCTGACATGCGTGAAGGACCCACCAAGCCCGGGAGAATCGAACTGCTCGACAACTCGTTCTTGTCGCAAGTCGGTCAGCACACCATCACCGTCGAATACGAACTCGGGACCTTCGGAACCGAAACGTTCCTGATTGTTCGCGATGCTCATGGTCCACTCGGTGCGCTCGCCACCACCGGAAAATGAAACGTCACCGTTGCCCCAACGCAAAGGCACACCGTCGGTACGATACTGGGGCGCGTAACGATAGCGACCACTGATCCCGCCACCCGTCGTCGTGACGACGTTCAACACCTGGCCGGAAAGCCCGCCAATATCCAAACTGGCACCATCGACAATTTGTAAGGTGACGACCGTATCAACCGGTATGCGTGACAACGCCTCAACCGGCCCATTCGACTTGCCCGAAATGCGACGTCCATTGACGAGGATGTTGGTGTCGGCCTGACCGAAGCCACGCTCCTGATCGCCTTCTTCGATGGAGAAACCAGGCACCTGGCGTGCCATGTCCAGCGCGTTGCGAGGTGCGAAGCGGGAGAACGTGTCCGGCGTCAGTGTTTGACGCACAGCCTCCGCGGGAATGTCCGCGGCAAAAACATCGGGCGCCATCGAAAACGACAATGCGAGGATACCGATGCTGCAAACGATTCCTTTCATGCTTTGCTGGATTCCTAATGGTCGGCTAACGCAATCGAAAGTCCGACCGCAATATATGTGCCCGCAATTGTAACGGGCTTGGTGATGATTGTATTGGTCCAAGACCGCTGAATGCGACGGAGCGACCGTTTTCCAAGACGAATCGTCGCGGAGCCGAAAAATCGGTATCGTTCTTTACTCCAATCGTGAAAGCCGGCGCGTCTTTGCCGGCCAATCTCACGCGCCTAGCCATCCCGAACCGATAAAACGAACCACCCTGTTGAAAAAAATCTTAGACTCGTGTTCAAGACTGTTGAGCGCTATCAAGTTGCACTCACTAATAATTGGCAACAAGCTTTTCTGTGACTGCGAATCTATCCCGCCCTACGCGATTAAAGCCGCCCCGGCTTTGGCCGGAGCGGCTTCTCTTAATCTGTCGCCTTGATGTTGTCGTCGCTGTTGCGATCGATGTACTTATTGTAAGGATCGATGCCCGCATATGCCGGACGTTCCGCCGTTCGCACGACGATTTCCTGTTCACCCGACACCACCGAACGACGGCTAAACTCGAGCACATCATCGGCACCAAACTGAGCCAATCCGGGCCGCGCCGCAAATAAACCGATGTCGATATCGTCGACGAGCTCAGCGCTTGTCTCACGCCCTTCGCCGTCCGCATAGAATTTCTCAGCGGCCACCTTGATCGTCGTCTCGAATTGCCCATCCGCGGTTTCGCGCACCACGGCATCGGTCACCTTGAGGTCATAGACCGTAATCTTTTCCAGCAAATCAATGACCAACTGTCGCTCACGCTCATTGCGCACCAATGATTTGAAACCGTTCACAAGATCTATAGACGAGGCATACGGCTGGCTCTTGAATCGATACTGATCCAGCAACCCTGCCAACATCTCGTTGACGCGATCTTCACCCAATCTGTCCTGCAACAGATACATCACGACCGCACCTTTGCGATAATGAATGTAACCCTGATTTTCAACGCGGTACAACGGCAGCTCTTCGATGATCTCGCTACCGCGTGAATTGAGATAACGATCCAGCTCGTATTTCAGGAAGCGGCGAATCTTGTCTTCGCCATACATCGACTTCATGACCATCAACGCCGAGTACTGTGCCATCGTCTCAACGAGCAACGTACCGCCCTGCTGGTTGGCACTGATCAATTGATGCGCCCAATACTGATGACCAAACTCATGTGCGGTCACATAAGTGACGTAGTCGATGTCATTCGGGTCGGTCAGATTCGCGATGAAACCCAACTGTTCGGAATACGGAACCGTGCCCGCAAACGCCTGCGCAAATGTGGCATAACCGGGAAATTCCAAAATGCGTGCATGGTCGAACTGGTAAGGCCCAAAATTGGCTTTGAAGTAATCCAGCGAAGCAACCGCGGCATCAAGCATCGTCGTCACATTGAAGTCGTGCTTGTTGTGGTAGTAGACCTCAAAATCAACACCATCCTCTTGGCGACTCGCGACTTCGTAGCGTGCTGACTGCACCGAGAAGAACGCAAGAATGGGCGTTTCAGATACAAAGCGGGCGATACGACGATCACCAACGGTTTCGTCCGACACTCGACTGCCCGGTGCGATCGGTACCTGATCGGCACGAGTACTCACGGTGATATCCGACATCACCCAATCGGCATCACCGACGTAGTTCTGCTCGCGCGCCGACTCGTCTTCCAACGGTGCCAAGCGTAACTCTGCCGGCAGATCATATTTCCGGCGGGTTGCTCGGTCTTGCAATAAACCGGAGCGACCCATCCCGAACTGCGGTGCGAACTCCAGGTTGTTCAGGAACGTTCCGTTATGCACTAGCCGCGTGTCGTTGCCACGCGCGCGGAATCCGCGTTGCTCGCGTAGCGTTTCAAACGTCAGCGTACGACGTTCGCCCGGTTGCAACGGCGTATCGAATCGATAGATACGATACTTAAACGCCTCATCATTGCTCTCAAGCGTCGCGCCCGGTAGATCGACTGACTGAACCTGCACGACATTGTCTTCGAAACGGACATGCAGCACGTCAACCGGTGCACCGGTATCGTTGATCATATCGATCTTTCCGCTGGCCTCGAATCGACGCGCCTCGGGATAGACCTCTAACGTCAACGTAATCGCCGTCATCGAGGGCTGTTTGATGTTCTCGTACTGAAGATACTTTTTCTCGTACTCAGCGAGCCGCTCTTCGCGAAGATCGGTCGTCACATACTCATTTAACACATTCGTATTGCGATAGATGTGCACACCAGTAGCGACGAACGCGACAAGACAGCCAAGCATCAACGCGCCTGACACACTCTTCAACCGACCCGGCACTAACTTGAGGGACGAGCGAACCGACACCGCCGTACCTCGGCGCCACAACCAGTGTGCGGCGATCGCCAGCATGATGCTGAAGATGCCCCAATACAAACGTACCCACCAGGCGCCGGCGCCACTGACGGCGGTGCCGTTGATATCGGACAGCGGCACATTGATGCCCTGCCCGAACAAATAAAGTGGATGGTTCCAGTCGATAATGCTGAAGGTGATGATCGCGACGAGATACAACATCATCAGCGCCCATCCGACATACTTGTTCGGGCTGAGCGCTTGCACAAACACCGAGAGAATTCCCAGCGACACAAGCTCAACCGTTTGCGGCAACACATACCACATCAAGTATTTATCAAGTTCGTAGTCAGTGTAGCCGCGAATGGTCTGCACCAACATGGCCGCGATCACCGAGATCATCAACGTCGCCAATAGCACGCCTACAACAGCCAGCGCCTTCGGCACCATGAACGCCCAGTTGGGAATCGACGTGGAGTCGATCAGCTCGTGCATCTTGCGTTCACGATCGCGCCAAACCAATTCGCCGCCATAAAAGATCGCGATAATAATCGGGATGATCGTGAATGAACCCAGCAGAATATCGATGACATAGAAAGTGACCGGGTACGCCGCCGTACCGTAAATCCCGGACACAAAAAACAGGGCGGCGACGGAGTTAAACAGTCCGATCAGAATCAGGATGAAAAATGCCGGGCTGCGGAACACCTGCTGCATTTCGAATTTGCAACGCGTGACCAAACGTATCCAGGCGGCGCGCCCGGGTGTGGCGGGCGGCAGCGAATCGGTGAGCAAAGGTGTCTGACGGGAGAGCTTTTCGGCCGTGCGTTCCTGTTTCTTGACCTGGCGCGCCGACAAGCCTTTTTCGGCAAACTGATAGCGCGAGTAAGCGAATGCTAGTGCCAGCAACGACACGCCGAACCAGACAAGCCGATTGACGAGCAAGATACCGTCGAATGGCGGCATTTGCGTGTTGCTTTCCGAGGCCGTCCAGTAACGCGTGATCAACTCATACGCGGCGCCGCCAAAAGGCTCGGTATAGGCGCTGAACGTCAACAGATTAGGATCGAACTCCGTTAGTGCCCCGAAGATCAGATACAACACCAGGAAGACAACGACGCCGATATAGCTGCCCATCATCGTGCGGGTGACGGTTGCCACGGCGAAGAACAGCGACGATGTCAGAAAGATACCTGGCAGTGCGAGCAACAAGTATGCATACAAGTAAAATCCAAAGCGATTCGGCCCAAGCGTTTCCGGATCCATCCACGGCATGAGCGATCCCATCCAGATCGCCAGTGGCACCGCGAGGAACGCGATCGCCGATATTGCAAACGCACCGGCAAAGCGCCCGATCAGGTAGTCGAACTTACTGACACGCGTGGCGCGCACCATCGGGCCGAAGCCACTTTCATCGTCACGCACAATGACATTGGCCACAAAAGCGGTCGTCACGAACATGAAAAAGATGGTCAGGATGATCATCGTCTCGGCGATCGCCGCCGGACTGTTGGCATTGATATTACCGCCGTCGCCGATCTGAATATTCGGCGACGAAACAGCCCCGAAAGTCAGCAGAAAAAACAGCGCAAAGACGACCCAAAACACGGGATTGCGAGCCTGATAGCGCAGCTCAAACGCGAATACATTAGTAAACATCGTGTGTGACTCAGGCTGCGGTTTGATCGACGTCGCGACGCAGATCAGCCAGCGTCGAGAAGTACACGTCCTCCAGACCGCCACTGGCAGCCGCAAAACCATCGCCGGGATCCGTGTCACTGATCACATTGATGATGGTTGAGCCGGCGATCAGGCGTGTCGAGATCACATCGAAGCGCTCGCGATGATCAGCCAGCGCATCACGCGAAATAGTCTTGGACCAGATGCGCCCGCGTGTTTGTTCAATCAATTCGTGCGGTGCACCTTCGAGCTGCAATCGACCTTGTGCAAGCACCGCCATACGCGGACAAAGGTCCGCCACGTCATCGACGATGTGCGTCGACAAGATAATGACCACGTTCTCACCGATTTCAGCCAGCAAGTTCAAAAAACGGTTACGCTCTTCCGGATCAAGCCCGGCCGTGGGTTCATCGACAATGATCAACTCCGGATTACCGATCAACGCTTGCGCAACGCCGAAGCGCTGACGCATACCACCGGAAAAACCGGCGATCGCTTTTTTGCGTACATCCCAAAGATTGACCTGGTTGAGCAAAGTCTCGACCGTCAACTTACGATCGGCCTTGGAAGCGATCCCCTTGAGCACCGCCATGTGATCAAGCATGTCGTACGCATTGACGCGCGGGTAGACGCCGAAATCCTGCGGCAGATAGCCGAGCCGTTCGCGCAGTTGCTCGGGTTGCTTCAAGACATCGATGTCACCAAACGTAATCTGACCCTGAGTTGGAGTTTGCAGCGTCGCAATCGTCCGCATCAATGTCGACTTGCCAGCACCGTTGGGGCCAAGCAAGCCAAACATGCCTTTCGGAATGGTCAGCGTGACATCGGTCAGCGCTTGCGTACCGTTTGGATAGACGTGAGTGACACCGTTGAGTTGCAACATGATAAGAATCCCCTGATATTTGTTATCCGGCGATCATCGCATATTGAAACGCATTGAAAAATCTCCACCAAACGATGAACTATAGTTAAATCAATCATTTAACGCATGCAAATCGAGCTTATCGGACAATGCTTTTCATTGATCGTCATGCGGTTGTTGCGATGAGCTGATAGGCTAAGTTTCGTGCCAAAAATACCGCAGATAGGCAACAAAACAATTGATGTTGGGTGTGACTAGACTTTTGATTGCGCGATATGGTTTGGACAACGAGACTTCAAAGACCACCGGAGATTGATAACTTGACTACTCATGTACGCCCGGCATCAATGTCAGACATTGACGAACTTACGCGTCTTTTTGACGGTTACAGAGTGTTCTACGAACAAGCGAGTGACCCTGGTCTCGCCCGATCGTTTATTCAACAACGACTGATGAATGACGAGTCGAGAATTTTTGTCGGTGACAAGGGCGATGGGAGCTGTTGCGGATTCACGCAACTTTTTCCGTCATTCTCATCGGTATCCGCTGCACCGATATGGGTGCTCAACGATCTGTATGTTGAACAGTCTGCGAGAAAACTTGGTGTAGGCCGAAGGCTCATGGACGCCGCTCGAGAATTTGCAATCGACACTGGCGCAAAAGGTATCTTGCTCGAAACCGCTAAGACTAATATGAACGCTCAAGCGCTTTATGAATCACTCGGGTATGAACGCAACAATGATTCCTTATTTTATTTTCTTGAGGTCTAGCCGTCAGGTTGTCTCTGGGAAGGCCGGGCTGGATTTATCTTCCACCGCAGGGCTACTTGGCAAAAAATTATCTTAAACGCTGCTTAAACATGCGCTGAAGGATTCTAAGCATGAGCAACGTACTGTTGATTGCAACGATGCTATCTTTTCTCACATTTCACGACGCGATTCATTCAAACAAACGACTCAACCGGGAGTAGACGCGTTGCACAGGCGCTGATGTACAGCCCTGCGCTAAGTGATCCCGCACAGCCACACGCTTTTCGGTCTCAATGTTGATACGCATCGCCATATCGGATTGTGTTCGTCGCAAATCAGCCTCACTGGTAATAGCTAGATTTCTAATCGCACCGACAAACTGTTCTGGCGTCATTTTGGCATGCTTGTCATAGATCGCTTTATAGCGTGCCGCATGACGACGCGCGACATAGGTACGATCACGCTGAACTTCATTGGTGAAACTGCCGGCATAAGGGTCGGTAGTTGTTTCCGTGACAACATAGTCAAACGGCACGGGATCGACGATTTGGCTTTGGCATTGATTGGAATAGCCTTGCAAATAAATGACAAAGAAGTGCTCTTTATAGAAAGTCGACGACTCAAGTCGAAGTTCCTTCTTTTCCATTTGATCAATCACGCCGGCGAACGTATTCGGCAAAAACATCGCCGTATCCGGTGAATCACATCCGGCGCGCAGTGTACGGTCTCCGGCACCGCAAACGCGACACTCTTCGGAAAGCCGCGTGTACATCTTGTTATCGTCGGTAAACACGCGGAACTGATCCGTGAGACGACTGAAGTCCTCGATATAGCTCAAAAACTCGGGCTCTGGAATTCGTTCACCAACACCGAACTTATAGGTCATGCATAAACAGTAGTAGTTGGCTTCAGCGGGCTCGCCAGTACTCGACGGCGTAGCTGAACGACAGCTTTCATAAAACGGATTCAGACGCGGAAAATCGCGGTTCTGGCGAAAATTGACAAGCTTCGCATTCCGTCGCTCGTCATCATTGGCTTGCTGCATGTCATAGACGACATCATCCATCACCATGAGCTTATCAGGGTCTAAATGCTTCGATTCCAATGCTGATGATTCAAAGCGCATACCGGTGATCAACCGATTCTGCGCATCATACAACCGCAACATCAAACGCCGATTCTTGGGTTGCTCGTCGAAGCTCATCGGAAACAACAACCCATGGGTCACGCGAGGTTGACACCCTTCACCGCTGCTTTCCGGCACCTTAAGGTGCATCAGATAACCATCCTGCGATCGCCGTGTTTCAATCAAATCACCCACACAAAGCGTTTTGATACGGGTTTCAAACTCAAGACGGAAACCATTTGCGATACGCCGAAGCGAACCCCTACCCTTGATCTTCGCATAGAGATCGCTATGTGGGTTCCAGCGAAAATCGGCATACCTGGGTGTCATCAGTAAACCAGCGAACGCATCCTTGTCAAAAGGACCTGTCGGCGTTGCGGAAACTGCGTCACTTACGATCGCAGAAGGCTGCGATCTGACCTCCGGCTTATCGAGTTGATCGAGCAGCTCATCGCATGCAACCCCGAGTGGCTTGATCACTTGGTCAATCATCGCATTGGGGTCACGTCGTAAAGCACCCATCCGTTGTGAGAGTGATGTCGTGGCCGCCTGCAGAGCAGCCTGCTGTGCCGCAACATCAGGCAATTCCCGCTGGATTACATTCTGCCAACGAGAGACATTAGCCATGATGGTGTTTGCTTCTTCCGGGGCGATGTTCATCGCACCGGCGAACTGCATCCGAATGGTGTGTGCATAATAGCAATGCACCGCCTTTTCACCATTGGTCTTAAGCTCCGCTAACTCGCTGGCCAAAGTGGTGGCTGACCCTAACAATCCTAGACAAAAGACAATCCAGCGACTCATAACCTTACTGCTCTTCTTTGATGCTCATGATTACAGGATAACAGAGGTATTCAGTCAATTTTGATTGAGCATGCGCCGTAAGATAGAGCCAGCCGTAAGCTTGCCCGTCTGCGCGACAGCGATTCACTTAGATCAGGACAGGCACAACACCACAAGTCGAAAACACCACTTAGATCAGTACAAGCACAGCTTCATAGAGCGAAAAAGTACCGTTAAGCAGAAGATTCTAAGACTGTCCGAGTTGTTGGCTTTCCCTAATGTGTGCCTGTCCAAGAAAATGTAAGAAAATGCACTGATTGTCCCGCTGGTTTTGTGCCTGTCCTGATTATCACTCGAGGACCTCTATCAGGATGTTACATATATGCACTGCATGTGCGCGTAGCGGATCTATTCGCCGGTGCTGTTCTGTGGGAGTCTAAATGCCGAGCCAATCAGCTCTGCCCCTCCCGCTATCGAACACATGGAGAACAAGCCAATGACACAAACACAATCGCTAGCGCTGAAGGTTGCTACCGTCTTATGGATTGTCTGGGGGTTAGTCCACGCTGTTGCCGGCGTTATCGTGATTTCGTCCGATGCGACGGGTGGCTTTCAGGGCATTGCGGATGCCGTTGATCCTGAACTGCTAATGGCCGCCTACCACCCTGCGGTAGGGGGCATTCTCAATCAGCACGGCTGGAACTTGCTCTGGGGCGGTCTTATTACGATGATTGGCGCCGTGTTTATCTGGCGACACAGCATGACTGCGATCTGGGTGACCGCAATGATCGGTGGCTTACTTGATATTGGCTATCTGGTGTTCGTCGACATACCAGGCTATGTAAATTTTCTACCGGGCACGCTGATGACTGTCGTTTCCGGCACAGCAGTCTTGCTAAGCTTCTGGGTCTGGATCCCCGTAGGCCGCATGATCGGTCGACGTAATACGTCTTCGGTGCGCGAGTAAAATCGCTCATTGGCGGAATGCACAGCGCGCGAGCTATAGAGGATAGACTGCCTTGATAGACGCCAGAAACGCGCGCACCTTTGCAGAACGATGTAGATCGACATGTGTCACGCGCCACGACCGAACCATCCATGTTCTCATTGGTGGTCTGACCTCCACCATGCCTTCTTGGCGTTGCGCAAGCGCATGCGGCATAAAACCGATGCCCAGCCCGTTGATGATGGCGCGTTCGGCGGTTTCGAAATCATTGAATCGCAGTTGTATCCGTTCTGCTGGCACGTACTTCGCCATCCACAACAAGAACGATGACCGGGAATGACGCGCTTCAGTTGACCCGATAAACGTATGTTCAGCGTAGTCTTTGCGATCTTGAGGAATACCGTTGCGTTTGATGTAGTCGGCCGACGCGAACAAGCCCAGAGTCTTGACGATCCGCTTTAGCTCTGAAAATCGCGCGTCGGCCAGATCCGCGACGTGACGCAGCTCAACACCGAGATCTGTTGGTGTGTAGCCGTTCTTCGCTCTGATGAACAACTTAGCGCCATAGTCTTTTTCTAGTTGCTCAATGTGTCGAATCACAGTCGCACGATGGATACCCAAAGCGTCTGCCGCGGCGCTGACCGTGCCGAGCTTGACGACTTGCGCCGCCGTATGAATTTCGTTCCAGTTTGCCATCCGAACATTCCGCTAAAAATGAGAAGAACCGTCGACATATTAGGTTTCGAGCTACACCACAACAATACACATCTACGCACATCAGGTGCATCGTTCTTGAGTATTGCGAGACTGGGGGCTAGAGGCCGTCAGAGACGGATGCATCATGTTGAGGCTTATCCGTTGCATCAAACGACGGGTTCCCCTTACCGCTTGATTGATCGATGATACTTTTGCGATTTAGACCAGAACCAATTAGACCAGGACAGGCGCAGCGCCACCGATCGAAAAACTACCGTTAAGCACGAGATTCTAGAATTGGCCGAATAGTTGGTATTACCTAATGAGTGCCTGTCCAAGAAAATACACCTCAAGAAAATACACCTATTACCTAATTTCCAATGCGAATAATCTGAAGTATCGTTGACCGTGTCGAAACTGCGGTTCGATCCCAGTTTTACACTACAAAACATGGTCGGGAAATTTGGTGGTTTACTTGCCGACGATGATCGCCATGCGAACGGTGTCTGCGTTCATCGGTGCCCACTCGTCGAAACCGTACCAGTCGCCGTACTTTGGTCGCAGTAAATCGACAGCCATACTGACAATAGCGCGGTTATGGCGCTCACTAGCGACAATAAAACTCTCGTCTTGTGCAACGCTCAGCAGGCCAATCTCGTCTTCTGCCATGGCGAGAGCGGCAGCCATGTCTCTAAAGTAGTTGAGGAAACGCGTGAGCCAAATGCCAGGCCCCGGCCCACTGTGGCCGCCGAGCACCCAATCGGGGTCCAATGCTGCCGCGCCCTCAAGCGCACGCAGATACCCATTGAAGCTGGTGTCGGGCAAGGATCGGTAAGGCGCAATACCGATCTCTATCGTGTCGACAAAAACGAGGAGTTTGCCAATGTCAGTATCAAACGATAAAGCGATGTTCCCATCACCATGATTGGGTCCGAAGTAATGGGCCCCGATAGAACGCGCTCCGGCATGAACGAAGTCGCCGTCATTGATACTGTTCGTTGGCAGCGGCACTTCGTCGGCGTGGTATTCCCTGAGCCAATTAGTTGTCAGAGGGTGGGCATATCGATCAGCGTCGGGGCTTAGAACGTTAGCCCCTGTTATGTGATCGAGATGTTCATGACTGTAAATGATCTTGGTGATGGGTTTATCGGTAACCGCGGCGACGGCATCGCGATAGAGTTTCGCGACCTCTGCGCTGATAGGGTCCACCACGATGACCTCGTCGGTTCCTACGAGGAAAGGACTGACATAGAGCCCTGGTTTCCAGCGAAAAAGAAAAACGCCCTTACCCAGGGACTCTACTGATGTGATGCCATCATCGCTGCGAAAGACCTCATTCGCACGGTAAGTACTTGTGACGGTATCCTCGGCAACACTAGATGGTGTCGTCGAAACACAAATCAGCAATGCCGCGAGTGTTGGAAAACTAAACAGCACGGTACGTTGTCGTTGATTCATACCAAGTTCCTGCTGATAAAAAAGGTGGATAGTTTATACGCTCTAGACATCATAGCGACTTTTTCGCATATAGATAAGATAGATAAGATAAGAAGGACAGGCGCAGGCTACCAGATGTGTAACCAATCAACACTTGCTGAACAAAAACCACGGGTCAATGAAGACTTACCGCAATGATTAAGTCTGTGTGGTGTCTTGTTAAATCTCACGCAGCGCGATATCTCAGGCACTACCCTGATCCTTATCCACTCTCCCATTCAAGCACTGTTTTTCAGTAACAGCTCACCGCGTCGATAATGCGATTCAAAATAACTACTCACGTTACCCCACTGCTCTTGGGTTAACCCCAACCGTTCAGTGATGGTTTGTACTGCCGGGTCTATTCGGCCCCGCTTGTTGGGCATAGCAATGCGGCCTGTTGCATCCAGCAAGATGAGATAGTCAGCTTGTGTGATCGGAAGCGTCATCTCATTTGAGACGTCGCCCGCAGCGAAAGACAACAAAGGTCGCTCGGCCACATTGAATTGGCGAAGCTCTCCATCGTTTAGCAATCGCCTAACGCTTCTACGCACCAACGTCATATCATTGGCGCTTTCAAGTCTTGCTTTGATACTCGTGTAGTCCGATTGTTCTGGTGTGCTGGCCATCTGTGCGCGGACAGGGTTCAAATCAACATAGACCATCGCTGCGATCAACACTTGCTCACTGCACAGCGGCTGGGAGCTGAACCGTGCTTCCCAAAAGTGCCCGCTACAGCTGTCTTCAGCATTAGCGCGTCGCGCGATCGGCTCGTTCAAGCACTTCATGAACCAGCTCAAGCTTCCGAGTCTTTGCCGGAAGACGCTGGTGATCTCTGATAGCGTCAACTGTTCAATCTCGGATAGTACTTCGCCAGACAAATACCGCTGTACTAACAACGGCCCTCGAAACAATGATGTCCATCGCTGCAGTACTTCGTCATCTGACCAGGACGCTGTTCCCTCGGGAATCAACTTAACCACTAAGTGATAATGGTTGCTCATGACGGCATAAGCACACAACTCAATACTGAATAGTGAGGCTAGTACACGAATACGGTCTTCTATCCAGCCACGACGATGCTCGTAGCTTCTGCCACTCTCGCGATCAACACCGCACAGAAAAGCTCTGCGGACACAGCGCGCGGTAACATGGTAGTACGGCGTGCTATCCAGGCACACCAGATGTTTTCTGGCTCTTGGCATGGTGCAACTGTAGCGTTGACTGATCTGGCTGGCTGGTCTTGTTTCTTTTCTATAATCGGTGTTTTGTGCCTGACCTGATTACTCCCGTGTTGTGCCAACTTATCCATCGGCCTAATGGGAAATCGTCAACATCTAATTGACAGGAAACTCTAACTACGATCATTGAAGGGTAGCGTGTGAACGGAGCAGCTGTGACGTGTTTAACATGCGCTTACGAGACGTGGTTCACAAAAGTGCCCCCGCATTTGCCACCACCCACACTTCGGCTACCGTCGGTACTCTGATTTAATACTGTTCAACAAGGAGCGCAATGCAAGGGACTGCACTTTTATCAACCAGTGGACGACTGTTTGCAGTCGGCGAGTTCGTCAAAACTCGCCGATCTACCTCTTTTAGCAGCGACGTCAGCTTTGGACTGCGTGGACGCTCGCGGCGGTGATCACGTCAACGGGAGGCACGCCAACGGGGACCGTCAACGGGGACAGGC
>JBGCGB010000049.1:0-11829 GCA_045110335.1 Woeseiaceae bacterium
GTTCGATAGCGGTGTGGGCTCATTGACCGTCGACTTGCAAGCGCTGTCGGGCTGGACCGGCGCATCGTATGGCAACACACGTGCTGCTGCGCCATTTGCGATTCTGGATACCATTTACAATGCGATTCAAATGGTCGTTGCGGCCGATCCCAATGCCGTATTCGCGCCGCTGGATTCATTCTGGAGCGTCAATAATTCGCCGACGATCGCTAATAATCGAAATTTCGATACGGGAGAGTTAGGGACCTCTTTTTATCGCGGAGATATCGATTCTTTGTTCCTGTTAGGCGAAGAGAATAGCGATACTGAAGAGTTTGATACGCACGTTGTTGCTCATGAGTGGGGGCATTACTTCGAGGACAACTTCTCAAGGTCAGACAGCACGGGTGGCTCGCACACGTTGAGCGACCGGTTAGACCCAAGGCTCGCTTTCGGCGAGGGCTTCGGCAATGCGGTGTCTGCCATGATCAATGGCAATGCCATCTACTTCGACACTCAGGGTAGTCAGCAGGGGTCGGGCTTTTCATTCAGTGTAGAAAGCAATCGTGCAAGCGCCGCCCAACGGGGTTGGTACAACGAGGGCAGTGTGCAGGTTATTCTGTATGACCTGTTCGACAGCAATGACGATTTAGGCGATACCATTTCGCTCGGGTTCGGTCCTATCTATGACGTACTCGTCAATGAACAAAGAGTTGGAACACCGTTCACCACCATCTTCCCATTCATGGAAGGCATTCGCGCACGCAACCCGAGCCTCGTGCCAGAGATCGACGTTTTGTTGGCTACGCAAAGGATCGTTGGCGACAACGATGCGTACGGTAGCAATGAAATAGAGGCCGCTGGTCGACCCGATTTGGTGTTACCGGTCTATACGGAAATTATGCCCGACGCTGCGGCGGTCAACTTATGCAGCACGGATATTTTTGATCCTGACGAGGACGGCAACAAGCTTTCAGTGCGTCGTTTTGTCAGAATTCCTGTAGCGACCGCTGGTGATTATCAGTTCACCATCACCACGACTAATCCGCCGGCGACGGGCGCGAGTGATCCCGATGCGTTTGTCTTCCGAGAGGGTGTTCTGATCGGTTTCGGTGGCAGTGGTGATGCAAACGGCGAGACGTTTACATTGACCGGACTGACGCCTGGTGATTACGTCATGGTGCTCTATGAGTTCTCCTATTTGCGTGGTGATCCCGTTGCGATATCGCAGCCCGACAATCGTACCTGCTTTGATGTCACCGTGACGTCGTAACATGACAGTTTTAGGAAGTTTTGAAATGTTAAGAAAAAACAGCCGCACCATTGCTTTGGTCATTCCCTTTTTCACGCTAGTCGCATGTGGAGAATCGATTACGCCCACAACGGCGAACACCACGATGCCGACACCAAAGATTACGGCGACAGATTTAACCCAGTCTTCGATTGGCAAGCCAACCGTGCCGGTAAACATCGCCTATGAGTTTTTGAGCGAGCCGGCCGTTGGGCAGCCGTTGCAAGTTCGTTTGAAAATTCGAAGTCAGAGTGACTCGGTGTCCGGTATGAGCATGTCGATGACAACGCGCGGTAATCTGGCGCTTTCGAAAAATGCGCCTGCGCAAATCGCACTCAAGAGCGGCGCAGCCGACGTAAGCGGGCAAACCTACGACGCGGTTGTGACGGCCGCCTCAGAAGGGCGCAGCTATCTCAATGTTCAAATTGTTGGAGTTTACAATAATCAACCGTTTACCAAAGTGGTGACGATTCCGGTTCAGGTCGGGCAAGGTGGCCCTGAATTGCTTCGGAATGGCGAGATTATTGATACCGGCGTGGAAGTGCTTTCATCGATGCCGGCTAGTCAGTCTATTGAGACCGAGTCGGAGACATTACAATAATCCGGACCTAGGGAAATTATTCCCAGCCAATCCCCAAAAAAGAGATTTACTTCACAGTAAGTGATCTCTCGTCGTTCTACCGTGCATGCTCGGGGTTAAGCCTGTCGACCAAATTGATCGTCAGGCTAACTAACGGACAGTGTCTTTAGATTACGCGGGATCGTAGTTATTGCAGGCCATGTTCTAGTAGGGGCGCGGAATGGAATCGACGCGTCTCGCAGTAATGAAACGCGGCAATGCATCCGATTCTGAAAGCACAAATTAGCGATGCCACTCTGGGCGACGGGTTAGCAAAAAACCTGGACGTGGGCCAGCTGTTGGATATCGTCAGTCGCTTTTATGAAATGCTGGATGGTTCCGATACCTCGATACACGAGGCTCTAAATCCCGTCACGCCTGACGCTGATGTCACCGCTACCAACGCCGCTGTCAATCATCAAGAAAAAGACGAGTTCGCTGTTTCCATGGCGTCAAGCTCCGGCGTGCGAGCGCGCTTTAGCGGGCTACTCAGCGACGACCTGCGTGCTGTACTGGACAACGTTGCGGATATGGTGGTTACGGTCAGTCGTGAAGGCATTGTGCACTTCTCCAATCGGGTCGCCGTACAGTTTTTTGCCCCCCAAAATCGCTCCTTAACCGGTCTGAACATGATCGACTTGTTGGGTCTCGACAACTCCCGTACGGCGGAGGAATGGCTGACACCTTTTGTTGTCGATCTAAGCAGTACCTCGCCGGACTTATCGGGGGGGCAGATCAGAGGCAAGCGAAGCGGCGGTTCGCCATTTCATTTAGAACTCACGGTTAGCCGATTGTCAGCGGCAGCGGCGGGTGATTTCGTGATCTGTATGCGCGATGTGTCCGCACGTGTCGCGGCCGCATCCGCTTTGGCTGAAAACGAGGAGCGCTATCGAGCGCTGGTCGAGCACGCGCCGGATGCCATACTGGTGTTCGACATTGATGCAGGACAGTTTGTGGACGCGAATGAAAAAGCGACCCAGCTTTTCAACCTGCCAAGAAAACGACTACTAGCCAGCGGGTTTTTTGGTCATCGCGGATTGTCGGCCAATGCAGATAATCAGGTTGAGTCAAAACGTATTAACAAATTTATCGCGCGCGCATTGTTAGGGGAGCAACCGACGTTCGAATGGCTCTACAGCAATAGCAACGATTATGAAGTGCCCTGCGAGGTTCGATTGAGTCGGTTGCCTGCCGCGGATCGCCAGCTGATTCGCGTGAATGTGCTCAGCATCGCAGATCGCAAGCGAAAAGAACTGGCGGAGTACAGCGAGAAAAAACTGCTGGAAATGATTGCCAGTGATGTGGCACTGAAAAGTATCATGCATGCGTTGTGTCGGACGGCGGAACAGCTAGTTCCTGGAAGTCGGTCTGCACTGATGTTATTGGACAAGACTGAATCAACGTTGCAATTATTCAGTGCGCCTTCACTGTCACGCACCGACATCAAGTTTTTGAAACACTTGCCGGTTGACCGACCAGCACTAAGTTGTGGTGTAGCGCTCGCGACGAAGAAACCGGTGATCACGACCGATGTTTCGGCGCACAATGCCTGGGCAGATCACACCAGTTTTGCACGGCGTTTGAGTATCAAGTCCGCATGGTCGATGCCGATCGTTAAGGCGGAAGATCATCCCATTGGCACAATCGACTTGTACTTCGACAGCAAGCGGGAACCAAACACAACGCAGCTGGATGCCATCAGTAATCTAGCTAGGATGGCAGCGATCGCATTGAACAGGGATCGCAGCAAACAGGATCTATTGCAGAGCGAGGGTCGTTTTCGCGGTTTGTTCGAAAATGTCGTTGAGAGCGTTTACATAGCCGATACCGGTGGCCGCATTATCGCCGCCAATCCGGCGATGGTTGAGATGCTCGGCTTTGATGATGAAGCGGAACTGTTAGGCAGCGTGACCCGCGAGAACACCTATCAAAGCTCAAAAGACATGCAGCGCTTCGTGCGGGAAATCGAAGAACATGGTGAGGTGCGTCGACTCGAAGCCGTCATGGTGCGGCGCGATGGAACGCCGATTGATGTGATCGAGAATGCACGTGCAGTTGTCTACCCTGATGGTCAATGCTGTATCGAAGGGACGATTTCTGATATCTCAGATCGTAAACGCGCAGAACGTCGGATCTTTGCAGAGAAAGAACGCGCAGAGGTAACACTGAAGTCTATTGGTGACGGCGTTATCACAACGGATTCAGAAGGCCACATTGAGTATCTCAATCCCGTAGCCGAGGCATTGACGGGTTTCAGCATGCGCGCGCTCTCGGGAGAGCCTGTTGAGGAACTGTTAACGCTGGTCAATGAGCATAGTCGGGAGATGATTGATAACCCGATCACGCAAGCGTTACAGGAAGGTCGTGTTGTGACTTTGTCCACCTCGACGGTGTTGATTGATCGGTCGGGTAAAGAAGTACCCGTGCAAACATCGACTGCCCCTATCCGTGATCGCTTGGGCCATATCGTAGGCGCCGTCATGGTGTTCCATGATGTCAGCAACATGGATCGCCTGTTGCGTAAACTCTCTTATCAATCCGCTCATGATGCTTTGACTGGTTTTGTAAACCGGCAAGAGTTTGACAGTGTCCTGGCATCGGCAATCTCACGGGTGAAAGCGGGATCCATTGACAGTTGTGGATTGCTTTACGTTGATCTGGATCAGTTCAAAGTCGTTAACGATACGTTCGGTCACACCGCCGGCGATGAGCTTATTCGCCAGATAGCCGTTTGTCTCCAATCGGCCGTACCGGTCAGCGACATGATCGCGCGCCTGGGTGGTGATGAATTTGCGATTCTGGTGAACGGTGCCGATGTTGATCGTGTTATGGCTGTGGCCGAGCGCGTTCGCAGTGCTATCGAGTCTCATCGTTTCGAATGGCAGGATTCCGTGCATACACTTGGGGCCAGTATCGGGGTTGTGATGCTGGACAAAGGATCCAGTGTTAGTTCGATTCTTAGCGCCGCGGATGTTGCTTGTTTTGCAGCCAAGGACAATGGTCGCAACCAAATTCACCTCTATCGTGAGGGCGAAGCCAGTGACCGGCATCAGGAGATGCATTGGTTGACCCGTATCAATCGGGCACTGGAAGAAAATAGATTTGAGCTGTTCTTTCAACCCATCGTAAGCACAGTCACCGATGGTGGTGAGGATTGTTGCACACACTATGAGTTGCTATTGCGGATGATCGACGAAGATGGGCAGCGAGTCTTGCCTGCGACTTTCATTGCGGCTGCCGAACGATATGATCGCATGCCGGCGCTCGATCGCTGGGTGGTTCAAGAAGCGCTCAGCCATGCCGACACCGGTAACCCGAATCGTCAAGCAGCGTACACGCTCTCGATAAACTTGTCGGGCAACTCGTTAAGTGACGATCGTTTTCTTGAGTTTGTCAAAGACTCCTTACGCGAGGTCGAGCTTTGTAAGGGCGCCGTTTGTTTTGAGATCACTGAAACAGCAGCCATCGCAAACCTTTCGCGGGTGACACATTTCATGAACGAGCTCAAAGTACTGGGTTGCCTCTTTTCGCTCGATGATTTTGGCAGTGGGCTCTCGTCGTTTGCGTATTTGAAGAACCTGCCTGTCGACTACATCAAGGTCGACGGAACTTTTGTTCGCAACCTTGTGGATGATCTTGTCGATCAGAGTATGGTGACGGCTATTCAACAAGTCGGCCTGGCGATGGGTATTGAGACCATCGCGGAACATGTCGAAACGCAGGACATCCGCGATACGCTGGCTACGCTCGGCATTCCGCTAGTGCAGGGATTCGGCATAGCACGACCGTCACCAATGGACGAGTTCTCACCGTGGGTCTCTGCTCGAAAGCTGGCATAAACGCCGGTTAACGCCGCCAGGCACTTGAGCTTCGCGGTCACTGGGTTAGACTGGGACGATGTCGAACCTTCACTGCCACCCAGTCCATCCTGGCGATCATGTCTGAATCGTTGTTAAAGTCAGATGAACTCGCACCGGCGATGATTTTGAATCCCGATGCCAGTAGTCCGATTGTGTTGGTTTGTGAACACGCCAGCGATCGTCTACCGAGCGGCCTCGATGGCCAGTATCCCGCTGCATTGATGGCAACCCACTTCGCTTGCGATTGGGGTACGCGTGAGTTGGTGACAGAACTTGCCGCGCTGCTCGATGCCACAGCGGTCGTGGCCAACTACTCTCGCATCGTTATTGACTGCAATCGTCGCCTGGCGGATCCGACACTAGTGTTGAGTCACGCTGACGGTGTGCCGGTGCAGCCAAACACCGGTCTTAATAGGGTCGATTTGCAGCAACGGATCGACCAACTTTATGTACCGTTCCATGCCACGGTTAGCCAGACATTGATGGCCAAAGAACGTCAGGGCCGTCTGCCGGTGTACGTCGCCATTCATAGCTTCACGCCCCGTTTCGATGGGGAAAAGCGGCCGTGGGACATTGGCATCATGTCTGATCATGACCGCCGATTTGCTGATCCGGTCATCGCTGCCTTGTCGAACGAGTCCGGTATTGTCGTCGGGGATAACAAGCCATACTCGGGCCGCGAAGTTCAGGATTTTTCAGTCGATTACCATGCCGAGCGCGCCGGCCTCGCGAACGTTGCGATCGAGGTTCGCCAGGATCACCTGACCGATAGTAAGGGTGTGGGCGATTGGTCAGCCAGGTTATCGCGTGTGCTGTCATCCAGCATGATGGACAATCTGACGCAAGCGCGCCTGCCGGTATCCGGCCTTGTGGCCGATTTTAGTGAAGAGCAGCGATTGGTTTCGGCATCAGAAAGAAGCGCGGAGTAGGTTATGGCAACAGCAAAACCCAGTTTTACCATCGGCATAGAAGAAGAGTACTTGCTCGTTGATAGAGAGACGGGCGAGCTAGCCATCGATCCGCCGCAACAGATGTTGGAAGAGTGCCAAAGCGCTGCAGATGGTCAGGTCAGTCCCGAGTTCATGCGGTCCCAGATTGAGGTCGGCACGAAGGTCTGCGAGAGTGTTCCAGAGGCTCGCGAAGACTTGGGCATGCTGCGCAACACCGTTATTGATATTGCCGGTAGGCATGGGCTGGCACCGATTGCGGCGTCGACCCATCCGTCGAGCCGGTGGTGGCAGCAAAAGCCTACCGAGCATGTTCGGTACCAAGCGCTGGCCGCAGAGATGCAGACTGCCGCGCGTCGGTTGGTCATCTGTGGCATGCATGTGCATGTCGGTATTGATGACGACGCGATTCGTATCGATCTTATGAATCAGATGAGCTATTTCTTGCCGCACTTATTGGCGATGTCAACGTCATCACCGTTTTGGGATGGTCGAAACACTGGGCTCAAATCATACCGGTTGACCGTTTTCGATGCGCTACCTAGAACCGGCTTGCCCGAGCGTTTTACGAGTTACGCCGAGTACACGCGGCATGTGGATATTTTAAGGCGTGCCGGTCTTATTGAAGATGCCTCAAAGATTTGGTGGGACTTGCGACCGAGTATTCGTTATCCCACGCTTGAAACACGCGTTATGGATGTTTGCACGCGGCTTGATGATGCGATCGCCCTGGCGGCGCTCACGCAGTGTCTGTTGCGGATGCTCTATCGTCTGCGACGGCATAATCAGCGTTGGCGTTTATACACGCTGATGTTGATTCGCGAAAATCGTTGGCGGGCTATTCGCTACGGTACCGATGCTGGCATGGTCGACCTCGCCAAAGGTAATGTGGTGCCATTCGATGAGTTACTCGAAGAGATTATGGAATTGGTGGCGGAAGATGCAGAAGCGCTTGGGTGCGCGCGTGAAATTCAATCGCTGCCTGAGATCTTGTCGCGGGGTACGAGCGCCCATCGACAAATTGCGTGTTTCGAGCAGGCGGTCAGTGAGGGTAAGTCCGACGACGAAGCGCTACGACAGGTCGTTCATCAATTGGTGAAAGAGACGGCTGTACACCGGCCTATTTAGCGACGACTGCCCTGAAAACAGCACGTTTTTCTGCGATAATTATTGATTGTGGGTAAATTCTTGTAAGGAGCAGTCGTTATGGCATTGCTACTCGAAAAAGAAGACGTCCGGGAACTGGTTTCCCGTATCGGGCTGGACAACCTGATTGAAGACGTGATCCGTTGTTTACGTGAAGACTATGGCCGTTGGGATGATTTCGACAAATCGCCACGCGTCGCTAATCATTATCCGCACGGTGTAATTGAGCTAATGCCGGTGAGCGACAAAGATGCTTATTCGTTCAAGTACGTCACCGGTCACCCGCAAAACCCTGCTGAGGGAAAATTGACGGTCGCCGCCTTCGGTGCACTGGCTGAAGCGCGCAACGGTTATCCGTTGATGGTGTCCGAAATGACCCTATTGACGGCGATACGCACAGCAGCGACTTCGGTTTTTGCCGCACAGTTGCTGGCGAACCAGGACGTCAAAACGATGGCGTTGATTGGCACAGGCTGCCAGGCCGAGTTCCAGTCCTACGGTTTCTATCACTCCTTCGGTATCACAGAGATTCGCTACTACGACGTCGATAAGGCGGCGATGCAAAAGTACGCTGACAACATGAAAGGTCACCCGCTCAAGCTCGTGGCTTGTGACAGTGTTGATGAGGCTTGCGAAGGCGCGGGCATTATATCAACGGTCACCGCTGACAAGGCGAACCGAACCGTGGTGAGTCGGAAGCAATTGGTGCCGGGTGTCCATTTCAATGGCGTGGGCGGTGATTGTCCTGGCAAGACCGAGCTGGCGCCAGATATGCTGGCCGATCTCAAGATTGCGGTTGAATATGAGCCGCAGTCACGAATTGAGGGAGAAATTCAGGCCTTGCCTGAAGACTCGCCCGTGACTGAGATCTGGGAAATATTGTCAGGCAGCGCGACGGTGCGCACAGATCCGTCGGATATGACACTGTTCGATTCTGTAGGATTCGCGCTCGAAGATTACTCGGTGTTGCGATGCGTTTACGAGCATTGCAAGCGTTTGGGTCTGGGACGGGAGTCCACGTTGATCTTTACGCCGGACAATCCAAAGGACTTGTTCTCCGAGCTGCGTGGTGCCGGCGCGGCGCGCCAGATCGCCTAAGCGCGTTTCGATGGCGGCGTTTGTTTCATGTGGGATTTGATCTCACCAAGAGATTTTGCATCGTTAGCTTCTATTCAAAAACGATGTTGGCTTCAGTTTTCGCTTTGACTTCCTCAGACGTCACATTCGGCGCGAGTTCAACTACTCTGAAACGGTTTTGACCATCTTGTCGCGTAAAAACGCCTAAATCCGTAATCACCATATCGATGCACTTTTGTCCGGTTAGGGGAAGTGTGCAAGCTTTCAGGAATTTGCTCTCACCGCGTTTATTGGTGTGGTCAAACAGAGCGATACAGCGTTTTACACCTGCGACTAGATCCATCGCTCCGCCCATACCCTTAACGACTTTTCCCGGAATCATCCAGTTGGCGAGATCACCGTTTTCCGAAACTTCCATAGCACCCAAAATGGATAAATCGATATGACCGCCACGGATCATGGCGAAGCTTGTGGCACTGTCAAAGAACGAGGACTTTGGAAGCGTTGAGATGGTTTGTTTTCCCGCATTAATCAGATCGGCGTCTTCTTCACCGGCGTAAGGGAAGGGTCCCATGCCTAGCATGCCGTTTTCAGATTGCAGCGTGACATCTATGCCGTTGGGAATATGGTTGGCGACTAAGGTTGGAATGCCAATGCCGAGGTTTACATAAAAACCGTCTTCAAGTTCTTGTGCAGCCCGCGCCGCCATTTCATCACGTGTCCAGGCCATTATTCACGCTCCTTAACGGTAAGCTGTTCAATGCGTTTTTCACATTTGGCTTCAACAATACGTTGTACGAAGATGCCTGGTGTGTGAATGAAGTTCGGGTCTAGTGATCCTACGGGCACCAGTTCATCGACCTCAGCAATCGTTATTTTCCCCGCGGTCGCCATCATCGGAGAAAAATTTCGAGCCGTAGCTTTGAAGATCAGGTTGCCTTCCGCATCTCCTTTCCACGCCTTGATTATGGATAGGTCTGCTTTGAGGCCCGATTCCATGATGTAGGTTTCGCCGTCAAACTCTTTGTGCTCTTTGTCTTCGGCGATCAAAGTGCCAACGCCCGTTTTCGTATAGAACCCGGGAATACCGGCACCCCCGGCACGAATACGCTCTGCCAGCGTACCTTGCGGGTTAAATTCGAGTTCTAATTCGCCACCAAGGTACTGGCGTTCAAATTCCTTGTTCTCGCCGACGTAAGAACTAACCATTTTCTTGACCTGGCGTGCTTCTAAGAGCTGTCCGAGACCGAACCCGTCGACACCCGCATTGTTCGAGATTACCGTCAGATTCTTAACGGCTGAATCTCGCAATGCGGCAATGAGGTTCTCCGCGATTCCGCAGAGGCCGAAGCCGCCGCTCATAACCGTCATGCCGTCAAACGGCAGCCCTGACATCGCGTCAGCGGCAGTTTCGTAGACTTTATTCATAGTGTTCTTTGTTTTCTGGCGTTGTTGTTGTCCTGAAAATTAGTGGGCTACACCAAACCACGGTCGAAAATGTGAGCCGAGCGATAGCCATACCGAATATGATAGCACTCAACCTCAAACTTCGTGTCCATACCGCCAATTGTCTTCTTTGACATTATCTCAGTAAATTCCTTGGGTCCGCAGAGATGTTAGCCGACCTAAGCTATTCCTGCGATATAGCGATTTATTGCCAGTTCAGTAATCTTCGGGTCAGTTGCCTTTGTCGAGATCATTGGCGGGCGAAGCCGCTAAAGTCGGCTCCATTATCGAAGTCTCACCGCCGACCTTGCGCAAAGTGGATCGCTCTATCCGCGACATCGCGCAAGGTACAGACTATCAGGACAAACCCAACAAGGGCTATGTTGGAATATTCGACACCCACATGAGCGGAGGCAATGGGTGGAGAGACCCAAGTAAACGGCAACTTGCCGCGCACTTACGGTCGCTCGAGTTACGGTTAGCCCAATTGACAAAGGCAGGCATTGTTACAGCAGTTGAGCATAGTGATCGAGATGGCAAAGCTTTGGCGTGGCAAGTGCCCGAAGACTTTGAAGAGAAGGCGATCGTGCTCGACTTAAATCAGGGCCGCGCGTCAGGCGTGAAGCTACTCTCGCGCCTAGACTTGAATGCACAGCTTGAGAGTTCGGGTGCGACGTGGCTGGACCGCTCGAAAGTGAGTTGCGCTAGAGGCGAGATAAATGATGTCCGCTAAAAGATGAATGCCTTTACGAAAGAATTGGATGCGGCTTTTCAACAGCGGTGTACATCGTTGATTGAGCGCGGCTATGCAGAGATGCGCCAAGACGAACAGAAGACCTCCATCATCTATCAACGCGGCTATTTAAAAGCGTTGGAGGCGGAGGGTTTTAACACCTCCACTCAAAAGTTGGAGGGCATGACAGGTAAGGGTCACATTGCTGCGCAGGCAGGACGATTGATGGCACTGTCGCGCAGAAATTTGAACTCCCTCACGGCCCCATGCGATGATTAAAACGCAGAGAGCATTCTACCTCATCCCTTGGGAGAGCCATCACGCTCAGAAGTGGGGAAGGCGCGTCAAAGGGCGCGTTTTGAGCGGGGGCGGTATTGATTGGGATGGGGGCCGGACTAGAGGGATTGGGAGGTGACTTCAGCTTGGGGGGGATTAGCGGACATCCGGCGAGTGGCTTAAAATGCCCAATGAAGGGCGTTCAGCGCTATTGCGAACTTTTTTAATATCAGCATGAATTCAGAATGTGTTAGAAATCCGGCTTACAATTCTTCGCGATAAACCCGCATCGGATAGCCTGAGAAAATATGCCACAGCTGGCTATTACTTATTTCAAGATAAGCAGACGAACCTTTACTTCTTAACGAAGGCTAAGGAGGGTCGTTTTCCACGTAGTGTGTTTTGGAGCGGTTATGATCGCCTTTTGAATATACCCTCTGATTTTGATTGCTCTT
>JBGCGB010000050.1:0-36817 GCA_045110335.1 Woeseiaceae bacterium
CGACGCCCGGAAATCCCCATGCATCAAGAAATGCGCCACTTGATCCGTCACTTCGATAGACGACAGCAAGCCGGTATGTGTCGCTGCGACTTCAAGAGATGCGTCTACAAAAGGCGCCAATGTTTCTGCAACAGTAACAGCGCCGTCATTGGGCAAAGACAAGCCGGACTCGCGCCTGCCAAGGTTGACGCAATGCGTTCCGGCGATAGACCCAATCGTCCGCGGGTGCAGCTGGGCCTGTAGCGCCGAATTACCGAGCGGCATTTCCGAATCCGTTAGCCGGCCAAATAAAGCGCTCTCGTCTGACAACGCCGCCACGCGTAGCGCGGCCGCACGGTCGGTCAATGGCGTCCCCAGACAAATCACGCGACCTGACGGCGCGTCGGCCCAGTCCGCCAACATTTTCAAAACCACCAGACCGCCGAGACTGTGCGCCACAAAGTGACACTCGGCGTCTTGTCGATGATGCAAACGTTCCTCGACCAGTGACTGCAATGCACGGCAATTATCTTCAATCGAAGCCCGCACGGTTTTGTAGTGCCACTGGTGCGTTAGATAGCCATAACGTTCGGCCAGCCGCTCACGCAAGAAGTTGGCATCCGCTCCCCGCATCCACATACCGTGGACGCAGATCACATGGGCGGGGCCAACTTTTGCCATCACTCAGTCGCAGGTTTTGCTCGTAAGCGGATACCGGTCTCTTTCAACTGCGCTGCCGATACTTCGCCAGGGGCATCCGTCAACGGACAATGTGCGGATTGCGTTTTAGGGAATGCAATGACATCCCGAATGCTGTCAGCACCGGCCATCAACATGACCAGTCGATCCAGTCCGAATGCGATACCACCATGCGGTGGACAACCATAAGAAAGTGCTTTCAACAGGAAGCCAAATTTCTCTTCGGCTTCTTCATCACTGATATCCAGCAACTCGAAAACCGCCGCCTGCATATCCTGATCATGAATCCGAATCGAGCCGCCACCGATTTCGGATCCATTGAGGACCATATCGTAAGCCCGCGATGGCGCATCGGATGGATCCGCGCGCAACGCATCAGCGCTGGGCGCTCGAGGTGCCGTGAATGGATGGTGCAACGACGTCCACCGGTTACCGGTCGAATCACGTTCGAACATCGGGAAATCAACTACCCAAACCGGCGCCCAGCCTTCGGCAACCAACCCGCGATCTTCGCCCAAGCGAACCCGCAACGCGCCTAACGCATCGTTAACAACGCGCGCCTTGTCGGCGCCAAAGAAGATCAAGTCACCGGTTTGTGCACCGGTACGCTCGAGAATGCCGGTGACGGCATTATCAGGCAGGAATTTCAAAATCGGAGACTGCAAACCGTCGCGACCCGCATCGATATCGTTGACTTTGATATAGGCCAATCCGCGCGCCCCATAGCGGCCAACAAAAGCGGTGTACTCGTCGATCTCTTTGCGACTCAGTGTACTGCCATTCGGCAAGCGCAGCGCAGCCACGCGTCCGTCGGGATCGGCAGCCGGTCCGGCGAAGACTTTGAATTCAACGTCGGACATTAAATCAGCCACTTCGATCAATTCGAGATCAATACGAAGATCCGGCTTATCGGAACCGAAGCGATGCATCGCTTCCGGATACGGCATACGGGGGAATGGCGACGGCAAATCAATATCCATGACCTGCTTGAAGAGATGACGAATCATTTCTTCCATCAAACCCATCACGGTGTCTTCGTCGACAAAACTCAGCTCGATATCAAGCTGGGTGAATTCAGGTTGACGATCGGCACGCAAGTCTTCATCACGAAAACAACGCACGATCTGGTAGTAGCGATCGAGCCCCGACATCATTAGCAATTGCTTGAAAATCTGCGGCGATTGCGGCAGCGCAAAGAATTTACCACCGTGTGTGCGACTTGGAACGATATAATCGCGCGCGCCTTCCGGCGTCGCTCTCGTCAGCATTGGCGTTTCAACATCGACGAAGCCGGCGCTGTCCAAATAGTCACGCATCGCGCGCGTGACTTTGTGTCGCAAGCGGAGATTTTCCATCATCGCGGGTTTGCGAAGATCGAGATACCGATACTTCAAGCGCAACTCTTCGTTGGTTTGCTCATCATGATGGAACGGCGGTGTTGCCGATACATTCAGAATCTCGAGCTTGTTGACTAGCAACTCGACCTGACCACTGGGCATGCCATCGTTCTGCATCCCGTCAGGGCGCAAACGAACACTACCCGTTGCCTTCAAGACGTACTCGCTACGAATACGCTCTGCGTCGGCGAACAAATCGGCATCGTCCGGGTTAAACACGATTTGCAGCAAGCCTTCCCGATCCCGTAGATCGACGAAAATAACCCCACCGTGATCGCGACGCCGGTGCACCCAGCCGGTAACCGTAATCGTCTGGTCAACGAGAGACTCGTTAACCTGTCCGCAATAATGTGTGCGCATAATAATGACTCATGGATTTGACATAGCCTGTCGACAGCATCGACAGCACTGAAAAAGAGCCGGAATGTTACGGTTTGTCCGGTTCGGCTGCAACTTGTGGCAAAGGTTTACCCGGCTGCCATTCCGGTACGACGACGCCCAGTGAGATGATCATCTTGAGCGCTTCTTCGACTTCCATATCAAGCACGATGGCCTCGTCGGCCGGCACCATGATGATGAATCCGGAAGTCGGATTAGGCGTGGTTGGGACAAAAGTACAGATCATTTCCTGACCGGTTCTGGCCTGGACCTCGCCCAAATTGGTCGATGTCTGAAACGCGAGACTCCAGACACCTTCGCGCGGATATTGGATCAGCAACACTTTCTTGAATGAGTCACCAGTCGGCGAGAAGACGACTTCAGCGAAGTTTTTGACAGCGGTATAAACGGTTCTGACCAGCGGCACGCGATTTAGCAATTGCTCGGTTGCCGCGACTAGCCGTTTACCCAGAATGTTGGCCGTGAGCAGTCCCGTCAGCAGCAAGATCAACACGGTAAAAATCGCGCCGAGACCCGGAATGCTTGATAAGAACTGGCGCAGCGGCTCGTTCGGGACTAGCTGCAGAAGATTGTCGAGGTTGCGTTGCGTGAGGCCCAATAGAATATCAACGATGAACACAGTCACGCCGATTGGCAGCCAAACGAGCAGACCTGCAATCAAATAACGTCTAAACCACACGGTTACGGGTTCCCTTTAGGCTGCTTTGCCATCGCCGCCGCTTTTCTTCGGTGACGTATCGCTAGACTTCTCAGTCTTGCTGCTTTTAGGCGCCGAGTCTCCGGAATCCGCCAGATTCCGACGCTTGTCTTTGTCTGATTTAAAGTCGGTCTCGTACCAGCCCTGACCCTTTAGCCGAAAACTGGGCGCCGAAATTTTACGTTTCAACGCACTCGCCCCGCATTCCGGGCAATCGGTGAGATGGTCATCAGCGATTTTTTGCAGTGCGTCCAATTGATGGCCGCATTGTTGGCATGCGTATTCGTAAATAGGCATGGGGTTACTCCGTGTTAGCGGTCGGTGGTTCGCCGACGATCTTGTAATTATAGCCTTTATATCGTGATCAGGCGTCGTTAATAAACGTCAACGCGTCAACGCCGGTCGCTGTCGAACCGGCATCAACCCGAATCACCGAACCCGGCAAAAATTCACCGGCCAATATCTTAGCGGCCAACGGGTTCTCTATCTGGACCTGAATGGCGCGTTTTAACGGTCTCGCTCCATAAACCGGATCAAAACCAGCATCGGTAATACGCTCCATCGCAGCGTCCGTCACTGAGATAGAAAGATCACGATCGGCGAGGCGCGCCTTCAGATCAGTCAGTTGAATGCCCACAATCTTGCGAATGTGATCGCGCGCCAAAGAGTGGAAAACCACTACATCATCAACGCGGTTAATAAATTCCGGTCTGAAATGGGTGCCCACCACCTCCATCACCGCGGCTTTCATGCCGTCATAGTCGTCGCCATCCGAGAAGCCTTGTATGCGTTGTGAGCCCAAATTGGACGTCATGATGATAACCGCATTGCGGAAATCGACCGTCCGGCCCTGACCATCGGTCAGACGACCATCGTCGAGCACTTGCAACAACACGTTGAACACATCTGGATGCGCTTTCTCGACCTCGTCTAACAGGATCACCGAGTATGGCCGACGACGAACCGCTTCTGTCAGATAGCCGCCTGACTCATAGCCGACATAACCCGGCGGTGCGCCAATCAAACGGGCGACCGAATGCTTCTCCATAAACTCGGACATGTCGATGCGAACCATGGCGTCATCGCTATCGAACATGAATTGCGCCAAGGCTTTGGACAACTCTGTCTTACCGACACCCGTAGGCCCGAGAAACAGGAATGATCCGATCGGTTGTTCTGGGTCTGATAAACCCGCACGAGAACGGCGTATGGCATTCGAAACGGCCACCACAGCTTCTTCTTGACCAATGACGCGCTCGCGCAGAACGGATTCCATACGCAGCAGTTTGTCACGTTCGCCTTCGAGCATTTTCGCCACGGGAATACCCGTCCAACGCGACACAATCTCGGCCACCTCTTCGTCGGTCACGCTATTGCGGACCAACGTCGGTTTGTTGGTTTCAGCGTTCAGTGCATCCGCTAGCTGCTTCTCCAACGCGGGCAGCTTGCCGTACTGGAGTTCCGACATTTTCGCGAGATCGCCGGCACGTCTTGCGTTCTCTAGCGCCAAGCGTACGTTCTCAATATTTTCCTTGATGTGCGTCGCGCCCTGCATCGCTGCTTTTTCGGCGGTCCAGATCTCTTCCAGATCAGCATACTCACGTTCAAGCTCACGGAGTTGAGATTCAATATCAGATAACCGTTTTCGGGACGCTTCATCGGACTCTTTCTTTAGTGCCTCACGCTCGATCTTGAGCTGAATCACACGCCTGCCTAACCGGTCCATCGATTCGGGTTTCGAATCAATTTCAATACGAATGCGCGACGCCGCTTCATCGACTAAGTCGATCGCTTTGTCAGGCAACTGACGGTCGCTAATGTAACGATGCGACAGCGTCGCTGCTGCTACGATGGCGGGATCCGTGATTTCGACACCGTGATGAACTTCATAGCGCTCTTTCAGACCGCGAAGAATCGCAATCGTATCTTCGACAGTCGGCTCATCAACCACCACTTTTTGAAAGCGCCGCTCCAACGCCGCATCCTTTTCCAGATATTCGCGATACTCATCGAGCGTCGTCGCACCCACGCAATGCAGCTCGCCACGCGCCAATGCGGGCTTCAGCATGTTGCCCGCATCCATCGCGCCATCGGCCTTGCCCGCCCCAACCATTGTGTGCAGCTCGTCGATAAAAAGAATCACCTGACCTTCCTGCTTGGCAAGATCGTTCAGCACGCCTTTCAGCCGCTCTTCAAAGTCTCCACGATATTTCGCACCAGCAATTAACGCGCCCATGTCCAATGACAGTAATCGCTTACCGCGCATGCCCTCGGGCACTTCATCATTGACGATGCGTTGCGCCAGACCTTCCACAATGGCCGTCTTACCGACACCCGGCTCGCCGATCAAAACCGGGTTATTCTTGGTACGCCGTTGCAAAATCTGAATGGTTCGGCGGATCTCTTCGTCCCGACCGACAATCGGATCAATCTTACCGGCCAGCGCCCGCTCGGTGAGATCAATCGTGTACTTTTCGAGCGCTTGCCGTTGGTCTTCGGCACTGGCGTCTTGCACGCTTTCACCACCGCGCATTTCGTCAATCGCCTTACCGAGCGGCACGATTGAAATACCGGCATCATTCAACCATTGGCCGATGGAACCCTTGTCGGCGGCTGCGGCCAACACAAAGAGCTCTGACGCAATAAACTGATCATTTCGCTGTTGCGCCAGCTTGTCCGTCACGTTCAGCAATTTGCCGAGTTCGTTGCTCATATGAACATCGCCAGCGGCGCCGTCCACTTGCGCAATACGATCCAGCGCGCCAGACAACGCGGCACGCAGCGCCGGAAGATTGGCACCCATTTTGGTCAGCAAACCGGTGATACCGCCGCCTTGCTGATCGAGCATTGCTAACAATAAGTGTGCCGGCTCAATGAACTGGTGATCACGCCCCACGGCCATCGATTGCGCATCGGCTAGCGCCATCTGGAACTTGCTAGTTAATTTATCCATTCGCATATCGAGAAACCCCGAAATCAATTATCTGGGTTAGATATGGCGGCCGGAGTGCACGGTTTCAAGCGCCGGCAGGCCCAATCCAAATGACACTGGCCATTCGCCCACAAGGCGCGGCGCGCCGATGTGAAAAAAAGTCATCCGCATCGGTATAGGTGCATCGACCACAATCGGTCACACGGGCTAGCCCTTCACGTCGTAACGCCAACAACGTCAGCATTTTCAAATCGGCTTGCCAACGCCCACGTTCGTTGGGCATGAAACAGTTGGTTGCCGTGTGATTGCGCGCGACAAACGCATCGCGCATTTCGTCGCCAACCTCATACGCAGCCACACCGATCCCGGGACCAATCCAGGCCACCAATCGCGCGGCGGGTGTATCCATTGCCGTGATGGTCTTCGCCAAAATGTCAGCACTGAGACTTCGCCAGCCGGCGTGTACCGCCGCGACGACGCTGCCGTCATCGGCGGCCAACAAAACAGGAATGCAATCGGCAGTCATGATCGCGATGGGAACACCTGGCTGTCGACAAACGATCGCGTCGGCTTCAACGGGCTCAGCGGCAGAACTAGCTTCAACCACAACGCTGCCATGGACTTGATGCAACCAACGCACTGGTTCTTTTAAGCGCGTCTGCACTGACAGTAGCGCCCGATTCTCGGCAACGGATGCAGGGTCATCGCCGACGTGCTCGCCTAAGTTCAGGCTGTCGTATGGCGGCGCGCTGACTCCACCGGCACGCGTCGTCGAAAACGCAGCAATCCGCTGATGCAAAAGACCACCAGGCCGCGCCCATGGTGGACTAATCAACTTCATGGTGCCGATGCCTCACGCTCACGATGAGCGCTGAGGACTTCAACCAGGGTTTGCATATCCGCCGGTAGGCCGCTGACCACTTCCTGCCGCTCACCGGTTTCAGGATGATCAAATTCGAGTCGCGCAGCATGTAATGCCTGACGTTTGAAAGCGCGCAGCGCAGTGATGAGTTCTGCATCGTTTCCGGGCGGAATCCGCGCCCGCCCGCCATAGACCGGATCACCGACCAACGGATGACGCCGATGCGCAAAATGTACCCGAATCTGATGCGTACGCCCCGTGTCGAGCATGACACGCACCTGCGTATGTGCCACAAAACGCTCGGTCACTCGGTAGTGGGTCACCGCCGGACGACCACCCGGCACGACAGCCATCTTGAGGCGGTCGCGCGGATGACGATCGATCGGTTCGTCTATCGTGCCTCCGCCAGTAAGTACGCCATGGCATATGGCGACATACTCACGATGGATCTCCCGGTCCGCCAATGCACGCGTCAATGCCGTGTGTGCATCCAGCGTTTTCGCAACCAACAACAGCCCGGTCGTGTCTTTGTCGATCCGGTGAATAAGGCCGGCTCGCGGCAAATTCGCCAACTCAGGCCAGCGGTGCAGCAACCCGTTTTGTAACGTTCGGTCACGATTTCCTGCGCCAGGATGTACAACCAGCCCGGCGGGTTTGTCGACCACCAACAGATGCTCGTCTTCAAAAGCAACTGGAAACAACACGGGCTGTGCAGCGATCTCTGTTGGCGGCGTCAATGTCGCCTTGATTTCCACATACTCGCCGCCGTTCAGGCGTGTACGGGGCTTTACCGACGCGCCATCCACCGAAATTTCGCCGCTCTTTAACCATGCGGTCAGCCGACTGCGTGAATATTTAGGGAACATTTGCGCCAAAGCCTGGTCAAGTCTGTAACCGGCCAGATTTTCGGGCACTACCTGTTGATGCACATGTTCGCTCAAGATATGACCCCGTTAACCAATCAGGCGTTTTGCCGTCCTACGCCCCGAATACGTTATACTGCGCGGCGCAGAATACAAGGCTACCACTCACCACCACGATGAAGAACCTATCGCCCATGATTTCGAAATTGCCCCAGCTTACGCCCCGCCTTAGCCTGATTGTGGCGTTCTTTGTGCTTGCCGCATGCAGTAGCGCGCCTGATACGACGCCGCTTGGCAGTGCGGATACGATCTATGAGCGCGCGAAGCGATCGATGAACAACGGCAACTTCCGCGATGCGATCTTCGTTTTCGAGCAGCTTGAATCCCGATATCCGTTCAGCACCGTAGGCAAGCAGTCACAGCTTGATCTGATCTATTGCTACTACAAGAGTGGCAGCCGGGAACAAGCCATTGATGCAGCCGACCAGTTCATGCGCGAGAACCCCACGCATCCGCGCGTCGACTACGCGTTGTATATCAAAGGCCTAAGCTATTTTGACTCGCCAGCGGGCCCGCTGGATGGGGTGTTCAACATCGATCGGGCCGACCGGCCGCCGAATGATTCGCAACGCTCTTTTTCTGTCTTCCGACAACTGGTCGAGCGTTATCCGGCAAGCGATTACTCAGATGATGCCGTGCAACGCATGCGCTACATCAAAGATAAACTGGCGCGCTATGAAAATACCGTGGCTGATTATTACTTACGGATCGGTGCGCATGTTGCTGCATTGAATCGCGCGAAGCGCGCACTGCAGACTTACGACGGCACATCCGCCAACGAGGAGTCGTTGCGCATCATGATTGATTCGTACGACGGATTAGGTCTCGACGATTTGGCTGCGTCAACGCGAGAAGTGTTGGCGGTCAATTTTCCGGGTAGCGCGCGTTAGACGTCTTCCGGAAATGCATAGCCCGAGGTAATCGGGTAACGCCAATCTCGGCCAAACGCCCGTCGACTTACCCGCACGCCGGGCGGTGCTTGACGTCGCTTGTATTCGTTTCGCCGAACCATGCTTAGCACGCGCACTACCGTGTCGCGCTCATAGCCCAATTCGCATATTTCGGCGACAGACAGATCCCGCTCAACGAATGCAGCCAGAATCTCATCCAAAATCTCATACGGCGGCAGCGAATCTGTATCTTCCTGATCCGGTCTCAGCTCGGCCGACGGCGGACGCTCAATAACACGGACCGGAATAGGCGGTGCGTCGGGCGTCATGCTATTGCGATGTCTCGCCAGCGCGAACACCATCAACTTGCTGCAATCCTTCAACGGTGCAAATCCACCAGCCATATCACCATAAAGCGTCGCGTACCCCACCGACATTTCGCTTTTATTACCCGTCGTCAACAGCATATTGCCCGTCTTGTTCGACAAGGCCATCAGCAAGACGCCACGACTGCGGGACTGGATATTTTCTTCGGTCGTATCTTCTTTGAGACCTTCGAACAACGGGGCTAACTGTCCGAGCGTCGCCGTGACCATCGGCTCGATTGAAATAACGTCGTAGCGGACGCCCATCCGGGTCGCTTGCAACGCAGCATCCTCGCGACTCATATCTGAGGTGTAGTGGTAAGGCATCATGACGGCCTGCACCGAATCGGCGCCCAGCGCATCGACGGCAATCGCCATCGTTAAGGCAGAATCAATTCCGCCCGAGAGGCCAAGAATGATTCCCGGGAAACCGTTCTTTCGAACGTAATCGCGCGTGCCGCAAACCAACGCGTGATAGACGCTATCCATCGGTGCCATTAACTCATGCCGCACGTCTGTTTGCAGTTCGACGCCGCCGTTACCTCGGCCAACTTCGACGACCATATTGGTTTCATCGAAAGGCGGTGCGCGGCCAATAATGTCGCCACCCGCATCCATACAAAACGATCCGCCATCGAACACCAGTTCGTCCTGACCACCGACCATATTGACGTAAAGTACGGGCAACGATTGCTCGATAGCGCGATCCCGGACGACAGCCTCACGGCGCGTTTGCGATCCTTCGCTGTAAGGCGAACCATTGATCGCAATTATGCACTCAGCGCCCGCGCGAGCAGCGGCCGCCGCAGGTTCCGATTGCCAAACATCTTCGCAAATCGTCAAGCCGAATTTGACCCCATCTAGCGCAAAGACGGTCGGCTGATCGCCTGGCGTGAAGTAGCGCTTTTCGTCAAAAACCTGATAGTTCGGCAGTAGCCACTTTCGGTAGCCGGCAACGATCTTTCCGTCGTCGACAACCAGCGCGGAATTATAGATATTGCCCTGATCATACTCAGGGAAGCCGATGACAAAAGCGACATCGCGAATGTCTTCACATAGTGACGTAATCGCCCGTTGCATGCGACGCCGCAAGCCACTGTGCAGTAACAAGTCTTCCGGTGGGTATCCGCAAAGAATCAGCTCCGGCAGCACGACTAATCGGGCGCCCTGAGCGTCTCGGGCCGCGACAATCGCATCGCGCACCATTCGCAGATTGCCGGCGACATCGCCAACCAGCGGGTTGAGCTGTGCCAGCACAACCCGCACGTTAGCTTGCTGTTCGGTCATCCTCGGAAAGCTCGGTGCCCGACGACTTTAGCCGCCGAGTGACTCAACCATCGCAGTACCCAAGTCCGCTGGCGATCGCACCGTCCGAACGCCCGCAGCCTCTAGCGCTTTGAACTTCGCATCCGCGGTGCCTTTTCCGCCAGCTACAATAGCGCCAGCATGCCCCATACGTTTGCCGGGAGGTGCCGTGACGCCGGCGATATAAGACACCACCGGCTTGCTGACATGATCAGCAATGTATTCTGCCGCCGCTTCTTCATCGGCGCCGCCGATCTCACCGACCATGATGATACCGGCCGTATCCGGATCCGCTTCGAACAGCTCGAGGCAATCGATAAAGTTCATGCCACGAATAGGATCACCGCCAATACCAACACAGGTACTTTGGCCCAACTTCGCCTGTGTTGTCTGATAGACAGCTTCATAAGTCAATGTACCCGAGCGCGATACGACACCGATCTTGCCTGGCATGTGAATAAAGCCTGGCATGATGCCGATCTTGGCCTCTCCAGGTGTGATGATTCCGGGACAGTTAGGACCGATCAGACGGCAGTCGTAGTCTTCCAGTGCAGCCTTGACTTTGACCATGTCCAACACCGGAATACCTTCGGTGATGCAGACAACCAATGAAACGCCGGCATCTGCGGCTTCAAGAATCGCATCAGCGGCGAAAGGTGGTGGCACATAGATCATGCTCACGTCCGCGTCCGTTTCCTTAACGGCATCGCTGACCGAGTTGAACACCGGCACGCCCAAATGATCACTGCCACCGCGACCCGGCGTCACACCACCAACAACGTTGGTGCCGTATTCAAGACATTGCTCGGTATGGAAAGAACCTTGATTGCCGGTAATACCCTGACAGATCACTTTGCTGTTTTTGTTAACGAGAATACTCATGATTTGATTCCTACTTATCCGGCCGCCGCGACAGCTTTTTTAGCCGCATCGGTCAAGTCTTCTGCTGTGATGATGTCGAGTCCGCTTGCCGCGAGCGTCGCCCGCCCTTTCTCGACATTGGTGCCTTCCAAACGAACAACAACCGGCACTTCTACACCGACCTCTTTGACGGCGCTGATGATGCCATCGGCGATCAAATCGCAGCGTACGATGCCGCCAAAGATATTCACGAGAATGGCTTTCACCTTGTCGTTCGACAAGATGAGCTTGAAGGCTTCCGAAACACGTTCGGCCGTGGCGCCACCACCCACGTCCAAGAAATTAGCCGGTTCGCCGCCGTGCACATTGATGACATCCATCGTCGCCATGGCGAGTCCGGCACCATTGACCATGCAAGCGATATCGCCATCAAGAGAGACGTAGTTAAGGTCATGTTCCGCCGCACGCGCTTCTTTCTCATCTTCCTGAGTTAGATCACGCATCGCCGCGATGTCCTTCTGACGGAACAGCGCATTATCTTCGATGTTGATTTTGGCATCCAGCGCCATGATGTCGCCGTCTTTGGTGGTGATCAACGGGTTAATCTCAACCTGGCTGGCGTCAATATCAACGAACATGCGGTACAGCGCATTGGCTACTTTGCCGAAGGCTCGAGTCTGCGTTTTGTCGAGGCCAAGACCGGCAGCCATGTCGCGAATCTGGTAACCCGCAAGACCAACCGCCGGAGAAATATTGACGGTCGAAATACGCTCTGGCGTTTTGTGCGCCACTTCTTCGATATCCATGCCACCGTCGGCAGAAACGATGAACGCAATACGCCGCGCATCGCGGTTCACTACCATACTTAAATAAAGCTCACGATCGATAGCAGAGCCGCTTTCGACATAGACCTGGTGAATCGGGAGCCCCTCATCATCGGTTTGCGGGGTCACGAGACGCTCGCCAAGCATCGCATCGGCTGCGGCGCGGACTTCGTCGTGGGTTTTGGCAAGCTTGACGCCGCCAGCCTTGCCGCGACCACCGGCGTGCACCTGGGCTTTCACCACCCAAAGGTCACCTCCGAGCGTCTTGGCTGCCTCAACCGCAGCATCCGCGCTGTCGGCCGGTATGCCATTGGGGACACTAATGCCGTATTCGGCGAAAATCTTCTTGGATTGATACTCATGCAGGTTCATGTTTCTTCCTGGGCGTACGTCAAAAACGGGGTAGGAGGCACGGAGGCACCCTAAATCAGGCGTGTATTGTGTAGCAAAGGCGCCACAGGCGCAAAAACACCGACCAGTTCACCGCTACTTTTAGATGTGTCGTTACAATGCGGCCATGAACCACGAGATCATCTCCAACTGGCAACCCGACCAAATCTCCCCGGAAACGGTCGGCCTTGCGCCCAATCAGGACTTCCGCTGGCGCGCTCTGGGCGTGCTTGCCATGTTCCGGCTATTGATCGCCATCCTGCTTATGGCCACATTCGCGTCGAGCACTTCTCCGCGCTTGTTCGGCGATTTGTACCCGCAGATCTTCATGTTGACGTTGATTGTCTGGTTTGTTCTGGGCGTCGGTGGCGCGTTTGCATCAGCAAAGCGTCAGTTGGATCTGAACCTGCTGACCGAATTCCTGCTCTTCTTCGATGTCATCGCTATCTGCATTCTGACGCTCGCCAGCGGCGGCACGGCTTCGGGGTTAGGCGGTCTATTGATCATTTTTGTCGGTGCGGGCGCTTTTATCCTGACCTCGTTAATGGCGCTGTTTTTCGCAGCACTGGCTACACTCAGCCTGCTCAGTGTACAGATCTATCTAAATCTCAGCGGCAATGCCGCGTTACTCGATTATCCAGCCGCCGGACTCCTGTCCGCGCTGCTGTTTGTGGTTGTGCTCGCCATTCAACCCGTCACACGACGTCTGGCCGCCAGCGAGGCGCTGGCTAATCGACAAAAAGTCGATATTGCCAATCTGGCTGACCTGAACCGCTATGTCCTTCAGCATTTGCGCGAAGCCATTGTCGTTATCGACGGCCAGGACCGCATTCGGTTGGTCAACGAAGCTGCAGCCGCCTATCTCGGCATTGAGCGAGACGCGATCAATGAGCGTCTGAACGCGCATGCCGACTCCCTTGCAGCACATGTCAATCTATGGCGGGATCAATCAGGAACGGCCCGGCCCGGTGCAGAAACCAGCTTGCCCGGTTACGACGGCGGCATGTTACAGGTCAATATCGCGCCGTTTGGCAGCACAGACAGGCAACTGGCGTCCTTGCTGCTATTTATTGAAGACTCAAGCGTCCTGGCCGAACGCGTTCAACAGAGTAAGCTCGCATCACTGGGCCGACTATCCGCCAGTATTGCGCATGAAATCAGAAATCCGATTGGTGCGATGAGCCATGCGGCGCAATTGCTGGGCGAGCAGGCTGAGAACGATGCGTCTGACAAGCTCGTGAATATCATTGAGCGCAACGGTGAGCGTGTTTCCCGGATTGTCGACGATATCTTGCAAATGTCCCGCCGCGAGACCGGCCGCCCACAACGATTGGTGTTGGCGCAATGGCTCGCCGATACGTGTCAGGAATACACGGAAACGGCTGAAATTGCGGCTGAGTCAATTCACTTGACGGGCGAGGAAGCCATCACCGAGATCATTTTCGATCCGGGACACTTGCGTCAGGTTGTCACCAATTTGCTCGACAATGCGAGGCGCCACGCGGGAATCAGCGAGAGCAACCCCGTCAAACTACATTGGGGACGGGTCACAGGCTCTCGTCGTCCATTCCTCGAGGTGACTGACCGCGGGCCAGGCATTGATCCCGCCCTCGAACAACAAATTTTCGAGCCTTTCTTCTCTCAGCACGAAGACGGCGCAGGCTTGGGGCTATTTCTTTGCCAGGAACTCTGCGAACTAAATCGTGCCACCTTAAGTTATCGATCCAATCCCGGTGGCGGGGCCACGCTACATATTGTCTTCGCAGATCCGGGCCGCTGGAGCGGCGTTAGCTAGCTGGCTGGCAGGCGTGGCGCAAGCCTGAAATAATAGGCGCATGCCAACTCATATGTCAGCCCAACAAAAAATCCTGATTGTCGACGACGAACCGGACATCCGAGAATTGCTTTCGATGACCGTTAGCGCGATGAATGTCCAGCCGGTTGAAGCGGCCAGCCTGGCCGCAGCTGAACGCGCGATGCGCGAAACCTCATTCGATCTGTGCCTGACAGACATGCGCCTGCCCGATGGCGACGGCTTGGATCTCGTTAGCCACATTCAGCAAAAACATCCGGGCTTGCCGGTTGCGGTCATCACAGCACATGGCAGCGTCGAGGCCGCGGTAACCGCGCTAAAGAATGGCGCCTTTGATTTTCTATCCAAGCCACTGGATATTCGAAATCTCCGCAACATCATCGCGACGGCGCTGCAGATTGATGCCGATGTCAGCGAACAATCTACGGTCTTGCTCGGCGAGTCAGCGGTGATGCATAACGTTAGGGATGTAATATCCCGGGTCGCGCGCAGCCAGGCGCCAGTTCATATTCGCGGCGAGTCCGGCACCGGTAAAGAACTGGTTGCCAAAATGATTCATGAAGCAAGCGGCCGGCGCGAAGCGGCTTTTGTGCCGGTGAACTGCGGTGCGATTCCTCCGGAACTGATGGAAAGCGAATTTTTCGGGCATCGTAAAGGGAGCTTTACCGGCGCGGTATCCGATAAGGAAGGACTTTTTCAGGCAGCCGACGGCGGCACCTTGTTTCTCGATGAAATCGCTGAGCTCCCGTTGCCCATGCAAGTCAAATTGCTTCGGGTGATTCAGGAGAAAAAAGTGCGCCCGGTCGGTGCATCCAGTGAATCCCCTGTCGATGTACGAATTCTTAGTGCCACCCATCAAGACTTGGCCGCGTTATCCAAAGACCATAAATTTCGCGAGGATTTGTTCTATCGCGTCAATGTCATCGAACTACCGGTTCCCCCTCTGCGTGATCGCGGCGAAGACATCGACCTGCTGAGTCGTAAGTTTCTCGAGAAATTTGCCAAGCAACATCAGGTCGGTGAAAAACAGTTAACGTCGGATGCAGCTAGGGCACTTCGGCGCTATGGTTTCCCGGGGAACGTTCGGGAGCTGGAGAACATTATTGAGCGCGCAGTCACATTGTCGTCCGGCAGCCAGCTTGATGTCGCTGATTTGAGACTGGACCCTATCCAGCCAAGCGAACATTCGGCGGCACCGCCGCAATCCAATGCGACAGCAGCGACACCAAAAGCAACCGCCTTGCTAACGCCACAGCTCGAAGACGTTGAACGTCAAGCGATTCGCGATGCCCTTGAAAAAACCCGATACAACAAGACCGCCGCGGCTAAATTGCTAGGGCTTACGTTCCGTCAACTCCGGTATCGCATCAAGAAGCTGGGCATCGACTGACGAAAACAACATCCAATTGCCCGCCTAACGGCAAAGAACGGCATAAAGTGACACAAATTGTCAGCTTGTGACATCTGCCGCGGATTTAAGCACTTGTTTCCGGTCACTTACGTTCGTGAACGGCCTCACAGTCCATTTTTTTAGTTGTTTATATTCAATTACTTAGATAGCAGTTTCTGAACTTGGCACACCGCTTGCTACTAGTCCTCTGACAGGCGGAAACGCCGGCGGAAACTTTTGAATACCAATTAAAGTCCAGGAGACAGAAATGAAAAAGATCCAACAGGGTTTTACCCTTATCGAATTGATGATCGTTGTAGCGATTATCGGCATCCTTGCTGCAATCGCGATCCCGGCTTACCAGGATTACACGATTCGCTCACAAGTATCTGAAGGCTTAAGCCTTGCAGCTGCTGCGAAAACAGCAATCTCAGAAACCTACCTGAACACCGGTACAGCTCCGGCTAACCGCGTAGAAGCTGGCATGTCAGCTACCGCAACTGACACACAAGGCAAGTACGTTGCTTCGTTGGAAGTCGCAGCAGGCACGATCACTGTTACTTACGGTAACGACGTGAATGCTAAAATCACAGGTAACGTTCTGGCTCTGCAGCCTTTCGTTTCTGCTGATGATTCAATCAGCTGGGTTTGCGGTAACGCGACAGACGCTACAGCTGCCGGTACGGCGATGGATACGACTGGTGCAGCTGCTGCAACGGCAACGACACTGGTTGGCAAATACTTGCCTTCAGCTTGCCGTCCTCAGTAAGCAATCATTGGCAGGTTACTTGCCACATGAAACACCATACAGTTACGGTTGAGTAACTGCATGGCGGAAAGAGCCCTTCGGGGCTCTTTTTGTTTCCTGTAACCCTTGTACATAAACACTATCGTCAGACAGAGACGAACCCGGGAAGTCGCTGAATGAAAATCGTTCGCCATCACAACAAACCCGCTAACACGAAAGGCTTTACGCTCATTGAGTTAATGATCGTTGTTGCCATCATCGGCATCCTTGCATCACTCGCCGTCAGCGCCTTTCAAACTTACACCATTCGCTCGCAGGTCGCGGCGGGTATCAGCCTGCTAACCAGCGCGAAATCAGGCATTGTGACGGTCTACAATGAAACCGGCCTACCGCCAACTGATCGAACAGCAGCTGGCCTAACAGCGACGGCAACCGATACTGAGGGCACCTATGTCAGCTCAGTCGAAATCACGAATGGACGCATTGAAGTCTTGTATGGCAATGACTCGCATATTCGGATCTCAGGCCAAACGCTGTATATGACGCCTTATGAATCGGGTGAGAGTGGCGTCGTGTGGCGCTGTGGTAACGCCACCGTCGATGGTGCGTTATCTCCCCTTGGTACTGGCACTGCAACCACGGCCGTCTACGCCGCTACAACGATTGAAAACCGCTACTTGCCTTCGTCTTGCCGTTGATGGGTCGGACGGGACTCGACGAACCCGTGAAATCGCGGAACTGCCGCACAATTTCAGACCTTTTGCGGACATTTTGTGACAGGGCACACACTCTCCAGTTGATCCCGTCGCGGCTATCGTAGAGACTACGGTTTATACATATTCCAACTTAGTGACCCGTTGAGGCTGATGGCTGCACCCGCTACACAAAATTCACTTTCCGGTCTGCCCCGCAGGCTTGTGCAGGATGGCATTATCGCCGAGGCCTCGGTGCAGGAAGCTATCGAACAGGCGCGCGAGAAGAAGCAACCTCTTGTTAGCTATGTCGTCGAAAACTCGCTAGCCGATCCGCGCTCGATCGCGGTCGCCGCCGCACATGAATTCGGTGTTCCACTATTAGATCTGGATGCGATCGAAATCGACCTCGATGTGATTCGCGCCGTAGATCAAAAACTCATCAACAAGCACACCGTTCTTCCACTCTCGCTACGTGGCAAACGACTCTATCTGGCGATCGCTGACCCGACAAATTTAGCGGCTATCGATGAAATCCAGTTCCAGTCGAGACTGCGGGTCGATACCGTCGTCGTGGAACAAGACAAACTGACTGAACGTGTCGCGAAAACACTCGAAGCCGTAGACACGACCATGTCATCGTTTGACGACGATGACTTCGATCTAGAGAATCTCGATGTTTCTGGTGGCGAAGCCGAAACCGACGATGTCACCAAAGATGATGTCGACGACGCACCCGTCGTTCGCTTCGTGAATAAAGTATTGCTTGATGCAATCAAACGCGGCGCATCAGATGTCCATTTTGAACCCTATGAAAAGTACTTCCGGGTTCGCACACGTCTCGATGGCGTGTTGCAAGAAATCGCGCAACCGCCGGCTGCTTTGGCAGGCAAAGTTTCAGCGCGCTTGAAAGTCATGTCCAGACTCGACATCGCGGAACGTCGCGTGCCCCAAGATGGCCGCATCAAGATGCGGCTATCCAAGAACCGGGCAATCGATTTCCGGGTCAATACTTGCCCAACACTGTTTGGCGAAAAAATCGTTCTGCGTATTCTTGATCCTAGCAGTGCCAAATTAGGCATCGACGCGCTAGGCTACGAAGAGCAACAAAAGAACCTCTACGTTAAGCACTTGAACAAGCCATACGGCATGATCTTGGTGACGGGGCCAACCGGTAGTGGTAAGACCGTCTCGCTATATACAGGCCTGAACATCCTCAATACCGCAGACCGCAACATTTCAACAGCGGAAGATCCCTCGGAAATTAACCTGCCCGGTATCAACCAGGTCAACGTTAACCCCAAAGTCGGACTTACGTTTGCGTCCGCTTTGAAAGCATTCCTCAGGCAGGATCCCGACATCATCATGGTCGGTGAGATCCGCGACCTTGAAACCGCCGAGATCGCGATCAAGGCCGCGCAGACCGGTCATTTGGTCCTCTCTACACTGCACACGAACGATGCACCGAAGACATTGACTCGCTTGGTCGATATGGGTGTTAAACCCTACGCTATCGCCACGTCAGTCAGTCTCATTATTGCGCAACGACTTGCGCGCAAGCTTTGCGAGAAATGCAAAGAACAGAGAGACGTTCCGAAAGAAGCACTCCTGAAAGAAGGCTTCTCGGAAGCGCAGATCGACAACTCACTAACGATCTACGGACCCACCGGATGTGCAAGTTGCAACGAAGGCTACAAAGGCCGCGTTGGTATTTTCCAGGTGATGGAAGTCAGCGAAGAAATGGGCCGCATCATCATGGAAGATGGCAATGCCATGCAAATCGCAGAACGTGCCAACGCCGAAGGCGTTTGGGACTTGCGGCGAGCCGCATTGCAGAAAGTGATTGATGGCAAGACAAGCCTCGAAGAGATTAATCGGGTCACCATCGACTAATCGATGGGTATCCACAACGTGCGACCGCTTCGCGAGAGTCGCAGGGAACTGAACCATGGCAACAGCAGCAAAAGAAATTGGATTTAACTGGGAAGGCGTAGACAAACGCGGCCAGAAAGTAAAAGGTAAGGTCATGGCCGGCAGCGAGGCAGAAGTCCGCGCCGATCTTCGCCGCAAAGGTGTTGTGCCTAACCGGATCCGCAAGCAAAGCACGCTTTTCGCCGGTACACAAAAAATCACTGCGGGTGACATCGCCATCTTTTCGCGGCAACTCGCGACAATGATGGCCGCTGGTATCCCGATGGTTCAGGCATTTGAAATCGTCGGCACTGGCCATGAAAACCAGTCGATGCAAAAACTCATTCTGGACGTCAAAGGGTCGGTTGAAGGCGGTAGCTCGCTTCATGAGGCATTAGCAAAACACCCGCTATATTTTGATGACCTGTTCGTCAACCTAGTCGAAGCTGGTGAACAAGCTGGTGCATTGGAAACATTGCTCGACAAGATCGCAACTTACAAAGAAAAAACCGAAGCCATCAAGAAAAAGATTAAGAAAGCGCTGACTTACCCTGCAGCGGTACTGGTCGTGGCTGTGATTGTTACTATTGTCCTACTGATCTTCGTCATTCCATCTTTTGAAGATCTGTTCCAGGGCTTTGGCGCTGACTTGCCGGCGTTTACTAGAATGGTGGTCGATCTTTCTGCTTTTGTCAGGACGAAGGGTTATATCATCGCCTTGGCTGTGGGACTAGGTGGATTTACCTTCTTTTATTTCAAGAAACGCTCCAAGAAAATGCGCGAAACACTCGATCGCATTTCACTGAAGCTACCGATCGTCGGTGGCATTCTGGAAAAATCAGCCATTGCTCGATACGCGCGCACGCTTTCAACCATGTTCGCCGCCGGTGTACCTCTCGTTGAGGCGCTGGACTCAGTCGCTGGCGCGACCGGCAACATCGTCTATGAAAATGCCGTTCGAGAAATGCGTGACGAAGTGTCGACAGGCCAAAGACTCCAACAAGCGATGGAAAACACAGATCTTTTCCCGAACATGGTCATTCAGATGATCGCCGTCGGTGAAGAATCAGGACAGCTGGATGAGATGTCCGGAAAGGTTGCCGACTTTTTCGAGGAAGACGTCGACAATGCGGTAGACAACATGTCGAGCCTAATCGAACCATTGATCATGGGTATCCTCGGCATACTGGTCGGTGGTCTCGTTATCGCCATGTACTTGCCCATCTTTAAAATGGGCGCGGTCGTTTAGATTCACGCGAGATTCCCGGCCATTCATCGGCCGTCGAACCGCGAGTCGGGAGTAGACACGCTTGCCTGACATTTTCCTGCTCGTACCGTGGCTTTTTTATGCGACGGTCATCGGCATAAGCCTGCTAGTCGGTAGCTTTCTCAACGTTGTCATCTATCGTCTACCCATCATGATGGAGCGCGAATGGGATGAGCACGTTGCGGATTGGCAAGCCAACAAAGACGACGCAACGATAAAAGACCCTGTATCCGACGCCGGTGATCAGCGCGAAGCGCAGACAGATAATGCGAACGAAACGTTTAATCTGGCAACGCCCCGGTCAGCGTGTCCACATTGCGATCGACCGATTACCGCTATCGAAAATATACCCGTACTGTCTTACGCGGCGCTCGGCGGTAAATGCCGCGGATGCAAAGCACCCATCAGTCTTCGTTATCCGTTCGTTGAGCTTCTGACAGCAGCGTTGTCGGCATGGGTTGCCATGCATTTCGGGATTGGTCTCGAAGCCGTCGCGGGCGTCGCACTGACCTGGTGTCTCGTCGCACTATCCGGCATCGATATTGACAAACAATTGTTACCGGACAGCATCACATTGCCGCTAGTGTGGTTGGGGTTATTCCTGTCGCTCTTTCATGTAGACAGCGCGACCACTTTATTCATCGCACCATCCGACGCCATTGCCGGCGCCCTCGCCGGTTATCTATCGCTCTGGTCGGTCTATCAACTATTCAAATTGATCACCGGCAAAGAAGGCATGGGCTATGGCGATTTCAAACTGCTTGCCGCTTTGGGCGCATGGCTTGGCTGGCAAAAGTTGCCGGTCATCATCATGCTATCAGCAGCTGTCGGCGCGGCATTCGGCATTGCGATGATCATTTTTGATCGAGAGAGAAAAGGCCGACCTATGCCATTTGGGCCGTGGCTTGCCGCGGCGGGATTCTTGGCGATGTTGTACGGCGCAGAAATCATGGACTACTATCTGGCCATCACTGGTCTAGGCTAAACGCTATTCAACGATGAGCTCGTCCAACGAAACGCGATTGCGTATTGGTCTGACCGGCGGTATTGCGTCGGGCAAGACCCAGGTCTCGAATCGGCTCGGTGAGCTGGGCGCGACCATTATCGACACCGATGTGATCGCACGCGAAGTTGTTCAAAAAGGCTCGAGCGGTCTAGCTGAGATAGCGGCGGCATTTGGAGACCACTTCGTCACCACCGACGGCTTTCTCGATCGCGCCAAGCTAAGGGCACATGTCTTTGCGGATAGCGCAGCCTTGAGGACACTCGAATCCATAACTCATCCGCGCATTCAGACCGCCTGCCGCAAGGCCTATGATGCGGGTGAAGGGCCTTACGCCGTCTTCGTAGTGCCCTTGCTAACGGGCTCTCCGATGCGCGAGTGGATGCATCGTATTCTGGTCATCGATTGCAGTGAAGCGACGCAATTACGGCGCTTATTGGCGAGAGACAACGAATCCCCGGAACAGGCACAACAAATACTTGCCGCACAGGCCGGCCGACCTGCCAGACTCAGCATTGCGGACGATGTAATCTGCAATAATCGCAGCCTGGACGCGCTTAACAGCGCTACCGAACGGATGCATCACTACTATTCCTGGCTCGCAGCAAAGACCGAATAGACAGACTGTGATGATCATATTTGCGCAGATAGCCACTTAGGCGCAAAATAACCGCAGTTCCATTATTTTCAGGGCAATATGGTTTTCGTCGTTCAAGACGCCGTCGATCTCCGCACCAAGCCGGACAGCGACACCTATGAACAGCCGCTCAATGAGCGGATGCGCACCTTTTTGCGCCTCGAATTCCTCTATCGAAAAACCGAACACCACCTCCAGCGCGACAGCGATCTGGCCACTCGCCAGGCAATCGACAGCATTTTGGAAATCGGTGCGATTCTGACCCGGGGCGATGTTCGCAGTGAAGTTTTGAAAGAGATCGAACGCCAGGCAGATCAGTTGCAGACATTCGTGAACAGCCCAGGGGTTGATACGTCGCGGTTATCTGTTTTGGTAGATGAGCTTGCGAAGCAACGCAATAGCGTCAATGCACTTGGTCCCCATTATTTGCAGGCAATGAAAGACTCGGAGTTTCTGAGCGCTATCAAACATCGCAGCGCTATACCGGGTGGTACTTGCGAATTCGATCTTCCGCTGTTTAGTCATTGGTTGCGTCGATCACATGAATCACGCAGTGAAGACATGGAGCGTTGGCTAAAAGACCTGCGGCCACTTTGTGTCGCGGTCAGTCAGATCATGTGGCTGATTCGCGAGAGCGCGATCCCGAAAGAATGCATGGCCGACGCGGGTATGTATCAGCACTCGTTAGACAAAGAAAGCAATTGTCGGATGCTCCGCGTACTGATTCGCGATCAAGCGCATTTGTTTCCGGAGATCAGTGGAAGCCCGCAACGATTTACGATTCGGTTTTTACAATGGGGCGACATCGATAGTCGTCCGATCCAAACACAAGACCGCGTACCTTTCGTACTAAGTTTCTGTTAGCCGCTGTGACTTCAGCCAGTCCGTGACGGGCTGGTTTGCCGGCAAAAACTCGACCCGATCCAATGCATCGATCGAACACCAATCGATCTTTTGACCTTCCCGACCACACGGGTCGCCAGACCATTTTAAAACCAAAAAAAAGTCCAGATCGACATGGTGTTTTTCGTATTGATGACTGATCTGTAATGCGGGTTCAGCAGATTGTATAGACACGCCAATCTCTTCTCGTAACTCGCGCAGTAACGCCTGACTTGCCGTTTCACCAGGCTCAACCTTGCCGCCAGGAAACTCCCAAAATTGCTCGCCATGGCTGCCAGCCGGCCGCTGTGCGATCAACGCATGCCCGTCACGAACCAAAATACCGGCTGCGACATGAATGCTTCGCATCAGTTATCCGTTAGGACAAGGCGCCATGGCAGTGCTTGTACTTCTTACCCGAACCACACGGGCATGGCTGATTGCGGCCCACTTTCGGCTGCTCTCGCTTGAAGGTCTCCTGCGCCGCAGCATCAGCGCTATCGCGTTGCGGCTGGTTGCCGGCCGCAAGATCAGGGGCCGACGCATGCTGGAACTTGAGGCGCTCCGCGGCTTGCCGCTGAGCCTCCATTTCAGCAATTTCCTCTTCGCTACGAATACGAATACGCGCCAGTTTAGTCACCGTCTCGCGCTTGACGGATTCAAGCATTGCACCAAACATCTCAAACGCTTCGCGCTTGTACTCCTGCTTAGGGTTCTTCTGCGCGTAACCGCGCAAACCAATACCCTGACGCAAGTAGTCGAGCGCTGCTAAATGCTCTTTCCAATCAAGATCGAGTTGCTGCAGCATGACCGCCTTTTCAAGCTGCTGCATGGTCTCTTCACCGACACTTTCGGTCTTTTCAGCATAGCTTTCGTCAACAAGATCCGTGACACGCTCACGAATGCCCTCTGCATTCAGTTTGCTATCGTCCGCGAGCCAGGTAGCGACGTCGACACGAATGCCGAATTCCGTTTCCATGACCTGCGTGAGGCCTTGCGCGTCCCATTGATCTTCGATGCTGTTCGGCGGGAAGTACTCGGCAACAAGGCTTTCAACGACTTCGCTGCGAATTTCCGCAACCGACTCGCTAACATCATCCGCTCTCATCAGCTCGGTGCGCTGGTGATAAACGACTTTACGCTGCTCATTCGCAACATCGTCATACTCAAGCAACGACTTACGCATATCAAAGTTATGCGCTTCTACTTTGCGCTGCGCCTTCTCAATCTGGCGAGTTAGCAGACCGCTCTCGATCGCTTCGCCCGGTTTCATGCCGACACGCGTCAGCAATGCCTTGGTTCGATCAGGATCGCCGAATATACGCATGAGGTTATCTTCCATCGATAGATAGAAGCGACTGGAACCCGGATCGCCCTGGCGACCAGAACGACCGCGAAGCTGGTTATCGATCCGTCGGGATTCGTGACGTTCTGTACCGACGATGTGTAAGCCGCCTGATTCGAGCACGGCATCATGCCGGGCTTGCCAATCCGCCTTCAATGCCTCGCGTTCGCGTTCCGGCGCATCCTCACCCAACTCTATCAACTCGGCATCCAGGCTACCGCCGAGTACGATATCGGTACCACGACCCGCCATGTTGGTGGCAATTGTAATCGCGCCCGGTCGTCCGGCTTGCTCGACAATCTTGGCTTCGCGCTCGTGCTGCTTCGCGTTCAGAACTTCATGCTTGATGCCCTGCTTCTTCAGCAAACCAGACAACAGCTCAGAGGTTTCGATCGATGTCGTACCGACGAGCACCGGTTGTTTTTTCTCGCGGCATTCAACCATGTCTTCGACAATCGCTTCGAACTTGTCCTGCTGGGTCAGAAACACAAGATCAGGACGATCATCACGCACCATCGGTCTGTGCGTTGGAATAACAGCGACTTCCAAACCATAGATGGACTGGAACTCAAAAGCCTCGGTATCCGCCGTTCCGGTCATGCCGGACAACTTGCTGTACAGACGAAAGAAATTCTGGAATGTAATCGATGCAACCGTTTGGTTTTCTTCTTTGACCAACACGCGCTCTTTCGCTTCGATCGCTTGATGGAGACCATCCGACCAGCGTCGCCCGGGCATGGTTCGACCGGTGAATTCATCGACAATGACGATCTCGCCGTCCTGCACAATGTACTCGACATCTTTCTGATACAAGTGATGCGCGCGCAGTGCTGCGGTTAAGTGATGCATCAAGCGGATATTGGCCGCATCGTAAAGACTGTCGCCGGCTTGAATGAGCCCCGCTTTGGCCATCAACGCCTCGGCGCTCTCATGCCCGTCCTCGGTGAGATGCACTTGTTTCGATTTCAGATCAATCGTGAAGTCGCCGCGCTCATCGTCTCCAAGCTCGGGAGACGGACCACGAAGATTCATCGGGTCAGGGGCGGCCTCTTCGACTTCCTGAAGCTTCAACGACGGTACCAGCGTATTGATCCGCTCATACAGGTCCGTCCGCTGCTCGGAAGGTCCGGAAATGATCAGCGGCGTTCTCGCTTCATCAATCAGAATGGAGTCGACTTCATCAACGATCGCGAAGCTCAGTTCACGTTGAACGCGATCCTGCAGCGAGAACGCGAGGTTGTCACGCAAATAGTCAAAACCGAGTTCGTTGTTAGTCGCGTACGTGATATCCGCGCCATAAGCTGCGCGTTTATCTTCGGTCGTCATACCGCTGCGGACGACGCCAACGGTCAAGCCGAGCATTTCGTAGACCGGACGCATCCATTCTGCATCTCGCGCAGCCAAATATTCGTTGACGGTAACAATATGAACACCGTCGCCATCCAGTGCATTGAGGTAGGCAACCAGTGTCGCCATCAAAGTCTTACCTTCACCGGTGCGCATCTCACTGATGTCGCCATCGTTAAGCACCATCGCACCGATCATCTGGACGTCATAGTGGCGCATACCAAGCGCACGATCGGCCGCCTCGCGAACCATCGCGAACGCTTCGACGATAACGCTGTCCAGCGACTCGCCATCAGCGACACGTTGCTTGAAGGCCTCCGTCTTCTCGCGCAACTGATCGTCACGCAGAGATTTCATGTCATCGGCAAGCGCATTAATCTGCTTGACGATCTTTTGGTACTTGTTGATGCGCCGCTGATTGCGGCTGCCGAAAATACGCGAGAAAAAAGCCACAAACTGGCTCCCGTTAAAAAGTAGTAGATGAGTCGCCAGACCGGCTTGAGCCTAGTTTGGCGCGATTGTTTGTCTAGCCGGCTATTTTAGGGGTTTCGGACGGGATTAGAAACCCGCGAAAGCGGCTTAATCCGACGAAAATCGGCAACTCGGAGGTTACTTCCGCGCCTTGATGAACTGGATGGGGTTCTGCGGCACGCCGTCTTTGACAACTTCGAAATGCAAGTTCGGGCCCGTAGCGCGCCCTGTTGAACCCATCAAGCCGATTAACTGGCCTTTTGTCACCTCATCGCCGACAGCTACCTTGTTCTCGGCATTGTGTGAGTACCGCGTGACGTAACCGTTGCCATGATCAATCTCAACCATCATGCCGTAGCCATAACGGTTTCCAGAATACGTGACGACACCGGACGCGACAGAGACGATTTCCGAACCTGCTTTACCCGCGAAATCCACGCCTTTATGACGCGCTTTCTTGCCGGTAAATGGATCGGTGCGTGTCCCGAAATGCGATGAAATCCAGCCACCCTCGACGGGGCGACCCTGCGGCTTAACGCGCTCGCCGACGGTGCGCGTGAGCAAGACACTCTCGAGAACACCCAATTGCTTGGCGCGGTCCTCGATTTGGACACCGATACCTTCCAACTGAGCGACCAATGAGCGCTCATCCATATCGGTGAAAAAGACCGTTTCTTCAGGACCACCAATCGGCGGCACTGTTTCGAAATCAAATTCGCCATCTTCCAGACCGGCCATTTGCGTAAGCCGCTGGCCAAGCGCATCGAGGCGAACAACATGCGCGTTCATTTGGCCAATCCGAATAGCCAACGCATCCAAAGTATCCTGCGCCTCGCGCTCTGTGCGAGTCAGTGCCACTTGTTGCGCTTCCAAATCAGCACGTAAAGCCGTGATTTCCTGGCTGTCTGCAAAACCGTTTTTCTGCAGCGCTACGGTATATCCTGTTCCAACGAGCAACGCGGCGACAAGACCAAAAGCGCAAACGGCGGACGCGATGAACGAGGGAGAAGTCAGCCTGAATTGGCGTGGACCGGTACTAGCGTTGCGGAAAATTACTACATTCATCGTGTTTTCGAATACTGCTTTAATTAAGAACGGCGGACGTCAACCCGCTATTGAACCAAATTTTTGACGGTTTGGCTGCAGTATTCTTTCGATGAGCCATAAATGGTCGGCCTATCGTTAGAATCGTCAGCAACTCCGCTGTCATGATCATTCACGCAATCGACAACTGCGCTCAGATTTTAGATCGGTGGCTTTGCGTCCCGGATTTTCATCCGGTTTGCCCTGATGACCGTAGCAATATCATCAATTTACACGGACAAAACCAGTAACTACGTCTCAAAGTGTTAGCATGATCCCCATCTTGCGAACCAGTGCACATTCTCACCAAACATGACCGCCAAAGACTTAAGAAGCCTGCTAACGCGAAAAGACAGCTCGTTGACGAATCTCGTCTCGCGCGCTGCGGCCATGCAATCCATTCATGCACATGCGACCGGCGTATTGCCCGAAAGCCTGAAAACACATGTCTTTGATGCCGTTATCAACGACAACAATCAGTTAGTCATTCTAGCGACCAGCCCTGCATGGGCGGCCCGGTTGCGATTCCATAGTGGAGATATGCTCGGCGCCGTTCGGCGCGAGGGCATCCCCGCCACACAATGTCTGATAAAAGTCCGACCTCAGGCGAAAACCGGCGACGGATAAGAAACTGGCGCGGCCTCAGCCTCGCCATAAGTCGCTATTTCATAGCAACGCTTGTTCGCCAATACGGCGCGTACCAACTGGTTATTTAGATCATGGCCAGACTTGTAAGCGCTATATTCGCCGACGAGGTTATGACCTAACAAGAACAGGTCGCCGACCGCATCAAGCACTTTGTGTTTGACGAACTCGTCTTCGTAACGCAGACCGTCCTCATTAAGAATCCGATAGTCATCCAGGACAATCGCATTGTCCATGCTGCCGCCGAGTGTAAGCCCGCGCTCACGCAAGGCTTCGATATCGCGCATGAACCCAAACGTGCGAGCACGACTGACATCGCGCAAGAAGGCGCTGGACGACAAATCAAGGCTTGCGTGCTGGCTTTGTTTGTTAATGACGGGATGATTAAACGAAATACTGAAATTGATTCGAAATCCATCGTACGGCGTGAGCTCTGCCCATTTGTCGCCGTCTTCGACCCGGACTTTCTTAGTGATGCGCAGCATCCGCTTGGCGGCATCCTGCTCTTCAATACCAGCGGACTGGATTAGGAAAACGAAAGGCGCTGCGCTGCCATCCATGATCGGGACTTCCGGCGCGCTGATATCCACGTACAAATTGTCGATGCCCAAAGCGGACACCGCTGAAAGAAGATGCTCGACGGTAGCGACTTTATGTTCGCCGTTGAACAGATTGGTACCCAGCATGGTTTCGCGCACCCGGCGACCGTCAGCGGGAATATCGACGGGCTCGGCCAAATCAACACGACGGAAGACGACACCGGTGTTCACGGCGGCGGGCCTCAATGTGAGATACACCTTTTCGCCAGTATGCAAACCGACGCCCGTGGCTCTGATCGTTGTTTTAAGCGTACGTTGTCGCAGCATTACAACAGCTTCCTTAAAATCTGATGGCCGCACGCACCGCTATCAACTCAAACAGTTGACCTTCCGCAAGTGGTTGTCAGCACTATAAAAACAGTCACGAAACTACGAGACTTGTTCGATGCACTCATTGACATAAGACGCTGCTTTTTGCCCAAGCTGTTGCGTGTTTACCTCAAACTTCGAACTAAATACCAAAGTTAAAATGAACTAAATCAACAAGTTGCCCAGCGATAGTAACCTAAAGTGGAAAAATTACAAGGAATTTGGTGCGTCGCCGCATTTTTGTCTAGCTCAACCCGATCTAAAAAAGGGTCACACGCGCCAGGGGTGAGCGACCGGCGCGTGTGACTTTTGCCCTGCGACTTAGTCCGCCTGGCGTCGCAAGAAAGCCGGGATATCCAGCAACTCTTCTTGCAACATACCGTCACCGAGGCCGTCTCCGACCGCTCGCTTGCGCTGAATCGTCGGCTTTTCCAAGTCGTTGTAATTCGGCTCCGCAGCCTTTGCTGCAGGACGACGAACCACGCGCATGGGTGGCTGTTCTGCAGCAGCAACTGGCTGACCAAGTCCGGTCGCAACCACGGTGACGCGGATGCTATTACTCATATCCGGATCGATGACCGTACCCATCACGACGGTTGCATCGTCCGATGCAAACGCACGAATGGTTTCGCCGACTTCCTGGAATTCGCCAATCGACAGATCCATTCCTGCAGTAACATTAACGAGTATCCCGTTAGCACCCGCAAGATTGATGTCTTCAAGCAAGGGACTGGAGGCTGCAGCTTCCGCTGCTTCGCGTGCCCGGTCTTCGCCACTGGCGGCACCAGAACCCATCATCGCCATGCCCATCTCTGCCATGACCGTGCGAACGTCCGCAAAGTCGACATTGATCAGACCCGGACGAGTAATCAATTCCGCAATACCCTGAACGGCACCTTGCAGCACTTGGTTTGCTGAACCGAAAGCATCAAGCAACGTCGTTTCTGCACCGAGTACACTTAGGAGCTTCTCGTTAGGAATCGTGATCAACGAATCGACGTATTTGCCTAACTCGGCAATCCCCTGATCCGCAATCGCCGAACGCTTCGCGCCCTCCATTGAGAATGGACGTGTCACAACGGCGACCGTCAAAATCCCCATCTCTTTAGCGACCTGCGCAACAATCGGTGCCGCGCCAGTGCCGGTTCCGCCACCCATACCGGCCGTGATAAAGAGCATATCAGCTCCTTCAATCACTTCCTGAATACGATCACGATCTTCCATCGCCGCTTGTCGGCCAACGTCCGGGTTGGCGCCTGCGCCAAGCCCTTTCGTAATGTTGCAGCCAATCTGCAAACCGGTACGAACCGTGACATTCTTCAATGCCTGCGCATCCGTATTCGCACAAATAAAATCAACGCCATCGATTCCCGATTCGACCATGTAGTTCACAGCGTTTCCGCCACCGCCGCCAACGCCAATCACTTTGATTACGGCCGTTTGGCTATGTGCATCCATCAATTCAAACATATCGCTCACCTTTGTCAGTTGGACTCTTATTTTTCAAAAACACACGACGAAAAAGTCTCGTCGCAAAACTAAAATCTTTATCACTCATCACGCTCAAAACTGGCCGTTGAACCAAGCTTTCATACGCGCCCAAATTTCACCGGCCTTACCGCCACCCGCGGACATCGTTTCTCTTGATGTCAAATTCTCAAGGCCATACAACAGCAGGCCCACACCCGTTGCGTGAATAGGATTACGCACAACATCTGACAGGCCGGTAACATGCTGTGGCACGCCGAGTCGAACGGGCATGTGGAAAACTTCTTCAGCCAATTCCACGGCGCCCTCCATTTTCGCGCTACCGCCTGTGATCACGAGACCAGCTGCAATCAATTCTTCGAAGCCAGTTCGACGAAGCTCATCGCGAATCAATGTGAACAGCTCTTCGTAGCGTGGCTCCACGATCTCCGCGAGCGTTTGCCTTGCCAACCGTCGGGGAGGTCGGTCGCCAACGCTCGGGACCTCGATCGTTTCGTCAGGATTCGCCAATTGCGAAAGCGCACAGGCGTACTTAATCTTGATCTCTTCGGCGTATTGCGTGGGCGTCCGCATAGAAACCGCAATGTCGTTGGTCACCTGGTCTCCGGCGATCGGAATCACAGCCGTGTGCTGGATAGCACCCCCGAGGAACACGGATATGTCCGTCGTCCCGCCACCAATATCGACAATGCAGGAACCCAACTCTTTCTCATCATCGGTTAGTACCGAGTAACTGGACGCTAACTGCTCCAGCACAATGCCGTCGACATCCAATCCGCAGCGCTGCACGCACTTGACGATATTTTGAGCGGCACTTTCGGCGCCGGTTACCATATGAACCTTCGCTTCCAGTCGGACGCCGGACATGCCGACCGGCTCACGAATACCTTCCTGATTATCAATCACGAATTCTTGCGGTAGCACATGCAGGATTTTTTGGTCCGCAGGAATCGCTACAGCTTTGGCCGCATCGATGACGCGGTCGATATCCATTTGGCTGACTTCTTTATCTCGGATCGCCACGATACCGTGGGAATTCAAACTGCGAATGTGGCTACCAGCAATACCGGTATACACAGCGTGTATGTCACAACCGGCCATTAACTCCGCTTCTTCCACAGCGCGCTGAATAGAATGGACGGTCGACTCGATATTGACGACCACCCCTTTCTTAAGGCCGCGTGACGGGTGCGTGCCAATACCGATCACTTCGATCGCACCGTCATCGCTAACCTCGCCGACAATAGCGACGACTTTCGAGGTACCGATATCCAGACCGACAATCAGGTTTTGATCGGGCTTTCGATTCATTCTTTCGTCCCTTGCGTCATCACAGAGGTAGCCGCGGCGGCTTCAAGCCGGACTTGCTGCCGGTATTCATCTTTTTTCCAGCCGATGGAAAATCCGTTGCTGTAGCGCATATCTACAAACCGAATTTTGGACTCATGCCGTGTCACGACAGGCGCTGCGACTTCAACAAACCGTTTGGCACGTGCGGCGGCATCTTCCCGACCCAGCCGAACATCGATGCCATTCCCAAGCACTAACTGCCAGGCGCCGCGCGCATCCATTGACACTCCGCGTAACCCCAAGCCGGCTTCTATCAGCGCACCACGCAGCGCCAAATACTGGGAAGCAACATCGTGCAATCTTGAGTCGGGGCCAGACAATCTCGGCAACTCCGGCAATTCATGCCGACTGGACTCAACAAATAATTCACCGCGGGTATTAAGCAGTCCTGACTCGCCCCATTGCGCCGCGGGCACTTGCTCAATCAATGAGACTTGTAACTCGTTCGGCCAAACGCGTCTGACGCTGGACCGATCCACCCAAGCCAACGCATCAATATTCTGACGAATGTCCTTAAGGCTAACGCCGATAAATCCACGATCAATGCTGCTACCAATCGCTTCGCGTACCTGCATTGCTGACACGCGTTGGAAAGGCGCGTCAATCGTCAACTTTTCGATCGGCACATTGAGACTTGACCGTGTCACGACGGCGATCAACACAACGATTGATGCAAAACCGATCGTCATGCCGACACGCTTCACAACATCGCGCGGCAGCTGCACAACAGTGCGAGTGACCTTAGGCGTCGTGACTTTACGTCGGCGTGCTTGTCTATTCGCCATGCGACTGCCTCCATGGCTGATCAGGGAAACTGGTTTCAAGTACCTTCCAGCACAATGTCGGGAAGTCGATACCGGTGGCTGCTGCCGCGCATGGCACAAGACTATGACTGGTCATACCAGGCACTGTATTGACTTCTAAAACGTAAGGTTCGCCAGCGTGGTTCAACATGAAATCGACGCGTCCCCAGCCCTCACATCCGAGCGCATCGAAGCTGGCCAATGCGACGTGGGCGAGATGCGCCTCAAGGTCTGGCTGATCCGCTAAAGCTGGACATACGAAACGGGTCGCGTCAGACACATACTTGGCATCGTAGTCATAGAACTCGGCATCAGCTTCAATTCTGATCGCAGGCAATGCCTTACCTTGAAGAATACCGACGGTATATTCCGGGCCATCTAATAAAGGCTCAACCAACACCGTCTGCCCGGTAGCTTTGGCACTCGCATAGGCGCTTGCCCACTCGGCTGCATCACGTGCGGGACGTGCAGAAATACTAGAACCTCCGTTCGCCGGTTTGACGAAAACGGGAAAATCAATCTCGTCCGTTGGCGTTTGCTCGTTGACGGCTAACGTCAGTGGCACTCGGATATCGATATGTGCCAAGACCTGCTTGCTGCGAACTTTATCCATCGCCAATGCGCTACCCAGGACGCCGCTGCCAGTGAATGGCAGCCCCATCATATTCAGCGCGCCGACAACGCGACCGTCTTCGCCGGCGCCGCCATGCAACGCATTCCAGCAGCGCGTGATCGACCGCGAAGAGAGCTCTGAAAGATCGCGTTCCGCCGGATCGAACAACTCAGCGTCGACGCCCAATCCGCAAAGTGCTTCGGCGACTGATCGACCGCTGTCTAGCGAAACGGGACGTTCCGGCGAGTCGCCGCCAAACAAAACGGCGACTTTACCGAAAGCGCTTGCATCAGAGACGTGCGTCATACCGCGTCCCCCATAAAACGAACTTCATGGCGCAAGCTGATGCCATGCTCTGTACTGACACGATCGGCAACCGCCTGAATCAGCGTCTCTATGTCAGAGGCCTTAGCGTCTTCGGCGTTTATGATGAAGTTAGCGTGCTTTGGCGATACCTCTGCACCACCGATACGAAAGCCCTTCAAACCGGCACGCTCGATCAGGTCAGCGGCATGGTTGCCCGGCGGATTCTGGAATACCGACCCGCAACTCGGCAAACCCAATGGTTGCGTGTTACGTCGCTTGTCTTGTAGCGTTTTCATACGCTCCCGACTGGGCCGATAGTCCGGGTCAAACTGCAACGTTGCACTAACAAACCAGGCACCGTTCTGACCGGAAACCGATCGATAACCAATATCGAACTCATCGGGATTGCGTTGCATCAGTTGACCGTCGCGAGTCATCATTTGCACGTGCTTAACCACTTGCCATGTTTCATGACCATGCGCGCCGGCATTCATCGTCAGGGCGCCGCCGAGCGAACCGGGGATACCGGCGAAAAACTCACTCGGCCCCAAATCCCAACGCAGCAACTGTCGCGACAATGTCGTACACGGAACGCCAACGCCAGCGACTACCTGAAATTTTTCTGTTCGGTCTATCTCCCCGCGCAACTTCTTCGTACTAACAACGGCACCGCGAATACCAGCATCCCTGACCAACAGATTGCTGCCGAGGCCGACCCAGTGCACGGGAAGCGTCTCAGGCCAAATAGACAGGAACGTCGCGAGCGCATCAATCGATCTCGGCTGAACGAAAACGTCAGCAGGACCACCTACTCGCCACGACGTATGCTTCGCCATCGACTCGTCGAAGCGAACTTCTTCGGGCAGCGCATCTTTCAGCGTTTGGAGCAACTTGGCAGTCATCGCACTACTCATGCGCCACACCCACCTTCATCGCAAAAGCATCTTGCAGCGCAGGAACGAGTTGCTGTGCTGTGCTACCGATATCACCGGCGCCCATCGTCAGCAGCAAATCACCCGGTTTCAAGATGTTGACCAGCGTACCTGCCAAAGCATCAATCGCTTCAACGAATACGGGTTCTACAACACCACGACTGCGAATAGCACGTGCCAAAGCGCGGCCGTCCGCGGCGTTAATCGGCGTCTCACCGGCCGCGTAGACTTCCAGTAAGACCAATGCATCCGGACGCGAGAGTACTTCTGCGAAGTCATCCAGCAAGTCATGCGTTCGGGAATAACGATGTGGCTGGAACGCCAGAACGATTCGACGACCCGGCCAGCCCGTACGCGCAGCATCCAATGTCGCAGCAAGCTCGGTCGGGTGATGTCCGTAGTCATCGACCACTTGCACGCTACCGTCACCCAACGAAACCTCGCCGAGATGCTGGAAACGCCGGTCAATACCAGAGAACTCCGCCAGCGCCTTTTGAATCGCTTGATCTGGCACATCAAAATCGCTTGCAACGGCAATCGCTGCAAGCGCGTTTCTGACATTGTGCAAACCGGGTAGGTTCAGTGTGATCGACATGGCATCACGATCTTTTCGCAACACTGAAAACCGGCTTTCATGGTCATTGAAACTAACATCAACGGCACGCACATCAGCCTCTTCGCTCGTGCCATACGTCAACATAGAACGGGCAACTGAAGGCATGACCTCACGGACACCAGCGTCATCGATACAAACAACGGCGACGCCGTAAAATGGCAGGTTATGCAGAAAGTCAGCAAACGATTGGTGCAACCGCGCCAGATCATTTTCGTAAGTGCCCAAATGATCTGCATCGATGTTGGTCACGATGGCGATCAGCGGTTGTAAATGATGAAAGGAAGCGTCGCTTTCATCGGCTTCGGCCACCAAATAAGTTCCCGTACCAAGCCGGGCGTTGGTGTCTGCCCCTTTCAACCGACCACCGATAATAAACGTCGGATCAAGCTCGGCTTCCGCGAGAATACTCGCCATCAAACTGGTTGTCGTCGTCTTGCCATGCGTGCCCGCCACCGCAACGGAACGGCGCGAGAAACGCATAAGCTCGCCGAGCATTTCTGCGCGTGCAACCACCGGTAGGCGCGCCTCATTGGCCGCAACGACTTCAACATTGTCGGCAGAGACTGCGCTAGAAATCACGACGACATCGGCACTCCGCAGGTTCTCGGCGGCATGCCCTATTTGGATATCAGCGCCGAGTCCGGCCAACCGATCCGTCACAGCGGATTGACGCAGGTCCGAGCCTTGCACGTCGTAGCCCTGATTCAACAATACTTCAGCGATACCGCACATGCCCGCGCCGCCAATGCCGACAAAGTGGATACGATGAATTCGGCGCATACGTTGATTCATGACGCCTCCACCGATAGCGCTTCATCATCAATCAAACGCGCGCAGGCTGCCAACACGAGAGAAACCGGATCCTGCCCGCGCAACGCACGCGCCTTGTTCGCCCGGTCTAACAACGTTTCACGTTGCATGCCCAAATTAGTCATTGCCGACTGCAAACGCTCCGGAGACATTTCAGACTGTGGCAGCAGCAAGGCGGCTCCTGCTTCAACCAGAGACCTTGCATTCGCTGTTTGATGATCGTCGACAGCATGTGGAAACGGCACCAGCACGGCTGGAAGACCAACATTGATAAGCTCAGCGATCGTAATAGCGCCTGCACGACAGATCACCAAATCAGCCCATGACAAAGCGCCTGCCATGTCTTCAATGAATGGTGTCACTTCAGCACGAATACCAGCAGCGGCATAAGCATCCTGCGCCAGCCCGAGCGTTGGCGACCCGGCTTGATGCCGGATGGTTGGTCGCTGTTCTGGCGCCATCAACGCAATCGCTGGCGCAACAGTTTCGTTCAGCGCTTTTGCACCAAGACTGCCACCAACAACCAACAGTCTTAGCGAGCCGTCGCGCCCGTTATAGCGTTGTGCCGGTGGCGCGATGGCGCGCACGTCGCCTCGGACCGGGTTGCCGACAGTTGTCGCTTCCACCGCCGGAGAAAAGGCACCTTCGAAGCCTTGCAAGACTCGACCGGCGACCTTGGCCAGCCAACGGTTCGTCATACCGGCGATCGCATTCTGTTCATGAATCAACAAAGGAACACCGGCCAGCTTGGCTGCGATGCCCCCGGGGCCACTAACGAAACCGCCCATGCCAATAACCATTTTGGGCGCCAGGCGACGAATAATCCGCCAGCTTTGAAAAACAGACCATCCGAGTCTAAATGGCGCAGTTAGCCAACCCAGAAAACCCCTACCTCGCAGCCCGGAAATACTAATTCGCTCCATCGGAATACCGGCCGCAGGCACGACACGTGCCTCCAGACCGTGCGGCGTTCCCAGCCAAACAACTGATTGCGCGTGCTGTTCTAACGAACGTGCGATCGCCAGCGCCGGATAAATGTGTCCGCCGGTACCGCCGGCCATCATCAATATAGGCGCCCGCATCATGACCGTCGCCCCTTGCCGGACGTCACACGCGATTGTTCACGAACCGTTTCATGATGAATTCTAAGCACCAGACACAAAGCCGCGATCACGATGATCATGCTGGACCGGCCATAACTGATCAGCGGTAAGGTCAGCCCTTTCGTCGGCAA
>JBGCGB010000051.1:0-8690 GCA_045110335.1 Woeseiaceae bacterium
GCTTCAACCGCTGCGCGACGAGGGTGTGTTGATCGTTGGATCAGGCAGTGTGACGCATAACCTGTCCATCGCGCTCAAGTCACATCTTGACGATCCGGCGCCTGACTGGGTGATCCGGTTTCGAGACTGGGTATTCGAGGCCGTAAAAGACGATCGGCGTGACGATTTGGAAAACTATCGAAGCATTTGTCCTGACGCGGTTCGAAATCATCCAACTGAAGAACATTTCTTTCCACTGTTGTGTGCTATCGGCGCTACAGAAAGAGGTGAAGAAAACCGCCGGATTCACGTCAGCGAAACATACGCCTCGTTGGCGATGGATGCGTACTTGTTTGGCCAAGAATACTAAAGCCCGGTACGTACTCGCCGATTCCTCTGCCTGCATTTCCAAAGTCTCGCAGGTTTATATCCGTCTAACTCAGGCAGATCATCAAGAATGTTCGCTTAGAACTATCGATCCGCCCATTACGGATCACCCAATGCACTTGATCAGCCGACCGTCTGCTTCTAGGCGCAAGAAGACATTCGTCGACACAGCACTACATTCGGCAACGTTATTCTCAACAGTCCGATGACGGCAAGAATCGACCGGTTCGGGAGAAAGAAAGCAGAAGTGATTTAGTCCGATTCCGGCAAGATTAGCCGCCAATTGCCGGCAATCTTATGGTGAGATCGGCAAGCGGGCTTTTTTGTGTTTGATGTTCAGAGGATCGGAGAGCACCAAAACCCACAACCCACCTCCCACTAAATCGGCGCCAATGCCGGACTAGCAAGATAAGCTTCACGCTGCCGTGCAATTTCGTCGCGAAGCGCTTCTAACGCGGCCGCAAAAATTGGATTCTCACGATCTTTATCGAAAACCGGCGATAGGAATACCCACCAAACATGCAGCATCACGGGCTCGTTCAGCGAGCGCGCAGCCGCTTCGTAGTCTTGCTGGCCAAGTGCCGCGATCGTTGGTGCGAACTCCCCGCCGGTGATGACATAGGGCATCGTCGCACGTGACGTCTCGACCGCCCGTAGCATTTGTTGGGCGTCTTCAATATTCCCCTCTGCCTCATAAATGCCAGCGACAATCAGCGCAGTCGTAATATCAAACGGCGCAACTGGATTTGGGGGCATGACAAACAAGTCGGGGCGCGCGGCTTCGATCAGCGTGCGTGACTCAGAGATTCGATTAGCGAGGAAGTAGGCCTGACCCATACCGATTTTCGCGTCATCAGGGAGTTGGCCTAGATTTTCCATCGGCACCAAAAATGTGTCGATCTCGCCGCGCTGAATGCTCACGATCAATTCAACCTCTGTCATACCAGGCATGATCGAGCGTGGGAAATCATTCACTAACTGTTCGGTGCAGGCCTGTGCTTCTTCTAACATGCCCAGGATGGCCTGACGCTCGCATTGGTTCTCGCGTGAATCGGGGGACGTTGGGGCGAGCCGCGCGCTTTCATTCTCCCAACGTATCGATTCGCCCAGTCGGCCCCGCAGCATGAACAGGTCGGCGCGCGAGCTGTACAGATTGTGGAAATCCGGGTTGCGGCGTATGCCATCGACCATAACGCTATCCGCGGCGTCGTAGTCGCCGTTGCGCAGCAAGAAGCGAGCTTCAGCGGTCGCGAGAATCGCCGCCTGCGGATCAATGTCGCGCGCGATGCGGATCTGTTCTAATGCGTCTGACAAGCGACCTTGTTTATCGAGCAACAACGCAAACCAATGTCGCGCGGTTGGGTAGTGCGGCGAGCGTTCGATCGCGCGCTCAAAAAAGGTTTCCGCCGACGCTTCGTCTCCTTGATCACGGCGCAAATCAGCAAGCGCCGTCAGTGCTTCGCCGGAGTCAGGGTCCAGAAACAACGCACGATCGATGGCGCGGCGCCGCGGTGCAAATGATGTCTCGACCTCGACGTCCGAATAACCGGTTAGCAGCGACTCGGCATCAGCAATGCCCACCCAAGCCAGCACGAATTCCGAGTCAAGTTCCACGGCTTGCTCAAAACTCTTCAGCGCCGCGCGCAGATCCGGAGCGGTGCGCCGCGCCAACAGTGTTCGCCCTTGTGAGTATTGCTCGAACGCATCGGGATTGTTGGTTGGACGTTGTGCTAGCTGGCTCTGATCTTGATCCGACAACACGCCTTGTAACGCGGCCACTACTTCCTGACTAATTTTGGTTTGCGTATCAAACAGGTTTTCGAGCGTCAGGCGTCGATCCCAGGTGTTCGCCCACAGCGGCTGACCGGTCGCAGCGCGCACCAATTGCATATTGATCCGCACTTTGTCTCCAGCGCGCTGGAAGCCGCCCGTTAACACCGTGGCGACGCCAAGTTCATCGGCGATTTGTTGCAACGGTTTATCGGTTTCACGGTACGACTCCGACGTTGATCGCGCGATAACCCTATCGAGCGTGCCAAGGCGCGCAAGCTGAGTGAGCAAGTAGTCGTGCATGCCGTCGATGAAAAACGAATCGTCCTCGACGGCCGTGATGTTCCGGAACGGCAAGACGACAATCGAACGTTCGTCAACGATCTCGGCATCCGCTTGGGTCGCCGCTTCGGAGCGAAACTTATCGACGACAAGGTAACCAACAGCAATCGCGAGCACTGCGGTAATGGCCAGCTGCACGTACTGACCGGCCGAAGCGGGTGGTGCGCTGGTTTCTACAGCCGTATCCCGCTTGACCCCATCGGGCGTCAATTCGAATACCCACGCGAGACCGATCGCGATCGGGAAGCCGATAACAATCAGGGCCAGCAGCGCCTTAAATGCCCAGGCTGGCAGACCGAGGTTCTCCAGCACGACATCGGCTAGTTGCAGCGCCACCCATGAGGCGGCGAGATAGCCGATACCGACCCGATAGACGTTACGGCGTTTGAGTTCTTGCAGCAGTGACATTGAAGGTTCGCGCAGATTGATTCCGTATTACGACAGGTTACAACAAGTAAGACTGCTTCCGGTACCAAGTATCTAGCGATTCGCCCCAATCATCGAATTTATCCGCTCACTCTAGATTGTCGAGGTGCGCTTTTGTTCCGAGGGCTCGAATGGGTTGTATTCGAAGAAGTGAAAAGTAGTTCTATCCGGCAGCTTCAATCGCACACGCCAATCTCCGTCCCAACTGCACTCTGGATCTAAGTAAACAATCGATGGTGCTAACGCACTAAACGCAAATTGCTTCTTGAACGCTTTCGATAAATAACGTTTGGTCAGGTAAGCCGTTTTCGTCTTCGGGTCTAAAACTAGTGTTCTATCAGAATTCAGCGCTGCCCAAAGGAAAGCGAACCCCAAGACCAGCGAGATGATCGTGATAAGTGCGCCGACGCCGATGTTTGCTGGGCCGACATATTTGCCCAGTATCAACAAAACAGCGTCATAGCTGCCCTTGAGTCCCAATGGCAAAAGAAAAGGACCGCGCAGACATCAGTTTGCCGGAGATCGCGAGAGAGCTTGGCGTCGCCCATGTTCTTGAGGGCTCGATTCGCAAAGCGGGCAACACCATGTAGTGTTTTGGTCAAGAGGTAGTCATCGGGACGTTGTAGATCTACGACCTAGTGTCGAATCGTCTGGCAAAAATCGCGAAGAACCCCGCTTGGTCGATCCAAAACATACCGTTAGAACGGCCGATGAAAATGATGCTGAACACCATGAGGCTCTACAGGAATCTTCTGGCTCGGTAGTATCACTTGACGATCAACCCGCATCGCTCGCGAACATGACGTTAGACCGCTTCAAAATCAGTGGTTCGAAAATATCGCAAGATCTCGGGGTATTGTACGAAACTGACAAAGAGCGGTTTTTGGAATTGATGGACGCCAATTTCAAAGCAGGTCTTGACGACTTGAAGGCGATTTCAAGTAATCATATTGCTGTCGGCGAGCACATGCAGGTTGCACTTGAAGGATTAGATTACGAGTCATCCGTACAATGCAGCAAAGCAATTTGCTTTGTCGACGTCACTGCCCCTAATTCTACCGATTCAATATTGTTTGGGACCGCTCTTTCCAAGGGCTGGTCGGATGTGGATGGTTTTACTGAGCTCTTTTTTGCAGAAAAACTAAATGATGACCATCATCGATTCTATCTCGCGCGCGAAGACATCGATCTGGATATCCAAGGTTCGCAAGCGGACAAGCGGTGACGGCAAGTTACCGGATATCAATCGATAGCGGCGTCCGCCCAATCACTGAATGTTCGCGGACCAATTTCCAAAACTATCTTGTGTAATCGTACAAGAAGAATCGCCCGCACAAACCGCGCTTGCATTATTCCAGCTGGACATTTGCTCGATCGACTTCATTTGCATCTGCATGGTCAATCCCATCATCGGAAGTACATAACTCTCTACCCATTTGTTGAAAAAAAGCGCTGCGCGATTCGTCGCAGCTTGCGGGGCAAGCGAGCCTTCGATGCTCATGTTCTCATTGGGTTTTGCCGAAGCATGAAACCATTGCGCAACTACAATAGAAAACCCGCCCAGCGCCTCGAATTTTTCTTTTGGCGCCATGAACGCGTGAACACCTGACTTGCGGTCTTTTCCTGAGAGCGACCCGTATAAACTGATGGCAATGCCATAAGCAGGCGCTTCGTTAATCAGGCCCTCTACCATCACAGCATAGCCTTCGGCATCACGATGAGAGTCGAGAACGTCAACTGCGGCGGGCAGTAACGCTGTTTTGGCAATAAGCCTCGGGCGCAACATGCCAGCTTTGCCGAGTGCTTCTACAACGGCTTTGTCAGACTGCTTATCCCTGACAGCGAAGTGAAACAACTCGGCACCTAGGAAAGCCGGGTTGTCTGGCGTTTGCCGGTCTTTCATGCCAGATACCGTTGCAGGCGCTGAAGACCATCCCACCATCAAGCGGGTGCCATTCGAATCTTTCTTGGCCATAGCCGGTTGATTTGGTAAGCCGTCTTGAGCTTTGGATTGAGCGCTGAATGCAAGGAGCCCAATAAAAATTGCCAGAATTAACGTTCGCATTTAGTGCTCCGTTTCAAAAGGATCATTATGGTCTTTTCCAAATTCGACGACGGGCGCGCGGAGAGAGGCGCGTCAATATGAGTTGACTCTTCATCGCTCGGACCCTGAGGAAAGAACAGAATAAGCGATAATCATGTTACGAAATCTTATTGTATCTCTGTAAGCACTAATTCGCACCTTGATTGAAAACACGACCAGCGATTATGAATCGCATCAATCGGACATGGGTTTGCAGGCGTACAAGCATCCGTCCAACTTGTACAACCTCCCGCCAAAGCGCAAACTAAACCAGACGAACAACAACGAGCGATGTCGGGCTTGCCAAATAAAACACCGCCAGAGTCGCCTGAAAAACAGGGCACAGAGTCACGGGTTAATGGTATTTCCCGGCGTGGTTTTTTGCGTCTGCAAGCTATTGCTGCCGGTCTCGTTGGGCTGCCTGCTTGTCATTGGTCGGCTGACGAAGATGATCGCAGCGCGTTGCGAATTTTTCGGGCTGATGATCAGCTCGAGCTGAACGTCTCGTTAGTGAACCTGCAGATGGTTTCGCGGCGCCGTGAGGCATCGTTGCTTCGCCGACGCGATGTGGCCGAACCCGCCTACATCGTCATTCAGTTGCCCGGGCAAAGTATTGCCGAGACGGTCTATGACAGCGTACCTACTGGCGCGACAACGGCGAATACTCAAATTGCGGGACCGACGCGGCTGGCTTTCCGATGGCCGGATTTATTGGCTGAGATGCCGCTCGACTTGGAGCACATACTCGATTGGGACGCTTGGGTGCCGGTCACTGATGGTGCACTGCGTTCTGCGATTGACCTACCCGCCGGTTTATCGCTGACACCGCAAGGTGCGGGTCGCTGGCATCATGCGACGCGCCCGATCACCTACAACGGACGCACCGAACTTTGGCATACGCGCTGGCGTTCCGATCAGGTCACAACACCGATGCGTATCTCCGAGGCCGCGAGACCCCTGCCGGCACTCGATTCGGTTGGCGGCGCCTTGAACGCTGCGGATAGAAAAGCCTTGATCCGTAACCAGCAAGCGCAAGTGCGCACACTGGCGCTGTCACCATTTGGCGGTTATCTCGATCTCTACGGCCAATGGGATGACGACCCGGCGGCGAGCATCACGCGTTGGGAACACGCCGTTCGTGCGGGACAGGATCAGCGCGTTGTGATCCAACGCCAGGACGGTTTCTTGTATCCGTTCGGGCAACGCGCTGCCTTGCTCAGCGTGACCGAGCGCGAGGTTGTTAGCGGCCAAGCGTTGCTACGCCGGCGCAAGTTCATCGTGATTCGCCAGCCCGACGTGGGTTATGCAGCCGGTGCAATGGCGTTCCAACAACTCAAGGCGCTCGAATCTATCACCCCCGCATTGCATGCAGACACACCAGAAGACGGTGCGTTCTGGGTGACGCTGACTGATGGTACTTCGCATCCGTTTGCGTTTTCGGCGACCGATTGGGATGGCAGCGTGATCGACCTGCAAGCGCCTGCCGTGTTTTGCAGCGACGATGCGGTGACCGATGCCGCACGATTGTATGCAGCGGCCGAACATGCTGCGCTTCGTGTTACCGATACCGGCGGTGAGTCTGTTGTCATTGCGCCGTTTCTATCGCATGAACGTCCCGACAGTGATGCCTGGGGCGCGCCGCTCGAGCATCCCCGCGGACCCGGCGATACGCAAGTCACGCTGCTGCAGGTTGAATTCGCCGGATTACCTGCCGCCACGGCGGATGAGATGCCGTTCCGCTGTGCGACGCCCGAGTTCTCAGCGCGCCTGCCGTCGCTATCCGCATTCTTGCCGGAACCACTGAACCAGGGCTGGTTTCGTTACCAAGACCCGGATGTCACGGATGGCTCCAACAAGGCAGAACTGTTTGGCATCGCCAATACGGATCGTTCAAAGAAGATTCCGTTGTCGTTCGAACAGCAGTCCGATCGCTGTGGCGGGCTGATCACGCCAAGCTACGATGTCGATGGTCTATCGCGTGTGCTTGGCCCGATCAGCAATGCCACCGCAGTTACGGCGGGCGATGGTTTTTCGTTGGGCGACTACTTCAGCGATCGCGCGATGTTGCTAGGCGCCGTGCCGCTGCAAACTTTGTTTCGGCCCTTCAAGATCGATGGCGGCGTTTCACCCAATCTGCCGCAGCTGCGTTTCGCTGTCGATTACAAGCAGCCGGATCCTCCTAAACAGGCACAGTGGCGAGCGACCGCGAATCTAAGTTGGAGTCTCGGTTTACCCAATCTTGAAGCCAGCCTGCTGAGCTTCGAGTCGCGCGACGATAGCAAACCCGCATTACTAAAACTGTCGGCTGAACTGAGCAAAGTGTTGAAGCGTTCGTCCACCGATGATGACGACACATCGGATGAGCCGGAGGGCGAAGAGAAAGCCCAAGACGCGACAGAAGACAACGGCGTCGATTGGAGTGCCGTCGCCAAGCTGACGGATTTCAATCTAAAAATGACGGCGTTTCCGGATACCGGATTTGTGGTTGGTTTCGATGAGCTGGGCGTCAAATTGGGGCCAGCTAAGAAAGAGAAGAAAAAGCCGACAGAGGAAAAAACGGAATCGACCGACGACCCGGATCAGCCTGACGAAGACAACAGTGACGAATGGCCCGTGTCGGTGAGCAAGGTCGTCAAGATCGCTGAGATGCGTGGCACCGGTGCGTTGTCGTTTATTAATCCGCTAATTGATTTTGCCGAGCACTTGCCGGAGCCGCCTGAGTTGTCGTTCGGCGAGGCTGCCCCAGATTTTCCGGCGAGCTTGCCGGGTATCGGCGATGCCGATATCAGCGTGACGCTGGGTCCCATCGAGGCGCCGAAATTCAATTGGCTGCAATTTGAAGTATCGAACGTCAGTGCCAGTTTCGGCATGGGGCTCTACCTCTTTCCGAAGCCCGACGGCAGCAAGCCCAATGACCCGCTGTTTACGCTGCGCATCGCCAGTGCCAACAAACCGGTGACACTGATCGCGGAGCCCTGGGGCGGCACCGCCTTTGTCGCGATTAACTTCAGTACGCGTCAGTTGACCGGGCTGCAATGCGGCGTTGGGCTGGTCTATCGCGTCACGCTAAAATTTGGTGTAGGCATCGCGCGTTGCGAAGGCAGCCTGACGCTGGTTTACACCTATCTAAAACCCGATGCCGATGTTGCAACCCAAGATATTGGCGCGGTTGTACGCCTCAACGGTGTTGCGGTTATCGCGGGTTGGATTCATGTCAGTCTATCGCTGGTCGCCATTGGCAAATGGAACACGGCTGAAGGCTGGTTGTTCGCTGGCGAAGTGGTGCTCCGTGTGCAGGTCGCATTTTTTGCCGTGACCGCGCGAGTCGGATTTAGCCATGCCATGGGCAATCCCGACAATGATCGAATGCTCGGCGCAGCGCCGGAGTGCGTCGATGTCAGTCGAATGGAGCGCGATGACTGGCAACGTTATCGGGCGGCCTTCTCGGGATCAGTGGCATGACGGCTAACCTGGTGATCACGGTACTACCAAACGGCATTGTTCGATCGGATGAGAAGAGCGATTGGCGCGCCCGCGCGAGTTTGTTCTTGACGCCGCAACTCGATGATCAACATGGACAAACGGTCGAAGCCTTCGAGGATTGGCAAGACTGGCCGACAACACTCGCGAAGCTGATTGAAAGCGGGCAGTGGCAGCTGCAGATTCGTCAAGATAACGAGGTCGTGACCGAACAGTCTCTGCG
>JBGCGB010000052.1:0-50618 GCA_045110335.1 Woeseiaceae bacterium
TGGGTTTATCCAATTGATACGCCGGACTCCCTGTCAGTTGCTTTTGCCAAGCCCGGCGACGCTTCCACGCCCAGGGATTAAACCAACCGAGATCGATACCGATTCTGTCCAATGCGAAAAGTAGTGTCGCGACAGCGGTCAAAAACGCGATGATTACATGCACAGTTTTTCCTTATTATTGTTTCCATGCTTTATTGCATTCAATGCTGGTCAGAACGCGCCATCAATCCTGCGTCCTTGCCACTCCAATTTACGAGATTTTCGTCCCGATGCCAATCGGTTATTGTCGGCGCCGACATAACAACTCCGCCCCAACTCTAGAAACAACAGAGAGGTCAAACCACGTTTTTGACGTCGCAAAACCTGTTCCGCGATGTTGGTCCGTTTTGCCAATCGTACTGCTCCTTTTCGATAACCACCCGCTAGCAATGGCGAGCTTTTGTCATGGTGCGGCGCACAAAATGTCGTTTGTTCGCCGATCAGCCGTTGCGTAGCTTAATCATCATCAACGGTGCTTAGCCGCTGATGATTGCAATAGCCAAGGAGACTTTAGCGATGAAAATGATCAATGAACCAAAATGGATAGTGGCGCTGGCGATCAGCTTTTTGACCACGGGTGCGATAGCTTCAGACGAAGAGACCGACAGCAGCGCTTTCATCATGAGCGCCGTTGAGGACGCAGCTGGTGGCAAGCAAATTATGGCTGGCGAGTATGAAGCGGCTGCAGACGATATTCGTAAAGATGGCCGACAACGCTACGACGCATTCGCGAGGGCAACCAACCTGTGTGTCAGTTTGACGCTGAGTGACAAACTGGACGCCGCGGAATCGCACTGCGAATCAGCCGTGCAACAGAGCCGGCATCCCAATCACGTATACAAGGTGGGAGCAGATGGCCGACCCAACCCGAGTTTGTCACGAGCAATTGCATTGTCGAACCTCGGTGTACTGAGAGCACTAACGGGCGACCTAACCGCGGCTCAACGACACTTCGAAAGAGCGGCGAGCACTTCAACGAAACTTGATAATCCCACTCACAACATGAGTCGGCTCCTGCAGATACGCAGCAGAACGGCTAAACGCTAAACATGTCAGATTGTTACGCTTGCATGGCGGCCAGCTTAAGCGGGCTGGTCGTCATGCGATCTTACTAATCGAGCTAGCCACCTACACGCCTGGAGCAACGCCCTGCATCAGGAATCCGCAGATCAACGCGCCATAGGTGCCCAACGCATAGCCCAGCACAGCCAGCAATACGCCAACGGGTGCCAGCGCCGGATGGAATGCTGCGGCGACCACCGGGGCACTGGCCGCGCCGCCAATGTTCGCTTTACTGCCAACGGCGAGAAAGAAATACGGTGCGCGGATTATCTTGCCGACGATCAGCAGCAGTAGCACATGGAACAGCATCCAAACAAAGCCGACCAGGAAGATACCCGGGTTCTCAGCGATCGCCAGCACATCCATCTTCATGCCGATGGTAGCGACCAGGATATAGATAAACACGCTGCCGATTTTGGACGCGCCGGCGCCCTCGTAATTTCGTAGTTTTGTAAAGCTCAAGACCACACCAATAGTGGTGGCGATCACGATCAGCCAGAAAAAGCCCGAGCCCAGGCTGAAGTTATTGGCCAGATAAGGCGCATGGGTTTTGATCGCCGGTGCAACGATGTCTGCACACCAGTGGGCGACGCCGGTGGCACCCATTGCTATGCCGAGTACGACCATTAGGTCATTGAAGCTCGGAATACGGGCGACCTTCTGGCTGAACTCATGCATGCTGTTCTTGAGCCGCTCTACTGATGAGGCATCGGCTTTGAAAAACCGGTCAAGCTTAGCCGCTTTACCCACGCCCAGCAGCAAGAAGAACATCCATACTTCCGCCACAATGATGTCGACGGTAATCATGACGGAGAACATGCTGCCGGAAATCAGGTTCTTGTCACCTTCCTTGAAGATCTCATACATCGCCGCCTGATTCGCGCCACCGCCAATCCAACTGCCCGCGACTGTCGTCATGCCGCGCCATACTTCGTTCGGTGCAACACCGCCGACCAACTCCGGATTGATAAACGAGAAGATAAGTATGGCCAAAGGACCACCCAGCACCACACCGATGGTGCCGGTAAGAAACATGATCAGTGCTTTGGGTCCGAGCTGTATGACTTCCTTCAGATTGATGCTCAATGTTAGCAACACGAGACTGGCGGGCAGCATGTATCGGGATGCCACGAAATAGAGTTTCGAGCCTGCGACGTACTGGTCCGCGATGGCTTTGGCTTCTTCGTTGAGCAGCGTGAAGTTTTTGAAGTCTTTAAACGAAGCAATGCCGGAGACATCAAAACCGCTTTGGCTTAGCGCCGTCATCGCCGCGCTCATATCCACCCATTTCGGCGAGATAATGCCGAGCGTACTAAAGAGCGAAGGCAGGAAGTAACACAGCAATAGTGCCGGAATCACTTTAAAAAACGGACTGAAAGTACGTGTCTCGGTCGCCTTGAATATCAGCGCTAGCAGCGCCATCAAAATACCAAAGACAACGGCGTCGTTGGTGATGAGCGGGATATCGGAGACGACTTCTTCCATAACGGCTACTCTACGATCAGGGCGGTGGCGTGAAACAAAGACGAAGAAAAGGGAGAAGGCCTTACCTTCGGTGTGGGTCGTGTGTCGCTATATTTGGAGAAAAACAGATCAGGCGTTAAGTCGGTTCGGCTCGCTCGAATATCATCAGTGAGCAGAAAAATGGATTCGACCTCAATCTGCGACTCCCAATCTGTAAAGCAAACCAAGGCGTTAAGCCGGTTCGCCCCCTTCAAGCGAAACACTCCCGACGCAGCAATCACTGCGTCGGGAGGCTTTCAAACAATTAGTCGTTCGCTTTCGATGCCTGAACTTCGGTTTCCCAGTTCTTCGTGAAGAACGCGATGACCAGAAGGATCAAGCCAATGCCGACGCTGACCTTAACGATCTGTAAGTACAGACCCGGCATTTGCGCTACGTTTTCCGGATCAAAGTTGCCTGCAAAAATGCCCGCGATGATGTTACCGATGGAATACGTCAAAACAAACACACCCATCATTTGACCAGCGAACCGTTTGGGTGACAGTTTACTGACTGCACTCAACGCAACCGGACTCAAAACAAGCTCACCGACCGTGTGCACAAAGTAAGTCATGACCAACCAGTAAGGCGCTGCTTCAAGACCGGAAGCGGCGACTTGTGCCGCAAAGAACATGATGATGAAACCACTGGCCATGATCATCATGCCGACAGCGCATTTGATGCCGTATGCCGGCGAGATCATGCGCTTGCCGAGCCATATCCAGAAGGCCGCGAAAAACGGTGATAACAGGATGATGAAGGTTGAGTTCGCATTCTGGAACCAAGTGGTCGGAATGGAGAACTCACCGATCATGCGGTTGGTGTAATCACGGGCAAACAAGTTCATCGATGACCCGGCTTGTTCGAAGCCGGACCAGAACACCGCGGACGCCACGCAAACGACCAACAATGCCCACATGCCTTTTTTCTCAACTTTGGTGAGATTGCCCAGCAGGAAGATCGCCGCAAAATAAATCACAAAAAACGCGACAAAGAACCAGGCCGTGTAACGAGCAACCACGACCGGATCAAAGCTGACGGTACGCGTGATCATTAATGCCGTGAACAAAGCGAGCCCCAATAGGAAAGCGGCGATGATGCCCCAGCTGCGACGCGAACCCGACTCGGACATTGGCACGCTTGGTGCAGCGCCATGGCCTTTCAAATTGTTGAGTGTCATCTGGTATTGCACCAGGCCGAAAGCCATACCGATGGCCGCTGCACCGAAGGCCCAATGCCAGCCTTTGGTCTCGGCGAGATAGCCACAGACCGTATAACCAATCACAGAACCGATATTAATACCCATGTAATACAGGGCATAGCCACTATCGCGGCGAACATCACTGGCGCTGTAAAGCTGCCCCACCAATGCGCTGATGTTGGGCTTCAAGAGGCCGGTGCCCAGAACAACCAGGATAAGGCCTACATAAAAGGTGTCGGTATTCGGAATCGCGAGGACAATATGTCCGCACATGATGATGATGCCGCCATACCAAACCGCGCGTTGACCGCCAATCAGGCGATCCGCAATCCATCCGCCGGGCAAACCCATGAAATAAACGAATGCGGTGTACAGCGCGTAAATAGAAGTAGCCGTCACGACCGAGAGCTCCAAACCGCCGGTTTGCATGGCTTCCGTCATAAACAGGACCAATAGCCCGCGCATGCCGTAATAGCTCATCCGCTCCCACATCTCGGTGAAAAAGAGCGTTCTCAAGCCCTTGGGATGCCCGAAAAACCCCGTATCGTCGGCATCCAGCGCTGGCGCGCCCACTGTTTCATTCGTTTGGCTCATTGGTTGTCCAGTTATTGTTGTGTTGGCAGCGACGAAAAATACCATAAATCGGGGGGTTGCTGGGGCACCAGATCACGGCATCACTAGCCAATTCCTTGGGCTGGATGGCTTTTGACAGCCCTTTCCCGGCCCATCATTAGCGCCAAAAGACCGGCCATCGTATCAGCCGGTTACGATGGGAGTCATGACCTAAGGAACTCGCTTATCGGAAACACAATCTGCAGTCGAAGGCAGAATGACAACACGGACGGTCAGGGTCGATCGTTCGGCATGGCAAGCGCGACAGCAGCGCCAACAATGCATCACCTTGCAACATCAACGAAAGCGACAACACCTTGAAATCGACGAAGCCTTCTTTAAGAATGCTTCGAACGTAGGCACATCGATAGAGCTTGAAATGCGACAAGCACTAGACACCAGGTTCTTGAAGGAATTTAGCGTAGCGCCATGACCATTGTCGTCGTAGGATCAACTAAAGCGCCAAGCATCCCGGACGCTAGCGACTGACTCAAAGGGATAACGATTAATTGTGCCGAAAAAAAACACCACAAAAGTAGCCGAGGGCTTTAGCAGCGCAATCAATACGCTGACCATAGGCTATGTCCTGGCACTGGCGATCATTGGGGGGATAGCGGCGACGGCGCATATCTTTACCGGCGTCGTGATCAACGCACAACAAAATAATGCGGCCATTATCAATGAGAGCGGAAGGCAGCGAATGCTGTCTCAGCGGATTGCTTTTCTTGCCCAAAAAATGGCGGCTGAACAATCGAACAACGACAGAGTAGCGCTCGCCGAAGCCATCCAGACGTTTGAGCAATCTCATCAAGCCCTGATCACGAGCAAGCTCGGCGACGAAAAAGCGCTTTCGCCGGATATCAAGGCTTTGCTCTTTGATGAACCCCATCTATTAGACAAGCGCGTGCAAGACTACCTTGCCGCCGCGAAGACGATAAGAGACAACCCGATCGCAAATGCCACAGAACTAACTTACCTGGTCAACGCTGCATCCGCCGGGAAATCAGAGGCTAGTAGCTTGCTCGCGAGCCTTGATCTTGTGGTTGAAACGTTTCAACTAGAACATGAACAGCAAATTGCTGAGTTGAAAAACATCCAGAACATTGCCTTGATCGTCCTCGCGATCGTGCTTGCAATGGAAGCCATACTGATCTTTAGGCCATTGATTCAACGCGTCAACAAGCTTGCCAATTCGTTAGACAATGTTTCCATGACTGACCGGTTTACCGGTATCAAGAACCGACGCGGCTTCATGCTAATCGGTGACACCGTAATCTCGCAACGCCAACAAGGTGCATTGATCGTTCTCGACATCGATCACTTCAAGAACATCAATGATCAACATGGCCGCGAAACAGGTGACGCTTGCATTATTCATCTCACTACAGTGGCTTCCGCTATTTTCCGCGCGGGCGACCTATTTGGTCGAATCGGCGGTGAAGAGTTCGCGGCGATCTTGCCGGGCGCTTCGGAGCAAGATGCACTAATGGTCGCGGAGCGTCTTAGAAGCGAGCTCGCGAACTTCCCGTGCTCGACAGTGGGCATCAAGTGCAGTGCGGACAGCATTCCTCTGACCATCAGTGTAGGTGTTTGCGCGTACTCGGCACCACGCCCGCTCAGTGAACTGTTGCATGAAGCCGACGCCGCACTCTATGCCGCCAAACGAGGCGGCCGCAATCGCGTATCGTCTAGCTCGTCGATGGACTCCATGCCGCTCCGCATGCCGGAAGAACTAACCGTTTGCTAGCCCTGCTGGTGGTTCGCCCACTAGTCGACAATCAGCGTGCTGCTGTAAGGAAAATAGATAACCAGCTCCATCGGACCTGAAACACGCCACTGAACGGGCAGTTCGAGACCCGTGATATGAACGTTGTAGTCATCGCCAAAAACTCCCCGCAACTTTTCGTTGTCTTCAGCTAGCAACTTCATCAGCGGTTCGCGGAACTGACTAATACCGATCAGGCTAAAGTTCATATCGCCGGAATCACTCGCAATCGCCCGACCTTCTTCATCTACAGACTCAACAAATGATTCTATCCGTGAGTAAACATCATCGGGCGTTTCATCAGTGTCGAGCAACGGCGACTTGATCACCAAAGCAACGCGCGATGTATCCGGTCTGCGCCCGGAAACTACTTCTACAGCATCGATATCAAAGTCTACGATGTACTCGATATCGTCATTTTCCGTCGGGAAGACACGGGCCAATCCTAATTCGATATGTTCGGTCTTAGCCGCTTGCCTCGCCAGTGAGGCTAACGTCTTGTCAATTTCCTTTCGGCGAATGGGTGCACTGCGAGAATCGGATTCGATCATCGCATCGACCACCATGAAATCGGGCCTGCGCTTGATATGCACCACGGGAACGACGTCACTGCGATAGGAACCGACACCCGAACTCATCCGTGAACCCGTGACAACAATCTCATCCATGCCTTGCTGTGCGTTTAATACGGCTGTGCTTGATAGGCCTACGACACAAACCAGTAGTCGGTAAAGTTGCTTTTTCATCGTTGAAGCATATCAGAATAATGGCGCATTCAAATACAACCCAGGCAGCATCCGGACTGTAATCAACAAACATTTCTTTTGCATGACAACGCTCCCTTGTTTTTGTCCATTCAACATACGCATCGCCATTCGCTAGCGCAAAAACCGGCGTTTTTGGTTAAACCCCATGAACGAGCAAGCCGCATAAGACTCTTGGCCAGCCTGAGTTCTTCATTTCTTACTGTGTTGATCGCGGTGTCGCCAAATTAGCCTACAGCCTTTTTTATTGCGCAGGATATGTGAATAGCGTTCAAGGCCGTTGCAATTGGGCGCGCCGCAGCTTAGTTTCTTGGCATGCGATACAAAACGCCCCTATTTGCCTGCGCCATCATCACCTGCGCGCCTGTTGGTGCCATCACAACGAGTTGGTGGGATACCGATTATTTGTATCGGCAGAATATCGCGGTAACCACCGGTGCCAACACACCCGATCGCGGCTACGACGGCTATACACTACGCACCGTAGGTTTGAACACCCAAGCCCTGATCAGCACGAACCAAATGCAAGCAGATTGCGATGACTTGCGCATCGCTTTTTACGATGGCGCTGCATGGACTGAACTCGATCGTCATGTAATCAACTGCAATGCGGCGCAAACTGATATTCGGTTTCGATCACCAGTCGCACTGGCGGGATCTGCTATCGAAGATAACTTTTATCTCTACTATGGCAATACAACAGCAGGTGCGCCCAATCCGTTAACCACTAATAATGTCTATCTCTGGTTCGATGACGCGAGTGCGAACAGAAGCGCAAGCTATATTCGCGGTCGGGTCGACAATTTTCATGGTAACGGTTGGGATAACTCTCTCGCCTACAATCCTGCCGGCTTTTACACCTATTCAACCGGCGATAACTTCACGAGCGGCTATCGACTGGCCGTCGACGAACGTGATGTGTTCATCGAAGCCGAGTTTTTCCACACCGATTGTTTCCCGATTAACATGACGACAGGCGTTCTCGTTCGCGGCATTATCCAGAATGGCACCGGCGGTAGCGAGAGCTCCAATCACTACTACACGACCAACCGGGGAGAGTTTCCCCAATCAGGCTGTGGCAACGCAAACGGTTACTCGCATGACGGATCGATCATGCGTCGACAACGAAACCAGATCGCAGTAGCGCCAGCCGCCAACCCAGGCGATATTGCACCGAACACCTGGCGTCGGCAGGCATTGGCTGCGTATGGTGGCGGCCCCACGCAATTGCGATTTTGGGATGAAGACAACAGCACCTTCTGGAATGCGCTTGGCTTTCCAGACAATGGTAATTTGCTGGCCAGCGGATCGGACAATCAGAACGTAACGAACCGCGGTTTTGTCGCAGTCATGACGGCACAGGATCAGGCGCGGCTGCGCAACATCCTCGTGCGCCGCTACGTTGAACCTGAGCCGGTCATTACACTCGGCACGCAAGAATTGCTCGCCAACCCGGACCTCACTGTTTTCAAATCCGTACGCAGTTTTTCAGACCCGGTCAACGGAACAACGGATCCCTATTCCATACCCGGCGCGATTGTTGAGTACGAAATCCGGGTCGAGAACAGTGGCAGCGGACCGGTCGACGCTGACTCACTAACCGTAACCGATATCCTGCCGACATCGTTGCAGTTGGTTGTCGACGACCTGAGCCCCGGTAACGGACCCGTTGCATTTGAAGATGGAACCGGTGCCAACGCGAGCGGCTTAACCCTTAACTTTGTAAGCCTCGGCAGCGCAGCGGATGGCATCGAATTCTCCACCGATGGTGTCAATTACACATCGGTACCGACACCGGATGCCAACGGCACGGACCCGTCGATCAACTATTTACGAATTACACCGACCGGCACCATGCAGGCGCCAAGTGGCGGTGGCGCAACTTTTTTTGTGGTGCGGTTCAGGATGCGAGTGCCTTAGCCTCTTTGTTTACCCGGGTTACAGACCAGCGCCCGGTTTTCTACCGCTTACCCATAAACCTCTTGCCATTGAGTAAGAGATGGTTGCCATCCTTGCTGGCATAACCAACTGCAGCGGTCACCGTGTGCCCATCGTCGTAGGTGAAACGTACCGCATTCCCATCGATACGATAAGCGCCGCGCGCTTTTGGCGTGGATGCTCGCATGCTGGCGCTGCTTGATGAGCCGAAGGCAGTGCGACTGTTGGTGAAACGGCCATCCGGCCAGAAACACCAGGTCTGTGCGAGTCCCACCGTGGTTCCACTATTGTAGTCAGCGCCGCTCGATGAATTGAGACGGCCAAAACATCCATCGAGTCGATAGTCATTGGGAAGCGGTTCGATGATCCAACTACCGCGCGTTTTGTCATAGTCAGAATCGTTATGATCTCTCAGCTCTATTTCTTTGCCGTTCATCCGCCAGCGACCCCAGCGTTTTGGTTTTTTGCGACGTGACTCGGCGGCACTGCTACCAAAGGTATTGACGAGATCTTCGGTGTAAGTGCCGTCATCAAACAAGGCAATGAAATCATCGGTGACACCAAACATGCCACCTGGCTGCATGCCCATAACGATTACGCCGCGAAGCGCAACCAAACTCTTGGGCGCCCTCGCACTGTTGGAATGGACAGGCATCGCGCTACCGGTGTCGACAACCGGCGGAAGTTCGGTCGGCGGCGCATCGTCAGCGGCGATCCCGGTATCAGTCCCGGCCACGACCGTCGCCGGCTTGGGCTCTCGCTTACACACTTTTTCACCAAAAATGGCGCCGACCAAGGTGTCTTTGAAGCCGCCATTCGTTACATCCATGGTCAGCAATCGCGCCAGTCCGTTCTGACCAGGACATGCATACAAGACTGAAAGGCCTTTGCTCTCAGGAAAAGCGACTTTCCGGGTGACCGAATAGGCGCCAGGCACCGTCTCACGGATGACACCCGAAGACGACAACAATTGCGTGCCCGGTGGCGGTGTGTTCTCCATGCCCTTGAGCCAGTCTTCGAGCGTCACACCCGCGAGATCTTGCCAGGGCCAGATCACAATCGTGGTGTTGTCATTACTCACAACGCGGCGTTCTCCCTCAACAAGATCGCTCCAACCGCGCGGCGCTTTGACCACTTCTGCCAGCCCAATGCCGGACAGGCACAGCATGCACACACTCACTAATAAATTACGGATCAACACTCGAGTCCCCAAACGGATGCCATATCCGAAGCCTATCAAGTTCAGCTGAAGGCTACCTGAATGCGCCACGCTGATCCTGTCAACACGTATGTAACCTTTTGCTGTTCCGGCCGCTATAAGAAGCTAAACCACCCGGCTTGCGAAACCGGAGTCGACTTTGATCACAGGCTCGATGCCTGCGTCGCCTTATCAGGACTTAACCATGCTTACCCGCTTCTACATGTTTGTCGGCGTCACCGTCTACGTCACGGCCTTTATTCTGGTCGGTACACACTTCGCGAACGCCGCCATGTCAAAACAGGAACAGCAGTCGCTGCTGTCGTATGTCGATGAATGGGCGGCAGCTGAAAATTTTAATGGTGTCATTGCGATTCGTTGCGGCAAAGGACCTCTCCTCACTGCCGTATTTGGCATAGCAAGCGCGGAGACTAAGCGGCCGTTGACACGCGATACCGTTTTCCAGACGGGTTCTATCGATAAATGGTTTGCTTCTATTGCCATATTCAGCCTGATCGAGGATGAGTTGGTTTCGTTGCACGAACCAATCGGCACCTACACCGATGATTTGTCGGAAGACATCGGCGATCAAGTCTCGTTGCATCACCTGATGACCAACCGCTCCGGTCTATCTGATTCGTCTTTGCGCGCAGCGATGGGGGCTTACATTGGCGCCAAAATGAGCGGACAGCCTCCCGAGTCGGCATTGCCGACAACACTCGGGACAGGCATCCGCCAATTGATACCCGACACGCTGGGTTTCGAACCCGGTAGCCAGTTTGACTACGTCAATGCCAATTGGATGGTCGTGCGCCACATCATCGAGGAAGTCACTGGAAAAACCTATGAATCAGCGATCAAGGAACGTGTATTTGATCCTGCTGGAATGACGCAGAGCGGTTTCTTTGTTGATGACCTGCTCACCTTCGATGGCAGCGAAACATCCGCAGCGATCGGGTTTCGGGATGCAAGCGAAGGCTTCCCTGGCGACTACCCGTTACCGGCGTTTCTGGGCGGCGGCACTTATACAACAGTGGCTGACATCGCCGCACTACAGCAATCGCTTGATGATGGTGAGTCCTTGTCGCCGATGACCATCGAGTTATTCAGAACAGTCACCACAGAAGACGAGGACTACGCTTACGGTGGCTATCTCGTGACCTCGGGCGAGCAACGATACTCGTGGCAGTCTGGCTCCAATGGCGCCACCAATGTCGTGAGCATCCACGCCATTGACGGTGACTTTACGTTCGTCGCTGCGTCCAATACCGGACACTCACAAGACACCATGTTTGCATTGGGCAAAGCGTTGGAAGCGGGGGAAGCGTTGGCAGAGGCCTCTTCGCCTTAGGCCACAAACCCATCCGCTTGTAAGAGGCCTCAGTTTGAAGATGCGCTCTCGCGGCCTGTGGACAGGACCACAAGCTCAAAGTTCGTGATACCGCTTTGCATCAACGCCGCGTTTTCTTTGAAGACTGTTGTTTTCAGGAAATCATCAAGGCTTGACCGCGAATCCCATTCAACGAAAACCAGCCGACCGGGTGCCTGAAGATTTTCAGACAAGGACACGAAATCAGGCTCGACTATCCGATAAATAAACCGTCCACCGACCGCATTCACTGCCTTGTTGATGTTAGCCAGATACTGATCATAATCGTTGGGCCGGTCCGGGTTAATCCAGGCGGATGCCATGGTGTAAGTCTTATCTTGCTGGAAACGCAAAGTGACATCTTGGGGAATCATGACGTCATGAAATCGTAACTCGCTCCATCCCTCCGGTCGGGTCGCCTTGATCGGCTGCCAGGAAGGGTCCGTTGAAAATTGCTGTTCCGCATCGGCGTTGGGCCATGCATAGAAAACCACTGCTCGAGGTGCAAACTCACCCGAAACAACCTCAACGACCGGTAAACCACCCATAGACCGCATACCAAACGCTTTGGCGATCCCGAAAGCATTCTCAGCATAAGACTGGCGTGCGGCAGCCGCTTCGGGACCGGCTTTTGGCAACACTGAGATAACCGACAGCAGTTGGCCCTCCCGCAAATCGAGTGTCAATGGGTCCGGAGGTGCTGCGGCGCTGGTCGATTTCTCGCCTGCCATGGCGGCCGGCAGAGCGAGTGCCATCGCCATTAGAATGGCCAAATAGGTTGAAACGGTCTTGATGGTACGCATTGTTAAAACTCTGTAATGATTAGGTAATCAACAATATCGCACCATAATTGCAGTATAGCGGATTGGTTTCGAGATACTTTGGTGCGATAATGCACCAATGAGTAATTGGGATGATTACCGGCTCATTCTCGCTATGGACCGGGCAGGCACCGTTAGAGGCGCAGCGAAGCAGCTTGGCGTCAACCATGCCACGGTGTCGCGACGATTGGCGCAATTGGGTAGAAATGCCACTGCAGCCCCCTTTGAGAAAATCACTGGAGGTTATCAAGCGACACCTTCCGGCAAGCTCTTGGTGGAGGCAGCGGAGCAAATAGAGACCATCCTACTGACCACCGAACGCCAGCAGCGCGCCCGGGTGACCGATCTGGCGGGCCCCATCCGACTGTCGCTACCAGCAATGATGGCGCAATCGTTGCTACTCGATACCCTTGCAGAATTCAGCCGTCAATATCCGTTTATCGAACTGACCGTGGATACATCACTGACGTTTGCCGACCTTGATCGCTCGGAAGCCGATGTTGTTGTGCGCGGCGGCAACCAGCCTGGCGATCATCTCGTCGGTCAACGTCTATTTCCCTATGCGCTCTGTCATTACTGCGCACCAGGCTACCTTGAAGCAACGCCAAAGGCTCAGCGACGTTGGCTGCGATACTCCGGCAGCCTTGATGCCATCGACTGGATAATGCGATCACCGCAGCCGCAAGCTAAAACCGGCTTGGAGATAGACAACTTAATGGTGCTGCAACGCGCTGCTGCGCAGGGTCATGGCATGATTCGGACGGCATGTTTCCTGGCTGATCCCGATCCCGCACTGGTTCGCTTGCCAGGATCTGAACCGGAAATGCACAGAGACTTATGGGTGCTAACCCATCCCGACCTCAAACAAACACCTCGCATTCGCCATCTCATGCAGTATCTGTTGAGAGCGCTTCGGGACAAAAGGGATCTCATCACCGGTCGCGCTCCCGAATAGGCCCACTAAAGCGAACCGTTCGCCGACCGGCAAAGCCACCAGAAAACTGGCAAATCGTCAAAAACACGTCGAACTCTGATTTGACCGATACATTACGTGACGCCCGTCACAAATCGCCCCAATTGCCATCGTCGCCAAACACAGACGATTCCCTGCTACACGGGTTTAATAGACGCCATAGAAAAAACCGACCTTTGGTGCTGACGATGAATTTTCCAACAAGACCCCTAGCCTTAACACTCTTAGTTTCTGCCGCGTTTGGTGGCGTGTACTACGCAGGTACAAACCCGGAATCGGTCGCCAAGACGTTTAGAGAGTTTGAACACACTAACATTCCCGATAACAGCGCCAGCCCAGTATTACTGGCAACGAACGCATCCGAAGTTCGCGAAAACCGGACACGCCCAGCGCCACTTTCCGCGAGTGCGGCGTTAGAGGCTGAAGTTGCTGCATTACCTGCGGGCACCCAGTTTAGTGCTGATGGTTTGCCGATGTTTGTACCGCAAACGGCAACGCGCCCGGTCGCGTCCGCAGTGCTGGCACAACGCGCTGCCATGGCAACGCAAGAATCCGGCACCGGCGCGATCAATCCGGACGACGGCTACAGTGATCACATCGTTCATGTCGAAGACAGCATCGATATCGATGTCTTTAACGAAGCGTTGACGAAACTCGACGGTGAGCTACTGCGGTTCATGCCCGAGCAACGGTTGGCCACCGTTCGGGTACCAGACGTAAACGCCGATCAACTCTCAAGCCTCATTGGCGCGGGCAATGTTGCCGCGGATGAAGCGCTCATTTTCATGTCCACGCCGGCGACAGCGACGGTCGGCTTACCGGCTAGCTACTCTGCCGCCTATACGAACGTCGATACAAGCATTGGGGTTGCGGTGATCGATACCGGTATCGAAGCGCATGACGACCTGAACATTGCACGACATGTACACCTCAATGCGCCGAAAACGGAACTGGTCAACGGCACGCGACGGGACACGAACCTTGAGGCGCTGTATCTCTTTGATGAAGAGGGCAACGTCGCCTACGATCGGGCCGGTGAGGTTCGTCAACACCTTTATGTGACCAGCAATCCGGAGGGCGCCGTTGTCGCACCCGAGAATCTGGATTGGTCTGCGCTGCCGGGCGTTGACTACAGTGCGCCGATGGTCAATTTCAATGTGACTAATGCATCCGCCCAAGCGATTGACCTCCACTATGTCGCTTCGGCTGATGGCCAAACGATGTACCAGTATCTGACCATTTTTCCGGGCGCAACCACATCGATCTCAGGCTGGCCGCATGAGAATTGGGTCGTAACACCCGTTGGCTCTACCGAAAGACTGGCGGTACTCGTCGACCCTCTAAAATCTGGCGCGGTCACTTATGGAGATTCGGCATCGGCAGATTGGAACGACGGCACGTTGCGCGTCAATGCAGGAGCCGTGGGCAGCCTACCGGATTCACAAATCGCCAACAGCTGCACCGCAGCAAACGCCGCCAGCGTTGAACTGTGGTTAACACCGGGCAGTGCGTCCAACTATGACGAAATCTTGGTTGGCAAAAGCAGTGCCGGCGAGCACTTCGCCGTGCGCCAATATGGCAACCGTCTGCAAGTCCGGATGGGCATTCAAAATGGCGCCGTTTATGCCTACTCGCAATCAGGTTCTGTCGTCGCCGGCCAGCCTATGCACATCGTTGCACGACGCAGCAACGACGGCACTATGCGACTACTCATCAACGGCAGTGATCACTGGAATACAACCATCAATCGCTCAACGCCATTGGTTTGGAATGGCGAGCAAAGTATCGAACTCAAGACCTGGAATGGCAACATCGATATGTTGGCTGTTCATTGCCAGTCGTTGAGCAACGGTGATACAGCGAATCACTTCAACGCAGGTCCGGACGCGTATGAAACCGTCAATGACGCATTCGGCCACGGCACGCATATCGCAGGTACGATCGCCGGCACCGGCGAAGTTTCGGGTGGCGAATTTGCGGGTATCGCGCCGGGCGCGCCGGTCTACGATCTACGCATACTAAACGAAGAAGGCCGCGGCACCGTTGGCGATGCACTGGCCGCCTTCGATTGGCTGCTAAGCAATGCAGCGCGAGAAAACATCCGGGTTGTAAACTTGTCGGTCGGTAAAGCTGTGGAATCATCCGCGGCGGATGACATGCTCGTTCAGGGTGTTGAGCGTTTGGTCGAAAGTGGTTTAGTTGTTGTCGTCTCTGCCGGCAACTACGGCATGCTGGGCAACTTCTACGTCACCAGCCCAGGCAATGCGCCGAACGTTATTACCGTTGGCGCGCTCGACACCAACGACAGCGCTTGCATCAACGATGACTCAGTCGCCGGATTCTCTTCTCTAGGACCAACACTCTACGATCACTACTTGAAACCTGATCTGATTGCACCGGGCTCACGAATTATCGCGCCAGCGGCGAAACACGGGCAAATGAAAAAAGATCATCCGCATCGCCTCGAAAGCTGTGCAAACGGAAACTGCAGCGATCAATACTTCCGGTTGAGTGGTACCAGCATGGCCGCCGCACTAACCACTGGCGCCGCCGTTCTGATGCTGTCGAAAGATGACACGTTGAACCCGGCAACCGTCAAGGCACGACTGATGCGCTCCGCGCGTAAGATCCCGGGTGATCCTGTCGCCACCGGCGCTGGCGTGCTCAACATAAGCGCGGCTTTGAAAGCAACGGGTTCTGTGAATCAGGCACCAACGCCGCGACTAATCAGAGCCTCGGGCCAGAGCACGATCTTGGTTGAAGATACCGGCAGCCTCTGGGGCAACGAGGACTTCGGTGCCGACGATATCTGGTCGAATGGCTTTCTATGGACGCAAGGCTTCTTGTGGACCGACGGCGATCTCTATGCGAACGGCTTCCTCTGGACCGACGGACATATGTGGGCTAACGGCTTCTTGTGGACTGACAGCTCACTGTGGTCGAACGGCTTCCTGTGGACGGATCACAACATGATGGCCAATGGCTTCTTGTGGACAGACCGCGGTGCATTGACGGCTCAAGCCAACGACGCCAATGGTTCTGCAAGCAACGGTAACCATGCTTGCTCCGGTGCTACGGGCGAAGAACTCGTTGTCGGTGGTGACTTCGAATCGAACTTCCATGAATGGCACAACTCGGGCGATACAAATGTAGTACACACTTGGAGCGAGCACACAGGCCAGCGCGCGGCGCGACTGACGAACAGAGTGTGCATCATCTCGCGACCGCTACGGGATCAGTTTGTGGTGGGTCAGACCTTAACCGTCAGCGGCTACTACCGTTCGCCAGGCGAGGGTTGGTTGGGTGTTGGTATCGACTTCTTTGATGCCGCGGGCAATGAGTTTGATGAGATTCACAACAATCTCGAAGGCAACAGCGACGATTACAAAAGGTTCTCTTACTCCAGCAAAGTCCCGCCGGGCACGAAAAGCATGGCGCTATGGCTATGTGGCTCAAGCGATGCCTTCTATGACGATGTTTCTGTGCGATAAGCCGCACCCCGCTTGGTAAGCAAGTAAATCGCCCCGCCTTTTGGTGGGGCTTTTTATTGCCAGTCACGAATGTCAGCCAGATAACTGAGTAGCGACTTAGAAAATTGATTGGTGAGTTCTGGAAGAGTCATCAACGCTGTACAAAAATTGACGACGAGTGCTTGTTGTCGATGCGCCGCGAAAGCTCACCACATCAAGTCGTCGGGGATCTCATAGTCCGCGTAGAAATCGTCGTCTGCATCACTATTGGTTTCCTGCCGATGAACGACCGCTGTCTGATCACGCTGCTCGATTTTATCGGCGATCGCCATCGGGACTAGTTCGTAGCCCTCACCCAACTGAACAATGGCGAGCATGCCGCTGACCAACTGATCGCGGGTCTGCGGCGATACATGTACCTTTTTGATTTTCTTGCCGTGGCTGAAGTTGTAACCCACAGCGTCGTCCGCATCACTTTTCGGTTGCTTGTTGAGTTCGATGAGCTGCTTGATCTGCGCCTGAATGGCTTTGGCTTTTGCCGCGGCTTGTCGCTCCTCATTGAGCTTACGGTCGTGAGCTACTTTTTCGGCATGCGCTTTGGCAGCAGCGGACGGGGACTCATCAGCGGCGACAACCTTCTTTTGCTTTTGAAGCTTCTGGGTTTTGTGTTGATCCTGCTTGGCTTTCCTGACTTTCTTGGCATCAACAACGCCAGCTTTTAACAACTGATCCTGAAACGAACTCATGTACAGACTCCGAATGTACTGAAAAAAATACTCAAGTCAGATCGGTTAGGCGCCCACAACTGATCTCGATCGATGGATATTATCCTAGCATTGGACGACCAAGGCACTAGGAAATTTCGATGAATCGATGGTAGTTGCTAAATCAAGTTTCAAGCGCGTTGGTGACTCGCGCCTTAAGAACGGGCAGCACTGTAAGCTCAAACCAGGGGTTTTTCTTTAACCAAATATTGTTTCGTGGACTGGGATGCGGCAAAGGAACAATGGCGTCACCGAAAAACTGCCAGTTTTTTACCGTCTCGGTAAGCGTCCTAGCGCCACCTTCAAGATGCCAGGCTTGTGCATACTGACCAATAACCAGCATCAACTGAATGTGAGGTAATTGATCGAGCACTTTTTGACGCCAGGTCGGCGCACAACGCGGCACCGGCGGCAAATCGCCGGAACGACCTTTGCCGGGATAGCAGAACCCCATGGGCAAGATAGCGATCTGGGTTTCGTCGTAAAACGTTTGTCGGTCGATACCCATCCAGTCCCGGAGACGATCACCGCTTGGGTCGTCAAACGGTACGCCCGTAGCGTGTACGCGTGCACCGGGCGCTTGTCCGGCAATCAGGATTTTGGATAAATTATTGGCCTGCACGACGGGTCTGACGCCATGCGCGAGTTCATCCTGACACAGGTCGCATGCGCGAATCGCAGTGATCAGCGAATGAAACGCAGCACTCATCGCAAAGGGACGCTTCGCAGCTGCAATGGCATTTGCCAACTAAAAAGGTGGCGCGGGGTCATCTGCACTAAGTGGTCTCACACCGATACGGTATTTCTTTCGGCTGGCGCGGCTCAATCCCCTGCGACTCAAGCAGTGCCATTAGGTTTGGATAAAGTCGTGCATCAAAGAACGCATAGGACAGATAGTTGGTGAGGTCGTCCAATTGATCCGGCGCATCTAGCGGCATGAGTACGTCGCGCGCATCATCAAGTCGACCCATGATGGTGTGCGCAAGCCAATTCTCAGACGTCTCGGCTTCGGCGCTCTCGCGAAGCCTCTTGTAATGACGTTCGGCGGCAGTCGTGTTGTTTTCTGCGCAAGCCTGGCGTAACTCAACAAGCAGACGACTGGTATCAGGAAGATTGCTCGACAACAGCATGGGCAGTAGACGCGACGCACCATCAAGATCACCGGCCCAGAGCAGTGTCCGGTGTGCTTGATACAGGACAAACACACTATCCCCGGCGCGCTCCAGCGCACGGCGGGCAAAGTCACGCTGGTATTCCTGATCATCGCTGGTCAACAGAAAGGTCAATGACTCATTGATAACGATGGTGTCATAGCCGTCCCGTTGTTCAAACGCACGGATAGCCGCCAGAAGCTCCGCATTCATACTTTGATCGACCAAAAGGTTCAACTGAATCCTCTGAGCACGCTGGTCATTCGGCCGCTGCAGGAGATACTGCGTATTCAAACGGAGCGCCAACGGATAACGCCGCTCCTGCATAGCCGCGAATGTACGATATTTGGTCTTGCTGATTTCGTCACGCTCAAACCGAATGGCTTTTTCAATGGCGTCTTCAAAGCGAAGACGCAATTCCTCACGATCCATATCCATCAACCCGGACACAATATTGGTCGATTGCAACTGTATGTACCAGAAATCGGCGAGTGCCCAATAAGCCGTCGCAAATTCAGGATCCAGCGTTATCGCTTTCTCATAGCTCTCGAGCGCTTGAACAAACTGGTACTGGTTACCTGTCGATACCGTATTAGCACCAATCGCTTGGCCTTCTAAGTATGCGTTGTATGCGGCCACTGAATCTGTTCCCGCCGACAGCATACTGGCAAGCGCCTCGGGATCCATAGCCGTCTCTAGCGCCGTCGCGATCTCCAAGGCAATGTCTTCTTGAATCGCGATGACGTCATCGGGCTTGCGATCATAAGTTTGCGACCAGAGCTGGAATCCGTCCGAGGCGCGAATCAACTGTGCCGTCACGCGCAGTTGATCATTGGCACGTCGAACCGAGCCTTCCAGAATGTGATCTACGCCGAGCGCTTTCGCGATCTCCGAGACACCTTTAGTCGAATTCTTGTAAGGAAATGAAGAGGTGCGCCCGGCGACCAACAAATCGGGCGTTCTGGCCAATGCATTCAGGATCTCCTCTGTCAGCCCATCCGAAAACCAGGCGTTATCCTCATCCGAAGAAAGGTTCACAAACGGCAATACAGCGACCGACTTAGTAATGGCGTCGACCTCGGCGGATTCTGTTGATGCCAAGCTATCTGTGGCTACCGCGACCGCATCAGGTGACACCGCGTCATCAATATCGCCAGCCTGTCGCTCCCAAATGAAATAACCAAGCGCGACCAATAACCCGCCAGTGAGTATGAGATCCAACTTTCGACGGGTCGTCTTGGTCGCCGAATCGGATCGATCAACATCTTCCTCGCGCTTGACCCCATCCGGTGTCATCTCGAAAGCCCATGCGAAAAACAGGGCAAACGGCAATCCGAGCAATAAGACAACGATAAAAGACTTGAGCACCCAATCCGGTGCACCGAAGTTTTCGAAGGCGAATTCTGCTACTTGGGCAACCACCCAACTGACAACGACATACGCGGCGCCGACGCGTAGAACATTGCGACGTGCCAACTCGGCAAAAAATGACATGCGCTACCTGCTAAAGAGATGCTAGGGCAAGATTATAGCCGCATTGATTCCTCGTTGTAGCCTAAGTCTTGCATCAACATCAACCGCAGCAAAGCACTCTCAGCGCTCGGTCATCACTTCATGAAATCGAGTTGAGATTAAAGTAAGGCCGTTCTTAACTCACTCTAGATATAAGGTAAGAACATGAAAGCCACCGTGCCAAAGCTGCCAACCGCAGTAATCAACGCACCGACAACAATGACCGCAAAGGCGAACCAAGTAATCAAAGGTCGTGCTCCTTTTTTCTGGCCTGAGAAATAGAGCTCCAAAATCGCTAGCGGAATAAGGTAACTACCAAATGTTAGAAAAATATCTGCCGGACCGGACATGGTCGAGTTCATGCCAACCGGGCCTTGATTGATCAAAACCCAAGCCATCAACCCCACACGCAAGAACCACACACCACTGACGACAACAAAAGCACGCAGTGCAAAACGCCGATGGCGCAGGAAGTCGCGCTGTCTGGCATAGCGCCACGCCAGCGCAACAAAACAAAGAATAAACAAGCCATTGAGTGAAACGGAGACACCTCCGACAACCGAAAGCATCGTTCCACGAACCCAAACCAACCAAAGACCACCGACAGCCAGAAAGCTGGATATCACGAAAAAGACACGGCCGTTCCAGCGGTGAAAAGCAGGCGCGTTCTTGCGGAGATAGGGAACCAATTGAGCCAGGCCGCCAGAGCTAACGACAATAGCCAGCAGCACATGTGCAATAAACATCACATTGCCTGCCACGTCTCCCGGAATAAAGCCGTCGATAAGCTCCTTGTCGTTCCAGGACGCAAACCGGCCCCCGAGTGTCCGACTGACATAATAGGCTGCCGTAAAGCCGGCAAAAGCCAGTTGCCCTATGACGGCGGTTAGAAACCAAAGCGTTGCAGCTTTCTTAAGCCAGGTTTGACTGGCAGGCAATTCATTCTTAGAGTGGAGCACAGGACGACCTTTGACGGCGAAAGGCTGCCATATTGGCGCGCCATCCCGCTGAATGTCTTGCCGATTCGTAAATCGGCGAACATTAAAGCGCCGAAAGTCCCTAGGGGATCATTCATTCCCTTTTTGCCCAACGAGACCAACTAGATGCAGCTTTTTCACCAACCATCGCTTTTCTTCGACCGATCTACTTTCGGCCGACCCTCTGAGCCTTTCCCACGGTTGACGCTCTATTGGCTCGTTTTCTCTATTTCTGTGTCCGCCAGCATCACCGATATGCTGACCAACGGCCAACTACCATTCATCAATACCGCGCTTCACGTAGCCGGACTCGTACCCTGTGGGTTTGCTTGGCTGTTTGCCCGGTCTTTGTTTCGCGAACGTGATCCCACAGAACGCTGGCCGGAACTCATCGTTGCCACGCTTTTCTTGTCCTGCCTGGTTGTTTTCATTGACGACGGCAGCAGCTCGACCGGGTTAGTCGGGTACATCGCACAGTTACGAGCATTTCTGGGCTCGACGATGCTGCTGATGACGTTTGTTGAAGTATGCAACAGCCGCCACAAGCACCCCGCGGAGCAGCGCTTTCGACTCACGTTTGGCATCGTGCATGTCAGCCTGATCTCAATATCTTTTGCCTTCGTATTGCCAGAACTTTCTGCTTGGCAGAACGTCGCATTTTCGGTGCTGGCCAGTGTCGCTTTAATCGGTTGCACGCTCGCCTGGCGATATCGCCTGCGAAATCCGCTGCCAGGTATGAGACGAAAGAACGATACAGCGCTAAAACCCTTAGCGGTGTCACTGAAGCAATTGTTAGATGACCACAAAATTTATCTGGATCCGGCCATCAAGGTCAGCAGCTTGGCTGAACAGTTAGGACAACCGGATTACAAGATCAGTCGGTGCATCGTCGATGAGCTCGGTTACCCCAACTTCAACCAGCTAGTTAACCAATACCGGGTTGATGAGGCGAAACGACAGCTATCGCTGCCGACACGACAGAACCGTCCTATTCTGACCATTGCAATGGAATGCGGTTTCGGTTCGTTGGGACCTTTTAACCGAGCATTCAAACTGCAGACCGGGATGACGCCAACGGCTTATCGCAAAGCAGCGTGTCTAGAGAAGTAGGAACAACCCTCGCCCACAAAATGCGAACTTCGGGAGTTGGCAAGCTAGCGTGCTGCAAGTAGTTCAAGACCAGCCAAGTATCGGGGCTCACAAGGTTGAGGCGAACGAGGTATAGATTTCTAGTACCGCTCGAGTTCTTTCGCCAGCGTGCCCTGAAAGGCCTCCACCTCCGCGCTCAACAGCCTCAAACGCCGTCCAATCGCATCGTAGAACCCGATGGTGTTAATGAACCGGTTTCTGAACGGAGCATCCCTGCAAATCTCTTGAAACGGCTTTCCCAATATCCGATGGAAAATTAAACAACACAGGGGTGTCCCGATTGTCTGACCGGTTTTCTGCGGATATGCTGCTTATTCAATAAAGCATGGCCATTGGTGTGCCACGGACAATGAGTAACACGCATGACGATCGACAAAAAACGCTGGCAAAAACTTAACGACTTGCTAACCGAGGCGCTCGAACAGCCGGCAGAATCACGGAATCAATGGATTGAGAAGCACTGCGCCGGTGATGTCGAGCTTCAGGCCGAATTGAATAAGTTGTTGGCGTACGATGTCGAAGACACCAGCGGCCTCACTGATGCTATCGCCAAGGCCTCGGCTCGAGCGGCGGACCCGATGATTGGTGCGGCCGTCGGAAACTATCGTGTTACTGGAAAGATCGCTGAGGGTGGCATGGGTGCAGTCTACGCCGGCGAACGCGAAGGCGCTGACTTCGACCAACAGGTCGCGATCAAAGTGATGCATGGCCACAGTTTTGATGCGGTGGCTGAAAAGCGCTTTATCGCCGAGCGACAGATTCTGGCGAAGCTCAACCACCCCAACATCGCCAAACTGTTCGATGGCGGTATGACCGACAATGGACTGCCATTCATCGTCATGGAACATATCGAAGGGGACAACATTGCCGACTACTGTGCCCGGGAAAAACTCGGTAACAACGAAATTCTAAAACTGGTCATTACGGTTTGTGATGCGCTGCAGTATGCGCACAATCAACTGGTCATCCATCGTGACATCAAGCCCAGCAATATCCTGGTTGATGCGGGTGGTGCACCTCGCTTGCTCGATTTCGGTATCGCCAAGTTACTGCCGAATGACGGCAGCGATAGTCAACAGACCAGACCTGATTGGCGTGCGCTAACGCCGCTTTACGCAAGCCCAGAGCAGATCGGCAATCAACCCATCAGTACCGCGGCAGACGTCTACGGCATTGGATTATTGTTGTACCGGTTACTCACCGGTCGGCTCCCCTACACACCGGACAGCGATCATCCACGCGATGTTGAGAACGCCATCTTATCGATGCCCGCTGAAACACCGAGTGACGCGGTCACGCGCACTGACAACGCCGACATGACGCCATGGTCGATACGCCAGAAAAAGGCTTTGCGTGGTGATCTCGACACGATCTTACTGAAAGCATTGCGCAAGGAACCCGAGCGACGCTATGCGACGATCAATGCATTACGTGATGACCTTGAGCGCTATCTGGCGCAGCTGCCCATCAAGGCGCGTCGCGATACGTTTGCCTATCGAACCAACCGTTTCGTTGCACGCAACCGCATCGCTGTGGGTCTGGCGACACTACTCATCGTGTCAGCCATCGGCCTGACCGCTTTCTACACCGCTCGAATCAACACCGAGCGACAAGTCGCCCAACAGACAGCGGACTTCCTGACCGGACTGTTTGAGGACTCGAATCCCTATGAACGCAGTCGCGAACAATTAACCGTTGCCGAGTTGGTCACGACGGGCGCGGAAAGTGTCAGCGGCGACACAACGCTATCGCCGATAGTTCGGGCCAGACTGTTGGGTACGATCGGACGTGTCATGAACAATGTCAGTCAGGGCGAACAAGCTGAACCATTACTGACCAAGGCGCTTACCATCTACGATCAAGTGAACGCTCCGGCAGATCACGTCAATGCGCTCGATGCATTGGCGACCGTGCGTTTGTTTCAGGGACGCTACGACGAGGGTATCGCACTGACCGACGAAGCCTTGACCATCGCCGAACAGTCGTTTGGGAGGCAATCCAAAAAGTATGGCACCTTGCTGTGCAACGCCTCCTATTTTCATTATCGCAACGGCAACTATGAAATGATGTATGAGCTAGCGGAAAACGCTCGCATCATATTCGAAGCCATTCTTGACGAAAACAACTTACAACTGACCTGCCCCTATCGTACGTTGAGCTCTTACTACCAAATTACCGGGAACCCCCGTAAATCACTCGAGCTCGATCAACGTATTGTCGAAATCAGGGAAGCCAACTTTGGTGGTGAAGATGCGAGCCTTGCATCCATCTTACAAAACATAGGTATCAATTACATTGACGTCGGCGACTATGAAGCGGCCATTGACCACCTGGAGCGCTCAGTCAACATCCGGGAAAAAACAACCAATGGGACCGATCGGCAACTACCCCAGAATATGTACTCATTAGCTCACGCACTCGGCAAAATTGGGCGCTTTGGTGAGGCGCATGAAATGTTTCTGAAGCTCATTGACATGCAATATGAACGCACCGGCAAGGTGCACGACACCGTGGCTTATTGGCTGAATGGTCATGGTGATCTGCTAGCCAATCTCGGCGCAACCGATGAAGCCGATGTCGCCTTCCAAAAAGCCATGTCAATTTATCAAGAAATCGACAAACCCGAGGGACATTTTGATCGCAGCGTGACGCTGGTTGGTCTTGGCAAAGTAGCGCGTGATCGCGGTGATCTTGACGCCGCAGAGCAATTGATGCGCGAGGGCACCGAGATTCGTGAAAAAACGATTGGTGAGCAAAATACGTTCACGCAACTCGCGCGTATTGATCTCGCTGATGTCTTGCGACGCGCGAATCGACTCGCTGATGCACGAACAGAATTCGAGACCGCATTACAAGTGATGCGCTCCACCGGTGATGGCGAACATCCCACTGCCGCACAAGCGCTGACCGGTCTCGCGCAAGTCGAACTCGCTGAGTCGAACTTCGACGCGGCAGCGGCAATGCTTGAGCAGGCGATCGAAATGACCGCCAACTCAATTGGTCGTGGTCACCTTGATAATGTCGACCGGCAATTGCTGATTGCCGATGTACTTGCAGCGCGCGGCGAGACTAGCCGCGCCGAAGCGCTTCGAAACACAAATCTGGAGCTGCGCACGGCGATCGTCACACAATGGCAAGCGGCGTTAGTCAATTAGAAATTCGCACGATCGGGTGCGAATGATTGTCACGTGATCGAATCGACAGTCCGGGAGCACGGCGTTTGCTAATATGCTCCAATGGGCTCGGGAAACGAAATCACGCAGTTGTTGAACCGCTGGTCAGCGGGCGACGATTCAGCGCGCGATCGGGTCACACCTCTGATCTACGAAGAACTCAAGCAGATCGCACGCGGTGTCTTTCGGCGTGAGAATGCACGACATACGCTTCAGCCCACCGCGCTGGTCCACGAAGCCTACGAAAAACTCGTCGGCGTCAATCTTGAATGGCAGGATCGCAGCCATTTCTTTGCCTTAGCCGCGCGGATGATGCGACGGCTACTCGTCAACCATGCCAATAACCGCGCCGCACAAAAGCGCGGCGGTGGTGCACTGCGAGTCACGTTACATGACGCCAATCTTCAGGAGCCCGATGGTGAAGAGGAGATTCTGGCACTGGACGAAGCGCTCATTCAGCTGGCAGCCCATGACGAACGTCAGTCACAAGTACTCGAACTACACTATTTCGGCGGCCTGACCCAGCCGGAGATTGGTTCCGTGCTGTCAATCTCCGAATCGACGGTACGCCGGGAGTTCAAACTGGCCCGTATCTGGTTACGAAAATTACTCGACGACGCTAGCCCGTAACGCCCACCCAAAAAAATTTCTCCCGTTTTGACCGGATTTTCGCAGGATCGCTGCTTGCCCCTGTGAGTCCAAGAAGAAAACCGGGAGAAAAACATGAACACTCGACCACCACGCGGCGATACTATGCCGCGTCTGAAAACACTGGGAAGGCTAGCACCAGCGACCGCTACCGTCCTGGCTTTGACCGCTTGTGGCGGCGGAGGCGGCGGTAGCGACACAGCACCTCCTCCGGTCGCGACGAACAATGCGCCGACCATCAGCGCTGACGAATTAGAAATCGTGGGTGCGGGTGAGAACATCACATTAACAGCGACCGGCTCAGACCCGGACGGAGATACACTGAGCTACACCTGGACGCAGAACCGGGGTGAAGCCGTTACTAACCCGGCCGGCGCAGACACGGCGTCCTATGCATTCGATACGCCGACAGAAGTGGATACGTTGACATTTACCGTTAGCGTATCCGACGGCTCATTGTCGGCGTCGACCAATGTTCAAGTCATCGTGCTTGAGCGAACAGACGATGCCGTGTTTGTCGATGGTAGTTATGCGGGCGGCAACTCGGATGGCTCGATTGACGCGCCCTTCACGTCGCTGCGCGTTGCCGCGGAATCGGGTAGCGACACCGCGGACTACTACATCAAAAGTTTGCCTAACGATGAAAGCTATGACATTTCTGGCTCCAACCCGTTTGATGAACTGGAGCTTGCATCCAATAGCCTCTACGGTGGCTATGATGATAGTTGGTTGCGTGACGTCGAGAACAATCGTACACGGATTATTTCAGGTATTCGCGCCTTGGATTTTGAAAGCTTCGATGAACCAGTAACCGTATCCGGACTCGATATTACCGGCGGTGAAATTGACACCAATACGTCCGGCGAAGATGCAATTCTTATTGACGCATCGTCCTCGCAAGCATCATTCCGAGTGCTTTCCAATACACTGACCGCAGCCAATACGACGGCAGGCGCATTTCGCAATTCGTCTGCCAGCAGTATTGCGGTTCGGGCAGCCGACATTGAGACGGTCGATATCATCGGTAATCTGATGATCGCCGGCTTCGCCAGTCCCGGAATCGACCGTAGTGACCGCACCGATGGCGCCGGAGCAAACGGCGGCAATGGCAGCAATGGCGGACAGAACAACAACGAGAACGGCGGCGCTGGCGGCGCTGGTAGTTCATTCTATTCCGGTGGTAATGGTGGTCGTGGCGGAACAGGCTCCAATGACAACGGCGCAAGCGGTGGCGTTGGCGAAGGCCGCAACATTAGCCCCACCGCGAGCGGCGGACTCGGTGGTGACGGCGGTACTAGCAGCGACGAAGACGGCGAAGCGGGTTCCCGCGGACAAGATGCCTTCCAAAACGGCCCCGTCGGTATTGGCGGCAATGGCTTCGGCATCGGTACCGGCAGCTTTGTTGCTAGCCGCGGCGCCTTTGGGACTTCTGGCTATGCCGGTGCTGGCGGTGGCGGCGGTGGCGGCGGTCGTGCAACCTTCATTGGTGGTGATGGCGGCGGCGGCGGCGGCGGCGGTGGCGGCGGCCAAGGTGGATCAGGTGGTTTTGGTGGCACCAGTGGCGGTGCGTCCATTGGCATCGATCTCGCCGAAATCACGATGGCGCGCATTGAAGACAATGACATCACGACCAGCATTGGCGGCCTCGGTGGTCAAGGTGGTCGCGGTGGACGTGGTGGTGTTGGCGGCGCGGGTGGCACCGGTGGCAACGGCACGGCGGGTGCGGGTGACGGCGGTGCTGGCGGCGCCGGTGGAGATGGTGGTTTCGGCGGCTACGGTGGTAGCGGCGGCGGCGGCCCTTCTTTCGGCATCTACCTGGGTCGTAACACCGGTCCGGCGATTAGTAACAATCTGATTCAGGTTGGAGATGGCGGTAACGGTGGGACAACACGCTCCGATAACCAGAGCGCTGCCGGTGATGGTGGATGGTCGATTGGCATATTCGATGCGGTGTCCAGTGACGGGATAGCGCCGGTACTCGACAACAACACCTTCTCACTGGGTAGCGGTGGCGTCAGTGGAGCAAACAACGATCCACCGGGTACTTCGGCAGAGACTAACTTCTAAACAAGTGCATGGCATGCAAGGCCGGATTCCTTCGGGAGTCCGGCCTTTTTTTTGAATCGGAGTTCAGATAAACGACAACTAACCTTTCGTATTACGTTGCAGACTAATGGAACGCTGGTCGACTTTGAGCCGACAAGTTTTGCGTCTGAAGTGATTCTTAGAAGCCGCAGTGATTTTCCACCCGAAAGCTAACCGCCAGCTTTGTTCGCCAGGAAGATCTTTCCGGGGCAACCCTGCCTTCGCAAGCCAAAACTAATCGATACTGGCTTGTTCAACCAAACAGCTCCGGAGCATCAATGATGCGTCCGTCAGACTCGGCTACAGGCCTGTGAAAAAGCGCTTCGCTTCTAGAGGCCGTGGGTATTTTCCAGGTCGTAAAAAGTCACTTCATCAAAATCAGTGCCGTCGCCAGTGTTGTTTTGAGAATAGGCGCCGGCTTTGAAGTACATCCATTCTTGCTGAACATCGTAGCCACTGTTTTGCTCGCGCATATCAACGTAGTTGTGGCCAATGATTGGACCCGAACTGTCGCCACGCCGCACAATCACATCAATGCGCGCGCCTTGCTGACTGATTTCGTAAGAAAAGATTTCGTCCAGCGCGATGCCGTTTTCGGGATTTTCGTCATCGGTAGGCGCGTCGTCCAAGTCGTCGTTAACCGGACCCAGAATAGGAAAATAAATATCATCGGACTCACGGATCTCGTGTGCCAAATAGATAAAGCCACGATCATTCTCCGGATACTTCCGGTAGTACAGACGCGCGGGTTCATCACTCTCTGCATGAATCTGCCCGATAATCACGCGACCGACTTGATTGCGATCACCCGTTTCCGTGACGTGGTTGACCGCAAGCGTCGCGCGCAGCACACCATTGCGTCCGCCTACCGGCAGGCCTGGGTCCGGCTGGTAGCCCAGAATCCAGTTATTCCGGTTGACGCCACGGGTACTGATACCGGTGTTACCCCGACGCAACATCTCGCGGAATTCGGAACGCGTAAAGCTGGTATTGGCCGATGTCCTGGCACCATCAATCGTTGATCTGAAGACCATACCGCCATCGGTACCGGTGAAGAAGAAGCCGTCTGCGAATCCGTTATCCAAATCGGTTTCGCTGGCCGTATCAGAACGGTCGTTGCCATCAAGATCAGCCGGCGTGTCCAGCTTCCAACTCAGTAATTCAAAATTCGAACCGGGTGGTTGCGCGGGGTCTAGTCCAAAGTCAGCGGCCGTGACATTGCTTTGCTCCAAGACTGCGGTGTCCGTATCCAGTGTGCAGCCAAAAGCGACGCCTTCAAGGATGGCGTTATCAACGTTGACGGAGTTACCGAAACCCTCGATACGAATGTAACGCGCGGGAGTAGCCGGCGTTTCGTAACGCTCAAAATTCTGCGTCTCGCCTGAGGACTCCTGATCGGCCAGCAAAGATTCAAACGTAGCGCCATCCTCGGATGCCAATAGATTAAATCTGGCTACGCGTTGATCGCCTTCGAACCAAGCGATCCCGACTTCCCTGACCAAATGCCGTGCGCCCAGATCCAGCGTGAGCAGCTTGGCATCACCCGGCGATTCCCAGCGCGAAGCAATATCAAGATTGTCATCAATCGCCAGATCAGGACCATTGCCAGCAAGGCTGTCGCCCTCATCGGTCGCTGCGACAACGTTGATCAGGTGATTGCCACTGCAGGTCGTTGCGGCCGGCGGCGTTGTGGTCGGCGGCGGCGTCGACGTTGTTGGCTGGACCGTAGCTGATGAACCACCGCCACCACACCCCGTCATGGTCAACAACAAGCCGGCGATTAAGCTGGCACAAAGGCTTCTATTCATGGTCAATCCCTAGTGACGCCTTCTCGGTTTATCGCTTAGGCGCGACCGAACCACTCAACTGGATTCGACCAAACGCGACTGACGTATAGTCACCATTTGCCTCGTCGACCGCCCAATCGCCAGTTCCCTGGCAACCGGCATACCACGTGCCGGCTTTGTCGATGGTGCTGCACTGGTTGTAAGCGCCGGCTTTGAAATACAAAGCATCTCCCGAATAGCCTTTAGGATTGTCCTTCTCATCAACATTGCCATACGCATCCACGTTGTCTGACAAGTCAATCTGGTAGGTAACCGTCTGCGATGGATCCGCTGTTCTGAAGGTGAGGTACATGATGTTGCGATGTACGTTGATGTTGTAGTTGAACCATTGGCCAAGTGCGATACCGTTCTCGCCCGGGTCCTCGGGATTTTCCCAAGTGTTCCCCCAGACGGGATAAGCGATATCTGTTCGGTCCGGGTTGTCCTTTTCCAAATTCCGTTCATAGGTCCAGAACACCGACCCTCTTTCGTGGCCGGGCCATTTCTTATAGTAGATCTTGATCGGTTCATTGCCCCAACCAAAACCGCGGCCTTTGTCGATCACAGCCTGATCCTTGTCCGCGTGAATCTGACCAACAACGACCGAGTAAGACGGTTTTTTGTCTTCATGCTTGGCATTCAGGGCAACATGCAACACGCGCAGCGTAGCTTCCAATTGGCCGCCAACGTCAGCAAATTCTCGATACCCGCCATGGGCTCTTAAGCAAAAGTTATTCTTGGGGTCATGTGTGCCGATCTTCTTATTTCGGCCGCGCAACATCTGCCGCAGCTCGCTTCGCGTGTTGGTCGAACCGGCTGTCGTTTGCGCCTTGTTGGGCGCTGTGAAAACGAGACTGCCATCCGCATCGAGGTAGAAAAACTCGGGATGCGAATATTTCTTCAATGCTCTGACGCTGACTTCGTCAACCTTGCCGTCACCGTTATCATCGAGCGGCAACGAAAGCTTCCAGAATTTTAGATCGAACCGGTCAGCCGGGTTCTCCGCGTACGCCGTCGAAGAGAGCAATAGCACTAGCGTCACGCCAGTAATCAAGAAACGCATTGTGAACAATCCTTTCGCTTAGTGATCCCAACAATAGACACCCCCAACATCGTTGAGGGGTGTCTACCGCGTCAGGAATCGATTCAGTAAGCGATACCTTACTAAATTTTCGTCTAAAACTTAGCCGTTACACCAAAGAAGAGACGTGGTCCATAACTAAGCGCCTGCGACACATTGCCATCGATCGCACGATCATCGACCCGCGCTTCATCAAGAATATTCTTGGCTTCAAGACTGAGCTTGATACTGTCGTTGAGCTTGTAACGCACACGTAGATCCAACCGCTCATTCGCTCGCGTGTAGCGAACACGGCCAAACGCATCACGTGCGAACTGTTGGAAATAGCCGGTACGACGGTTATGAATCGCCTGGACGTACCATTTGTCGCTACTCCAGTACAACTGGGTGGATGTGACCTTGTTGGATAGCCCGAAGAGATTCGCCGGTGGCAGAATACCGATCAATGGTGTTTCTGTGACCTCACCGGTTACCGAGTCAACCACTACCTCAACGCTATCGCCACCATTCTGGTCTTCAAACTCAAAATCGGAATCGGAATAGTTAAAACTAAACTTGCCGCCGAACCCGCTCCAGAAACCGGGCAGATAGTCGAATGCGTGGATGAGTGTGATCTCGAAGCCCTGAATCGTGCTTTTGTCGTCACTGATCTGTGTGGTTGCGACAACGCCCTGAACGTCGTTACCATCCAGATTGAATGTTTCCACTTGAGCAACGTTCTCAAACGAGCCGTTGAACTCCTTGCGATAGAGCAAGCCCGCAATCATCGAACTTTCGTTTGGATACCATTCCAAACCTAAGTCCAAGTTAGTCGACAGGATCGGTTCAAGCAACGGGTTACCCGTCGCGCTGATGCCATTGACGGCTTCAGACAGCGATGCGTATGCATTGTTCTCGTCGTTTTCCTGAATCGCACGGCCGTTGCCGAAAGAATGAGGATCCGGTCGTGACATACCTCGATAGAGGCCACTTCGGAAGATCAGTTCATCATTCAGGTCTGCAATCAACGTTAAGCTCGGCAGAAATTCCTGATAGCTGTTTTCTTGCGTATCGGTTTCGAAACCCAGTTCACCGGGATCGCCCTGCGTCACAACGAAACCAACACCGTCGATTTCTTCAACCGTAATCGGACCCCGATAACCAACAGACGTAATTTGCGTGTCTACAAAACGGCCACCGAAGTTACCGCGGATTGGAAAACGACCCCATTGTGTATCGAAATCTGCTTGCAGATAAAACGCGACCGTTTCTTCGGTGACATCGGTCGTGCCGGAGTTCACGCCTGTTTGCAATTGAACACCCGACAAACCGCCATAGTTGACGAGGAAAGCATCCGCGGCACACCCGAAATTGAACGTCGCGAAACTGTTGACCGCCGTACCGCTGTTAGCGTTGGTGATCAACGCGCCTTCGGAAACGTTCGATAAGAAACCGGTTTCAGGAAAGCTGTTTTCGGCACAGGCCAGAACGTTGCTCAAAATGGCGTCCGTCACAGCGCTGTCTGCACCGCCATCGGGTGTTGTCAGATCCTCGTCTTGAAACTCGCTAAAACCGGGATTATTTCTCAACCCGCCCAGTTCGGTGTAGTCCATGCTTGAGAGGCGCGCTCCGGTTTTGACAGCACGAATCGGTCCCGAGGTGGGTTCCCAGGTCAGATCTGCACGAAACGCATCCAATGTGTTGTCGCGCGCAATCTGACGTGCTCGAAGACGTGCACGATCTCTGGCATTAAAGTAGCTTGGGTCGGTGACTTCAAAACCGTTGCCGCCATCGTCCAGGATGGTACCCAGCGCAACGCCGGATTCGCCCTGGTTGGTATTCAGCAGCACAGTGAAGCTATCGCGACTGCCACCGACAAGATTGTTATCGGTCGCGCCCAGGCGCAGCTCATAATCAGTCTCTGTGCGTGACGTATCAGACCTTGCGTAATCGAGGTTCAGCGTCAGATTATCGGTCAGTACGATATCGAAATTGATGCCAGCGCCAAAATACTCTTCCAAACGCTGGAAGTCAGTCGTGAACGATGCGATGTCCGTCTCCGAAATGGAAGACGTAACGACACCGGTAGTCGGATTAGAAGTCAGCGCCGAGAGACCTTCCTGGGTAGTCGCCCATTGGAGATCTTTACGAATCTCCCGTTGGTCGCGTTCGGAATACTGAAGGTCAAACAGAATATCCATTCGGTCATTCGGCTGGAACTGAATGCTTCCAAAGAGCGACTCGCGTTCATCGCTAGTCGTGTTTTGACGATAGCGGTGATCCCGAGGAATGTAAGCAAACGGAATATCATCGACCGAGTTATAGTTAGGGTTCGCATCGATCAAGGCTTGAATATTAGTGTTGCGAACCCCTGCGGTGGTGTCGTCGCAACGGTCGTTGAAGTCTGTGACGTTCGGCAAGGCGTTACTGCTAAATGAGGTGAGCTCACAGGCTTCGAGACGCCCCCCACCGGTCGTTGTTGTGTATTCCTGCTCAGGGTTTGACTCATCTCTGAGCTGCGCACCCACAGAGACACCCAATCTGGCACCACTATCGAAATCAAACTGATCGATATATGCAACCGTCGCGCGTGACCCAAAGTCCTGACCACCCGTAATATTTGACTCGTCCGGGCTATGGGCCAATTTGATATCAGCTTGCAAGAAGCGCTTGCCGAAGACGAGTGGTTTCTTGGTGTCCAGATGCACCTGACCACTCACAGCGCCCTCGATGTATTCTGCCGATTGTGATTTGTGAATCGCAATCTTATTGAACATTTCCGAAGGGAAAATACTGAAGTTCACGGCACGGTTACCGCCGCCGTTCGTCGCCTCCCGACCATTGACCACCGTAGTACCCAAGAACGGCCCTAAGCCCCTGATGGAGAGTTCTGTCGCACCACCATTCTCTTGGTGTGACGTAGCACCGGTGATCGTCTCGAGTGCATCACCGATCGATAGGGCCGGAATGTCGCCAATCTGATTCGAAGATAATCCGTCAACGATTTGCGTAGAGCTCCGCTTGATGTCGATCACGCTCTGGACAATTTGACGGATACCAGTAACGGTAATCTCGTCAATTGCTGTGTCCTCTTGCGCGTCAGTATCAGAGGCCTCTTCGGTCTCTTGTGCGTAGAGCTGCCCACTTGCACCCAACGTCATGCTGGCCAGAAAAATGGCACTGACAACATGAGATGCCTTCGATGTATCGGAGCGATTACTTTGCTTTGCTTTAAACATGCTGAGTCTCACACTGTCTATGCGTTTTTGAATGATTTGAATACGAGATAAATTTGGCGTGAGCATGTTATTCCTCCACACCAACAGTCGCTTCAGACGTACTTGAGTTGTACGGCGAAGCGGCGTTGTCCGTATCTAGCGAGTCTCCTTCCAGATAGGTTTCGAAATCATCGGCGAATACCGATGTCGTTCCTGCTGTATCAGAGAAAATTTCGAGATTATCAACGCTGAATATACCCGTCGCTTCGCGAACACCACCATTGTCACCAAAGCGGAAGGCGACGTGGGTAAGACCACCGAACGCCGAATTATCCGTGGTGAATGGTGCAAGACTTACTCCGTCCACGGTGATCGTAACCGACGGCAACATCGTTGTATCGCCGCCAGGATATTCCCATGCAATCTCGACATTCATGAAGGTATCGAGCGTATGCGGAAGCGTCGAGGTATCAATCGTGCCCGGACTTCTAACACCAAAGCTGTCATCCCGAATTCGGAAATCGAGGATTGCGCCAGCATTGTTGGTGTCGGCGTTGAACAATGTGATAAACGCATCGCCGTTGCCGAGGCTGTCGTCCAATCGCTTGACCGCGACTGTCACTCTGCCTGCTGCCAATGGACCATCGTCGCCCAACGCATAGCGCAACTCACCCGTATCGCCAGCATCGGTGTCGATGATCTCGGCGACCTTGTTGCCTGGCGTACCTGGCCCGCCGACTTCACCGGCTTCAGCGCCGACGGTCGCTTCGGAGGTACTTGAGTTATACGGCGAGGCGCCGTTATCGGTATCGAGCGAATCTCCCTCGATGTAAGACTCAAAGTCATCCGAGAACACTCGTGTCATGCCGTCTGTATCTGAATAGATACCCAGATCATCGACACTGACAATACCGGTCGCCTCACGGACACCGCCATTATCGCCGAAGCGGAATGCCACATGCGTAACGCCGCCGAAGGCTGAGTTGCCGGGGGTGAACGGCGCCAGCGCGACACCGTCAACCGAAAGCGTGACTTCCGGTAACAAAGTGGTATCGCCACCGGGGTACTCCCAGGTGATCAGGATATCCATGAACGTATCCAGGTTTACTGTCAGCGCTGATGTATCGGTCGCACTCGGGTCACGAACACCGAAGCTGTTGTCACGCACTCGCAAATCCAGAATGGCGCCCGCATTGTTGGTGTCGGCATTGAACAGCGTAATAAACGCATCGCCATTACCCAAATCGTCATCCAGTCGCTTGAGAGCAACTTCCAAACGACCGGCCGCCAATGGGCCATCATCGCCTAGTGCATATCTCAACTCACCGGTGTCGCCCGGATCGGTATCAATAATCTCAGCGAGTTTGTTACCCGGGCTACCTGGACCGCCTGCCGCATCGACCGTTTCGACGGTAGCTTCGGAGGTGCTGGAGTTGTACGGCGAAGCACCGTTGTCTGTATCCAGAGAATCGCCTTCGAGGTAAGACTCAAAGTCATCAGAGAAGACTTCCACAAAGCCCGCCGTATCGGAGTAGATGGCGAGGTCGTCAACACTGACCTTGCCAGTCGCTTCGCGTACGCCACCGTTGTCACCGAATCGAACCGAAACGTGCGTCACACCACCGACGGAATTATTGTCTGGTGTAAACGGAGGCAGACTGACGCCATCGACCGAGATGGTCACTAACGGATTCACGCTGGTGGATCCACCGGGGTATTCCCAGGTGATGCGCACGTCCATGAACTCGTCTAATACAAACGGTAGTGCTGACGTATCGATGGAACCCGGGCTTCTGATACCGAAACTGTCATCGCGGATTCGCAAGTCGAGAATCGCGCCATCGTTATTGGTCGCAGAGTTGAACAACGTAATGAACGCATCGCCATTACCCAGATCATCATCCAGTCGTTTGATCTTCAACTCGACCCGACCTGCGGCCAATGGACCGTCGTCGCCGAGTGCATAGCGCAACTCTCCGGTATCGCCGGCATCAGTATCAATGATGACAGCAACGTTGGTGCTTCCTGCATTGGAGACACCGCCAACGCCGTTGATGGTGATCACAAGGTCAGCCGTCGTTCCATCGGCCGATACAAGCTGAATCGTATCCGTTTCCCGATCGCCTTGAACCAGAGCGGCGACCGTTGGGTTCATGGTGTCGAGCGTGTAGTCCCAAGTGCCTGACGGCAGGATAGAGAACGTACCAAACGTCGTCATCGTATCCGTTTGTTCAACAAACATGTCTTCACCGGGATCCGGATCAATAATGGTCACGAAATCCGTCAGCACTTCGGTGCTGTCGCTGTTGATCGCGCCGACCAAGTTGAAGAAAGCCGCTGGCGTTGCGTCGCCGCCTGCGCTTCTGTCAAACACCGATACGTTGGTATCGACAGAGTTCGGATAGTCGACTGAACCGGTAAATGTGTCACCGACTCCATAACTCTCGAAGTCGTCCATGAACACGAGTTCGGTGCCCGCTGCGTCAGAGAAAATCTCAACGTTGTCGATAAAGTATGAACCGAACGGAATCACGGTACCGTTGTCGCCGAAGCGCCATTGAACGCGTTCAACACCTTCGCTAAACCACTGGTCCAGATCGATGAAATCGCCATCGACGACCGCAGCCGTTGAGAATGGTCCGCCGCCTAACGCTTCGCCGTTGATCAATATAGTGACCTGATTCTCTTCGGCCATATCCCAGATGATCTCGATGTCATACCACTCGTTCGGTGTGAATGGTGCTTCGATGATGCCGCCAGGATAAGCTGCATTGTCCGTGTTACGGACCAGGAATCTTGGGTCTCTGGGACTGCCATCATCGTTTGTTGCAGATCCCTGAATACGAAGATCAACCAGTGATTCGGATGAGCTGCCGGAAGATCCGTAAAGTGCGATATAGGCATCTTTTTGGTTGCCATCATCGGCTAGCGCTTCTGTCTTCAGAAATGAAAACTTCAGTCTGCCTTGCAACTGATGAGGGTCCAGATCGAGTCTTAACTCGCCGGTGTCACCGCTGGTGGTATTGCGGATTTCCGCCACCTGGGTCAGCGCTGTAACACGGATCACCAGATTGGCTGCCGTACCGTCGGCTGACGCCAAGGGAATGATGTCGTTAACGGACTCACCAACGTCCAGCGCAACGACCGCTGGATCGGTTGTATCAAGCACGTAAGTCCATTCACCACTTTCTAATATGCTGAAAACACCGTATGTCGTTTCAACATCGGTTTGTGGAACGACAACGTCTTCGCCAAAGTTCACGTCCGTCACAATGACGGTGCCCATGAGCGGCGCTTCTTGATCATTAGCAACTGAGGCATTCAAGCCATCAAACTCTGCCGGCTCTGGCACATTATTAATCGCGCCTTGCACCGTCGTTAGCGCGTCTGCGTCAAGGTTGCCCGCGATCGGCGCTGCAGCGATATCCATGACCGCCTGCGTAAAGTCATCCAACGTCTCTTGAGAGAATGTGCCATCGGCAAGATCGGTGCTTAGGCTGGTCACTACTTCCCCTGCTGAAGCACCCGCATCGGTAGCATCCAGTTGGGAGATCAGCGCCAGTGCCGTGGCATATCGTCCAGCGTCATCGTTGCCTGCCGCAGTTGACGCCAAATCCGTTGGCACGGTTTGGGTGATATCGGAGACAACCGCAAAGTTGATGCCGACAGCTTCGTTGTAAGTAGACAGGGCTGAATTCAAGTCACCTGCCAACTCGGCAAGTTGAGCTGCAATTTCGGTGAGCGGCGATACGGTAAAGACAGCATCACCGTCAACATTCACAACCGCCCGGGTATCCGGTGCGTCAAGCACTGCGCCGCTAGCCTCATCGGTATAAGTGCCGCCGACACAAGAAACCAACGCCGGTCCGTCAACGGGTACCAATGGGCCGAAACTCACTGCACCACTGGCGGAGTCTGCGGAAGCCAGCGCAGTGCCCACGGCGCCCGTGGCATCAATCGCTGCGATCTCGCAGGTGGCGCCATCAACCAAACCATGGACGTAAATCGCGCCCAGCGTGAACGCGGCTTGAATACTGAGCGGCCCGGATTGCACCGTCTCACGAAAACCGGTTGCATCCGTGTATCGGATGACGACCGTGACAGACGCACCACCTTCGTTCGCGGTCAGTGTGTACGACGAAGCCGTCGCACCAGCAATCGCCGCATCGTTTGAGTACCACTGGTAACTCTGCGTGCCGGACTGCACACCGTCCGAGTCAGATGCCGCTGCCGTCAAGGTTCCACCGACAACAGATTCGCCGCTAATACTGACGCGACCGTTAGAGTCTTGCAGCAGGGATCCACCTTCTCTATGGCTGCCGCAACCTGCTAACAACGTTAGTAGTGCGACACATAAAAAGACCTTTTGACTCATTTCCGTGAACTCCTGTGTAAAACCTATCGCTGCTTTCTGCCGGCTAGCTTCTATTGGCTGTTTTTCTTGTATTCGCCATTTCCTACGCATCAAAAGTCAAAGCTTTCGAACGCGTGGCATTCATTAATGAACTGGAGATTTGGTCGCAACGCTTTGCGGCTTGGCCGCCATCGCTAGATAGCACCACTGCGTGCTGGCTCGCCTTCGTAAAACGAAAACAATTCTGAACCTGACTGTTACGCATATTGGATCCCCCCCATGTGCGTCGTCGGATGCAGCCAATGACATTGGCTGGATGATTCACCAGTGAACTGCAAATTGGTAATACCAATTTATTGTTATATTCCTGCAGTCTGGTAAGACCTTTCTCTATTATGTGGCTGTGCGTCACAAAAAAGCAACTAGTATTGTATTCGCCATCTGATCGAATTGAATCGTTTTCGACGAGCGCGAATAGAGATTAAGTAGCTGTTTTCAAACGCTAAAATGAAAGGGAGCTTCAACTGAAAAACCGTCGTGAATCAGCAATACAATCGTTTGTTGTATTTTGACGACCATGTATCGAATGGCTTGGGCCGAGTGAATCGGGCCTGGGTAGGTACGAGAGAGATAGGGGAAGTGGCGCGCCCGAGAGGATTCGAACCTCTGACCCCTGCCTTCGGAGGGCAGTACTCTATCCAGCTGAGCTACGGGCGCATTTAACCTTTTCATCTTCGTTTCCCGCCCGTCTCATCTCAAAGCACAGGACGGCCACTCGCCGGTAGGCTCGAGGCGCTCGGGCACTAGCCGGGCATGCCCGGCTTTCGCTTCGCGAACCGTTGCTCGCCTATCCAGCTGAGCTACGGGCGCTTCGTTGGTCGATCATTGTAGCCGAAATCTTGCACCGAGAGGATTACTACGGGACATTGGTTGACGGTGTGCCAGTCACCTTCATCGCCAATGCTACAGCACCCAGCACACCGGCATCGTCGCCCAAACCTGGTGCTACGATTAGCCTATCGATATGCTGCTCGATCTCGTCGACCGCAATAAACCCATTCAACTGTTCAAGCACGTTTTGCCGGATCACCGGGAACAGCGCTGTATTCCGCATCACACCTCCGCCGAGGATAATCCTGGTTGGCGACAACATCAGTATTGCGTTGACCAACAAACGCGCCAAATAGTGCCCGATCTGACCATAGGCAGCATGACCTTCCGGCAGCTCGCTGAGCTTCTTACCCCAGCGGGCAACCACGGCCGGCCCGGCCGCCAAACCTTCAATGCAGTCTCCGTGGGTAGGGCAATTGCCCACGAAGTCATCACCCGCCGCGCGAGGTACACGCATATGCCCCATTTCCGGATGCATCAATCCGTGCACCGGCGTGCCGTTAACCATGACGCCTCCACCGATACCTGTGCCCACCGTAATGTAGACCACCGGATCGCAGCCAACAGCCGCGCCCCAAGTCGCCTCGCCCATGGCCGCTGCGTTAACGTCCGTATCGAGTGCGATCGGCACAGCAAATGCATCATAGAAATAGCGAAACAAAGCACAGTTGCGCCAATCGGTTTTCGGTGTCAATCCGATGCGCCCGAAATCATCCGCGGACTGGTTCAATCGCACAGGTCCGAACGTCCCGATGCCGAGACCTGCAAACTCACCGTGAACCCTCACAAAACCGTTCAGTACCTCCCGCATTTCCAGCAGCGACACGCCCGGCGTTTTGGTGTCAATCGTGACTCGCTCAAGCAATTTCCCTTCAGCGTCAGCGAGCCCGCACACTATTTTTGTACCGCCCAGTTCAATAGCCGCAAACAGAGGCCTCATGGTCATGTAGCCGACGCGGAAGACCGGCGTTCTCGCAGCGCCGTTTCCATACGATCCAATGTCGAGCGGTCGATTTGATAGAACAGCATCAACAATCCGCCCGCTAGAAAAAATACGGCTGGCAGGACATTGAACATTAACCGGATACCGGTAACGGCAAGTGGCCCCTGAACCTGATTCGCGACAAAGCCAAACCACGCGAGCATGAAAGCCGGCAGTGCGCCGCCCAAAGCGGATCCGAATTTCAGCGAGAACATGGAAGCAGAGACTGTCAGTCCAGCCGTATTCTTGCCGGTCTGCCATTCTCCGTACTCAGCACAATCTGTATACATCGAGAACAGTAAGGTAATGCTGACGCCAAACGTAAAAATACCCGCGCTGTGAACAAAGACGATTAGCCAGTAATGCGTGGGCAGAATAAAATAGCAAGCGCATAACAACACCGCGTGCAATAGATTCATTGCAAGCAGCAAATGATGTTTTTCATAGCGTGCTGTCAACATCGGTGTCATCAGAGCACCAATGAGCTGACCTATCAAACCTAGCGATGTGAGGATGGCGGTGCGATCGAAAATCCAAAATACGGATTGGGCATCATCAGCCAAATAGTATTTCATGTAAAAAGCAATCGAAGCGAAGCGTGCCACGAGACCAACAACAATCAGAATGCCGGTCAGCGCAAGTACAATCCAGGAAACATTCTTCACCAATGATGACAAATCGTCCCTTACGCGGGAGTCATTAGGCGGTAACTGCACGCGCTCGCGCGTGCTTGCAAACGTAATCCAATACAACGCTACCGAGACAACGGCGAAGATCACAATCGTCAAACGGAAACCGAGCAATTCATTGTCGCCGCCGAGCCACGCAACCAGCGGCTTAGTAAAGGCACCGACAGCCAGCGTACCAAGCGACGCGAAAATGAAACGGAACTGGGTGGCCTTTGTGCGTTCTTTAGCGCTAGGTGATATCACGGCGAGCAATGCGGAATAGGGAACATTGATTGCCGTGTATGACAGCATGACCAATGTGTAGCTGACATACGCGAACACAATTTTCCCGATAGGCGACAGATCAGGGCCGAGAAACAATAAATAGCCCAACAGCGCATACGGGATAGCGACCCATAGCAGATAGGGTCGGTAACGTCCCCAGCGGGATTGTGTACGATCAGCGATCAGACCCATCATCGGATCGCTGAGTGCATCGATAATTTTGGTCACCAGCAGCATCGTGCCAGCGGCCGCCGGAGAAATGCCAAAAACATCCGTGTAGAAATACAGCAGGAACAGGCCAAAAAAGCCCATATAGAAGTTCGCGGCCATATCGCCCAAGCCGTAACCAACCTTCTCTCCAAACGACAACGTTTCGGTATTTGAGCGGTTGTTCATGTTAATAGCTCCGGCTAACAGCGCTTACACAGCAACGTCATTAAACAGGTTGTCCCCGATCGTATAGCGCTTTGCACCAGTTGGCGATACACATTCGATGGTTGCGTGGCGCTGGTCCAATTGCACATCCAGTTGCGCGAAGGCGTCGTCGGTTTCCCAACGAAGAATCAATTGCTGGCTGCCACAAGTCGGGATAGTGAACCGACCTGCGAATGCGGGCTCATGACGGCGCAACCGAATCAGCGCAGTCAGATTTCTGACAACCTCCCGTTGCAGGTTTGCTCCGATTTCCTCGCGTGTGTAATAGTGACGATTGATATCACGACCCACACCCGTGCGCTCAACCAGTGACATATCATTGGTGCCCGCGAGCAAACCAACATAGTACACCTGCGGTGTGCCCGGCGAAAAAAACTGGATGGCGCGAGCGATCAGATATTCGCTGTCACTACGGCCAAGGGCGTCGTAGTAGGTACTGTTGACTTGATAAATGTCCAGATTAGATGCGGCGTTGCCGCTGGCGCGACGACTGGTTCCGCCTGTCTTTGTATGGATAGTCTCAACGAGCGAATCTATTTCGTCATCGGCCAATAGGCCCTCGAGTTCGCCCTGACGGGCAGCATCAACGATGCCAATGCCATCATGGGTATCGAGGACCGTAACGCAATTGCGCGGCGCGATGTCGAGCCAACGTTTGAGCGCATCGGCATTGCCGCTATACAGCGTGTGCAATACCAACGGTGGCAAGGCAAAGTCGTACACCCGCCCCACCTGAGAAGCAATCGCCTTCTGCGTCTGGTAGTAACTGTGAATTTCGACCAACGTTTCCATGCCCAACGAGGCCGCTTGTTCGGAAAGGCTGCGAATGAACTCGAACGTTTCAGGCAACATGAAGCATGGGGTGCCGCGGCGTTTGATTGCGTAACCCGCTGCATCCAACCGAATTTCACGAATGCCGGCATCAGCGAATACCTGCAATATCGAATTCAGATAGGCGCGTCCAGCCGCACATTCGACATTAATATCCAACTGCCGATCGCTGAACGTCGTCCAAAAGTCAACGCTTGCACCCGTGTCGAGGTTAATCGGTGTAAACGGTGCACCGGGGCGTGGCCGATAGATCTTTCCAATTTCTTCGTCAACGAGCGCACTCGCTTCGCCATCAGGAAAAAAGCTCTCGCGGCGCAGAAACAAATCCCAGTACTTTGATTGCGAACCTAAGCGACGGACGTCCTCAAACTGACCAGACTCGGTTGACACATGGTTGACAATCAAGTCCGCCATTAGTTTGTAGCGCTTCGCCAGCGCGGCTGCATCAGACCATTCACCCAACCGAGAATCGACCTTGGTGTGGTCGGTAGGATCAAACCCGGCGTCAGCGCCATCGATCGGATCAAAGAACGGCAGCACATGAACGCCCGAGAAGAGATCCTGAAACTCATTGTTAAGCAACGACATCAGGCCGCTGAAATCGCCACCAAAGCGATCAGCATAGGCAATGAGTTGCACGGCATTAGGCATAGTGAAGCGTTCTTTGTGGTGGATTGCTCGCGCGCATGCTATCGACTGGAGTCCAGAATGAATGAAACACGCGCCAACGCAACGGCGATAGACCTCTGCGTTGGCGCGCGAGTTTATTCTCTAGAAGCTGTAGTTCAACCCGACCACGGTGGAGGTGCCACTCAAAGCGCGAGCTCGGACGATATCGCCAACGTTTGCGGTACCCTCTTCCGACTCGGTAATGACAAACTCATCGGTGACGTTATTGATATTGACGTTTAACGTGAACCGATCAGTAACGTACCAAACACCGTAGAGATTGATCAGATTATAACCTTCCTGTTTGAGGCTATTGGCATCTGAAACGAAGTAATCGGTCGAGCCCTGAATCGTCGCACCAACAGAAAAGCGCTCAGTTGAATAGTCAGGATTGATCGTCCAAATGAAATCCGCTTGGCGGCGCGGTGTGTTACCGACGACGCCTGGGTTCGTCGCGTCAGAGGCGATCTCTGCGTCTGACCAAGTCAAGTTGCCGTTGAGCGAGAAATTGTCGGTAAACGTGTAGTCGCCCTCAAGCTCCATCCCGTTGGCTTCATAATCCCGTACAAAGGTCAGGCCACTGGTCACTTCCGCATTGGTCTCTTCAACTTCGGTGTTGAAGTAAGTCGCGAACAAAGACCAGTTACTACCCAGATATTTGTAACCGAATTCAAGCTGAGTCACCTCGTCGAAACCGTCGGTAGTATTAGTCAGGCTACCATCAGAATTTAAAGAACCGGCGACTTGCGTCAAACGGTCCGCAATTGCGCGTCCACCGCTGCTATAACGCAAGAATACGGACGAGTCGTCATTCAAAACAAACGCCCCACCCAAAGAGTAGGATGTGTTGTTCGCGTCGTAGTTAACGTTCGTAACAGCCGCATTGTTACCATTCAGGCTGCGCACACCACCCGTAATAAAGCCGGAAGACACTGCGCCGGAGTTTTCCAACAACGCGTCGCTATCCAAACGGGTGATTACGCCATTAGTTACTTCGAACTGACCGATACTGCCATTGCCGTTCAGGTCAGTTGAAATGTTGCCGCCACAGCAACCATCGAGACGACGACCACGCGCTTCGACGGAATCGCGTCTCAAACTGGCGTCGATTGTGAGGTTATCACCAATGTCGAAACCGACGTTTAAGTAGGGCGCGACAGTCGTGTATTCCAGATCCCAGTCCCAGGCCAGAAAGCTCTGCGTGACTGCGCCGTTATCGGCGAGCGTCACATCAACGGGGTTACCGTCCGCATCGATCCCGGCGCCAACCGCAACATAGTTGATGTTCTGCGAGTTCGCACCATCCAGCGTCTGCATACGCGTATTCCAGCTGTTCCAGGAGATATCAATATTCTGCTTAGAGTAGTACACGCCACCAGTCAATGACACATTGTTGAACTGTTTTGTGACCTTAAAGTCATTCACCAATAAGCCAACATCGTTGAATGTCGTATCGAACAATAAGTTGGTGTAGGCGAGCTGATTTGGATCAGCCGCCTGGCCGTTGACCGTAGCGACAACACCACCGGCGCAATCAAGGGCTACGCCACCGACGCTTGCCTGATCACACAGGGCGACACCCTTGTTGGCAATGGTGTCGGTTCCACCCGCGAAACCGTCGGTGAAGGGGGATATGAACCCACCTGTAACACTCGAGGTGCGGAACTTGTTGTTGATCGTCAGTGTATCGTCGATGTCCTTGTCGAATTCAAATCCGAATGCGCGGACATTAGACTCAATACCGTCCGAAACCGCACGCGATACAGGATTGCCGAATTGGTCGAACGATGTGATGTTGTTTGTTTGCTGCGAATGAGTAGTTTGCGAACTCGCATCGTAACCGGCAACCGGACCGAAACTATCACCACCTTCGTAGCGGATCGGTGAAGGCAAATAGGTGGTTACTTTGTCGTCGAGCACTTTCGCATAGAAACGCAGGAAGCCGTCATCGAATTCCTTCGTAATATTGAATTTTACCTGACCGCCACTGTCGCCATTGAAGCCGGTTTCACGTACACCCTCGCCATCACGGAAGAACCCGCCAATGTGATAACGAATATCATCCGTCAGGCGTCCGCCATATTCGAAATCAGTGCGGAACTCATCGTAGTCCACACCGAAACTCAAACCCACGCTTCCCGCTTCGTCAACGCCAGTGCGGCTGATCATGTTGATGATGCCGCCCGGTGAGTTACTGGCAAATGTTGATGCTGAACCACCACGAATAGATTCGATGCGATCGATTGATGAGTCGAAACGAATGAAGTTGTCGGTATTGGCAAAGTTGATGTCGCCATACTCAAGCACTGGCAAACCGTCTTCGTGAATTTGCATGTACTTGGAGCCACCAGTCGCCAGCGGAATACCCCGGATCGTCAGGTTCGCGTTACCGCCACCACCTGATGACTCAGAACGGATCCCCGGCAAACTGCGGAATACTTCGGCAACCGAGCGCGGCGCCAACTTCACAACGTCCTCATTGGGTACGGCGCTGACGGACACACTTGCCTCAAGCTTTGTGACACCACCGCGGGGTACACCCGTAACGATGATCTCTTCGATAACGTCTTGTTCCTGCGCGGCTGCGGGGCCTGACATTGCGGCGATAGTGCCAGCAAACAAACCTAACGCGGCGCGGATTGATACTGTGAATTTCATTTCATCCCCCCCCGGGGTTAGTAAAAAGCCTAGTGTAGGCAACCGCGGAGAAGGCTAAGCGAAAATACAATCGATTGTCTAATTTTTTAAATACAATCGATTGTAGAGTTTGCTAACTTTCTGTAATAGTTGATAATTATAGTTTGGATAAGCTATCGAGCAACCATCGGGTTTGCGCAGGCTGTCGTCTCGCTTAGTCAAGTAACCTGGAATCAACATTGAGCACAAAAATACCCAAAATACCGACGACCATGCAGGACCTCGCTGACATCGCCGGCGTCACGCGCGGCACTGTGTCGAGAGCGCTAAGCGATAGCCCGCGTGTCAATGAAAAAACCAAGGCACGGATTCTTGACCTTGCCAGACAGCACAACTACCGGATCAACCAAAAGGCACGGAATTTCAGACTGCAGCGCTCCGGTGTGATCTCGGTCGTGTTCATGTTGAGTATCAAGTCTGAGCAGCACATGTCCGATCCGTTTTTTCTTGAAATGCTTGGAGGCATTGCCGACTGCCTCGCCGAACATGACCTGGATCTGTTCCTCGCACATGCACCGATTGCCGATGTGCTGGATTTGCAAGACAGTCGGGTCTTTCAGAATTCGGACGGTGTCATTTTCATCGGTCAGGGCGAACAACATGATGAGCTCAACCAGATTGCCAACGCTGGCAAACCGATCGTCGTCTGGGGTGCCAAACTAGACGATCAACACTATTGCTGCGTGGGCGGTGACAACATGAGCGGCGGTTATCTTGCCGCCAAGCATCTATTGGAAAATGGGCGCCGCCGAATCGCTTTCTTTGGTGACCTCAATCCGCCAGAGATCTCACAACGATTTGCAGGATACCGCCAGGCGCTAGAGGAATTCGGCATTCCCTTCGATCCGGGGCTTCAGATTGAAGTGCCATTTGAAATGCAACACGCGAGCGACCGCATCGATGAAATGTTGAACGATGGCATCGCATTCGATGCCGCACTGTGCAGCAGCGATGTGTTGGCACTGCGTGCAATAGCGACGATTACTGCGCGTGGCCTGAGTGTGCCGGAAGACATCGCTGTAGTCGGCTATGATGATATCGGGCTGGCGCGATACGCCAGCCCGCCGCTCACCACAGTCAGGCAGAACATTCGTTGGGCCGGCCGGATTTTAGTCGAGAGCCTGCTGAGCATTGTCAACGACCAGAACGTGGCCGACACAACACTGACGAGTGAACTGGTGGTTCGGCAATCCAGCGGACCACAGTAATGCCTTGGCGTCGGCTTCGTCGTATTAGTGATAACTCGGCTTGTAGATAGCATTCCTGTCTTCGGGAGGAAGGCTAGGCAACCATATCCGACCTAAGCGATGGCGCGCCCAAAATAATTGGTCAACATTAGAGACTCAAGCTCGCGCGGAACAACACACAAATCAACGACAAAACAACATCTTGTTACCAGAGAAACTGATCTTTTCTGCGCGATTCTGAATTGCTGCTCCGCAACATTTTGAGCACTCCGTTTTGGGTGTTTTTGAAGTGCTAACACCGCCCGTCTACAACGGGTTTAACTTAGTCATTGCATCAACAGCACCGAACGTCGCTCAACATACAAGCTTCTAAATAACATTCCGTTCGAACATGCCGTTTTAGCACTACGTCCACTTTTGCGACAAACCTCGACAAAAAAAAGCCGAAACCCAATTCAATCCGTAGCAACCGCTCTACGCGCTTCGTAAGTTGCATGCACCACAACGTTTGTCTCTAATAGCGTCACATAATAATTATAAACCGCCATCAACAAGTTGATTAGTTAGGGAATCTACTCATGGTCGCATTATCATTGCCAAAACGTTTCATCAACATACACCAACGGCTGCTTAAGACACTCGTCGCCGTGTTCGGCTGCGCAAGTTTCTTGACTGCACATGCTGTGCCGGTTTGCTCGACGGGCACCAACGGCATTGTGACCGTTAGCGCACCGGCAACACGCGTCAATGTTTATTATCCGGCGCCAGATCCGACGGTCGCTGAGACCGTCGCTAATGCGGGCGACACGAGCATCCCGATTGATAATGTTCTGGGCGGTCAGGCAAGCAATCTACACCCCTCGGTCTCTACTGGCATCGCTGCAGGAGACGTACTGATCGTCTTGCAGATGATCGGCGCAGAGATCGATACATCAAACAACCAAGAAACAACTGGTGATTACGGTGACGGCCCGGGTGGACTGCAGCAAGCTGGCTCTCTTAATAATGTGAACTTTACCGCCGGTTTGTATGAATTCGTTGTCGCTACGGGCCCGGTTTCCGGCGGCGCTGTTCCTATCGAAGGGCAAGGCACTGGCAACGGGTTGGTAAACACTTACACCAACTCTGACAACACCACCGCAACGCTTGGCTTCCGACGCTATCAGCTCATCAAGGTACCGCAGTTTGCGGAACTCAACATCAGTGGCGAAATCGTTTCTGATCGCTGGAATGGACGCTGGGGTGGCATTACCGCGATCAACGTTCGCGAAAACATGAACCTGGATGGCGGCAGCTTCAACGCCGATGGGCGCGGCTTCCGTGGCGGCCAATTTTTTCCAAACACGTCAACCGCTGCAACTGGCAACTTCGGCTTTAAAGGCGAAGGCATAGCAGGTTTACCGCAACGTTTGTTTTCTCGCGTGTTACTCGAAGAAAGCCCCGGTACGAACGGCGAAGAAACTGGTCCTGCAGGCTACGCGGGTACTGATGACCTCGGACCGGGTGCGACCGATTGGACACGTGACGCGGGTCTCGGTGCCCCAGGCACAGCGGGATCAGGCGGCGGCGGTAGCGAAGACGCTGGCGGCGGCGGCGGCGGCAACTTGAGTCGCGGCGGCAGCGGTGGTCAGGGCGTACAAGGCGCTGGTACTGAAGGCATAGGTGGTGCTGACTTCCCGCAACACTTCGCAGCAACAGCAACGCGTTTGGTAATGGGCGGTGGCGGTGGCGCCAGTAACGGTAACGATATTGCCAGCCTCGACCTGACCGTCAGCAGCGGTCAGGCGGGCGGCGGTATGGTCTTCGTCCGTTCCACAGAAATTGTCACTGCTGGTGGCGGTACTATTTCTGCTAACGGCGACAGTGGTGGCACAGCCGCCTCTGAGGGCGGTGGCGGTGGCGGTGCTGGTGGTACTGTTCTCATTCATACCGATGGATCTACCGTTGACGGATTTGATTTTTCCGCTGTCGGCGGCGCGGGCGGTTCGAGCTTACAGAATCTCGACGGCGGCGGCGGTGGCGGCTCCGGTGGTGTAATCTGGCTGTCCGACACAACGGTCGGTTCAGCCAGCTTTAACACCAGTGGCGGTCCTGCAGGAACAGGATCATCCGGCGGATCATACAACGGCACAGCAGGCGGCGCGGGCACCAATACTTCGATCACACCGCTCGCGATTTTCGATTGTAATTTCGTCACGTTGGGTATCGCGAAGAACCTCGACTCGCAAACTCGCGTTGGCACGACGGGGAACGTTTTCGATCTCACGTTCACGCTGACGCTCGAGAACTTCACACCGAACGATGCGATCAACATTCAAGTTGAAGATGATTTCGCAGCAGACTTTCCTGGCGTCACATCGGTGACGGTGCAAGGCACGCCGAACATCGGTGGGCTTACCGCACCGGGCACCGCCTTCGATGGCGATGCACAACCGGAATTGTTGGCGGGCACGGATACGTTGCCAGCTAACAGCACGGCAACCATTACTTACACAGTGCGGGTCGATTTAGGCACAGCCACCGGTCCGTTCCAAACCCAGGCACAAATCACAAGCTCGCAAATCCCGGGTGGATTTCCGCAGGTACTGGATATATCCGACGACGGGCTCGATCCGGATAGCGATGGCGACGGTAACCCGTCAGAGACGGTAGCCAACGGTGGCGACACGGAAGAAAACGACGCAACACCCGTCGTGATCGATGCGGTCGTTGCTGATGCCATGTGTACATTCACACCAAACCCTGCCTTGCTCGGCGACGCGGTCACAGCAACCTGCACCGGCGTTGAAACCGGCGGCACAGTCACGATCCCTGGCATGGTCTGCGGTGCCGAGTCCGGCGGTAGTGTTGTGTGCAATGGCACGGCAAGCAACATCGGCAGCAATCCCGATGTCACAACAACAGATCCGGTCGGCAATACAACCACGACGCAAGGCGATCTGATCGTTCTGCCGGATAGCGATGGTGACGGTATTCCGGACATCATCGAAGGCACCGGCGACAGCGATGGCGACGGCATTCCGGATAATCAAGATCCGGACAGCGACAACGATGGCATTCCTGACGAAGACGAGATCCGTTCTATTCCGCCGCTGACGGGGCTAGATGGTGACAACGATGGTATCGATGATGCCATTGACGTCGACGTTACCGGTGGTACCGATGATGATGGAAACGGCATCGACGATGCATTCGAGCCGGACGACTTTGATGGCGACGGAACACCGGATTATCTCGATACCGATTCAGACAACGATCGCATACCAGATGTGATCGAAGGCAACACGGACTTCGATAACGACAGTTCACCTAACTATCTGGACACCGACAGCGATGACGAC
>JBGCGB010000053.1:0-13247 GCA_045110335.1 Woeseiaceae bacterium
AACCCGAAATATGACTGGGGTTTTAAGGTACAACCCGACGCCAGTCGCAACCAACGTTGCGACTATTGGCCAGCTGGCAAAGTCATGGGCGGCAGCTCTTCTATCAACGGTATGCTGTATGTAAGAGGCAGCCCAACCGATTACGATGGCTGGTCACAACAAGGCAATGCAGGTTGGTCGTACAACGACGTAGCGCCCTATTTTCAAAAACTGGAGCGCTGCACGTTTGATGTGGGTGCAACACGCGGCACAACGGGTCCTCTGTTTGTTAGCACGCTACAAACCGAACATAGCTTGGCGAAGCCGTTTAAGAAAAGCGCTAGGGATGCGGGACTCGAACACAACGAGGACTACAATGCAGGCGACCAGTCTGGTATCAGCTTTCCGCAGCTCAGCCAGAAGAACGGCGCACGCTTCAGCGCTGCTGATGCTTATTTGAATCCGGCCAAAGCTCGCCCTAACCTAACGATCATTGCAAACGCTCAGGTCAAACGTCTTCTGTTTGACGGCACACGAACGCAAGGCGTTGAATACTTCGATCGCAGTGGCACGCATCAAGTCATGTGTGGCCGTGAGGTGCTGGTCAGTGCCGGTGCGATCAACACGCCTAAACTATTGCTGCTCTCCGGCGTTGGCCCTAAGTCCGAGCTCGAAGCGCTCGGCATAGATGTCATCCATGCTAATGAACATGTCGGACGGCACCTGAAAGAGCATCCCAATGCGCAAGTCAGTTTCGGCGTCACCCAACGCACCTTCAACATGGACATCAATAGTTGGCGGGTTGGTTGGCATGGTCTGAGATGGCTATTGACCCGCAAGGGACCAGCGACAAGTCCCTATCCCCACGCCGTTGCATTTTTCAAATCCGATCCCGCGTTGTCCCGGCCCGACATACAGTTATTGTTCGGACCATTCGGATTTGATTTGACGACTGAGGGCGTACGCCCATCGAAGGCAGCGGTTGCTACGGTCGTCGTTGGACTCTCGTACGCGCGCAGCGAAGGTCGCGTGACACTGTCCTCCGCAGATCCCTTGGCGCCACCCGAAATAGCATTGAATATGCTTTCCGACTCACAAGACATCAAAGCACTGACTGCGGCCTGCCGCTTTGTACGTGACGTGGTTTCACGCAAACCGTTTTGTGACTTTGTGCTTGATGAGCGTACGCCAGGCACTGATCTGAAAACCGATGAGCAATGGGAACAATATCTTCGCAAAACGGTAGACCCAACCTATCACCCGGTGGGTACTTGCCGAATGGGCACACCCGAAGACGCTGTTGTGAACGAACGCTTGCAAGTGCATGGCATTACCGGATTGCGCATCGTCGACGCCTCCGTCTTTCCGTCTCACGTGAGCGCGAACACGAATGGCCCCGTACTGATGGTCGCCGAAAAAGCGGCCGATATGATTAAAGACGATCAAGATGGACGATCAACGCAATATGGACTTTGATTCGTCGGAGGATCATAGGCTCATACCGTATTTCATTGGATTGCTGAAAGCTCATCCCAAAGCCCAATGAGTGGCGTGTCTTGGATCATGTCGTCAACCATGCCTACGAAATCCTTATTGAAATAGACCTTGCAAAGCGACCAGAATGCACGACTCCTCGGCGTACCAAGCACGAAGAAAATCACGCCGCGATAGGTTTCCCAAGCATCTTTAGTCATCGCCCCACTCCTATACTGAAGATACTCAAACTCCCGCGCACGAAGTTGTCCGATCATCCAGAATAAGAGTTGGGTTTTCTCTTCGAAGGTCGGCGTCTCTAGCTGAGAAGCGATGCGTCCGAGGTTCGGAAACTCAACGAACTTATAGACTCCTGTCTGATCATTAGCGAGCTGCGCCTGCCGGGATTCCGAGCGTATCTGTTCCGCGCCCTGACGCACCTGAATGCTCAGGTAAATCAGCGTCGCGACCACAACGACGACACCTATAATTTGAGCGACTAGCGCTATTTGCTCGAGAGTCATCCAGCAGCTCCCTGAAAAGAAAGAACAATAAAGCGACGCATCTTCATAACACCGACTGTGATGCTTCGGAGGATCATCGGGTCATCTCGATTACAACGGCGACCATATCCGCCGTTTCGATGCTACGGTCCCTCACTGTGGGATAGTTCTGCATCGCGACGATGTTCTGGTTGAGCCAATAACGCAACATCCCGTCCAGGCGCGAGTCACTTCTTATTTCTCGCAGCATCCCGGCGGTGTCGACGTCTTTCAGTCGTTCCGCACAATTTCGTGTCAGTGTTTCAGTGACGACAGTGACATTCACCTCCCAGCACCCACTCCACAAAATCCGGGCAGCGCTAGGTTCGATATAACCGCGTACGGCCTCGCGGAAGGGAGGCGGGATCTGGTTGAGCATGCCGAAGCTGTTGGTCAAATCATAGGTCGCCAGAAGCTGCTCGCGCAGCGCGTTATCGGACGGAAAGCCGAGCTCGATCGATTCACGGAAAGCGGTTTGGCTAAACGTAATGGCCCAGAGTTGCGAAGCGTGGAAAAAGTCTATGAGCAGGCCTTCGCAAGCGTTCTTGCATGCTTCATCACCCTTCAAGAAATCGAGGGCCCGCTCCCCGGCTTCCGTGACAGTGGTGTAGTAATCGAGTAAGCGAGCAGACCGCTCGGCGTTCTGACCCAGTTCTTCGTGCAGTAAGACGAGGTACGAATTTTCCTGCGCTTTGCGGCTCTGTTCTTCATTCCAGTTCGCAACCTGAATACCTAGAAATACACCGACGACAACAATGCAGAAGTCGATCCAAACCGCGAACCAGTTCTCCTTCTCTATATGAGATTTGATGCGGCGCAAGATCACTGTTTCGCCTTTAGTGCTTCACGCAACTCTGAGGCAAGGACCTCTGCATCGTCGCGAAGTTTGGTCACAACTTGCCAGTGTAGAATACCGTACTCTTGCATTGTACGAACTGCCCCTTCAAATTTTGGGCTTTCTGTAATGAGGCTGGCAAGATCGTCTCTATCGATCTCTTTGAAAGGACTCAAGCCGAAGTCCTGGCCGACAAAAACTAGCCGGTCGCGGATCGGACGAAATGTATTGATCTGCGATATTTCCGCATCGTTCCAAACAGCCTTATACCGTTGCAGGCTATTGGCGAGTTCAAGGTCAGATATTATGGATAGATCACCAGCTGTCATGAGGCCGGCAAAGGCCGCATCTGCCTTTGAGGGATAGTAGCGAATCGTAATCGCAGTCCAGAGTTGTTCTGTCTTCGTTTCCGGACGCTCGAAAGTCAGCCTGCTCGTCGCCGACAGAATCGAATTTGACACCGGAAGCTTGAGTTCGGTCAGCGGTTGGAGGCCAGCTGAAATAAGCAATTCGTTTGTCGCTCGTGTCGCCAGCGCAGCACTATCGTGAGCCGCATTAAGACTTTGAAGATCATCTTCCAGATCTTCGAGGATCGCAGCGAGGATGATCATTTCCTTCGCGGCATTCGCGCGATCTTCATTCCAGTTCGCAACCTGAATACCAATAAACACGCCGATCACGACGATGCAGACTTCGATGCCAATAGCGAACCAGTTCTGGTCTTGAGCGTGTTTTGTTATACGTCGCAGTAACATTCGCGGCTCACTGATTTGTCATTGTTTGATGCGTTTGCTGACTAGCTACCATCCCGGGCATCTTTCCATAGGTCAGCGCCCGCCAGATCCATTCCAAAGGCCCATATTGAAAATGGCTGAGCCAGAGGTTTGAGAGCAGAATTTGGCCTAGGTATACAGCGCCCACGAACAAATAGAGCGACTGGATTGACCAAAGGCCTGCCTGATCAAAGCCGATTCCGAGGAAAACAATCAGGCCGATTACCGTCTGAATGAGATAGTTTGTCAGCGCCATGCGACCCGGGGCAGCCAGTACATTTAACACCGGGCTTGCGATGCGCCATAACAGGATAAATCCAGCGGCATAAGCCAGCCCAAGGGGGATGACAGCAAACGTATAAGCGATCATTGAACATAGACCCTGTACGGAATACGGCCTTCCAAATCCGATCCCGTTAAGGCTGGCAAGAACTGGGCCGAAGATCGCGCCACTCAGGGCGCCAATGACTACAATAGCTGTCAAAAGCCTAGTATTTTTGAGCAGCGTTCCACGTACAAGCTGGCGACCTGCCCAAAGACCAAGAATCATGATGGCGAAAAGTTTGGGCCAGCGCCATGTGTCAAACAAATAGCCTAAGCGAGCGAAACCTCCACCGACCGAACAGGTTAACTGATCGCCAACGGTAGCCAATCGAAGGTCGGCGACCGAGTCACTCAACAATGTTGGGCAAATTGCGTTCGCGACGCCGTAAAGCCCCAAGCTTTGATCGATTCCGAACGCCCAAAATAGCGCATAACCGATTGGCGGGATCAGCATGGAAAAGCCTGCCGCCAACAACAATGTCCGATCAGAACATCCGTTGATCGCAAGCAAAGCAAAACCAAGCAGCGCATAAGGCGCGAGAATATCGCCTTCCCAGAGAACGAAGAGATGGGTAAGGCCAAACCCAAGCAAAATAAAGGTTCTGCGTAGATAAATTCGCGTTGCGGCTGCCCCACGCTCTTCCAAACGGTTGAGCTGCAACGCAAAACCAATGCCGAACAATAGCGCAAAGAGCGTGTAGAACTTCCCGTCTATGAGGGCGAGGTGTAGGAAATCCCACAGGGCATGATCCTCGCCAGCAAGCGCAGTGCGATCCTCTTGGGTTATGAACTCCCAACCGCTGAAAAAACGAATATTGGCAGCAAATATCCCTAGAAGCGCAAAGCCACGCATCGCATCTAGCGCATCATAGCGCTCGCTTTTCGCTGCTGGTCGTGCCGTCGCACTTCCCGCATACGCGTCCCCAAACCGGGCCACTCTATGTGACCTCACTCCAAGCCGTGATAACGACACGCTCGCGGCCAGCGACCTCGGTTACGTGATTCACATTGGAGCTTTCTCGGCGAAGCGTTGAATCAAACCTGCGTCTTAGCATCTGGCGTCTCTTTAAAACCTTAAAGTGACTTTCAATGTTACATGGACGCCTAAACAGGCCAGTGTCAAAAAAGTGTCAATTTTTATGGCTGGGTTCGAGGGTCAGCCGGTAACAGGTCCGGCCAGCCATATTTTTCCCACGCTTGCACGAGACCAATGTCTTCGGCAAAACTCATAAATTGAGGATGGTTTATCGTACGGTTCATGGGCTCGATATCCGCCCAGAGGTGCATCAGTCCCGGCATGTTGGCCGGGTGGATGCATTCCCGATAAATCTTCATGACAAGATCTGTATGCCCCATCCAGATGGCCGGCCAAGCCACGCTGTGGTCATAAGGTTCCGGCAACGTCTGGTGCAGCATTTCGATCAGATTACAATAAAGATCGCGCGAGTCCGGGTCACCACTGCATACCCCTTTTGCTGCCGTAAGCAGGTAGGCATCTCGCGCTTCGTCTGAAACTTCGGGGGTGCCCGCGGGTAGCGCGATCATCGTGCCGACGAATCGCCGGATATCATAGTAAGTCTCGATAGCAGCGTCGTGATCGCCCATGGCGGCCTGCGTCAATGCCAGATAAAAGCCAGGCAGACCCATATCAACCATGCTTTGGCCGGCGACCAAGGCCGCAGGATGGTTACCAAGATTAAGTTGGGCTGTGCAGAGCATGGCGTAGTTTCGACCATTGACCGGATCCTGGTCGATTGCCGCTTGTATGTAGGGCAAGGCTTCACGGGTACGACCAAGATATAAGAGACATGAGCCCAGCCGCATGGTCACATCAGCATTGCTCGGCTCTAACCGATAGGCCTGGAGCGCATACTCAAGAGATTTCGACGGATTAAAACACGTCCATTCATGAATACTCAGGATAGCGTGCGCATAGCCTTGCTTATCATCGATCGCCAGGGCGCGCTCAGCGCACTCAGCAGCCTTTGCTGAACGCTCAACCTTGTCGACGCAGGGTCTATAAACAATCGTCGAAATATAAGCTTCGGCCAAGGCAGTCCAGCACTCGGCAAAGTCCGGATCAATTTCCAACGCGTTTTGTAAAAGTTCTACCGCCTTTTCAAGCGCGCCGGATACCATGGTTTTTTGCAACAAGGAAAGGCCCTGCAAGTAGAGTGCATAGGCGTCACGACGAGACGTCATCCGTCGTGCTGGCAACGATTGCGGTGAGATATCGAGCGCTTTGCACAACCCTGCTACAACATTGGCCCCGAGAACCTGTCGACCGCTTAAGAGGTCTGCCTCGCTTGTATGCACCTGATCATCCCAGAGTTGCATCCCATTGGACCCATCAATGAGGCGAATGGACAAAGCGAGGCCATCAGACCTGCGATGGACTGTCCCTTCTATAAGGTGCGTGACGTTCAGCGCCTTCGCCATTTCAGGCAGAGTCAGCGACTGCCCCTGCAACATCTGGACGGACGTCCGTCCAGCCAGCGCGATACTCTCAATCGAGCCTAGGCGCGAAGACAACTCCTCCGCTGCGCCGTCAGGCCAAAATGACTCACCGCCCGCTCCATCCATCTGTTCGAAGGGCAGGATTGCCAATCCGATACGACCCTGCAGTCGACCCAACCCGGACCAGTGCTGCCAAGCGGCAGCTAATTTGTCGTGTGCAGCATGTTGCGATGTCATTGTGAGATCAGCCAAGCACTGATTTGCGGATAATCTGAGCCGGTTTTCAAGGTGAAGTCGCTGTACCGAAAGCCAGCTTTCCAATTCCGCACCAAGACTGATATCTGACAGAATACGCTGACACATCGTCTGCGCCAGAATGACGCTTGCAAGCTCTACATTCTGTTCTAGCAGGGCGGATTCCAACTCGGAAAGGTCGGTTCGAATGGCGTTCGAAGACAGCGCAATATGGGTGTTTGAGGTTTGAAGGATGTCAAGACCGCCCGCTTGCAGCTCGCGATTTAATTCATGCAGGCATTGACGGAGACTGGCGCGCGCTTGAGGCTTGAAGCGCCCGGGCCATATGAGCTTGCTAACCGTTTCTCGCTGGAGAGAGTGTCCCGGAACGATGCAGAGCATGCCTAAAATCGCACGACCTCTCCGATTCGAGATCTCAATGGTCTGCCCATCGGCGCTCGTAAGCTTGAATGCGTCAAGCACCGAAATTTTCGGCAACGATCGGTCAGATATTTGCTCGGCCAATGGACAGCTGCCCGAAGAAGGTTAGAGAACACCAATTTTGTAGGACATCGATGTAGTAACGCAAGCCGTCAAGATGACTTAATACCATGCAGCATCCTTTTGTGGAGGTCATCCCCTCCTCCGCTAACTGGGGCACTCGATTCAATACGTTCAATATCTCGGGTGTAGAAATGAAAGAGAAGAGAAAAGCGGTCGAACCGAATTGGACCGTATTGATCTGTTGATTAACTTGGGAAAACTGACCTGACCCTTTTCATACCTGTTTGAATCATCGCCACTCTGACCGAACACCACATTTTTCAAAACAATGCTGATACGTGAAACAGCCGATAACACGCGCGTATCTTCCACTACACGACTGACTAGAACGAAGAGTTCGGCTGCTCAAGAAACAACACTTCTTCGGCAGTAGATGCTCGTCCCAACATTTCATTGCGATGCGGATATCGGCCGAACCGATCGACGATCACTTTGTGTTTGAGTTCATACTCATAGGAATGTTCGCCAGCATGTTCTTTGAATAATCGCTCTGCTTGCTGGTGAATGAGCGTTGACTCGCTGTGCATATACGGCATTAGAAAGAAATTGCGTTCATCGACACTTTTGAGTTCGCTCATCATCCCGTCGGCGACGGCCTCTTGCGCTAAAGCCAATGCCATAGGGTCTTGCGCGAAAGCCGCTGGAGTATCCCGATAAATGTTACGTGAGAATTGGTCTAGTACGATGATCTCAGCCAGGCGACCTCGTGCGCTGTCGCGCCATGTGTAGCATTCTGCCGCCGCAGCTTGCTCAAGCAACTTCCCAAACCTTTCGGTAAGCCTTCGATCGAAATCTGCATTCTTGCGAAACCAGTCTTTGGGGCCCGACTCTTTGAACCAAAAGTCCAGCACTTCATCCTGCATACTTGCATCCTTTTATCGCAAAAACGCGCGTCCTATCCACTCTGGCCATACTAGATCTTATCCGCATGCGTAGCCAACCTTCCTGCTGGAATGCCGGCGATCATCGGAGTAAAGAAAAGAGGTCGAACCGATCTAGAGCAAGTTGATCGGCTATTCCATTTGAGAAAATCGATCTGACCCTTGTTTGAAGCATTTTTTCAGGCCATCAAGATATGGCCGAACATTGTGTCTTATCCTGATTCTCCAAGATCCCGGGCATGTCTGCTTCCGATGCCGCGAACCTACGGATCAGCATGATGCCTTTCGTGGTCGGAGAAACAATGACGTCGCCCTGCTCCGCTTTGTGACCTTGCTCCGCAGTCGTCAAGACGACATCAAATGTGGCGCCATCAATCTGCTGATCATTCATGACAAAAAAATTATCGGTGTTCTGCTGATAAAACGACAGCGACCAATAGCGCGACCAAACCTCGCCGGAAATACGAACCGGGCCATCCGCCAAATCGTAAGCCATTGAACTGATCATGCTATCCGGATTCGCCCGCCGTGCGGCTGCCATCCTGGGGCCGTAGGTACGATTGTGATAACAACGGTTCCAACCGCCGGCTGCTTCGACGATTCGGGCTTCGATCGTCGACATCACCTTGATCGGCGCCTGTTGTATCAAAATCGCACGCGCAGCAAGGAAGGGGCCAAGCGTTGCCAGTAGGAACAAGACGACAATAACAACACGTCGACTCAACATGCTAGACGCTCGATGATTGGCAAGCCAATAGACCCCTTGGCCGATCGCCATTGCTCGTTAGGCCCATACACCCGCAGCATCAAATCAAAAGCGCGATCCGATTCCGACGGCGCAGGCAACCAGGTGATGCCGCTATTGGTGCTCGATACATACATTGCCCATTGCCCGTCTGGGTTCCTCGGCAGCATCTCGCTATTCCAGCTAGCGCGATTGATCTCATTGCTAACATAGTGTTGTGTCTCGCTGTCGTAAAGCGTGATCGACCACCAGCGTGCCGGAATCGCTGTCCCGGTGATACGATAGGTGCACTGCGAACGCAACGGTCGGCCTTCGTTATCCGTGTTAGCGATGAAATAAATCGCTTCACTACGCGAAAGACCCAACGGCCCTGCGATGGCCGATTTCGCCCGCTCCAGCGCTGTGGCATCAGCTGAACCGATCCGATCTGAATAAAGCCAAATGGATTCGACGGTTCGAAAATCTTCAAATACAGAATCGGAGGCCTGCATTTCAGCGCGCGTGGCGACTGTGCCTACAAACGCAGCTATCGCCGCGACGAACACGATGCCACCCATCAACCCAACCGTTTTGATCACACTAATCTCCGGCGTGCATCAACACATAACACTACGCGCGATCATCCTTTGGTGAACCCATCACCACATAACTCGAGATCGCATTCACCTGTGGCAACATACCCAGCACATCAGTGTGAAAGGTCTTATACGCCGACAGGTCCGACACCTCAATGCGTAATAGGTATTCGAATGTTCCTGTCGTGTTATGGCATTCGGTGACCTCGGGTGACTTAACAACCGACCGCTCGAAAGCCAACTGCGACTTCTTGGAATGATCGGACAAACCCACGGCGACATAGGCGACAAAACCGATGCCCATTGACGATGCATCCAGCACGGCTCGATAGCCGGTAATGACACCAGCCCGCTCCAACTCCTGAACACGCCGCAAGCAAGTCGACGGCGAAAGTCCGACGGCCTCAGCAAGATCAATGTTGCTGATACGTCCATTCTCAGTCAGCTTTTGCAATATTTTTCTATTTATGGAGTCTATTTTCATCATATGTTGCAATACTGCGTGAAAAATCAGTGGATTTGCAAGCCTATTCGACGGGATAACTGCCAGACTTACCCCATGAATTCCGACACCCTACTGGCGCTAGCCGCTTTCGCGTTCGTCTCCTCCATAACACCGGGACCGAACAATCTCATGCTCATGGCGTCCGGCGCTAACTTTGGGTTTCGCCGTACATTGCCACATATGCTCGGCGTAGCCTTCGGATTCATGTTCATGCTGTTGGTCGTCGGTATCGGGCTGACACAACTGTTCATTCGCTACCCCGCCAGCTACACCGTGCTGCGTGTTGTTAGCCTCTTTTACCTGCTCTTCCTAGCCTGGAAAATCGCCAGTGCCAGTCCCGTGAAAACCGACGCAGAAGACAGCGCCAGCAAGCCGTTTTCATTTCTACAGGCTGCCGCTTTTCAATGGGTCAACCCCAAAGCCTGGATCATGAGCCTGACTGCAATCAGCGTTTATGCGGGTGACCGCAGTTTCACGCAAGTACTTATCGTAACGCTGGTGTTTGGCCTCGTGAACATTCCATCGGTCAGCAGTTGGGCCGTGCTCGGGCAGCAAATCAGTCGATGGCTCAGCACGCCAACACGTCTTCGTACGTTTAACGTGACGATGGCCGTGTTACTAGTGGCATCGTTGGTGCCTAGTTTGTTGGAATAACGTATCGCCTCAAGAATGGTGGGGTACACGCGGCAATTAGCGCCTACTAAGGTTCGCAAGAGATCTCCAAACGTATCGTCGAGGACCTTTGCGTCAAAACAGATCAAGAAAATTCGGCGTAACCCCCTTTCTTACATCAGCCCGTCTGACTTCTAGACGCTAGAAATAAGTTCTTAAATTACTGTCCGATTTACCGCGCCGCCGCAGTCCGATCCCTCTTTTCTTTTCCTTATGGCGCCTCTGGCAACGCGATCTCGAAATCCGGTGTGAAGGCGATCGGTATGCTAAAGACACTGCGTGCTTCGCTGTAGCGATCATCAATGGGTATGGCGTCTTCTTCCGCTTCGGGATTCCAAACAACCTCAATGCGATGCATACCGGGTTGCAAACCAGCCATCGGGACTAGACCAACCAAACCGCGCATACTTATATCCATACGCTGGGCGCCGATAAAACCGTCCATCGGAACCACTTGATCATTAATACGCACGGACCATAGCCGACGCAAGCAAACCATCGTATCGACGGCTGAAGCTTCAGCGTCATCGTCATCATTAGTAGCGCCTTCACAAAAATCGTCGAGAATCAGATTATCCCGCAGTGGTTGGTACGGTAAAAACAGCGAAACAAAACGACTCTTTTGCGTAAAACTGTCAATCCGCGGCCAACCACGCAAACGATCAGCACGACTATTCATGTCTTCATAATAGGTGCTTCGAAAACCATCAAGGAGATTGGTACCTGTCAGGTACGTGAACTCATCAGACAATGTGAATGATCGCCAACCGGCCAACCGCGCATTGCCCACATAAACAATGGCGACGATGCTAAGCGTTAATCCAACGTAGAAAATAATTGGCCGTGTATTGCTCTGGAGTGTGAGCTGTACCGGCAAAACCAAACGTCTTGGATAAACCAGGCCATACAAGCCGCTCAACAATCGAACAATGCCTGAAAAAAACGCGTTCTCCTGCAGCCTGACAAAACGCCGTCCGACGACAGAATCCAAGAACCAGAGCACTACCGGCACACCGGCGAGAACCGCCAAAAGTACGACTGTGGCGATACCAAGAGCAGCGTTGGTCAGGCCAAATTTCGCACCGATCCAGCCGCTGCTGACGAGGATAATCATAACCACCACGCCAAGCCAAAGCGTGCCCAGCGTCAACAGACTGATCAAAGCAAACAATGACGACGCCAGCCGGTCAGATTTGCGCGTGGCTGTTTCGAGATCGGGCAACGTCTTACGATAGTGTCGCTTGGTGATAGGGCCAATACCTGGCGTTTTGCTCCAGTCGATACCCGCTGGGAATACGGTTCGCAGACCGATGAGTCCGACCCAATAGGCCCTGACCATCAAGTGCATAATGAAACAACCTGCTAGGCCGTAGCAGACACCAGTCACGATCGTGATGCCCAGCGTACCGGCAATCGCCAGACTGGTGGATAGGTGCGTATACGACTGCGACAACGCCTCAAACAACCAGCTTGGCAACGAAATCAACGCGAAGATGGTCAAGCTCGAGATAATCAGCTCAAGCTCATCGGTGCGATCACGCAAACTTTCGAGGGAGCCTGATGGCGGATCCGACGGTGTTCGGTCAGCTTCGTTCAAGTTGTCTGATTGTTCCGACATCGGCTTGGATGCTAGCACGACATTTCGTGAATTGGCAGCTTCCGGCATGCCACACGGGAAAGCCTCAAACACCCATGCTCAGCGATCTTCTGTACCTTCCGCTTAACAGCAAGGCGGACTCATTTTGCGATCGCCCATTTGTTCATTAGTTGATAGAACTTAGTATGGTTTTGCGCTCGCAGAATAAAAGAGGCCCCGGCAGTTTGTATCGCTGCCGGGGCCTTTCTATCAAGAGCATTAAACCGGTCTAGTATTTTCCCAAAACGTTCAGGAAGAAACCATCATACTCATAATCAAGTCGCGTCAAATCGTCCGAGAAATCCGTGAAGTTGTAACCGATACCGATCTTCATGTGATCACCCACATGACGATCTACGCCGATCAAACAACCTGCTCGCTCACTTTCGGCTTCGTCAACACGCAACCAGCGATATTCGAGCAACGCATCCCATCGACTGATCATATAATAGCGTCCACGAACGGCGGCAAAGTCCGTTGTCGAGTCAAACCAATCGCCCGCATCACGACTCAGACGCAGCTCGGAAACCCGTCGAGCTAACTTCGCACCCACGCTCCATTTCGGTCCGAAGCGTTTGATCCCTTCGATACTACCGATGTGAGAGCGCTGGTCTGTCAACGTATGCGTTTGATTAAACTGATCGACCTGGCCTGCGCTGGTCAAATCATAGAGATACGTATACTTCGCTAACCACAGGTGGTGTAGTGGTGACAACGGGGGTCCCAGCGAAAGCCGCAGAAGACAACAACACAAAGGCGACACTTGCGCGCCAAACAGATTTGATCAAGGCTTCTTCTCCATGCCTTTCGCAGACACATTGGTGGCCGCGCTTCCATATTGACGGTCAACGCCGTATTCGGTGTGCTGTCTACGGTGAAAATCTCGCTCGATATCATTATCGTAGCGCCTGACCGCCAGCGCAAAGACTACGGCAAACAAGAAGCTAAATAACAGTACGACCCATTCCATGAACACCAACCCACTACTTTAAATAGCGGCTGAGAATCGCATAACTTTCATGCGGTAAGGCGAATCACTACATTTGTTTGCA
>JBGCGB010000054.1:0-71490 GCA_045110335.1 Woeseiaceae bacterium
CGCCGCCACCTAGCCACCAACAGCATAGCCAAAAGAAACCCGATAGCACCCATCGCAACAGAACCCCCGCCCGACCCTTCTTTCCAGGTCACCTCGGCACGATCACCGCGTTTAATGGCTGTCTTCAATAACGTTAGCTCCTGATCCAGGTTTCCAATCATCTGTGCCGTTGCATGATCGAAACCGGCCATGCGAAGTTTTCGCGTATCGCGCCCTTGATCAGCATAGGTTGTGTTTTTCTGTCGCGAGTGCAGACCCGGTGCCCGGAACAGTAGTTGACCAGTACGCGAATCGAAGACGGCGGTATCGATCATCGTTTGCACTTCGTTGCTGGTCCCCTTCACTGCCATCGCCCCGACCACTGTCCAATAGAGTATGGCGCTATCGCGTTCGCTGCTGATGGTCAGTTGGTCGTATGACACCAGTGCGATGGCATCCACGCTGAACATGCTGGCGACTTGGCGCATACCCAGCAATCCGGATGACGAGCGCAAGTAAGACTCGGGCACCGTTGTAATCGATGCGACGTAGGGCTTGTTTTGGAAGGCCTCGGCAACTTGTCGCAGTAGGCGTTCTTTGTGTGCCGCTGAAAAATCGCGATCGCTGCGTGACGGTACAAAACCGATACCGACCCGAAGCGGCAAGTTCAGCTGTGGCAATGACTGATCAATATCGGCGGGCACTTCGCCGTCCGGATACAAGTAATCGACCAGGCTGCTGGACGCGCCCTGGCGCGTTCGCTCATAGCCATCGAAAAAGAGTGAGTGACAGCCTGATAGGGTCACGACAGTAATCAAGGCCAGGGCAAAAATACGTGTTCTCATGATGCTGCTCCGTTATTTAACCAGCAGCGGTCACATTGGTCACGCAGTGCGCATTGCGCAACCAAAAAGATCAAAGTCTTAGATATTGAAGCCCAAAGTATCGCTATTTGATACTTTATGATTGAGCAGGGCTGTCAGACTGACCATCTTCCGCCGGGCATCAAGCATCATCAGACACGCGACGGGACTGATCGCGTCGGAGATTGGAGAACAGCGAAAACTCCCATGGGCGCACGGCAAGCACAGCCGCGGCACCGACCAGTTCATCCCGTGGCAGCGACGCATCCTTTGCGGCCAAGTCATCAAACTCGCGAATCACTTTGGCGAAACTCTGATGCATATGCAGCAATGAGGCCCGCGACATTCGCGCACCCACAAACCGGAGCTCCGCCTCCGGCTCAAGAAATTGCGATGCAAAAAACTCGGCCTGCACCTGCTCGCGAAAGAAAGCTTGCACAGGCCCGTTGCGTCGCCAACCAAAATTACGGGCCGTTCGCAGCTTGACCTTGTTAAACGGCAGTATCTCAATCATGCCGAGTTTCTCCAGCCGTCGAAGAATCTTGAAACCTTCGCCCGGCTCAATCTCAAAGGTCTCGACGATTTCATTAAACGACCATTGGTTGATCAACATATAAATCATCAACAGCAGTTTGGGATCGCGCATGAACTCTTGTTCTTGCGCAGGCGTAAGTTCGCTAATGCGATCCTCGGAAGCATTCATCCGTTCGACAAGATCGCTGATATCAAGTCCGGCCAAGTTGGCGGCCTGCTCGAGTCGTGCGAGTGAAAAGTTGTGCGTTTGGAATAGCCGTTTGATGCTCGCCTCACTTAAGTCCATATGCGTCGCCAAGTCTGCATAAGTCACGCCCGCTGACTTTAATGCCCGCTTGAGCTGGTCAATCAATTGTCCGGTTTGCTGCATGGTAAGTATCCGTAGGTTTCAAAGGTTTCGACTGGCAGTGACCAGGTGTCAGATCATTCACCGCGTTCCCTTGGGCTAACACCCTTGTCACCGTCGCTTCAACAGCGTCCTTGCTGCCGCCTTTCCCTGGACGTACAGCGATAATTTTCGAAATGGGCCTTAATGCTTCCGGAGGAAGATAAGCATACTCGCCAGCTTCCGAAACCCAATAGTCGCCGATCAACAGTGTTCTTTGTTCGCCGGAGCTTACCAGTCGAACTGAAAATACTGCCGAAGCATCAACCGGATCATCTTCCCACATTGCCTCCGCAAGAATCTTGTTGAGCGCACTTCTTAACTCATAGAATGCACAACCGTTTGCGAAATGGTACGCCGTCGCCACATCCGTCACGATGATGTACTGGATATTGGTAAGATCTCGTTCCGACGGATCTTGAAAATCCATGATTGTCGATGGCTCAGCTAACGTCGCTGTTTCCAAATCAGTTGCAACAACTTCTGTCATATCGACCTGAGGCATCAAATCTACTTCAGAACCATCGATCGGCGCGCTGTCGGCCAAAACCATGTCACGAACAGGCATATCTAAGTGAGCACCACGCTCAGCAAAAAACAACGCGTACAGACTCAATCCGATGACTACAATCAACGGGCCAATCCAATGTTTTTGACTCATTTTGCACCGCGCTACGACTATCGCCTAAGGACAATCTTAGCTTAAAAATATGAGGCTATTGGGGCGAACAGAATTCATTTGCTGTCAGCGTCCACTCTAGGCCAAGAACTAGCCCAAGATCAAAACCGCTATAATGATTCGACCAGCACCAAGGCAATCGACGATACATTGCTTAACTGGGCAGTTATTTTTGGGCTAATCATGATCGCTTTAATACTGATCCCCAAGATTTTCGGCCAACAGTAGCGCCTACGTATCAACGTATCGATATTGCCGCCACAGCTCGCGTCGCACCAAACAATCTGGATGACTACTCGTTCCCAGCCGGTTAGTGACGCGATCAAGCGCATGAGAAGGAAAGTTCAATGTTCAATAGTATATCCGTCTTACAGACCCTGTTTATTCTGCCTATTTTGGGGGCGCCGATTGTGTTCCCGTTTATCTTTTCAGGTATGGCGAAAAGAAGAGGGCTTTCCGTGGCGGGCTGGGTAATCGTCGGGTTGATGCCCGGACTAAACTGGTTTGGGTTCTTGGCATTGCTATGCATTCGACCAGATAGTCAACGCAGCTAATGAAGCACAGTCAGATCACGGCCAATTGATGCCGTGTCTTTTAGTGCGATAGATCCTCACCCACCAACCGAAGCAAGTTGTTCACACGACAACATGCCACAATGACGAAACTCCGATGACCTCCAAGACCCGAAAGTAATTCACCAAGGACACCTGACATGGGCCGATGGCGACCACCCCGACCAAAAGCATCTCCGTACATTACGCCTGCCGGTTTCAAGCAACTGCAAGAAGAACTCGACGGCTTGTGGCTGCGGCGTCGCGATGTGGTTGCTGCGCTCTCGGCTGCCGCGGCCGAAGGTGATCGCTCGGAGAACGCCGAATACATCTATCGAAAAAAAGAACTGGGCGGCATCGACTATCGCATTCGGTACTTACAAAAACGTCTACCGGACTTGACCATCGTTCGCTCAACGCCCAACACCGACCGGATTTTTTTCGGCGCCACGATCAAGCTGGTCAATGAAGAAGATGAAGAGATGACCATCCGGATTGTGGGTCCCGATGAAGCGGACAGTAAACGCTCGGCCGTCAGCCTGGATTCACCACTGGCGCAAGCGCTGCTCAAGAAGCAAGTCGACGATGAGGCCGAAGTTACGGTCGAAGGTGAAACGGTTCGCTGGCAGGTACTAGAGATCAGTTACCGTTAATCGGGCTCCGATGCTGCCGGGCTCGACTTCACCGCAACAGTGTTAAGATACGGATTACTGCAGCTTTAGACGAACCAGCTCGAATACTAAAACCTTATGTTGCGCCTCACGAAAATAATGCTGGTATTGGCTGTTGCGGCTTGGGGCATTTTGTCGGCCAGTCACAACCTGCACGCCTGGTCAGGGACGTTGGGTGCGGTCGGTGCCGTTTCGTCAATGTCGACATTCGAAGGTGGCGCCGATAGCTGGCAGGCCGTTTCCAGCCCCGTCCTCAATTGGCTTGGGGCGCTGTTCATCGTCGTTTCGAAAATTGTTGCAGGTGTTCTGTGCTTTTTGGGCGGGCGACAAATGTGGCGACATCGTGCGGCAAGTCGTGAGCAGTTCGCTCGATCCAAACAACTCGCACTCGCTGGCTGTGGCATGGCCATTTTTATGTTGTTCAGCGGGTTCATTGTCATCGCCGAAGTCTGGTTCGAATTGTGGCAGTCCGATGCCATGCGCGGTCCGGTTCTGGATTCCGCCTTTCGCTACAGCGCGATGATTACGTTGATTGCTATTTTTGTCGGTGCCAACAACGACTAAAGGTAAGTTGAGCTTTGACAAGCGAGCCAGCCTAGCAATCAAAGTGGCGAATCGACTCAACCCAACTTGCTACGAAAAGCTGGTCAACCCAATCAGCCCTCTTCTTCCGGCACCAACCGCGCCGGCAAAGGCGGCCGACGCCCCCAATCAGACTCGTTGTAATTCTTGGCCAGATAGTCGAGCAACTGGTCTTCCAATGGCTTCGGTATCGCCCAAAGATTCTGCGTCTTTTGCATCCAGCGAATGGTCTTCAGCCAATATTCCCGATCACCACGTTGCGCCGTGACCAGTTTGTAGGAATGGCAAGAACCGCAGAAACCCAGCGCCAATTCCCAATGCTCGTCGACGATCAACCCTGACTTCGGATCGATCTCTTCGGCGCTCACATCAGCGACCAACAATCCGAAAACGATAAGCAGAAGCGCACGCATCAAACCACCTTCACAGCAATGCGATGGCAAGCATTGTTCAGATAGCCTTTCGGATTCCATCCCGGCACCAACATGGGCTGGGATTCACCGGCGTCATCAGTTGCCCGCGCCCAAACTTCGTAATACCCCGGCGTATCGAACATGATTGTTGACTCGAAATGCTGCCACGCCAATCTATTCACCGGCGCGCTTAACTTAGCGTCACTCCAGGTCGCACCGAAATCTTTACTAACGCTCACCGTTTCGACGCCACGATCGCCTGCCCAGGCATGTCCACGCAGTGCCATCGACTTGCCTTTGGCAACGGTCACGCCGGACTTCGGGAAAGTCATTAGCGACTTGACCGGCATCGATTCGATGATACACATCGCGTCGTCATCAACTGGCGTGCCAGGAGCAACCGGCTCGCAAGGCACGCGATACGACTGGCCCATCATCTTGGCCCCGTCGTGAATGCGATCGCGAATGTGAAGATGCGTCACCCATTTACCACTGGCCGATGCCGGCCAACCGCCAGCGACGAGGCGCAACGGCGCGCCATGAACTAACGGTATCGGGTCACCGTTCATTTCAAACGCAAGCAATGTTTCCGGCTCCAAGGCTTTGCGCATCGGCACACCACGTGAGATGGGTCGCTTCGTAGCATCGCCGGACAAATGCAAATCAGCGCCTGCATAAGCCACGTAAACCGCCGCGTCCGAAACGCCGCAATGCGCCAACACATCGGCCAATCGCGCGCCGGTCCAGTTCGCGCAGGAGATCGCGCCGGTCGTCCATTGGTTACCGCTTGCTCTGGGTCGAAACTCGGAGCGCCCATTACCACCGCATTCCAACTGCAATTGAAGTGTGACGACATCGAACTGATTACGGAGATCGGCAACGCTGAACGTCTGCGGACGAAGACACGCCTCTCCATCGATACGCACTGCCCAGGCATCCGGATTCTCGATGGGCGCTGGCGGGATGCCGTTATTGCGAACAAACATGCGCGTGGCCGGCGTTACGTTGTCATCTAAGAAATGCGCCGGCGTCTCGGCATTGATCGGTCGATCATTCAACAATCGCAACTCATCCTTACCCAGCGATGACAACAAGCCGGATTCGCCAGCCATCGCCGCGGGTACTAGTCCGACTGGAATGAAACGCGCATAAGGCACGGCCATGCCGAGTGATCGCCAAGCGGAGGCAACAAAAGCTGCACTCAGAAACCCACGCCGATCAGGCGATGTCGGTTGATCACTCATCGGTCTTGAAAGCCTTCAGCACTTCGCGGGTCAGATCCCAGCGATCAAACCATTGCTGACCAAAATCCAGTCCACGCCGAACGATGACAAGATCATGTGAAGGGACGATCACCACGTACTGACCACGCGTCCCGGCAGTCGCGTAGGCATCCTTCGGCACATCCGTTCGATCATCGGGGACTAACCAGAACTGCCCGCCGTAGAAGTTACCGCGATTGGCAGTGGATGGCGCGGGCGTACGAACAAACTCAATCCAGTCGGACGAAATCAAACGCTCGCCTTCCCAAACGCCATCTTGCAAATACAATTGCCCAAAGCGTGCGAGGTCTCTCGCGTTCGTATAAACCTGACTGCTCAAAATAAAATCACCGAATCTATCGGTACTGAGCAACGTATTTCGCATTCCTATACGATGCAGCAATTCGCGATATGGGAATTCTGCATAGTCATCGCCCAACACGCCTTTCATTGCGAGCACTGCCAGCAACGTGTCGTAATTTTCGTAGTCCCAATGCGTGCCCGGCGTGCGCACCAGACCCCGCGCACGAGCGCCATCCGCCGAGCTAGCACCGGCCCAATAGGCCAAACCAGATCCGGTCGCATACTCGCGCCCGAAACTATCCGCTGGATCAAGACCGCTCGACATATTCAGCACATGACGCAACGTCACTGCCCTTCTTGGATCATCATTGCTATTGCCAACTTCTGGTAACCAATCAACCGGCAACGGTGCATCGAGTGCCAGCTTGCCTTGGTCAACCAGCTGGCCGATTAGCGTCGCAGCAATGCTCTTGGCCGTTGACCATGTGCGCGTTCGGGTATTTTCATCAAAGCCGCGGGCATAACGTTCAAGGACGATCTGCCCCCGATAAGTCACGAGCAGGCTTATCGTGACTTGCTCTTCGTTCTCTCGGTCAAAGGTCCAATCGGCCGCTGCCAATAATGCATCCTGATCCAGTACGTCCGGCAAAGGCGCCCCGTCTAGTCGATCACCCATTGGCCAGGACACATTGTTCGTATCCACCTTGCTGGCGGCCAAGGCGTTCAGCGGCAGCGAATCAATATCGTCGGCGCCTTGCGGGGGCGATTGAACAATGCAGCCAATGCCCGGACGAAACACAGCGCTGATTGCGGTACCAGCATCATCACCAATGATGGCAACACGCTTTTGCTCTTCATCAATGATGTACGCACCTTCGTAGGCGGTGCCGACAGGTGCCTTGAGATAGGCGAGCTCTTGCTCGAACACTTGCTCGATGTTGCGCCCTGACGTGAACAAGCCGTTGCAAGTCAGCACCGCCTGAACACCGCGGCTGATCATCTCGCGGTTGACACTGAAGTAATCGAAGTCGCGGGGCTGCTCGGCCATAGCGGGCGCTACGCCCAGCAGCGAGCTAACGATACACAGCAGGCCTGACATCCGTTTGATGCGTGTTTCGAAGATTGATTGGCTCATGACATTAACCTCTTATTGCTGGCTGAATCATACGCCAAAGGCATCCCGAAACGCGATGGCCCGATCGCTCTGCCGCCGCCTCACGCTTTCGCTTTGGGCAAAAATGACGTAGCGTTTCCCACCGCATGCACTCGGCAGGGGGATGATCGTGGCGGCAAGTAATCTCTGGATGACCATAGGCAGCTGTATCTTTTTTATGGCTGTCGTCGCTTTCGTTTCGTATCAGAAAACGAAAGGTGAGGTGAATTCAAAAGACGGCTACTTCCTCGCCGGACGGGGTTTAACCGGTATTTTTATCGCCGGGTCGATGCTGTTAACCAACTTGTCCGCCGAGCAATTGATTGGCCTAAACGGCTCTGCTTACGGTTTCAACATGAGCAGCATGGCTTGGGAAGTTACCGCGGCATTCGCGACGATTTGCATGGCTTTGATCTTCTTGCCGCGATACCTGGCCGGCGCTTTCACGACGTTGCCCGAGTTTCTCAAGAACCGTTTTGATGATGATGTGCGTCGTATGTCGGTCGTGCTGTTCATGGTTGGCTATGGCCTGGTGACGATTCCGTCCGTGCTTTATTCAGGCTCTATTGCCGTGCTGCAGTTGTTCGATGTGCCGGGGCTTTTGGATGTTTCCTATAGCCTCGCGCTGGTCATCACGATTGTTTGTATCGGCTGCGTCGGCGCGGTGTATGCGATTTTTGGCGGACTGAAGGCCGTTGCTGTCTCCGACACACTCAACGGCATCGGGTTATTGATTGTCGGCATTCTCGTGCCTGTGCTCGGATTAGCCGCGCTTGGCGACGGCAGTGTCAGCGAAGGCCTTCGCATCATCACGACCACCGAAACCCAAAAACTCAATGCGATCGGCGGACCAAAAGACCCGACACCGTTTGCCACGTTGTTCACCGGCATGCTGTTCGCAAACCTCTTCTATTGGTGCACCAACCAGTACGTCATCCAAAGAACTCTCGGCGCCCAAAATCTGGCCGAAGGCCAAAAAGGCGTTTTGTTATCGGGCTTCTTCAAGATTCTTGTGCCGTTCATGATGATGATTCCGGGCGTCATTGCTTTTCATCTCTATGGCAGCGAGTTGGCCAGCATCGATCTCGCGTACCCGAGACTGATCCGTGATGTTCTGCCGGTCGCATTGTCAGGCTTCTTCCTTGCCGTACTGCTCGGCGCCGTTTTTAGCTCATTCAACTCGCTACTCAATAGCGCCGCAACGCTGTTCTGTCTGGATGTGTATGCGCCGATGCAAAAAACACCGATGACCGAAGCGCGCATGGTTCAGGTCGCCAAGATCGCGAGCATCGTCATCGCATTGTTTTCGTTTATCGTGGCGCCATTGCTGCAGTTCGCCCCCGAAGGGTTGTGGCAGATCATTCGTATCTTCACCGGCTTCTACAACATTCCGGTCGTTGTCATCGTGATCGTCGGGCTCTTTACCAAACGCGTTCCCGCGATCGGCGCGAAAATTGTGATTGTGTTCCATGTCGTGGTTTACGGGCTCGCCAAATTTGTGTTCGACGATATCGTCACCATCCACTTCCTGCATCTCTATGCCATTCTGTTCCTGATCGAAGTCGGCATCATGCTCCTGGCCGGTCGACTGAAGCCCATGGCAACCGCCTACAGCTACGCGCCGAAAGGCATCGTGGATCTCACCCCATGGCGCTTTGCCATGCCCGCCGCCGCGACGTTGTTATCGGCCGTCGTGTTTCTTTACCTGTTGTTTTCGCCCATCGGGCTGGTCAACGGTGTTAGCACCACCTTTTGGTCACTTAACCTATTGTTAATCATCGTAAATATAGCGATCTGGACCATCTACAGCAGACGCCGTATTAGCTAGCTACCCCCTTGTTGGCAAAAAGATACAGCTTCTCGCAAAAATACAAACGTTTGCATTCTGTGGATTTGAGGAGTAGAAATGCTCTGGGGTCAACAATCAGGAGCTAGACATGCGTCTATCAAGGGGGGTCGCGTTTGCAGCATTAACCGCAAGCGCCCTGCAATTCGGTGCCACCGCACCAGCGTTCGGTCAATCCGTTCTCGAAGAAATCATCGTTACCGCACAGAAACGTGAAGAAAGCCTTAGCGACGTACCCGTCGCCGTTTCCGTACTCGGCGAGCAACAAATTGAAGGCGCTTTCGCCAACAATCTGGAAGACCTGCAAGCACTGGTACCGTCAGTGAGCTTCCGCACCGGTAACACCACACGCAACAGCGCACTCACCGTTCGCGGTATTGGTACCGTCTCGTTCAGTGTCGCCGCTGAGCCCAGCGTCTCCACCGTCGTCGACAACGTCGTGCTCGGTCGATCCGGCCAGGCCTTCGGCGATCTCTATGATCTGGAACGGGTCGAAGTACTTCGCGGCCCACAAGGCACGTTGTTCGGCAAGAACGCGTCTGCCGGTGTCGTCAACATCACCACCCGCAAACCATCAGACCAGCTGGAAGGCTACATCAGTGGCACCTTCTTCCAGGACAACGAATCCCAGCTTCGTGCACGTGTTTCGGGACCGTTGACGGACAATCTGCGTGGCAGCCTGACCGTACTCAGCAGTGAGTTCGACGGCTACATCCGTAACGTCTTCAACAATGAAACCGTCAACGGCTACGATCGTCAGGGCATTCGCGCGATGCTTGATTACGATGTCTCGGATGTCACCAACGTACTCTTCATTTTTGAAGACTACGATGCAGACAACGACTGCTGTGTCGATTTGGAAGCACGTCCAAGCGGCCGTAACCCGGCGTCGGAAGCGGTGCCAAACGGTACGGGCCTAGATCTGAACCAACGTTTGATCGATCATGATTTCGAAACACGAACGCTCGATTCAACAACGGCCATGTCTGTTCAGATCGAAACCGAGTTCAACGATTTCACGGTCACATCGATCACCGCAGCACGTACCTGGAACAACACGGAATTCCGCGAAGGTGACTTTACGTCCATCGCCGGCGACAGCAATCTTCCAGTCTTTGGCGTTCCTTTCCAACTGCATGATGTCGGCCCACAAGAGTGGCGCCAGTTCTCGCAAGAGCTTCGGTTAGCCTCGCCGGTTGGCGAAGCGTTTACGTATCAGGTCGGCTTGTTCTATTGGAACATCGACTCGGAACGTAACTTCACCCGTGACGCGAGTTGTCAAAACAACAACGGCCAGTTAGATGCGGCGATTGCCGATCACCTAGCCAACACGTTGGGTCTCCCGAATACGGCACAAGACGTCGCTGACTTCATTACCGCTAACGACATAACCTGTAATGCCAATGACATCGTCGCGGCGACGGCATTCATGGATACTGAGTTCGACAACATCGCGTTGTTCGGCGACGGCACCTATGACTTCAGCGATACGGTTCGCGCTTTGTTCGGTATTCGCTACACGCGTGACGAAGTGAGCTTCAGCCACAATCGCCGCAGCTCTGATGAGTTCGGACGACGCGGCGTTGGCGTTCGGCCACGAACAGAAAACACGAACTTCTCTGGAACGACCGACGATACCAACGTATCGGGCCGCGTGGGCATCCAGTGGGACGTGCTTGACTCGACGATGGTCTACGCGACGTACAGCACCGGCTACAAGGGACCTGCATTCAACGTGTTCTACAACATGAGCGCTGCGGACATTAACCCAATCCTGGCTGAGGAATCTGACTCCATCGAGCTCGGCGTCAAGTACACCGCGGATTGGGGTATCGTGAACTTTGCGGCTTACGACACGCAGATCGAAAACTTCCAGGCGAACGATTTCGACGATTCGGATGGCACGACGATTACGGGCTTCACCAACGGTGGTGATGTTGATACGTCAGGTTTCGAGATTGATTTCCTGATTCAGCCAACGGATGCCTTGTCACTAACCGGCGGTATCGCGATCTCTGATGCAGAATCAACAACGGGTGCTCCGTTACCGTTCGCACCAGATCTGAAATACTCGGTTGGCGGACAATGGGACTTCGACTTGGCGTCAGGCGGTTGGTTGCAACTGAACGCAAGCTACGTTTACACCGATGAGAAGCTTTCCGGCAACATCGGCCAAACCGACGAAGTACCTTTCTTGCTACCTGACTACAACATGTTGAACGCGAGCTTCGGCTATCACAGCGCCGACGACAAGTTCAGTGTGACATTGATCGGCAAGAACCTGACCGATGATCAGTACACCACGACATACTCTGGCGACGGCTTCCGTTACCAGATCCCGCGTGATGCCGATCGTTACTTCGGGATCAACGTCAGGACCAACTTCTGATCCAGGCTCAACGGGCGGTCTTCGGACCGCCCGTTGACGCTCTCACGATCAACTCTGGATCCGGCACCCGGGTTCGCTTCGGCGCATTGCCTTGCGCCAGGCTCAACAAACTACGCACACTTTGCTGGCCAATCTCATACATCGGCCAACTCACCGTCGTTAACGGCGGGTCGACCAAACCGGACAACGCAATGTTGTCGTGACCAGCCACCGAGACATCGTCCGGCACGCGAATGCCGCGTTGTCGAAACTCATGCAACAAACCAATGGCATTGACATCGTTCCACGCAAACAGCGCGGTCGGCATCGGGTCGAGTGTCAGGAAACGTTCGGCAATATGCTGGGTGCTTCCGCTACTACCGTCATACTGAAAAATGAAATCTGGCTCATAGTCGAGCGCATGCTTTTCAAGCACCTGTCGGTACGCCTGCATCTTTGGCTCAGGCCCGGGCGGCGCCGCGCCCCGAACAAAACCAATGCGGCGATGACCCAATGCGATCAGATGCTCCATGATTGCGATACTGCCCTGGATGCGATCGCAGCTGACATGATGCAGCGCCTGCGGTCGATTGACGTGCACAATCGGAATCGATGTCTGCAGTTCGTCAAAATAGTCCTGCGGGCATCTGGCCATTGGTACCAACAAGCCCTCTACGCCAAGCTCCAAAAACAGACGAATCGCCTCGCGCTCGGCGGCTTCCTCGCCCAAGGTGTCGTTGATCAGAATTCTTAAGTCATGTTTCGCGGCTTCATGTTCGATGCCACGTCCGAGCGCCGCAAAAAACGGGTTCGTCATATCAGGGATGACCAGCCCTATTAAACCGCTGCGCTTTTGCACCAGCGTTCGTGCCGCCATGTTCGGCACGTAACCTAACTCTTCGGCGATCGCGGCAACCCGCTCACGCGTTGCTTTCCGAACACGCTCACTGCCTTGCAGCGAACGCGTCACCGTCGACGGATCAACGCCAGCTGCGCGCGCAATATCCTTGATCGTAATGCGGCGACCGTTAGCGGGAACTTTGGACATAAATCACGCCATTGATGACAGAGATTCTGTAGCTTAACTGATCTTGAAAACCAAAAAATACAAACGTTTGTATTTGTGAGTATGCCAGCGTAATATTTGATCAGCGTCAGTCAATGGCGCTGAGGGACAAGCAGTCATGACAGAAGACGTAAAACCACGACTAAGATTCTTCGAATCCTCATCCGGCCAGAGACATATCACCGGTGATGATCGATATCTGTATCGTAACGAAGGTCCACGATACTCAGCCAATGTGATCGGCACGGGTACGATTGGACAAGAGCACATGCGCGTCGCGGCACTGCTCGGACGGATTCGCATCCACGGCGTTTACGATGACAACAAACACAGCGCCGATGTTGCCTGCGAAGAATATGCACAACACAGCGACGATTCGCTGGTCCGTTACGACGATCTCGAAACCGCCTGCAACGATCCGGCCGTTGACGTGCTGTTCATTTGCACGCCTAACTTTTCGCATATCGATGTTCTGCGTACAGCCATGCAAAGCGGTAAGGCGATCTTTCTCGAGAAGCCGATGGCGACAACGCTCGCCGATGCGGCCGACATCGTACGCTTAGCAGACAGCTATGAAAACTTCATACAGGTGGGGCTCCAGTATCGCTACAAAGCGGCTTACGTCGAGGCCCGCCATGAAGCACTGGAACGCGGCACCATCGGCCCGATCCGCAGCATCGGCATGCGCGAGTTCCGACCACCGTTCCTCGACAAAGTTGATCAGTGGAACAAGTTTTCCCGTTACAGCGGCGGCACACTGATCGAAAAATGCTGCCACTACTTCGACCTCATGAATCTGTTCGCCAACAGTCGTGCCAAGCGCGTTTATGCGACCGGGCAACAGTCAGTCAACTATCGCGCCTTTGAATATGAAGGCGAACGCGCCGATATTGATGATCTGGCGAGCGTCATTGTCGATTATGAGAATGGCATTCAAGCTACATTTATGTTGAGCATGTTTTGCCCGAATTTTTCGGAAGATCTAACACTGTGCGGTGAGACCGGCAGACTGGTCGCTACCGAGACGTTTGATTTTCAACGCAGCCAAAAAGCCAAGACTGAGCTGCTCATTGAGTTGGGCGAAACGGGCGCGTCACGTCGCACCGATCTCAGCTACACAGACACGGTCGAAACCAGCGGCCATCATGGCGCGACGTTCTTCGAGCATGTCGCGCTTGCCGATCGCCTCGATGGCAAAGCCTCGGTTGCGGCAACGCCGGAAGAGGGACTTTGGTCCGTTATTGTTGCCGCCGCCGCCCAACATTCAGTCGAAACTGGCGAAGCGATAGACATCGCCGAGTTCATCGCGGCCAACGATCTCACAGACATTACTCGTTAACAGGATTCGTCAAATGACAACGATCTCAGTAGGGAACGCCGCCATGCCAGCCGTTGGTCTTGGCATCTGGAAAATCGACCCGGCCGATACGGCGCAGGCGATCTACGATGCCATCGAAGTAGGCTATCGTCATATCGATAGCGCTGCAGACTATGGCAATGAGAAAGAAGCCGGCGAAGGCATTCAACGTGCCATCGCGGATGGACTCGTTACGCGCGAAGAGCTTTGGATCACGTCGAAGTTATGGAATACATTCCATCGTCGCGAACATGTTGAACTCGCTTGTCAGCGCTCGCTGTCAGATCTAGGTCTCGACTATCTGGACCTCTATCTCATTCACTTCCCCATCGCGATGCCATTCGTCGCATTCGAAGACCGTTATCCGCCTGAGTGGATTTTTGATCCGAAAGCCGATGAACCGACGATGCAACTGGACAACGTCCCACTGCATGAAACCTGGGCCGCAATGGAGGACCTGGTTGCCGGCGGACTCGTCCGTCAAATTGGCGTCTGCAACTACAATTCAGGCTTACTTCATGACTTGATGGCTTACGCCAAGATCAAGCCGGCCATGCTACAAGTGGAAATGCATCCGTTCCTGACGCAACAGAAATTGCTGCGCATAGCGAAAGCCTATGACATCCCGGTAACGGCATTCTCGCCACTTGGCGCCCTGTCCTACGTTTCTATCGATATGGCGAATCCATCAGACACCGTCCTGACCGCACCCGCCGTTGTGACCGCCGCCGAGCGTGCATCGCGCACGCCCGCACAAGTGGTGCTCCGCTGGGGCATCCAGCGCGGCACCGCCATCATTCCCAAAACCAGCAAGAAAGCACGCCTGCAAGAAAACCTGAGCTTGTTCGATTTTGAATTGACGACCGAAGAAATGCAGGCCATTGATGCATTGGACGCGAACCGTCGGTTCAACGATCCCGGTGTGTTTTGTGAAAAAGCATTCGGTCGCTTTCACCCTATTTACGATTGAGGTTCCGCTATGTCCGCACTAGATGTTAAAGCCATTAACGTACCTCATCAGCAGCTCCATGATGATGTCTTTCCTTTGGTTCAGGCATTGGACAATCCGACTGCGACACTCGATGACATGAAAGGCTGGATTACCCGAAACAAAGAGACACTTCTCGACGCTTTGTCCACGCATGGCGCCATCTTGTTCAGAGGGTTTCCGATCGACGGCGCAGAAGATTTCGATCAGGCCATTCGTGCTTTTGGGATGGACAGCTTCACCTACAAAGAATCTTTGTCGAATGCGGTTCGCGTTAACAAAACTGAACTCGTGTTCACTGCCAATGAAGCGCCGCCCGAAGTCTCCATTTTCCTGCATCATGAAATGGCGCAAACACCGCTGTTTCCATCCAGACTATTTTTCTGCTGCGAAAAAGCGCCGGATGCAGATGGTGAAACACCGTTGTGCCGTTCTGACATCTTGCTGGAAAAGCTAGATCAATCGGCACCGCAATTCGTCGCCGACTGCGAGCGCCTTGGCGTCAAATACTCTAACGTCATGCCGGCAGACGATGATCCGAATTCCGGACAAGGCAGAAGCTGGAAATCAACCCTGGACACCGATGACAAAGTTGCGGCCGAAGCGCGCCTGGAAAAGTTGGGCTACGACTACCAGTGGCAAGCCGACGGCAGCCTACGTGCAACTACGCCGGCATTGCCCGCCATCCGCACCCTGAAAGATGGTCGCCGGGTTTTCTTCAATCAATTGATCGCTGCCTTTCGTGGCTGGAAAGATGCGCGCAACAGCCCGCAGAAATCGATTAGCTTCGGCGACGGCTCAACGATCCCGACCGAGGCGATGGACATCGCGATTCGACTAGCGGACGAACTGTCGTTCGACCTTGCCTGGCAAGCCGGTGACATCGCATTGATCGACAACTATCTGGTCATGCATGGTAGACGCCCGTTTCAAGGCACACGACGCGTACTCGCTTCATTGGTGGCCGATGACGGTACGCGCCTCGCGGAAATCTAGTCGCTTAACCCTACGTCAACTCAATGGCTGCGCGGTCCAGCGATGCCGACGGCGTCTGGAAAATACGACCAAACAACTCGCGCATATGCGTTTCCATATCGTCTAGAAACCGAGGCGTGTCGTCGAGCGCCACGAATGTATCGAGACCACGCTCCAGAAATGTTTGCAGATCCGTCACGCCCGCCATTCTTGCAGGCAAACGCATCGATTTCAGCAGTGAACGAATCATCGGCACTTTAACGATTCGCGCAAGACTTTCACCGGCAGAACGCGTCATCGCGATTAACTCGTCGAAATCATCGAACGTCGCAACAGCACGCGTTGCCAAGCAATAATCTCGCTCGGAAATCGGCTCACCCGCAGCTAAAGGTGCCGCTAGCTGCTCGGCAATACCCAGATTGATCTCAAGGATTCGTGCGTTCAGCACCATCGCCGTTGCCAGCGCGGCGAGTGCTTTGGCAGGAAGGAATTTTGTCATCATCGGCACGACGCGTTCGAGCTCGCGATCCCGTTGGGCAATCCCGGTGCCGGTTAAATCGCTTACTACAAAGTCGATGGCATCAGAGTAGGCCTGCGTGGTTCGAAGCACATCATAGCGCGGCATGAAATAGGCGAGCTGAAGCGCAACGAACTGCTCATAAGCGGATAGCGTCTCGCTGCTTTCCAGATAGGCTTGATGCAATGCGTTACTCTTCGACACCGCGTCACTTAGTGCCTTCACAATGTCGGAACGACTCATCGGTAACTTAGAATATCTTACCGGGATTCATGATGCCCTTCGGATCAATGGCTTGCTTCATGGCGTGCATCGTTCGCAAGGCAGCGGCATTCTTGTACCGCTCCAAATCACCTTTTTTCAGCTGTCCGACCCCATGCTCGGCACTAAAACTACCGCCCATTTCAGCGGCAGCTGCATGCACACAATCAGATAAAGTGGCTGACCATTGCTCACGCCATGCCGATGCTTCGGCACCTTCGGGTGCCAGCAAGTTGTAGTGCAAATTACCGTCACCGATATGCCCATAAACGGATTGATACGGCGCGGCCAGATCCGCAAGTTGCGGCGCGACTTTGAGCATGTAAGCAGGAATGCTTGAGATACGCACAGAAATATCATGTTTGATCGCACCACCGGCGAGCTTCTCTGCTTCCGGTACAGACTCGCGCAGTCGCCAGAGGGACTGTCGCTGTGCGCCGGATTCAGCAAGCACGCCATCGGTAACCAAGCCCTGCTCCATCCCGTCGGTGATCAGTTGTTCGACGCTGTCGCGGAAGTGCTCATCGACGGCAGGCGATGCCAATTCCATCAAAACAAAGTGCTGACCATCCGAACCCAACGGATCGGTTGCCCCCTCGACATGCTGCAACACCAAATCCAAAGAACGGCGGCTGACATATTCAAAAGACGAGACGGCGTCGCCGGACGATTTGCGGGCCATGCCCAACAGTTTGCACGCTGCGTCCGGATCGGCAACCGCTAGCCATGCGGTTTCTACCGTGCGAATGGCCGGAAACAGTTTTACGACGGCACCGGTAATGACACCAAGCGTGCCCTCTGCGCCCATAAAGAGGGACTTCAGATCCAGACCCGTATTGTCTTTTCTGAGCCCGGTCAGGCCATCAATGATTTCACCGTCGGGCAAGACGACCTCCAACCCCAACGTCAACTCTCGTGCCGTGCCATATCGCAGTACGGCGAGGCCACCCGCGTTGGTGGAAAGGTTGCCGCCGATTTGGCATGAGCCTTCCGAACCCATACTCAACGGAAACAATAACCCGGCTTCATCAGCTGCCTGCTGAGCCTTGGCCAGAATCACGCCGGCATCCAGCGTCATCGTGTGGCCAACGGGGTCGAGCCCACGAATGGTATTCATACGCGAAAGTGACAAGACCACTTGCGAGCCATCACTCGACGGCGTTGCGCCCCCACAGTAACCGGTGTTGCCGCCTTGTGGGACCACACCGATACCGGCGTCAAAACACACCTTCATCACGCGCGACACTTCATCAACGTTGGCGGGGCGCACGATGAGTGCGGCTTTGCCTTCATAAAGCCGACGCTCATCAATCAAATAGCCAGGCTGATCGGCGGCATCATCAACGATGCCCTTCTCACCCACAATGGCACGGATCTCGGATAGCGCCTTGGTCTCAGTCCCAGTCGCCATCAATGCAGCAGTCTCGCGCGAATCGTTCCGTCCAGCGCTTTCAGTTCAGCCATCAACTCGGCCGGCGATTCTACATCGACATCCATCACGACGTAACCGATTGCATTAGAGGTTTGCAGGTACTGGGCGGCAATGTTGATCTTGCGGTCCGAAAAGACCTGGTTAATCCGTTGAAGATGACCGGGTTCGTTGCGATGGATGTGCAAGATTCGTGTGTGATTGAGATTATCCGGCAGCGAAGCTTGTGGAAAATTAACAGCCGAAGCGGTCGTACCGGTATCGCTGTAACGAATCATCTTGCCGGCCACTTCGCTCGCGATGTTTTGTTGCGCCTCTTGCGTGCTACCGCCAATGTGTGGCGTCAAAATGACATTGTCATGACGGCGCAGCGGAGAATCGAATTGCTCGGTATTCGCCTTTGGCTCTGTGGGAAACACATCGAGTGCGGCACCCGACAATGCGCCACTGTCGAGTGCGCTGTCCAGCGCATCGATATCAACAATATCGCCACGTGAAGCATTGACCAAAACGCTCCCGGGCTTCATGAGCCCGAGCTCTTTGGCCCCGATCATTCCGGACGTGACCGGCGTCGACGGCACATGCAGTGAGACGACATCCGACTCACTAAGCAGCGCGGTCAAACCGTTGGCGGCTTCTGCATTACCCAACGGCAACTTGTGTTCGATGTCGTGAAAACGCACTTTCATGCCGAGCGACTCAGCCAACACACTGAGCTGGGTGCCAATATGACCGTAACCGACGATACCCAGCCTCTTGCCACGAACCTCATAGGCATCGTTCGCACTTTTCAACCATTCACCGCGATGCGCCGCTGCATTCTTCTCCGGAATACCGCGTAGCAGCATGATGATTTCTGCGAGCACCAATTCTGCGACACTTCGTGTATTGGAAAACGGTGAGTTAAAGACCGGCACGCCCGCCGCTTCCGCCGCTGCAAGATCAACTTGATTCGTGCCAATGCAAAAGCAACCGACACCAATCAGTTTGGGCGCAGCTGCAATCACTTCTGCCGTTAGCTGTGTTCTGGAACGGATACCAATAAAATGCGCCTGTGCCAGTGACGCTTTTAGCGCTTCTCCGGACAATGACTGCTTATGTTGCTCAACGTTGGTATAGCCGGACGCACTTAGCGTTTCCAGTGCAGCAGTGTGAATACCTTCCAGCAACAAGAACCGGATGTGATCCTTGTCGAGTGATAGCGTCGCCATATTTGCGGGTCCAGGTCGATTGACAAGCCCCTATGATACGGTGAAATCAGATCACAAACGATTACATCGGCAACCGGCTAGTATGCGCCGCATGACCGACACCGTCTGGCGAGCATCAAATCGTTGAAGTTGGCTGCGGATATGAAGTCCCGATTGGCATGAAGACGTATACCGGGTCTCATACCTGATCCATTCTCCACGCCCGGAGGCCTTGTTGAAAAACTATTCGACCAATGTGTGACAGGCTTGGATCGATCGGATTTGTAGCTCGAATGGTTCAGGTTCGCCGTCATGAATAATGATGTACATGGATCGAGTCTTAGCCGGTTCATACGCCGGTGCGCGAACCGGATGACCGTTCACAACAGGTCTTAGTTCTGACAGCATGACGGTTTTATTAACCCAGTTGCCGGCGTCAAGGTCGGCCAATGCGGTATGGTAAGTCAAACGCCTATTGCGGTAGAACAAACCCGTCGCCATAGTCACGTCATAGGATCTGGCGTCTGGCAAGAATTCCAATACGAGCCGGTCGGCATCAGTCATGACCTCCGAGTCGATAGCGATATTCACTGCGGAGAATGCATCCTCAATCTCGGTCAATCGGCCTCGAAAAGAGAGACTGCCCTCGGTCAACTCGATCTCACTGAGCGATAGCGCTAGATTCTCGGTATCGCCCACGACTCGCCAGTTGGAGAGATCCTGAACATCCGCGGCATCAAAAATTGACGTACATGTCAGCGCTGAGCCCGACACAGACAATGGCTGGCACAACCATAGCCCAATCACCAGAGCCTGGCTTAGACGAATGTATGTCTTAACGTTCATAACGCCCTATAGCGTCATAATCCGTCGAAAGTTAAGCACAAAATCGCATCAGAGTAGCCGTCAAGACCAGGCCAATTGGCGTAACTTGTGCGATTTGGTATCGTTTGAACACAATGTTGCCACAAACCAGTAAAGTCCTGATTCGAAAGCCCGTTGCCTCGCCATTGGGCGGGATCAGCCTCGCCGGTGTAGCACGGCGGGGGATCGGCGTACCCGTCCCCAACCGCATCCTGAACCGCCACTCCCTGGTCTATGTATTTGGTGGCGACGGATACTATACCGACGAAACCGTGAGCAACCATCCGATTGAGCCGGGGGACTTGATTCAACTGCTGCCCAACACGCGGCACGGCTATGGCCCTCGAAGCGGCCGCAATTGGCATGAGGTCTATATTATTTTTGAAGGACCGGTGTTCGATTTATGGCAGCAACAGAAATGCCTCGAAATCGGCGGGCCTATCCGCAGCTTGCGGCCAATAGACTATTGGCGCGATCGTTTTTTGGAGGCCATTGGTGAAGGCCAGGACGAAGGTAATCTTGGATCTGCCGCGGAGGTTGTTCGCATTCAATCTTTGCTCGTCGATATCCACAATGCGCTTCAAGGACACCAGCACGAAGAATCGCTCTGGTTACGAGAAGCCAAGCAGTCGATCGCTGTAACCGACTCAGTCAAAGAAGCCGCCGAAGAACTCTGCATCGGTTATGAGTCTTTCCGAAAGCGCTTTCGCAAGCTCTACGGCATCCCCCCCGCGAAGTACCGCGCCACACTCGAAATGCAAAAAGCTTGCGACCTGTTGACGCAAACAACGCTTAGCGTCAAAGCAATATCAGCGGAACTCGCTTACTGCGATGAATTCCACTTCAGTAAACGTTTCAGCCAGATTGTGGGTTGCTCTCCCCGGACTTATCGAAGCCGGACTACCGAAAACTAGGTCGTCACCGCGTTAGACTTTCGCCAAACAGGTTCCGCCTTTTGGCCAAACACGACCCGGTTAACCAACAGCGAAACACCAATACAAAACAGCAGCGTCACGAACATGCTATGGATGTAGTGGAACGGTTTTAGCGACAGCGTGAGATAACCATACAACGCGACGCCAGTCACAACACCAACGATCGCCGCCTTTGCATTCACATTACGGAACACTAGCGCAACGATAAAGGCTGCCAAAATAGGCATTGATAGGAAGCCAAATCGTTCCTGAAGAATATTGATCAGGCTTTCCTCGTTTTGATAAACGGTAACCATGGCGAGACCGATAACGGTCATGATGATAGAAACAATGCCACTCAGCAGTGGAATGTTTTTGACTTTCTTAACGTAAGCCTCGTGAATATCGCAGACATAGAGTGCAGCTGACGCGTTTAGAATACTGTTGAACGACGTCAACGCCGCCGCGGCCAAGGCCGCTGCAAAAGCACCCGACAACCAGCCCGGCAGAAGATCGCCAACAATTCGACCGTAGGCGGCGTCATTGATATCACCGTACAGCTTGTACGCCACGATACCGGGAACCGTCACGATCACCGGCACGATCAACAGTCGAATCCCGGCCGCCGCCAGTACGCCTTTTCGCGCTTCTTTGACATTCGGCGCGGCCATCGCGCGCTGGGTAATCGTTTGGTTGGTGCTCCAGTAGAACACCTGAATAAACAGCATCCCCGTCAGCAAGGTATGCCATGGAATAGGCGAGTTATTGTCACCGAGCAGCGTGAGCCGCTCTGCGGGTACGCCGGAAAGATCGAAGTTGATCGCATCCAGCGCCAAATAGACGAGCAACAGTGCCAATGAAAGGATGAGCACGCCGCTGTAAGTGTCAGAGACCGCAACCGCGCGCAAGCCGCCCAGAATCGCGTAAGCGGCGCCAACGGCGGCGAACGTCATCGCCACGAAAATCAGGGGAATATCGACATCGAACATCGACAACATAAACAGTGACCCGCCGTATAAGACCGCCGGCAGAAAGATAAACAGATTGCCCATGATAAAGAGGACAGAGATCAATGCCCGGATGTGCTTGTCGCCGTATTTCTTCTGCAACAGCTCAGTGGTCGTCGTGCAATTGTTCTTGTAGTAGATCGGCAGGAATACAAACGCCAAAATGAACAAACCAGCAACAGCCGCAAACTCCCACCAGGCCAACAACAGCATCTGGTTGCCGTTCATACCCACCAATTGGTCGGTCGAGAGATTGGTCAACGTGATCGATCCGGCAACGAAGTACCAGGCAAGCCCGCCGTTGGCCAGGAAATAGTCCTTGCCCGAACTGCGACTGCCGGCGACTGCTTTCCTACATTTCAAGTAGGTTAAGAAGCCGATAAGTGCGGTGATGCCGACGAACACGGCAACCTGTACTGAATTGATCATGAAATCCCCCAACAAAAAGGCGATGCAGGGTCACTGCATCGCCTCGATTATACGCGCTTAAAGACTGCCGATGGCGGGTGACCACCATCGGCAGACATCATCTTAGAAGCTTGCGCGTGCGCCGATGGTGTAGCGAGCACCGGTGCTTTCGTACGTCAGGAAGCGATTACGGAAGCGAGAGAAGTCGCGTGTCTCTTCTTCTGTAATGTTGATCGCCTCGACAAATACCTGAATGGTATCGGTGACGTAGAACGACGCAGACATGTCCAACTGACCGAAGTCTTCGCGGTTACGCGGCTCACTGAAATCAGCGAAACACTGGAACAGGAACTCATCGCGATAGTTGTATGCGATACGTGCCTGGAACCGGTCGTTCTCATAGAAGCCGCTGATGTTGTAAGAGTTCGGGGACAAACCGTTGTAGTCGCAATCAGACGCGCCCGAGTTCGGATCACGATCAATATTGCTGGTTACGTAGGTGTAGTTGAACGCCGCACCGAAATCACTCCAGAAACCGGGCAGATTATCGAAGGTTTTCTGAGCGGCAAATTCTACACCGGAGATGCTGCCTTCTTCGCCATTACGCTGACGCGTATCCTGGAAATCAACCGAAATGGTCTCGTCCTCTGTACGACCGCCATTGCCAGCCGGGAAGATGATATCGCGAGCAACCGGAAGCGTTTGAGCTTCTAGGAAGTTCTCGAACTCTTTATGGAAACCGGCAATACCAACAAAGGTCACGTCATCGAAGTACCATTCGAACGACACATCATAGTTAGTTGACTCAAACGCTTCGAGGAACGGGTTACCGCCGCCACTGGTCGGCGCATTCGAACGACCACCGAACGTATTGTTCACGCCGAGTGCAGTCAGCGTCGGACGCGTTACTGACTCGGAGTAACTGAAGCGAAGGATAGACTCGTCGGTCGGCTCAACTTTAATGTTCAAAGATGGCAGGAAGTTAATGTAGTCATTGCGGACTTCCAATGGTGCCGTCGGACCGAAGTCGATTTCCAACTGCGTATCACCTGCTGACTCGCGGAAAGCAACAACCGGCTGATCAACACCGACCGAAACCGTCTCGGTTTCGACGATTCTGAAGCCAATCTCTGCAGACCACGGCAGTTGACCGTCGAAGTCACCTTCCCATTCCGTGTTCAGGAACAGCGACGTGGTGTCTTCTTCAACTCCGAAGCTTGCACCCGGGTTCAATTCCGGCGTGTAGAAACCGTAGATTGAGTTACCGGCAGCGTTTCGACGCGCAATCAAATCCGCGTTGATCGCAGCTTGCGCGGGCGTCAGCACGTTCCCGGCACCGAAGCGCTCCGGATTGTTGATGTTCGCGTCGCTATTCAGCGCGGTGAACGCATCTGCAAAACTAAACTGCAGGATTTGGTTCGGCACTTGATCCGCACCAGAGACACCGCTCAAGAATCCACCGAAAGAGAATGGCGAGAGAATTGAAGGATCTGCTGCAACGTTATAACCACAATACGCACAGAAGATGTTGCCACCCTGTGTCGGTGCAAAGTTATCAAACACGTTTTGATTCTTGTCGCGCTTGACCATGTTGAAACCGAATCCGATGGCTTGCAACGGACCGCGAGCAACCAACCAGTCGCCGGTAATCTTGGCTTCAACGATGTCATCATCCACTTCCGTACGATTCACGTTAACGAAGTGAAGGCGCTGGATCGATGTATCCGTAAGTCCGGCCAAGTTTGTGATCGTGGTAATACCATCGTCATTTGGCAGCTGAATCAACGGAGACGTCGGTGCCAGCGCGCCGATGACGACGAACGGGTTCGTGCCATCACGCGTTGCTTCGGAAACGGAAGCATCGAAGTTCAACGTCAGCGTATCGGTGACAGACCAGTCGAAGTTCAAACCAATCAATGAGGTGTCCGCAACACGGTTGTTTGATGTCAGCACGTTGTCGTTTTGTGACAACCCAACCTGACCCGCGATAGCCGGGTTACGACCCTGGAAATCAACACCGGGCCGACTGAAAGAAACAACGGTACCGTTGGCATCAACAACCGGATCAATAAATGGCGGGCTGAAGAAACCGGAGAACTGCGTATCGGTAGACTGAATATCCAGCTCGGAGAACAACGCGTCCAACGAGATGGTCATCCGATCATTCGGGCTGAACTGAGCGGACCCGTTGATGGTCAAACGCTCTCTATCCTGGATGTCACGACTAAAAATGGCTTGCTGCTGCACGCGACCACTGGCCAAGCCACCGATAGCGCCTGCACCCAGTCCGGTAGAAGTCTCTGGCGCATCGACAATCGTTGCGCCTGTGCGCTCAGCGAAACCGTTGGTTAATGCGCGATCGCGCTGACTCTTACGATCCGAGTAGGAAGCACCCAGCAAGAAACCCAATGTCGTATCGTCGTTGGTCCATGAAGCAACACCGGTCACGTCCGGGCTAGCTTTGTCACGCAATTGGTCAAAAATACCGGCAGCGGACACATTGAAGCTAGTGCCTGGTCGGTCAAAAGGCCGTGCGGTAACTACATTGACGTTCGCACCGATACCACCGGAAGGCAGATCAGCGGATGAAGTCTTGTAGACCTCCGCGCGCTGGATGATGTCCGATGCCAAAACATCGAATGAGAATTCACGACCGGCGTTGTCAGTCGCAATTTGCCGGCCATTTAAGGTGACAAAGTTGAACTCCGGGCCAAGGCCACGGACAGTTATGAATTGGCCTTCGCCGCCACTTCGGTCGATGGCAACACCGGTGATACGCTGGAGCGCTTCGGCGACGTTCGTATCCGGAAATTTGCCGACGTCTTCGGCGGAAATCGCATCAACGACCTGACTCGCGTCTCTTTTTACATCAAGCGATTGCTTGAGACTGCCACGAATACCTGTGACCACAACCTCATCAATCGGCTCTTCAGCCTGCGCTACGGCATCGGCCGCTGGCAACACGAGCGCGAGCGCGCTTGCCCAAACCCAATGAAGGTTCTTCATCTATTCCCCCTTGCGTCCCGGTCGGGACGTCGACTGCTTACGAAAACTGCTGAAACAGAACGAATTGTTGTTTGGTTACAACAAGGACATTATGCTTAATCAGCGCTATGTAACAGCCCAAAGGTAACGCCAGAAAGCGTCGCAGTGAATGTTTGTTTTGGCCAAACATGTGTAATTTGGGGCATGGCTTTGTCATGTCTATTCGGCAGCAGGTAAGAGAAATCTCTCCAGCTCAATGACTCGATCAGCACTATGAAACCAGTCGTTTAGTACCAATGAAAATTCTCCCACCGAGAACTCACCGATCTTGCAATGACGCCGCTGCTTCAAGAAATGGCAATAAGAAGCGGGTGATTCCAAAGGCTTTACAAAGCGCTGGATCGTGCAATGTGCGGTCGCAATGGGATAGCGTTGATCGATGCTGTGCGGGAGCCCCGAATCCATAAATGATTCTCGCAGCCCATCTCTAACCTGCTGTAATTGTTGATCAAGCGCAAACCCCTGGATTAGAGCACACTGAACTGTTGCGGCAACACCACGGTATTCAATGCGGAAGGATCGGAAGCGCCGCAGGACTCGAGCGATTATTTCTACATAAGCCGCTAAATCCTCGCCGTTAAGACCAAACCCGCTGCGACATGAAACGATGGACAACACCGTCGTATGAATCTGCGCCGCCCGATAAAGATATTGCCCCGGCTCAACCGCATCGATTTGCCGACAAACATCCAGCAAGCTTTCCAATGCAGCGCCAGTTGGACGGAAAATCAACGTCAATCCAACACGATCGTCTCGCTCGCGGTCCAGCAACGCTGGATCCACTTCAACCCGACCGGCCTTAAGTTGCGGCCAATGATCCGCCCATATTTGATCGTAGACTGCCTGCATCTCTATCCCGCGAAAGCTCTAGCTGAGTATACGAGGTAATCCTGCGGGCGGTCGCATCGGGCAGAATCGCACCCATCATCAGATGCCTCGGATCGGCCAACAAAAAAACAGCTCACTTACCGAGCCATCACCATGCAGGCACCGTCCGCTCCGGCTCACGCTTTTTTCTGGTAGCGCTCAACCCGCAAGTCCGCCTGGGCTTTATGGCCGGCGAAGCCCTCAAGCGCACACAAGCGCGAGCAATACTCACCAATGGTCGCCGTCGCTTCCGGCGAAACTCTTTGGTACGTGCAGGTCTTGATGAACTTACCAACCCAAAGCCCACCGGTATACCGAGCCGCCAACTTCGTAGGTAGGGTGTGATTCGTACCAATGACTTTATCGCCATACGCGACATTGGTTTCCGGACCCAAAAATAATGCGCCATAGTTCGTCATGTTATTCAGAAAATAGTCGGGATCTTTCGTCATGACCTGAACGTGTTCGCTGGCGATCCGGTCTGCCTCGGACAGCATCTCTTCATCGGTATCACACAGAATAATTTCCCCGTAGTCTCGCCAGGCCGCGCCCGCAACCTCTGCCGTCTCTAGCGTCTTGAGCTGCCGCGCTATTTCCAATTCTGTATCTCGCACCAGCGCTTCCGACGTCGTCAACAAGATCGCCGGGGAGTTCGGCCCGTGCTCGGCTTGACCCAACAGGTCGGTCGCTGCCATCTCACCATCACAGGTGTCGTCCGCGATAATCAGAGTCTCGGTAGGTCCGGCAAACAGGTCGATACCCACTCGGCCGTAGAGTTGCCGCTTCGCCTCCGCGACATAAGCGTTACCAGGACCGACCAGCATATCGACGGCGTCAATGGTTTCCGTCCCAAGCGCCATCGCAGATACGGCCTGCACGCCACCCAGACAATAAATTTCATCGGCGCCTGCCATGTGCATGGCCGCGACGATCGCATCATTCGGTGCGCCATTGTGCGGCGGCGCGCAAGCGATCACACGATCAACGCCCGCAACCTTGGCGGTCAATACGCTCATATGGGCACTGGCCACCATCGGATATTTACCACCGGGCACATAGCAGCCCACGCTGTTGACCGGAATATGTTTGTGCCCCAGAAAGACACCCGGATAGGTTTCCTCCTCAACGTCCTTCATCGATGCACGCTGGATTTCCGCGAACTGGCGAATCTGGGATTGAGCAAAGCGTATATCGTCCAGCGTCTGCTCGGATAAGCGACCGATACATGCCTGAATCTGTTCGTCGCTTAGCCGAAATGCATCGGGCGCCCACTGATCAAATTTCTGGGAAAGCTCACGCACCGCCTCGTCGCCACGGGCGCCAACGTCGGCCAGTATTCCTTCGACTGTCGCTTTCACTTGCGCGTCCAGACCTGCAGTCGTCTCTGCGCTCATGCCATTTTTCAGTTTCTTGATCACTGCTAATTCCTCAATTGGTTTTCTATTAATCTCTTGGTGATTGAACGCGTCCTGTCATTGAAGACCGGTCAGCGCCTACCCGCCATGCATTGCAGCAGATCAGTTTCTGCTTGCTATTCTTTGGTATCAATATACAGACGCTAACACGGAGCTCCATGCATCTTATCTAACAAGGTATGCGCATTTCAGTGGGTGATTCGGCCGCTTTTGTATTCTTCATGGCCGCGAGGCAAGATGCCCTTTTATTCAAATGGTAGACGCGCATGACTTACGACCTCACAGGGCACAAAGCCGTTGTCAGCGGCGCAGGACGCGGCATCGGGCGCGGATGCGCGGAAGCACTGGCCAATTCAGGTGCAGAAGTCATCGCCATTGCCAGGTCTGCTGATGATCTAGCATCACTCGCGAGTCATGCAAGCGGGCGAATCGACACCTGGCAAGGCGATGTCACGGACAGCAACATGCATCAACGCATTCGCGAATTGAACGGACTGACGATGTTGGTCAACAACGCGGGCGCAAATCGACCACAACCCTTTCCATTGGTTGATACCGCCTCACTTGATCAGGTAATCGACTTGAATATTCGCGCAGCGTTTCTGGTATCGCAGGCAGCGACTGTCGCTATGCTGCGCAACAAGAGCGGCGGTAGCATCGTTCATATGTCATCACAGATGGGGCATGTGGGCTCACCCGATCGCAGCGTTTACTGCATGACCAAACACGCCATTGAAGGTTTGACCAAAGCTTGCGCCGTTGAGCTTGCACCCGAGCGCATTCGGGTCAACAGCGTCGCGCCAACTTTCGTGGAAACACCATTGACCAAACCCATGCTGGACGACCCGGAATTTAAGAAATTCGTATTAGGCATGATTCCAAGCGGTCGACTGGCATCCGTTGATGACATTGTTAGCGCGACGCTTTTCTTACTGTCACCTCAGGCTGGCATGGTCACCGGACACAGCCTCGTCGTCGATGGTGGCTGGACCGCCAGGTAAAGCAAGTTCGAGACGACGGGGGAATGCCATCTGCGGGAAAAATTATCGGCATGCATAACCCCTGCAGCGCTTAGTCCTAATTCGGCTGCGGCAAAGCCTCAGGCCCTTTGGGCCACGTAAAACTAAACGTGGCGCCAGCACCCAGCTCAGATTCAACGTCAATCGTACCGCCGAACTGATCAACAATCCGATTAACCATGGTTAGCCCCACACCAGTGCTTTCGTAAGCGTCTTTGGCCTGAAGTGTCTCAAACATTTCGAATATCTTGCGATGGAAACGCGGCTCGATACCGGGACCATTGTCGGACACCGAGTACTTAAAAAAATCACCGACGTCTTCACAGCCGATCTGGATCTTCAGGTCTTCAGGATGCTCATGGAATTTACTGGCATTCGAAATCAGGTTTCCGAATACTTGCTGCAACTTAACGGCGTCAGATTCAATATCAGGGAGAGAATCCGGCAATATCAGCTGCTCATCCAGAGCCAATTGAAAATCACTCGAGATGTGTCCGAGCATTTCACGCACATTGACGCGATCAAAGACCGGCTGCAAACCAGCAAGACGCGAATAATCCAGTACGCCCTGAATCAAACCCTGCATTCGTTTGGTCTGCAATCCCAAGCGCCGCAAGTGTCCGCGAACGCTATCACTTTTTTCATCATGCGCTAATAAAGGCTCTATATCTTCGGCAATAAAGTCAACGAGGTTTGACACACCTCGCAAAGGCGCCTTTAAGTCATGTGATGCAATGTAGGCGAATCGCTCAAGCTCTTCGTTGCTCTTCTGCAGCGCTATATTCATCGACTGAAGCTCAGCCTCTTGCGCCTTTAGCATAGTGATGTCCGTGTGCACGCCAACCATACGGATAGGTTCTCCATTCGGACCCCATTCGATGACTCGTCCACGACAGAGCACCGTCACCCAATGTCCATCGGCATGGCGGTATCTCGCATCCAGGAGATAGGGACGTTTACCCTTAGACTCTGTGTGCTCGGCAAGCTTCTTAACGGCTTTCTCAAGATCCTTTTCATGAATCAACGACTGCCATTCCGAAGGTCGATGCTCCTTGGTGGAAGGATCTATGCCAAAGGTTTCCCAGAATCGGGGGGACATGTATTCGTAGTTAGACTCGAGGTGCCAGTCCCACCAACCGTCGTTGGTTTCCTCGGTGATAAAACTGTGGATTTCAGTCTGACGTTTTAGTTCATCCCGCGCTTCGCGCGCCTCATGAATATCTCTCGCTGACCCAACCATACGAATGACACGACCATCTTCCTCGCGTACCGCGCGTCCCTGCAATTGGAACCAATGATAATCACCATCCTCCATGTTCAGGCGGCACTCGATATCGAACGGCACTTCATCTTTGAAATGCTGCTCAAATCGATTCGTTAGTGCGACACGGTCAGCGGGATGAACAATGCCAGAATCGAAAGTCAATGCCGCTGCATCGCCATTGGTAAAGCCAAGCAATGCATAAAACTCAGGCGACCAGTGCTGTTCACCAGTGACGAGATCCCAGTCCCAAATGCCGAGGTCAGAACCTTGGGTCGCCAATAAGAACGTTTTGTTTTCTTTCTTCAAGTCGTAAACATTGCTGACATCAATCCACGTAGATCGACTTTGGGTGATTTCCCCGTCGTCGCCGCGAACCGCATCAACGTTCAACAGCACCGGCACTGGATCACCGTTTTTCTTGAGAATGATGAGCTGTTTTGATCTTACCTGACCGGTATCCCTAAACTGGAAAAATGCCGCTCTGGCATCGGCGCGACTGTCCTCATGATACAAGTCCATAATAGGCATGCCGAGCAGCTCAGACTTCTTGTAGCCCGTCACAATCGCTAACCGGTTATTACACTTCACTAACTTGGCTGTTTCCGGATCAACCGAGCCGTACATATCCGGCGCGTTTTCATAGAGGTCTTCGTAGTCTGCTTCACGTTGCGCCAGCGCCTTGGCACCCATCGACAACTCTTCCTGCAATGACTCGCGATCCGATTCAAGAGAATTTAGGTAAGCATGATGCTCGGTTCGATCGGCGACATATAAATGCAGAACCTCGCCATCGGTCGTTTCTATTTGCTTCAGACTAATCTCAACCGGAATTTTGGAACCATTGCGATGCTGCAGCGTGCCGGTCACATCGTACAGCTGGTCCAATTGACCTTCGCTATCCGAGTAAGCGCGCAAGACTTTCGCAAATGCATTGTCGGGATCTTCGGGGACAAGCTCCCCTAGCCGTCGGCCGATCATATCGCGCATGAAAACGCCCGACATTTCAACGAATGTGGAGTTCATGGACACAATCGTATGGTCGGGCGCGATGCCCAGAATACCAATCGGTGAGCTTTCAACAATTTCTTGATAGAGATGCTCTGCATTTCGAACCGTTTCGATACTGACAAACGACATCACCAAACCATCCGGCTCACCGCGATCATTTCGATAAGGCAAGATTTGTGCGATGTAGTGATGCCCTTCTTCTGTAACGAGCTCTCGTTCTAGCTGTTTTTCATCCGCTAATACGCGATCCATCAGCGGTGCAAAATCGGCGCCTTCAAATACATGCGTCACGTGATCGAACGGCCGTCCAATGTCGTGGATCAACAAGTTGAACAAACTGGCCGCCGCAGGCGTGAATTTTCTGATACAACGATCAGAGTCAATAAAGATGGTGCCAACACCGGTATTGCTGAACAGATGCTCTTCATCCATTGATAACTGATTGAGCTCAGAGATCTTGGATTGATACTCGGCGTTCACCGTATAAAGCTCTTCGTTAACCGAGTGCAACTCTTCATTCGTCGATTGGAGTTCCTCGTTGGACGCCAGCAATTCTTCGTTGGTCGATTGCAGTTCTTCGTTGGTGGTCTCTAACTCTTCGATCGTTGCTTGCAAGTGCTCCTTGGTGTTCTTGAGCTCCTCTTCGAGCACCGAAACTTGCTCAAGGTCGATGGTCTTTTCGGAAATCACCTTCAGTGGCGTATCTTCAGCAGGAGCGTCGACCGTGTCGGAGAAACTGACCAGAAAGTAGTCAATGTGCTGTGCTTTCTTACCAATAACCGGCGTCACCTTAAAATCGATTGGCGTCGCGCCGTCATCCGACTTGATCACAAAACGCTTGTACTCAACCGACAACCGTTCGCGCTTGGCCCGTTGAATGCAAACAGACAGCGCCGTGCACAAGCTATCATCGAGAAAAGAACGCAAGTTATTGCTAGCTTTGCCTGGCTTGAAGGTCAACTTGAACGGCAAGTCTCCGTAGACATGCAGCAAGTCCTGAACTTCATTCGTGAGCAGGCTAGGCGGCACATATTGCTCAAGCAATGCCTGGTAGGCGTCGTCATTCACCGTCCGCGCAGCAAGACCAGCTGATTGGCTGCGTGCGCCATCCGGATGCACCAACACCGGAAACTCTCTTTCCTGACGTTGCTTGTCACCACCCATCGCGCCGCGCGGCAAACTACGCTCGGACTTCGTGAAAATTTTCCATTTACTATCGACTGCGTCGTAGCCGGCCTCATATTTACCCAGCGACTCGCTGGGCCCGAGGAACAGCACGCCATTCGCTTTCAAACTGAAGTAGAAAAGGCTGAGCACTTGCTTTTGCGTTTCATTATCCAGATAAATCAGGAGATTTCTGCAGGTGATCATGTCCAGTTTGGTGAATGGTGGATCGTTCATCACATTGTGGCGCGCAAAAACAACTTTGGACCGCAAAGGCGGTACAACCTTGTAAGCACCCGAGTACTTGGAGAAATACTTGCTGCGCCAGGCATCAGGCACAGATTTTAGTTGTTCCTTTACATAGACACCCGTGGCAGCTCGACCGAGAATTTCATCATCGATATCGGTGGCAAACACCTTAAGATTGAGTTTCTTGCCCGACTTGTTGATTTCTTCCGAGAACAGGATCGCCAGGGAATAGATTTCTTCTCCGGAAGCACAGCCCGCGCTCCACACCCGGACTTCATCACCGCTATCTTTGCTCTCGACGATATTAGCGATCTGGGTCTTGAGCAGCTCGAAGGCTTCCGGATCGCGGAAGAATTCGGTGACGCCGATCAACATCTCATAATAAAGTGTAGTGACTTCTTGAGGGTCTTCCTGAATATGCAACCAGTAATCTTCAATGGTTCTGACATTCAGCTCGGTCATTCTCCGGTCGATACGCCGATTTACCGTGGCGATCTTGTAGCGCGCAAAGTCCACGCCATAGCGATCTTCAATCGCCTTGAAAATTCTCAGCCGTTCATGACTGCCAGCCAGCTCTTTCTTGAGAATAATTTTGGAAGGATCGGCGTCATCCGCGACGACACCGAAGATCTCGCTGGCAATCTCGTAAGGGGTACCTTCACCGTCATAGACACCGGTCGCCAGCACAGCGCTGGGCATGCCATCAAACTTCGCGCTAGATAATGACTCCACATAGACCTTGCCGCCGGCATCGAGAATGCTGCGAACACCCAGCGCACCATCGGAGCCTGTGCCCGAAAGGACCACCGCGGTGGCGCGCTCGCCTGCGTCTCTCGCCAACGAACTAAAAAACAAATCGATCGGCTTGTTGGGTACGCGCGTGCGCTCAATACTACTTAGCCGGAGCACCGAGCCCTCAATCACGAGATTCATTCTGGGGGGCAGCAGATAAATAATGTTCGGCTGGACGTGCATGCCATCTGCTGCAGTCATCACTTGCAACGTGGTTTTCTTCGACAGGATTTCCGGCATAAAGCTCTTGAAATCAGGGGACAGATGCTGGATGACAATAAATGCTGCACCGCAGCGATTGTTGATGCCGCCGAAGAACTTCTCAATCGACTCAAGCCCGCCCGCCGAGGCGCCGACACCGATGACCGGAAATGCTGCAGCATCGGCGGCTGCGCGCATTTCCTGATCGCTTTTCCCTGCGCTTGTCTTCATTTTTTCGTCCATGACTGTCTCTGTTATCGCTGGCGCTTGCGAATAGCTAAAGTTGCCCTGCAGCTCAACGATAATCGCGTTATGGTAAGGCGTCAATTCGCTTGAATATCCTCGGCTTGCCGTTACCCGTCAACTTCTTTTGAATCCATCCAAAACCAGTTGTTGTCGAACTTCCAGACCGGTAGATTAAGTCCAAGCACCAAAGAAGTCCGCCCCTTTGCCTCGTTAGCGGCAGCTGTGCGCTTCGCTACAGTTTTGCGCCCTGGGGGGGAATCGCATGCCAACAAACAAGATGGCCGAGACGACGAACTATCGCATGATCGTTTTGTGTCTTTTGACGTTGGCTTATATCTTCAGCTTTATTGATCGCCAAATTCTCGGCGCGCTGTCTCCCAGCATTAAAGCCGACCTCGGCTTCGAAGATTGGCAACTGGGGCTACTCAAGGGGTTCGGATTTGCCCTGCTTTATACGACCGTCGGCATCCCCATTGCCTGGCTAGCGGACCGCTATAGCCGCGCCAAGATCATCACTTTTTCTGTGGCGGTATGGAGCGGCTTCACCGCACTAACCGGCATGGCCAACAGTTTCGTCACGATGCTACTCGCACGCACTGGTGTCGGCATTGGCGAGGCCGGCGGATCGCCGCCGTCGCACTCAATCCTGTCTGACCTCTACCCCAAAGAACAGCGCGCCAGCGCACTCGGGTTTTACTCTTTGGGTATACCTATTGGTATCGCCTTCTCATACATCCTGGCAGGCATGCTCGTCGAGACCCTGGGCTGGCGAGGCACACTTATCGCGCTGGGCATCGCCGGTGTCGTGCTGGCGGCCATCATCGGGCTAGTCGTTCGCGAACCCAAACGCGGGCAAATGGAAGGCGACAACATCAAACTGGAGCCCGCCTCAATTGGTGAGTCCATCAGCACGCTTGCGAAAATCCCGAGCTGGTGGGCCATGTGCATGGGGATCGCCTGGGTAAGCTTTGGCGGCTACGCGGTATCGAATTGGGGCGTCGACTACATCGTCCGTTTTATGCCTGAATTCGCGCCAGGCGCAGGCAATGGAAAATTTCGTTGGCTCATGCTCATGATGGGTTTGATTCATCTAATCGGTTATGGCGCGGGCACCTATTTTGGTGCCGTGATCACCGAAAAGCTGGCTCGAAAGAACATTGGAGCATACGGTTGGATGCCTGGTTACGCTTTGGTCATCGGTGTACCGGCACTCATTGCCGCCTACTGGGTCAGCAACATTTATCTGCACCTCGGTCTCGTCACCGTTTATTTGATCGCCGCAGGCGTTTATCTCGGGCCAAGTTTCGCCGCCGCTCAGACACTAGCGCCAATCAATATGCGAGCCATGTCGACAGCACTGTTTTTCTTGATTCTCAATCTCATCGCGTTGGGCGGTGGCCCCTCTTATATCGGCATCATGAGCTCGATACTGACCGAGCAGCATGGCGAGGTCCACGCGCTTAGATTAGCGATCACGTCGCTTGTTGTTCCTTATATTATTTCCGTCATTGCGTTTCTTTGGGCCGCCAAGACATTACCGAAAGACTGGGCACTTGCTGAGCAGCGCAATGATTCGCTAGCGGAGAATAAGCGACCCTGAAGAACCAAACTGGCGTCATGATCATCCAACTAGCTAGCCCACCATGACGACGCGCCGAGCTTGGTCTATGATCAACGCAGTTTCTTCGCTTAGGTACTGCCATGTCATCGTTTGCCCAACTCCAACGCCTCTGTGTCGCCAGCTTGATCGGCCTTGGTCTGACGATCTCCGCCCAAGCCCAGCAAACCGCCAAACCGGTGTTGCATGGTCAACACTGGGTAGCCGTCACCGGCAAGCCATTGGCGGCAACAGCAGGGGCGCTTACTTTTGCCAAAGGTGGCAACGCAATCGACTCGGCTTGCGCCATGTTAGCGGCGACCTCAACAATGTGGGACACGCTGGGTTGGGGTGGCGAAACGCAAGCACTTATCTATAACCCGAAAACCGGCAAGGTTATCGGCATCAATGCATTGGGCGTTGCGCCTACCGGCGCGACCGCCGGGTTCTTCAAGGAACAGGGGCTTCAATATCCACCCGAATACGGTCCGCTCGCCGCCGTAACGCCGGGCACACCGGGCGGGCTCATGGTGATGCTCGCAGAGTACGGCAACCTCAGTCTGAAAGAGGTTTTAGAACCCGCGATGCAAATGGCAGCCGGCTACCCGATTGAGAAATCGCAGGCAGACAACATGGAGCGTCGGCGCGCTGTGCTGCAACAGTGGTCTTATTCACGCAACGTTTTCTTACCGCATCTCACGGCAGATGACGAACAACGCGCGGCCCCTGAAGCGGGCGAAGTGTTTCGGCAAACGGACTTGTTGGCGACCTTACAAAAGCTAGTTGATACGGAACAGCAGGCTTTAGCTGATGGAAAAACCAGAAGCGAAGCTATCTATGCGGCCTACGACCGCTTCTACCGCGGGGACATCGCCGAAGAGCTCATTCGCGCGTCGTCCGAGTACGGTGGACTGATGACACTGGAAGACCTCGACCAATGGCAAGTTCACATTGAGGAGCCCGTCAGCACCAACTACAAAGGTTATGAAGTCTACAAACTGACCACCTGGGTGCAGGGTCCGGTCATGCTACAAGCACTCAACATTTTGGAAGAGATTGACCTGAAAGCGATGGGTTACAACACGGCGCGCTATATTCATACGCTCTACCAAGCCATGAATCTGGCATTTGCCGATCGGGACTTTTATTACGGCGACCCTTATGTGCCGCCAGCAGAACCCATTCAGGGATTGTTGTCGAAGAAATATGCGGCTAAGCGTCGTGCACAGATCGATCCCGAGCAAAACAATCCCGATACGAAACCCGGCGACCCCTATCCGTTTCAACGCGGCAAGAACCCGTTCCTGGATTTGCTTGAACAGTGGTCACCGATTCCACCGAAAGCCGATGCCGATGGCACGGACGGTTTCCAACAAGCAAACCTCATGAGCGATGAAGAGGCCTTCCGTGCAGGCACGACGTCCATTCAGGCGGCCGACAAAGAAGGCTGGGTGATTTCGATTACACCGAGTGGCGGCTGGATACCGGCTTTCATTGCCGGTGAGACTGGCGTTGGACTTAGCCAACGTATGCAGAGTTTTGTGCTCGACGAAGGATTGAACCCCTACAACGTCGTTCAGCCCGGCCAACGGCCGCGTGCGACATTAACGCCAACGATCGCGTTAAAAGACGGCAAACCGTTCATGGCTTTCTCGGTGCAGGGCGGCGATACGCAAGACCAGAATCTACTGCAGTTCTTTTTGAACATCGTGGAGTTCGGCATGAACGTGCAACAAGCGGCTGAAGCGCACAACATCACGAGCTACCAGATGCAAAGCTCATTTGGCGCGCATGTATCGGAGCCGGGACGCTTGGACTTAAGCCGCCAAATCCCCGAGTGGGTGCACAATGACCTGCGTGATCGGGGTTACGACGTGAAAAGTGTAGAGCGCACATACAGTCCTATCACGGCGATCTGGTTTGATCGCGAAAATGGCACATTGTGGGGTGGCGCTAGCGACTATGGCGAAGACTACGGCGTTGCCTGGTAGGACGACCCTGCCTTAATACCGGATACCCGCTTTCCTGAAAACGGCGGCTAGCATCCAGAGCGGTCCGATCATCAAGAACTGTATATCTTCAAAGAAAGATGGCTTTTGGCCTTCAATTTGATGACCGATGAACTGCCCGATCCAAGCGACCACGAAAACCGTCGCTGACGAGACGACGAGTGACACGGGTAGTGAGCTCATCCAGGCCACAATCGCGATAATAGCGAGCACGACGGGTAGCATCCCCAGCGCGAGTTTGACCGACAGCTTCAGGTAATAGAGCATTGCGGCAAACAAAAACAGGCTACCCCAGTTCAACCACGGTGAAAGTTTGGCGAATGCCTCGGGCACAGGAATAGCCCACATCAGTCCGACGACGCTGACGACAATCGCTGGCACGCAGATCCAATGCAGGCGTTTGTTGACGACATTCTGGTGACTAACCGCATAAGCATCTAACCAATTTTGAGCACTCTTCCCCATCTCTCTTCTCTCATCTATTTTTGGATTCCAACGTTTTAGGTCAATCCTACACACCCGTTCCATCACTGTACGTAAGCATCCGCATTGGTCCAACGCCGGCTGCGGAGGCTTTTCGCTCACATACAGATTCGCTTGGGCTGTTTTCGATAGACCGATTGTAGCGCCAATAGACTTGGCTTTGCATGCTCAACCCGGCGCCATGTCCCTTCAGACGGTATGATCCAGACGATGCAACTTAAGAATACTAAAACGGCCGAGCTTAAAGATAAATACTGGGTGTTTGGCTATGGCTCATTGATTTGGAAACAGGATTTTCCGTATCAGGATATCCAGCCCGCCTACATTAAGGGTTGGTCGCGACGGCTTTGGCAGGGTTCGCATGATCACCGCGGGACGCCCGATAATCCGGGCCGCGTAGCCACGATTATTCGAACGCCGGCGGCATCCTGTGCAGGCGTTGCCGTCAGCATCAACAAACGCGTGTTCGATCATCTCGACTACCGCGAAAAGAATGGTTACGAACGTCATCAGGTAGAGATTTTCTTAGCCGACAGGATGGTGACCGGGACGACCTATGTCGGCTCGCCAGATAATCATGCGTTCTTCGGCGAAGCATCCGACGAAGCCATCATCGCTCAGGTTATGCGCTCTGCCGGGGAAAGCGGCGAAAACCTGGACTACTTGCTCGCGCTCGCCGAATCACTTTGTGAGCTCAAGATCAAAGATGAGCACATCGGACGCCTCGCGAGTAAAGTCCGACGCTTGATGCGTTCCAGTTGATGCCTGTCAAAAGACCACAAGCCGACAGTAACGACACACTAGCGTAACTGACTGTCTTTGCTGCCGCGGCGGTTGTATAGCGCATGCGCTTTATTTTGCTCGTCTTGACTCGCCTGACAAGCAATGCAAAACCGGACTCCGGGCACGGCCACGCGTCGTGCCTCGGGGATTTCGGCATCACATGCTTCGCAATGGGTGAGACTGTCGCCTTTTGGCAAGCGGTCACGCGCCCGATCGATCGCATCGGCAATCGTCGCGTCTATCTGATCTTGTACAGCACCGTCTTTTGCAAACCCGCCTGCCATCACTCACACCTCTTACCATTGAGCATGGCGATCAGTGTAGCAGCATAACCAACGTTACTTTACGGGCAAGTTATGTGACGCCGAGCACATCAACGCTGATCGCCAATCGGCCTCTACACTCCATACGAAAACCATCAGATGTTCTAATTTCCCCTCAACAGAAAAACGCAGTTTACGGACGGATACCGGACATTGCCCCCGCTTTTAGCCGAGGATCACAATGGACATCCGTACCACGAAGAAACTGGTGGGTGCCACTTTGGCGCTCACATTAGGCAGCAGCCTGCTGATCGCTGCCACAATCGAACCGCCCATCAACAACATGAGCTACATCGTTTCGGCGAGTACGCTAGCTGACGCGCGAGCAGCCGTCGACGCCGTCGATGGAACCGTTGATAGCGAACTCCAAACCATCAAAGCGGTTACCGCCTCCCTGACTGAGCAGCAGGTCACGAAACTCAATTCACTGCCGATTGAGTTGACTGTTTTCGCTGATCGTACCGCGATCAAAGAAGTTGAAGATCAGTAAACACGAGGGCTTAAGACTTTACAGCGCCATTATGTGACGCAGGTCAAGTTTTCAACCGGACCCACAAAACGAGTCGGTCGGCGATCGACCGAAGAACAGAGACAATAGCTCCACGATTTAGAACCAGTGCATGTACGGACGGATACCGGCGCATTGAAATTTTGAGAAAGAATGTATCCATGAAAAATTATCTACTATGCATTGTTAGCGTCTTGTTGCTCGGGGAAGCCGGGTTGCAAGCAGTTAACCTGACCGGACAACCAACCGAAACACCAGTGACGGAGCGTTACATCGTGTCAGCCGACTCGATGGCCTTAGCCCGCGATTCTGTGACCAATATCGACGGTATCGTCACCGGCGAATTGGCTTTGATTGATGCGGTTGCCGCCAATCTGAACCCACAGCAGGTCGCCACGCTGAGCATGGCAGACAGCTCGGTAACCTTATTTGCCGATCACGCTGTTGTTGCCAACAGCAAGAAACTGCAGAAAGCCGCAGCAGTAGCCGCTGAGACTACGATAAAGATCGACCCGACGGAATACCAGGCTTACGCCGATCAAATTGGTGCTGCTGCTTTACATGAGCAAGGCATCACCGGTGAAGGCGTTACGATAGCCATTGTTGATTCGGGCATCTGGAAGTCCGAAACAGGCAGCGGCGTTAGTGACCGCGTTCTCGCCAGAGTCGACTCGACGGGTGATGCTATTGAAGTGTTCACGAAAGAAGTTAGGCATTATTCGACTGATAAAAAGCTTCGTAGTATGGATCAGCAGGATAGTGACACCGATATAGACCTCGATTTCATCGATGAAATTGAAATTCAAGATGACAGCTACGGCCATGGAACTCATATCGCTTCGGTCGTTGCCAGTAATTTCCAATCAGACGATGGAAAATACGAAGGCGTCGCACCAGGCGCGAACATCATCGCGTTGAAAGCGTTCAATAAAGAGGGCCGTGGAACCTACGTGAGCGTCATCACCGCGATCAATTGGGCGGTCGAGAACCGGACAGCCTACAACATCCGTGTACTGAATCTTTCGTTGAGTGCCGCACCCAGCTCTTTCTACTGGGAAGACCCGCTCGCGAAAGCCGTCATGGCCGCCTGGGATGCAGGTATTGTGGTCGTTGCATCAGCTGGTAACGATGGCCCCGACTATTTCTCCATTGGCGTGCCAGGCAACGTGCCCCAAATCATCACCGTTGGCGCGACCAGCGACAACTACACGCCCAACGACGACAGCGATGACTTCGTGACCTCATTCTCGGGTGCAGGACCAACGCCGGCCGGGTTCTTAAAGCCGGAAATTGTCGCGCCGGGCGGGCATATCGTTGGGCGAATGTCTAACAACGCACAGATTGCTATAGACCACCCCGGATCCAAAAACAAAGACGCTTTTGCGATGTCTGGCACATCACAATCGGCTGCGGTAGTCAGCGGCGCGGTCGCCCTGATGCTTCAGGCGGACCCCTCATTAACGCCAGAAAATGTTAAATGTCGGCTCATTTCTGCCGCTATCCCAATGAGTACTAAAGATGGGTCGGCAAATGAAAGCGTTCTTCGCCAGGGAAGTGGTTTGGTTCAAGTGGATCAGGCTGTTCAGAGCAACGCCAGTGACTGCGGGACCGCAGGCGCCAGCGTCGTCATGGACGATAGTGGCACCGAGCGCCTCGTCGGTCCGGTAAAGCGCGATAGCAATGGCGATTTCTATTGGGAAGATGCTTTCGGGCAGCGTTACGCGGAGACCGATGGTTACGTCTGGAGCCAAGGCTATGTCTGGGCGCAAGGCTATGTCTGGGCTCAAGGCTACATCTGGGCACAGGGCTATATCTGGGCGCAAAGCTATATTTGGGCACAGGGCTATGTTTGGGGCCAGGGATACATCTGGGGTCAACGGACTTCGCTCCGCGGGGCGTCTATTGATGTCAATCGCTGGGTCGAACACGAGTAATGAATGCCGGAGGAGCATATCCGCATGAGGCCGTCGGCTAGACAGCGGAAATTTCCTCTGCAATGCGCGACATGGCGAGTGCTTGCCCTTTGGGCAGCGCTCGTTTTGTCGTTCGGCGTTACTGCGCACGCACAGACATCGCGACTCCAACCGATGGTGTTCTCCCATCTGGACATCGAAGATGGGCTCTCGCAAGGAACCGTCACCGAAGTCTTTCAGGATCAACTCGGATTCATTTGGCTGGGCACAGAAAGCGGGCTCAACCGCTACGACGGAAATGACGTCGAGCGTTTCGTTCAGGATCGCCGGAATCAATCAGCCCTCGTCAACGATTTCATTTGGGACATCGCCGACGATGCATCGGGCGATATCTGGGTCGCAACGGATGGCGGCGGCGTATCCGTTTACGACCAGGCAACGGGTACGTTCTCGCATCATCGTCATGATCCATCTAACGAGAATTCGATCAGCAGCGATACCACGCGAAGTGTTTTGGTCGATCGCGACGGCATTGTTTGGATCGGCACACGAGATGCTGGCCTGAACAGATTGGATCGCACATCGAACTCAATCATCCGTTACACGCTCTCCAACCCGAACCTATCGGTACCACCCACGGCGACGGTATTCGACATTATTCAGGCGATCGATGGCGGCCTTTGGTTTGCCACCAATGAAGGCCTCTATCACAAGCCCTACGGCAATCAGACCATGCGGCGCTACGACAGCGATAATGGCCTATCCGGCGACACCGCCATCACGGTCGTCGAAGACAGCGACGGGCTTATTTGGATAGGCACCTATGAAAACGGGCTTAATGCCCTAAATCTGAAAACCGGCGTGATTGAACACTTTCGACATGACCCGGAAAACAGCAACTCGATTGCGGGCAACTACATTCGCGATTTGATGCAGGACAACAATGGCCGTCTATGGGCAGCAACCAGCCAGGGTCTGAGCTTGTATTGCCCGGATGATCATGGCGGCTTCGACAATTACCGAAAAGAACGCACCAATCCGACCGGACTCGCCAGCAGCTATGTCATGGATTTGTTCCAGGATAGCAGCGGCATTCTTTGGGTGGGCACAAGAGGCGCCGGCGTCGCCATGTGGAGTCCGCGCAGTTGGTCTTTGGGTTTGACTCAGGCACCTGAACTTGTCGATAGCATGATTACCGCATTTGCCGCCGATGGCGCCGGCACTTTGTGGATCGGTACGATGGGTGCAGGCTTACAACAATATTCGACCGAAACGGGTGAGCTGGTTCCGGCGGCCGAGCTGTTCGACCAAGACATCGCCAACATCCGCACCATGTCGTTGCTATTGGATTCGCGCGGACACCTCTGGATCGGCACCATGGCGCAAGGTCTGCTCGCGCTGGATTTGGACACCGGTTCGATACGTCGCTTCAAGCATGACCCCGACGACCCTGAAAGTTTATCCACGAATGGCATCATGTCCATATTCGAGGACCAAGACGGTAGCGTCTGGGCCGGCACTTTTGGTGGCGGTCTCAATCAGATCAATGTCATGGATGGCCGCGTACGACGAATATCGGTATCCGGACCGATCGGTGACACGTTCTCTCGATCACGCATCACCGCAATCACGCAAGATCACCTAGACAGGCTTTGGCTTGCTACTGACGGAGATGGCGTCTTTAGCTACCAAATAAACGATCTAGAACTGACCCAATACCTAACCAGCGAAACGGATACGACGACAATCAGCGAAAACCGTCTCTACGCCATCTTTTTTGATACCGACAGCCAACGGCTTTGGGCGGGCACTGCCGGGCGCGGCCTCGATTGGGCAGCGCTTGGAGATACGCTCCAGACGGAGATAAGATTCAACAACTTCTCCAAGGCAAATGGCCTCTCTGACAATGTCATCTATGGCATTGAACGCGGCAATGACGGTCATCTTTGGTTTAGCACCAACAATGGCTTGATCAATTTCGAATGGTCGACGAAAACGGTCCACACCTTGCATCGTCGTCATGGCCTGCAAGGCGAAGAATTTAACTTTGGTGCACATCACCGTGGTCCCGATGGTCAACTGTTTTTTGGCGGGGCGAATGGATTCAACGCCTTCCATCCCGATCAATTTGAAGCCTCCGGTACGGCACCGCGAGTTCGAATTTCTTCAATTCATATCAACAGCACACCCTATTCAACAGACGGTTTGCTGGCCAATACACAAACGCTCGAACTGCCCCATGATCAAAACATCATTGCGGTAGAGGCTTCCGTCCTGCATTTCGTCGATCCTGCCAGAAATCTGATCAGCTATTTCCTGGAGGGTTTTGACACGCAATGGAGCGAGCCCGGTACGGATAAACGCTTCACCTACACCAATCTGGACTCGGGAAGTTACACGCTGCGTATCCGTGGCGTCAGTAGCAGTGGCATCGAAAGCGAATCACCGGTTTCGCTGACCATCGTGATCAAACCAGCGCCATGGGCGACATGGTGGGCGTATTTGATCTACGTGCTGTCGGTCGCGCTAACAATTTTTCTTGGCATGCGTTGGTATCATCGAAGAATCAACAAACACGCAAGGATCAAACGTCTTGCAGAAAGTGACCCGTTGACCGGACTGTGCAATCGCAATCGCTTTATGGATCTTGTGATCGCCGCGGGTCAACAATACAGTTCGATGCCTAACAATGTTGTCGTGGTCGCGATCGATTTCAATCATATCAAGAGGGTCAATGACAGCTTTGGACATGAATCCGGCGACCTTTCGTTAAAAGCCTTGGGGAACCGTCTGATCCATCTCGTTGCCGAAGCGGTTCCGATTGACGACCAGTCAGAAACAGCGCGACTTAGTGGCGATGAGTTCAGTGTTCTATTGACCGGCAATTCGGCCATTAGCTCCGCGCACCGTCTCGCTGAGCAAATCATTGCGCAGTTCTCGGAATCCATCGTCAATGGCAACACCCGAGTCAATCTGCCGACCAGTGTTGGCATCGCCATCGGCAGTACCAATGAAATGCATGCCTTGCTCAAAAACGCACAGGCTGCTTCTCATGCGGCGCGGGCTAGCGAACAATCCTCATTCCTCGTGCACTCCGAAGACATCGCCAAGCGTTTGAAGCAACGCGTTTCGTTGGAACAGGAGATACGACATGCACTGGATAGAGATGAGTATCGACTCTATCTGCAGCCAAAGTTTGATACCAAAAGCCAGGTGCTGATTGGCGCTGAAGCACTCATTCGATGGGAGCATCCGGAAAAAGGGCTTATACCGCCGGATATTTTCATTCCGATCGCCGAGGAAGCCGGCCTTATCACCGATATCGGCGAATGGGTGATCGAGCAATCCGCACGGCGCATTCACTACTGGCAAACACAAGAACAACCCGTCGTCCCCATTGCGGTTAATTTGTCGGGCGTCGAGTTTCGCTCAAGCAGCCCGGCGCATACGATTAGCGAAGCCGCCAAGAGAGTTGGCATCGATGTGACCTTGTTGCAAGTCGAGCTCACCGAGTCGGTTGTTATGCATGATGTGAAACGCGCGCGAAAAGCCCTAAAGGAAATACGCAATTTAGGTTGCCAGTTATCGATTGATGACTTTGGTACCGGTTATTCTTCGCTCGCCTATCTGAAGCGATTCCCGCTGGATACGCTCAAGATCGACCGCGCGTTCATCAATGACATAACAGAAAGTGATGAAGACCGCTCCATTTGTGAAGCGATCATCGCGATGGCGCACGGACTGGACCTGACGGTTGTTGCCGAAGGCGTTGAGACCGAAGCACAAATGCAATGCCTGCTAGCGCTTGGCTGCGACCAGGTACAAGGCTACTTCATGGGCAAACCGGTACCCGAAGAAAAATTCGCCGCATTCTTTAGCGCTCGTGCTGCAGTACCCGGCAGCATCAAACCTCAGCCATTCATCAAGGCGGGCTAAATACCAGCGCAGCCACGGCCGGAATCACTTCCACGCCGTCAACCAATATCGTATGGTCAGTCCCATCGTCATGACGGAGCTCACCATGCACACCCCAAAGTTACTTGTCGCAGCCAGCCTCTTGTTGCTCAACGCTTGTACGACCACACCAGAACAGCTTGCGTCAGAAAGCGTCGGTGCGAATGATCAGCTTCGTGCGCTTTATGAAAGTGAATACGCATGGCGACAAGCACAATTCGGCAGCATCAAAGATGACAAAGGCAACTGGACAAGCGGTAGCGCCTGGCCGGATGTTTCGCCGGAAGCCTATGCGGAACGCCTAGCCTACTGGGAGCGTGCGCTCGGGGACTTGCAACGGATCTCACAAGATGAACTCAGCGATGAAGAGGCGATCAATGCTGCCGTGTTCAAACAGATTGTGACGACGCAGGCCAGCGACGCGAAATTCCGGACTTTTGAGGCACCGCTAAACTCTGATTCGTTCTTCTGGAGTTATCTGCACCCGCGTCGCTCGGGCTTTCGCGATACCGCCAGTTATGAGCGCTACGTCGGTCGGATGAATGACCTACCGCGATATTTCCGCCAACACATGAACAACATGCGCGCTGGACTGGCGCGTGGTTTCACGCCACCCGCCATTACGCTTCAAGGACGCGATCAATCCATTGAAGCCTATCTCGCTAGCGGCAAAGACAATCCATTCTATGCGCCCGTTGATCATTTCCCGGCAAGGATGAGTGCAGACGATCGAGAGATAATCGAGCAACAAGCAATGGCGGCGATAGACGCCTCCGTCGTACCCGCTTTTGCCGAACTTCTCGACTTCATGCGGAACGAGTATTTGCCAAAGGCCCGAACATCCTTGGCGGCAAAAGCATTGCCAGACGGACCCGCGTTTTATCAGGCGCAGATCCAGGGCTACACCACACTGGACCTTAGTCCCGAGACCATCCATACGCGCGGCGTTGCCGAAGTGGCACGCATTCGCGAAGCTATGCTCGCCATTATTGAAGAGGTCGAGTTTGATGGCGATCTCGCCGCATTTTTTGAGTTTCTTCGAACAGATCCGCAGTTTTACGCCAAGACACCAGACGAGCTCATGGGCGTCTCTGCCTATGTCGCAAAGCGCATGGACGGCAAGATTCACGACGTGCTCGGCTTCCTGCCCAGGCAACGACACTCCATCTCGCCGGTCCCCGACGAAATCGCACCGATCTACACGGCGGGTCGTGGCGGCTATGGCGGCTGCCTGATGAACACTTACGACTTGCCCTCCAGACCGTTGTACACGATCCCTGCATTGACCTTGCATGAATGCGCACCCGGGCATTCGCTACAAGCGGCCATTTCACGCGAAGCACCCGGTGACATTCCCGAATTTCGGGCGCGCAATTACTTCTCCGGCTACGGCGAGGGTTGGGGTTTATATACAGAATGGTTGGGCGGCGAAATCGGCATTTACCGAACACCGTATGAACGATTTGGACAACTTACCTACGAAATGTGGCGCGCTTGTAGGCTGGTTATCGATACCGGCGTGCATCACTATGGTTGGAGCCGTGACCAGGCGCTTGCATATCTTCGCGACAACGCTGCGCTATCCGAACACGAAATCACGACGGAAATTGATCGCTACATTTCATGGCCCGCACAAGCGCTGTCGTACAAGCTCGGCGAAATGCTGATCCGCGAAAAACGTCGGGCGGCTGAAACAGCGTTGGGTACCGATTTCGATCAACGCTATTTTCATGACAAAATTCTAGCGCTTCGGTCAGTGCCGTTATCGGTGTTGGCCAGTGAACTTGACGCATGGATTGGTGCTGGCGGACCAAATCCGTACGAAGGCATGGATCTGAACTAACCCCTGACCGTTACCGTTATGTTAACCGGCTTGCCCCCCGCCTGGAACAGGTTATGATGAGGACAACCAACGGGGTATCCATAGGGGGGTGCCACGCTGGATCCATAAGAAAACCTGGCATGCGCAAGCATTGAGCTCGTCGTGCCAACAAGGGGGTTAAGATGTCTCTAAGAGCGATGCTGCTTCTCGCAGCAATGAGCTTCGCCACTGCGTCTGCAATGGCTGGCTACCACCAATCATCATCCGTACCGCAAGATGACCGGGTCTTCCCGATCGGCGATTCCGGCACGTTTGACCCGATTCCAGGCCTGACGGCAACGCTAAAAGAAGGTGTGGATCGTGACGGTGCTGTATACCGTTACGAGGTGCCAGTGAACTGGAATGGTGACCTGGTGATGTATGCACACGGTTTCCGCGGCTGTTTTGCCGATGAAGCGACCGGCACGTTGGTTCCACTAACCGTGGATAACCCACCGTTACGTGCCTATTACCTGCAACGTGGCTACGCGTGGGCGGCGTCGAGTTATTCGAAAAACTGCTACGACGTAAAAGCGGGTGTTGAAAGCACTAATTTGCTCGCCAGAATTTTTAAGCGTGAAGTTGCCAAACCCAACAGAACGCTGATCACCGGTTTCTCAATGGGCGGCCATGTCACGGGCGCCGCGATCGAAATGTACCCGAACGTGAAATGCCCCGACGGACGACGCGGCCGCTTCTGCCGTCGCTTTTCGCGCATCCTCGGTCGCATCTCTGGCGGCATTAAGTACGATGGCGCCGCACCACTGTGTGGTGTGATGGGTGACACTAAGTTGTTCGATTACTTTGGCGACTACACATTCGGTGCCGAAGCGCTCGCTTCCGAAGTTAACCCGTTCATCAATTCTCAGTTCCCACCACCAGAAGATTACGCAACCACCACGTTGCCGCTGACCATCGGCACCTTGTTCAGCAACAATGGTGCTGACTTCCCCGCTGGATTGACACCGCAAGGTGAGCAACTGAAAAATCTACTGCGTGAGTTGTCGGGTGGCGAACGTCCGATCTTCGAGCAAGGTTTTGCAGTTTACCAGGCCCTGCTGTTCAGCTTCGCTGGCAGTGATGGATCCGTAGACGGCGTGCTCGGTGGTAATGGCTATGACAACCGCCGCCGCACGTTCCAGCTGGATAATGACCCTGGCCTTAGCTCCGCTGAAGCGATGCTGAACGAGTTGGTGTTACGAGTTCGCGCAGACCGTGGACTCAACAAACGACGCTTCCTGCGCCTGCAGCGCGTTCCCGAGATCACCGGTCGAATCAGCATTCCGGTGCTAACGATGCATTCACTCGGCGATTTGTTCGTGCCTTTCAAAATGCAGCAAATCTACGCAGAAGATGCCGCGCGCTATGGTCGTTCTGATCTTTTGGTTCAACGCGCTACGCGCGCCATCGGTCACTGCGAGTTCTCGCCAGACGAGTTGGTTAGGAACTTCGAAGACCTGGTGTTATGGGTTAACGAGGGCGTCAAACCAGCTGGAGATGATGTTTTGGATCCGGCTGTCGTAGCGAATCCGGCTTACGGCTGCACCTACACCGCCGGCTCTACCGGACAGACGCCAGACATTCTCCGTACAGGGCTTTGCCCATCGGAGTAGCGGCCACATCAACTAGTACGCACGCGTATTAGATTGGTCACGGCGAAAGCCCGCATAGCGATTCAGTTATGCGGGCTTTTTTGTACGTTTATGTTTGAGCGCTAACTAATTGTTAGTAGACTTCAGCATCGCCAGTCTTCGTTCCGCATCTCGCAACTCATCACTGACCGCAGCTTCCATTTGTTCTGCCTGTTCGAGCACGGCCATGCGCTCTTCGTAGGCGTAGAAGGCCGGCTGAAATCTCTCGAGGCCCTCTTCGGCAAAGTCCGCCGGATCTTCCCCCCGCGCCTCGATATCTGCCACATACTGCTCGAGCTCCGCCAGCGAAGCTTCTGTCTTTTCGAGCTCGACTTCGGCCAACTCACGCATGTTGCGAGCTGCCGCTGATGCCAGTTTCAAATCATCAATCGCATGTTCAAGTTCAGCGACCGTCTGCATCGATGCTGTATCCGGCACCTCCAGTGTCGCGAGAGATGGCGCTGGCTCATTCTCCGTCGCGACAATAACTTCGCCTCTGGATTGGTTATCACTGGAGGGTTCGCGAGCGCGCTCATCCGCTGCCAGGAAAAAGACACCGATCGCGATCAAGATGGCTGCGACAAGAATGACCATTACTTTTTTATTCATCTACAACTCCTTCATTGTCATTGCTGCGCAACAGCGCATCGACGGCTTCTGCCGACAGCCCGTAATCTTTGATCGCTGACTCGCGCGTTAGATAACCTCGTCGTAAATCGCGAAGAATCAACTGCTGGTCGCGATCTGCGACATCACCAAATCCCCCGCCACCGGGAAACGCCATGATCACTTTACGACCATCAGCAACGAACTGTTTACCTTTGCCTTGCATCGGCGTGCCATCGTCGAGACAAATCGTCGTTGGCGCACCATCACCACCGCCCCGTCGACCGCGTGCAGGATGATGCAGTCGATCGAGCATTGCCGAAAAATCGCATTCGTAGCCTTTCGCCGGCCCCACTTCCATACACTGCCCGAGACCGCCACGCTGCCGCCCGACACCACCGCTGTCCGGACGCAATTCCTTGCGCCAGATAATGACCGGACCGCTGTGCTCTGTCGCTTCAATCGGCATCGTCATGACGCCGGATGGAAACGCCGTCGCATTCATGCCATCCAGCGTAGGCCGCGCGCCACCGCCACCCGAGTTGAACGTCAACACTTCTGCACGCCGTGCATCAGCATGCCCGGAGACAGATCTTAATGACATTTGAAAATTACAAATCGTACCGGCCCCTTCCGCGGGCACTGTATCACTGACAATCTGGTCCAGTGCACCGTAAATGGTGTCGGGGATCATATGGCCAATCACATGGCGCAACGCAACCGGCGCCGGATGGATGGCATTAACGATAGTATGTTCCGGCGCCACCGTGACGAACGGCGCCAATGACGCAAAGTTGTTCGGAACGTCGGGCGCCACAGCACACTTCAACGCATAGCAAGCATAGGCTTGCGTATACACCAAAGGTACGTTGATGCCATTCTTATCGATACCGGACGAGCCTGCAAAATCACACACCATGCGTTCCGGCTCGGTCGTCACCGATACTTGCAGCGTGATCGGCGTATCGTATCCATCGACGGTCATTGATGCACTCGCAGACTGCCTTGGCAGTGCCTTAATCTTTTCAATGGTCGCTACCCGGGATCGTTCGAAAATAAACGCCGCGACGTCTTGTAGCGTTGCTAAAGAAAACTCATGCATCATCTCAACAAGTCGTTGATGACCAACCTCGTTGCAGGTGACCAAGGCAAACACATCGCCAATCAGTTGATCCGGTTCGCGAACATTGGCGCGCATCAGTGTCAGAAACGGCTGATCAACCTTGCCGCGATCGGCCAATCGCATGATGGGAATGTACAGTCCTTCCTCATAGACGGAATGCGCGTCCGCGTTAAAGCCACGTCCACCGATATCGACAACATGCGCAGTACAAGCAAAGAAACCGACATGTTGACCATTCAGAAACGAGGGCGTTACAACCGTGATGTCATGCAAATGGCCTGTGCCTTTCCATGGATCATTGGTTAGGTAAACATCGCCCTCTGCAATCTGCTCGCGACCTATTTCATTGATGAAGTGGCGTACGGCTTCGGCCATCGAGTTCACATGACCCGGCGTGCCCGTGACCGCTTGCGCCATCATCCGACCGTCCCGGTCATAAACGCCGGCCGAAAGGTCACCGGCCTCACGAACCGATGTCGAGAAAGCGGTTCGAATCAAAGTTTGTGCTTGTTCTTCAACGATCGAAATCAAACGATTCCACATGACCTGCAAGGCAACGGTTTGATGATTCATGCTCTCCATCAACGCGCTCCCTGCGATGCATCAATCAACTCGACACACCCATCGGCATGACAAATCACGCGCCGACTCGTCGGCACGACGATCGTTGTCTCATGCTCCGTAATCACCGCGGGACCGCTAAACGCATCGCCCGTTCCAAGCGCATTCCTTGTGTATGCTTTCGCGTCGACAAAACGTCCGATAGCACCATCAAACAAGCGGCGAGCATTCGAAGCCGTTATCACGCTGTTGGCCGTCGCGGGTTTCATTGGTTCAACGGGCTCGGTATGCGTCGCCGCCGTGGCCGTCCAAACCGACACTTCGATATCAGCATCCTGGACGATTCGACCAAACAGCGTCTCATACACGGACTCGAAAGCGGCTTTCAATGCCTCCGCTGTGGGCGCTTGCCGAATCTCCAATGCCAGTGGCACCGGGACCTCCCAACCTTGTCCGACGTAACGCATATACGCTTTATAAGTGAGCGCTATCTCGGTCCTCGGCTGACAATCATTAACGAACTCTGAAGCTTCGGATTCCAACGCATCGAAGACCTCTGCAATCTGTTCACCATCAAAGTCGGACAACACAGCATGGACCGTGCGGGTTGCCTCAAAGCTTATCGGTGCGCGCAGGAAACCGATTGCCGAGCCGACCCCGGCACCCGGCGGCACCAGCAGCCTTCGAATACCCAATTTTTCGCACAGGCGTGCGGCATGCAGCGGCGCGGCGCCGCCGAACGCGATCATCGTGAACTCGGCAAGGTCCTCGCCATTTTCGACAGCATGCACGCGCGCTGCATTCGCCATGTTTTCATCGACTACCTCAGCCACACTGAATGCGGCGGTCTGGGTATCCATCTCCAAGGGTCGACCAATAACAGCGTCGAGTGCCTGCGCCGACATAGATAGGTCCAACGGAATCTCGCCGCCGGCAAAGTGATCCGGATCCAACTTACCCAACACTAAATCTGCATCGGTCACGGCGGGACGCAAGCCACCCCTGGCGTAACAAGCCGGCCCGGGTTCCGAGCCAGCCGATTCGGGACCCACACGAACCTGCCGCATCGCATCCAATGACGCCAGTGAACCGCCACCCGCGCCGATCTCCACCATATCGATCACCGGGATCGAAATGGGCATCCCGGATCCCTTTTTGAACCGATAAGAACGCGCTACTTCAAACACGCGACTGGTCTTTGGCGTGTGATCCTTAATCAAGCAAATCTTTGCCGTGGTTCCGCCCATATCAAACGACAACACTTTGTCCAATCCATAACGAGCAGCGATATGTGCTGCGAAAACTGCGCCACCAGCGGGGCCGGATTCTACCAGGCGTACGGGAAACTCAGCTGCGCTCTCTACAGAAATGATGCCGCCGCCAGAGTGCATCAGAAAAACCGGGCAACGAACGCCTGCATCAGACAGCTGGTCCGTTAAGCGCGTCAGATACGTTTTCATTTGCGGTTGAATATACGCATTGGCAACAACCGTATTAAACCGCTCATACTCACGCATCTGTGGCGACACTTCGGAAGCGATCGACACCATGACGTTAGGCAGCCGCGCCGCGAGCACCGATCGAATGGTTTGTTCATGACTCGAATTCGCATAGCCGTGAATCAAGCCCACCGCCACACTTGTGTAGCCGCCTGTTTCGATCTTACCGACCACATCATCCAACTCATCGAGATCCAACGGAATCAATTCTTCACCCGCAGCATTCATCCGTTCCGTAACGACATAGCGATCCTGCCGCGGCAACAACGGTTCGGGAATTTCCAGGTTCAGATCGTATTGCTCGAAACGAGACTCAGTACGCATCTCAATAACATCACGAAAACCTCGCGTGGTGATCAATGCGGTGTGCGCGCCATTCCGCTCAATCAACGCATTTGTTGCGAGCGTGGTGCCATGTATCACCTGTGCAATGTCTGTCGGAGATACGTCGGCTTTGGCGCAAACTAGCTTCATACCGGACAGGATTGCGGCCTCGGGTGCCGCATAGGTCGTGAGCACTTTGACAGAGAACCGTTCTTCGCCCACTTCAAGAACGATATCGGTAAAAGTCCCACCAATATCGGCGCTGAGCCGAATGTCAGATTGCATGATCGTTCTCTCGTTTCGCGGCAACGCCAAAGAAGCGCCCCAGTGTATGATGTTTGACCGCTGGTCGCGACGTCATCCACATAATCGCCGCCACGCTTGACCGCACATAGCGTATCAATACTGTCGCCGAACAGCGACGATTCGCGATTTTCGAAAGACACTTTCACCCCTTGTCTGCTAGGCTCAAACGCATGGTTAGAAAACCGTGGATTGATTCGCTATGACAGATTCGAAAACGCCGACCGCAAGACATATTTGTAGCACGAGCTTAAGCTTGGCGGCTTGCTTGATCGCCGCTTGCGGCGGCAGTGGCGGTGACGACACGATGGCGCCAACGCCGACCACTGTTAACCCAACCCTATCCATCGCTGACGCGACGATCCGCGAAGGTGATAACGGTACAACGGCGCTCCAGTTTACCGTGACGGCCACGGCGAACGCCCAACCACCTGCGACGGTCGCTTCGGCCAGTGTCAACTACGCAACGAGTGCCGGCACAGCGTCCGAGAGCAGCGACTTCACGGCGGCGTCCGGCACGATCCAGATTCCCAGTGGCACGACAACCGTCGTGATCGACATCGAGATCATTGGTGACACCGTTGAGGAAGCCGATGAAACATTCTCCGTTATCTTGTCTTCGCCGATGAATGCGACGATCACAACGGACACCGCAACTGGCACGATCACCAACGACGACACGACGACGGTTCAGTTCGGACTAGACGACCGACCCGACAATCTCACCTGTCTCGCTACTGACAGGCCTTCAGATGGTGCGACCGTTTCTATTACCGATCCTTACGCTTCATTACCTGGCTTTTCACAACCCACCAAGTTGCTGCTGGAACCCGGCGGTGCCGGCCGCTGGTTTGTCTTACAAAAAACCGGACAAGTGTTGACGTTTGACCCCGGCGCGGCGAATGCGACACAGCGCTTTCTCGATTTGACGACCACGCGAGCGATACGAACGAACTCCGAAGGCGGCTTGCTCGGATTAGCGTTTCATCCCGACTATCCGGCGACGCCCGAGATTTTCTTGTCGTACACCATCGACCATTCCAATCCATCGATGCGACATGTGTTGTCCCGATTCATTTTGGATGACGTTAACAATCCCGGCGCCGGCACAACAGAGCAAGTCATCTTGTTGGTCGACCAGGACTTTGACAATCACAACGGCGGTGACATCGCTTTTGGCGCCGACGGGCTACTCTACTTCGGGCTTGGTGATGGCGGCAGTGGCAACGACCCAAGGCAGCGGTCACAAGACACCACAAGATTGCTCGGCTCCATGCTGCGTATTGATGTTGACGGCACTGGTGCCGGTTATCGAATACCTCAGGACAACCCCTTTGCCGGCAACACGCTATGCGGACCCGGTGATAACGCCAACGATTGCCCGGAAATCTATGCCTGGGGATTGCGTAACCCATGGCGCTGGAGCTTCGACGAACCGACCGGCAATCTATGGCTTGCGGACGTAGGACAAGGTGCGAGAGAAGAAGTGAATCTGATTGAGCGCGGCGGTAACTACGGTTGGCGCTGCAAAGAAGGCACACGCGATACCGCCAATGTCGGCGATTGTGCCACGGGTGGATTGATAGACCCGGTCACGGAATACGGTCGAAGCGATGGCAATTCGATCACCGGCGGTTTCGTCTATCGAGGCAGCGCCATTCCTGCCCTGCAAGGCCTTTACGTTTTTGCGGACTACGGTTCCGGACGCATCTGGGCCGCACGCCCGGACAATCAGGGCAACTACACCAATGATCTTCTAATTGATTCATCCGTCAATCCAACGGCGTTTGCGATTGGACCGGACGATGAAATGTATTTCGTCAATATCAACGGCAACACAGGTCAAGGTCGCGTGCGTCGCTTGGAACCGGCCAACAACACAGGCATCAATCCTATTGCGGACTTACTATCGAACACCGGGTGCACGAATCCGAATGACATCACCGCGCCTTACAGTGGTCTGCTGCCTTACGATTTGAATGCGCCTTTCTGGTCCGACGATGCCGACAAGGAACGTTTCATCGGACTGCCCAACGGAGAGACGATCGGCTTAGCCGGCGACGGTGATTTCGAGTTTCCGGTGGGCACCGTGATCGTCAAGAACTTCCGGCTCGCCGGTGAGTTGGTTGAAACTCGACACTTGATGCGTCACACCGACGGCTCATGGGGCGGGTATACCTATGAGTGGAACGATACCCAAACTGAAGCGACGCGCGTGCGCGGCGGTAAGATCGCCGACATCAATGGACAAGCGTGGATCTATCCTTCTGAAGCACAGTGCATGCAATGCCATACCGCAGCAGCCGGCATTTCATTGGGACCGGAGATCGCACAGTTCAATAAAGCGACCACTTATACAGCGACCGGTCGAACCGCCAATCAACTGGAGACGATTGAGCACGTAATGATGTTCTCCAGTGCACTGCCGGGAGACGTCAACACCCTCGATATGCTGGAAGATCCGACCGATACAACAGCCAGTGACAGCGACCGCGCTCGTGCGTACTTGCATACCAACTGCGCATCATGTCATCGCCCGAACGGACCCACGCCATCGACCATGGATTTGCGCTACAGCACGCCGTTAGCCAACACCAACGCCTGCGATGCCCAACCGCTGGAGGGCGACCTTGGCATCACCAATGCGCTTTTGATTACGCCGGGCAACGCTAATGCATCTTTGATCGTGGAACGCATGCGTCGTCGAGATAGTCAGGGCATGCCGCCCATCGGGTCTAGCGTGGTCGACAACGACGGCGTAACGGTCGTCGCAGACTGGATCAACGGGCTGACTGACTGCAACTAGCGCATTACTTCTTCGGCTGGAGGTAGTCGGCGTCGGCGAAAACGGTCATCAACGCTTCGACGACTTGCGGCTCTTTGGCATGAACGTTGAACAGCTCCAATGGATCTGTTTTCAGATCGTAGAGCTCTTGCGCCTGCCCTTGTCGGTCGATCATCAGCTTCCAATCGCCGCGGCGAACGGCAAACTCCAACGGCGACACGGAGTCGAGTGCCCAAACGATGGTGCGTTCACCCAGGGCATCGCCATCAAACACCGGCGTGATATCGATGCCGTCGATCGGGCGGTCATTGGGCACCTGTCCGCCACCGAGCCGCGACAACGTCACGAACAAATCAGTGCCAATCACCAGATCGTCGGACATAGCTCCAGCGGCAATCATGGCCGGATAACGAATAATGGCTGGCACTTTGATACCGCCTTCATAGAGAAAGTGTTTGCGGCCTCTTAGCCCACCGGTACTGCCATAAGCGTTGACTTCATACCAATGCAGCCAATCATCGGTTACCGGACCGTTGTCACTGGTGAACACGACCAATGTATCGTCGGCAATGCCTTGTGTCTCAAGCCACGCCAACAATCGTCCAAGCTGTGCATCCATGTAAGTAATATTTGCAAAGTATTCGCCAGGGCCGCGCGGCGTTAGTTGATCCTTTGGAATGGTGGCTTCGCCCGATGGGATCGGCACAATCGAACCGCGCGTGAAAGCGGCATAGCGGGCATTATAGGCATCCGGGTTTTCGATCGGCGTGTGGGGCTCTGCCATGCTCAGGAACAAAAAGAATGGATTTTTCTGTTGGCGTCTTTCGAGCCAACCAATCGCCTCATCAACATAGAGGTCAGCCGTGTAGCCTTGTTGTGGCGCCAGCTTCTCGCGGCCACGATAAATATTGGTCGGATTCTTATTCGTCGGTACCTGAAACGCGTTATGACCATAAAAATAATCAAAGCCCTGGTCCGTAGGCTGCGGTTCCACATCACTGCCAAGATCCGCATTTAGATGCCACTTGCCGATCAATGCCGTTGAGTAACCAACATCTTTCAAAACTTCGGCTAACGTGATTTCTTCGTCTTTCAGATAGATGCCGGTGTTCTCCGGTATCCAGCTCTTAATGCCCGTTCGATAGGGGGCACGACCGGTTAGCAAACCGGCACGCGACGGAGAACACAACGCCGACGGTGCATAGTAGTTCGTGAATGTCATGCCATCGCGCGCCAGCGAATCGATATTAGGCGTCTCGATGACAGGATGGCCATAGTGGCCAAGGTCGCCATAGCCGAGATCATCGACATAGATCAATAAGATGTTGGGTGGACTCGCTGTCGCTGATTGACCAAAGAACGCCAATAGCAGCACAGAAAAGACAGCAAGAAACTTCATAATGCTCAACGCAACGACAACCAAAGATAAGCCAGATATTACGATAGTCTGACAGGTTTTCCACCTTACCTTTACTTCGATCAATTGACGGTCGGGGTTTTGTGTAGATCAGTGATAGCGAGATACTAACCACCTAACCAATACCGATGCGACAATTCAGCAGCGTTTGAATAAGTCTATGAAGCACCATCAGCCCGACAGGTTCCACCAAGCTTGCATGCTTTGATTCAATGGTTTTCGCGATAATCGTCGGTCACAATATCTACCACCGATTGCGCTCGCACCAGAACATCGAATCCTAGGTAATTGCTTGCGTCTCAGTTTTCTCTTCGTTGATCGGTAACGAGATACGGAATGTTGTACTTTCACCGACCTCTGTTTCGAAGTCGAGCGATCCGGCATGCTGATGTACGATGACACTGTAGGCAATCGACAATCCCTGCCCGGTTCCTCGACCAACCCCCTTTGTAGTAAAGAACTGCTCGAAAATCTTGTCATGGATGTCTTCAGGGATACCACCACCGGTATCGGAAATCGTGACCTCAGCGCGATCATCTATGTGAGTCGTTGAGATCACGATCTGGCCTTTATTATCATCACCGTGATGATCCGCAATCGCATGGGCAGCATTCACGATGATGTTTAGAAAACACTGATTCAACTCCCCGGGCAAGCAATGCACCGCCGGCAGTGCTTCATCCAGATTGAGCTCGACATCGGCGACATAGCGCCATTCGTTCGTCGCCACCGTCAATGTGTTTTCAAGTGCCTTGTTGATATTAACCGGTGTTTTCTCATCGGTACCCGGATGGGAAAATGCCTTCATCGATTGAACAATTTTCTTGATTCTGTGTACACCATCCAGTGACTGCCCTAAAGAAACGGGTAGCTCTTCAGCGAGATACTCGACATCGATATCGTCCAACATCTTGGTCAGTGATTTCGCGGCTTCACCGTGCTCGGGATCGTCACCCAACGATTTTGCAAATGCAGCAGCTTGATTCAGCACGGGCAAGATTTCTGCCACGCTGTCTTTCAAAAATTCTGTGTTGTCGCCAACAAACTGGGCAGGTGTATTAATTTCATGAGCGATACCGGCGGCTAGTTGCCCCATCGATTCCAGCTTGCTGGTTTGGGCAACCTGCAGTTCCATCATTCGCTTTTCAGAGATGTCTCGAAAGATACCGATGACACCGATGATCTCACCGGATGGATCTATTAACGGGGCTTTGCTCGTTTCGAGGTGAATCACCGTGCCGTCGGAGAGTGTTTGGGTTTTTTCGATATGCAATTTGGCGACACCGGACAACATGACCGCGGCGTCATCCGCACGATAATCCTCGGCTTCGGCTCCCTTCCAGGGCATATCGTGGTCAGTCAGCCCGACGATTTGCGACGGGCAGTCGAGTCCCACATTTTCTGCAAACACTCTATTGCAGCCGAGGTAGGTGCTTTTCGTATCTTTCCAAAAGACGTGGTAAGGAATGGTCGCCAGGATTTCACCCAGCACAGACCTTTCTTCTCGAAACGCATTGTCGAGAATCATACTGTTGGTGACACTGGTCGCCGATAATTTTGCTGACATGGGGACGTCCCTGTATTCCCGTGTACAGCGTATGAGCGACCGCACTGACCAGATCTTTAGCTAGCGTTTCAAAAAGACGGATGACCGCTTACCGAATGACATATCTGGGCCAATGCGGACGACTCTTGATTCATTAACTCGGCGTTATCGCCGAAAAAATGACGTTAACGGGTTAGATACGCTCCAATGTGAAAGACATCGTTTTGTACTCGCCGGCTCCATGATCCTCGTACATCGTCATCGACTCGGACCCATCTTCATGATGTTTGCCGACCGACCGCATGGAGTAGGACGCGCCAGTCACGGGATGGTTACCAGTGCCCGTAAACACAATCGCTTGCGCCGATTCATCCCAGTTGCCATACATGACCAGTAAGCCCGTCGACATGTTGTCACTCCATGTTGACCAATAGCGTTTGGTGACGTTGTCGTAGCCGGTGCGGCTGCGGCCCTGGAATGGCGCGCCCATTACGCTGCCCTGCCAGACTTCGGCCAGCACGCGTCCGTCGAGATCCATTTCCCGTTCGACCAACATCGTGCTTTGCATCGGCTCGGCGCCGGGCGCCATGAACATCGACATTGACGCCTTGAATTTTCCGACACTCTTCGCCAGATTGGCATGGCTATCGCCCGGCGTCGCCGCGGCTTGCATCGCGGCGGCGGCGTCCGCAGACATCGCGGCGTCTTGTTCACCTTCTTCGTGATGACCCGCCCATCCTGTGATCGCCAGTGCACTGGCAACGGTTGCTAGAATTACTTTTTTCATCGTTTAGCCCCCCTATTCGTGATCCGTCAGTATAGCGCTAGTGCCGAAAAAAACGCTTTTTGGGCACTCGCGCCAGTAAAACCAAGCAGTTAGACTCGAGTCTTGGATGTTGGAGGTGCGTCATGTCGCAAACGTTGTATATCGGACCGAAGAACTACTCATCGTGGTCCCTGCGACCCTGGCTGACGCTCAAGTGGGCGAATATTGATTTTGATGAGCACTACATTCCGCTGGATCAACCGGGCTATGGCATGGGCGAGATCGAAGCGGTCAAACGTGTCTCACCCGCCGGCAAAGTGCCCGCCCTACATGTCGACGACTTAGTGATCTGGGACTCACTGGCGATCGCGGAATGGGCTGCGGAGCAGAACCCAAAAGTTTGGCCAACTGATTCATCGGCTCGCGCTGTTGCCCGCGCCGCAACCGCCGAAATGCACGGCGGTTTTTTCGGCATCCGTCGGGACATGCCGATGAATATTCAACGGCGTTGTCACTATGATCAATGGCCGGATGATACGAAGCGCGATCTGGTGAGGTTGTTTGAACTATGGACGACACTACGCGAACAATGTCGACATGCAGGGCCATGGCTTTTGGGCACACGTTCTATTGCCGATGCATTCTATGCGCCTGTGGCTACGCGTCTGCGCACCTATGGCGTCGCCCTCCCCGGTGTTTGCGAAGACTATGTGAATACCGTGTTGGGTGACGATGCGTTTCTCGCGTGGGAACAAGATTGTGTCACGGGCGTTTGGGATAAACCCGGCTTTCCGGTGTTGGATCGTTTGTATGAAGATTAGAGCTGATGTTCAAGTTGAAAGGGCTCTAGACGTGAATGTCCTGCCCATACCCTTTGATAAAGCGTATCTAGTATATCCTGATCTACCGCTTGAGTAGATCAATAACCTCGGAATTACCCTCATCTTCCGCGTACTGAATGGCTGTCTTGCCTCCAAAGCTGGCGTCCGGACTCGCACCATGGTCCAGTAAGAGTTGAACCCTTTCACCGATTGTTTGAGAGTAAGGCGTGATGCGCAAAAGTAAAATCAGCGGCGTTGGCGCGCAATCATGAGCCTTGCATGGGATTTCAGTAGACGCACCGGCGGCTAGTAAAAGCCGAGTGACTTCATGATGACCACGCATAAGAGAAAAATGTAACGCCGAATACCCCGTACTGTTGACGACATCCGGATCGGCACCCATCTTTAGCAACAAATCAACAACATTAGTGTTACCCCAGCTTGATGCGAGTAGCAATGGAGACTCGTTCGACCAGTTTACCGTATTAACATCGACTCGCGATTCCAGCAGTTTTCGAACGAGTTTTTCATCGCCCCATTCAGCCGCTAGTAACAATTGATGGTCTGGAGACAAACGCTGGTCATGTAGATTGGGGCCAAAATCAAAATTCGTTCTCGCCGCGGCTAGGGGCAACTCGCCGAGCAACAGAGTATCTTCGTCTAAATATCGATGAGGCGGAATGAATAGATTCCATTCGGTTGCATGTTGATGCCCCACTAGTACGCGTCCTGCGAGATCATAGGTTTCGCCCTTACAGGCATTGACGAAGCCATCCAAAAGATGGGGCGAGTCAACGTCTTCAGTGTACTGGCCACGGGCCTCGTATCGAATAGAACAGTAATCATAAGGATTGGAGAGCACCGCGACGAAAACGTCATCTCTCAACGATCGCATTGGATTACGCATCAGCTGCAGGCTCATTGCCAATAAATTGTTAGCCATCGCACGACCGAATCCAAGTTGAAAGGACTGCAGGGCATGCATCAATTCACTATCGTCCGGTGCGCCGAGCAAAGCAGGTTGAACACCAGCCAACTGCGAAATTTGTTCGCTGGAACGACGACACACGATGACATGGACTTCCCAAGCAAAACGCCTGCACGCGCCTCCATCAATTGCCGAGATCGTGACTGACATCGTCTGGACGAGGTCGTCTGAAGCCGGTGCAGATTGACCAAAGAACAGTGCGCTCAGGAGACTGCTCAGAATGAAGCGGTACATTGGTTCGTTTGACCCAGGAGATTAGCCTTGAGTCGTCACGGTAGTGGTAGTGCAGGAGAAAATCAAATCAGGGCTCAGAGAAACCAGACCAAGACAAGGCATGCTGAATGGATGATTTACGGCCCGGAAGTCGCGCATTCGCGCCATTAGTACATTATCGACAACTAGTGGTACCCAAGACGCTTCGACTACAGGATGACGGCAGACAATAAGGTCGTACTATCTATAGCCGCATCGCAGATACGCTCCGGCTTCAAGATACCAAGCAATCTGATGACTAGGTCATTAGCCGTCGTAGCAAGAACTATTGTGGAACGTTGTGCAACAAATAGTATTCCCACACCGGCCTGGTTACTGAGGTCATAAACTGCCACTCCACATTCCCGGTTGCCGGATTGTAGAGATAGATAAAGACGAGACAGGTATTAAGAACACAAATGGCGTCCAAGTCGCCGCTTGTCTGTGCTGGCGCGTTGCTGGACAACATCACCCCTAGCGTAAGACTGCAGGCTATCGCTTTGTAGTAACGAGCCAGCCTTTGCAAAACCGTTTTCATTGTACTCATGCCAAACTCCTTTTATGCATTATGTTTATCATAGCGCGCGCTCATTGCGCTATATGAGTAAAATTAACTATATACTGCTTTGTGAGCTTCGGCAATAGATCTAGTAAACTGCGATCTCAGGAGGGTAAAGTGCACCAAGTTATGAAAACGCTCGTTATTGCGAGCACCTTCGCTGCCATATTCATGGCCGGCTATTCGTTAGGCAAACGCAATGCCCTGCTCGACGGTCCGACAGAAATCGCACCTGTACCAGCCGATAACTCAATCGCTAGTAAACTTTCGACTGAATCTCCTGGTGTTTTGGACGATGTAGAGATACTGGTCGAAACCGCAGAGGTAGAGCATCAAGCCGAAACTGTTGCGGTCGAAAAACACAACAACCTGCCTACCCCTGACCCTCGGCAATTAGTCACGCAAACAGCCTTGCAGAACGCCCACTTTCTCGAAATGACACCGAATGAAGCGATGTCGCAAATACGGAATCAGGATCGTGATGCCGACTGGGCCCCGAAACAAGAAGCGCGAATTCGGGAAGCCTTCGAGACGCAGCTGAAACAAAAGACGGCTGGCTTGATGAGCCTCGAGTGTCGGACAGAGCAGTGCTACGTCGAGGTTTATCTAGATTCTCCTGCGTCGACGTTAGGCGGTATGTTGCCCTACATCCATGCGATTCGTTCTTTAGGGCAGGGACCGATTTCCATGAGCGATCCAAACGATAGCAACCGGGTACTGTTTGTCATTGATTACGGTTCCCCGTTGTAAGCACACTTTGCCACCCGCGCTTTAGCCGCAGAGATCTAAACTCAAATGAAATGTCGAGTATTGGCGACGTAAACGAGCATCAATTCGCCCAAGTGCCGCTGCAACCGATCGCCCTTCACAAAAGCCGCTTAATATCCTCAACCAAATGAGCCACAGACGTGCTGCTCAGTCCATTGTAGATACCGCGGATGCGTCTGTTTTGATCGATGAGCAACAGATTTTCTGTATGCAGAAAGTCAGCTTGGTCCTGCAGGGTACCGAGATCCTCGTTCGCGAAATAAGCGCTGCGCGCCAGCTCATAAATCGTAGACTGCTCGCCCGTTAGTAAATGCCATTTCCCGGTGACGACGCCGTTATCTTTCGCGTATTGCTGCAACACCTCTGGTGTATCCGAACCCGGTCTAATGCTATGCGAAAGAATCAACACCTCTTCGTTATCGATGAATGCCGTTTGCACAGACTGCAGCTTTGATTTCAGCGTCGGACAGATGCCGGGACAGGTGCTAAAGAAAAAACTGGCGACATAAACTTTTTGATCGGTGTCACGCTGACTGATGAGCGCTTCATTTTGATTGGTAAACTGAAACGCCGGAATACGATGAAAACTATCGAGCATATCGCTGTCGTCCGAAATCCAATGCGGCGTGAAGTCTGCGCTATCGTAGTACGGCAATTCATCAGTCGCCGATGCGGCGGTAACGCCCAACAGTGTCATGATCAACATCAAGATACTGGTATCACGCCGTCGAATCCTATTGCACTTTCTCTTCAAGACTATGCTCCTTATTGCTAACAAGCCGAATATCGGAAAGGTATGCCATCAAATGAGTTGCTGAGACCTGCGCTTCTGGGGAAGTCCGATGCTCACGTCGTAGGCAGCGGCAATTCTTCATCTTCCAACTCGACGCACAAGTTCGCATTGCGCAACCCATAAGCTCGCCCGTTGCGATACTCAAAATTACTGTAAAGCTTGCCGTTCAACCGCCAGGCTTTTTGCAAGCCGGTGGGCACACCATTGGCAAAACTGAAGCGTTTGTATTTCTCGCCAGTTCGATACCAATGCCATGACACGCCGTCAGCTCGATCATCCACATAGCGTGTCTCTGATCGTCGGTTGCCGTTGCGCCACCAACTAGTCGCGAGACCGATACGCCGACCCTTTTCATAGTGTGCGGTATAAGCAATTTGACCATTGGAGAACCACATCTGAAGCTCACCTTGTCGACGTCCTGCTACATACGTTTCAGATCGGGCAAGCGTTCCCGAGGCATGATGCGTCACGGCCGTGCCCGTGAATGGTTCGTTACGATACAGACGCACGCCGGTCGCTGTATCAATGCGTATGTCGCCAGCACGAACGATATCGGGAGTCTCCGCCGGTTGTGGCGCGACCAGCATGACTGCAAACCAGTTCGTCACCGCGAGCGACAAAAGCAGTAGACCGGCAAGATAAGGTATAGCGAGTTTCATCGTGACCGGCTCAGTTGCTAATGGTATTCGGTGTGCCCTGATAGTCCTCAGCAAACAACAGGTAGTACGCACCCAGATAGGTCTCGTTAACGATGTGGTAGTGATACTCCTGCTCACCCATCGAATATTGGGTTTCCGACGTGTGCCCGCCCGATATATCCAGGTCTGTCGGATAAGTTCCCGGCGTGGTGTAACACTGGCGTCCGAACAGGAAAAAACCATCAGCAATGACGCCGACCAACGAATCATCATCATTCGTGATTGCTTTGGGTTCCAAATGATAGTGGTAAGTCGATGGCCCAGTGTGTGCGCCATTGCGATCAAAACCCGAAATCACGCCCACATTCAGGGCAATGTTGGGCCCTTCCTGATCATTAAAAATGGGTGCGCCGCTAACGGCAATGCCGACAGGGCCCAAACTTGTTGCTGAACTGGTTGCCGCCAGCGTCGGACTGGCGGGCACTCGAAGCGTGAAGAGATTATCGTATTCTTCGATATAGCCTGGCGACATGCGTGAAGCCGTGGTGATTGCCGGATCCGGTTCAACGTAGAGCCCGCTGGCATTGTCAGGATTCCAATATGCAGATGTATGGTCCGGTCGGCCTGTCGCTTCAATCACGACCTCATTACCATCCAATGCAACGGTGACGTTGGCGCCGAACCAAAGGTAGGCGTCGTTCAACGTTGCCGTATCATCGTTGCCGGTGTCGTCATCAGCCACCGTGTTGTCATCCGTCACACTGTTGCTGCCGCCACACGCAGACAACAACAGGCCAACGATCGCCAGCGATGCAATTTTCAAGTCATCATTGTTCATCGGCGTTGCCCTCCACTGCGACTGCGTCTTCGTTGATTCGTCGGCTTGCACGCGAGCTGCTCGCCCTCCAAGGTTTGGCAGGTTCCTTCAACATTCTCGCCCTCACGACCTTCAAACGAACAAGCCTCGGAGACTTCAGCAGCACTGCAAGCTTGCAACGCTTCTGCTGGCGGCGTTCTATGTTCACGAAACGGGCTGGCCCTATTCGATGCGCAGGCGGATGACAGCATGAGGACGAATACGATCGCCGATGTAGTGGCGTAACGAGAAGACATAGCAGAACCTCTAAACCGACGAATTTGATGTCGGTTCAGACTAGTGTCTAATTGAGCAGCAAGGATGTAGCGATTGTGCAGAAAACGTGGAAAAGAGATCCAATTAATTTTTCGACGCATGACGTCGCTCAAGGCAATGCCCGCTCTTATGCGACTTGAGTTTCAGCACAGACAAACTGGGTAAACAAAAACCCATACTCGTCTCGTAGAAACCCTAGCGATTCTGAAAGATACGTTTTGATTCAAGGAAGCGCACCCTGAAATCACGCGCGTCTCGTGCTCGTCGAAATCCATCAAAGTGAAACATCAATTTCTCTTGCTCAGCTGCCGAAAACTTTTCGTCGAACGTAGCCAAGACAGTCAGGCAATATGCTAAATGATAGTACCAATGCTCATGACCAATGCCTTTGTCGAATATCTCGAGCGCACGCTCAGCGTAGGCCAATCCACCTTTGACTGAGCCCTCCTCTAAATCAACCATGGCAAGGCCGACCAGTGCGGCACCCCTGAACACATGGTTCTCTGGCAAAGAGCTAGACAACACATCGCTTGCATTGGCATAAGCCGTTCTCGCTCGTTCAAACTCCTCTAACTCAAATTCAACATTTCCAACCGACAACAATTGGATACCGAACTGGTGGTGATTGCGCCCAAACGTCATTTCCGCGCTTCGAACTGCTTGCTCGTATTCCGACTTTGCGTTGGCTAACAGTCCTGCAAGTTGCATCAATCGACCTTGTTCAACCCGGGTATTTATCGTGAGGCTATGATGCGCACCTAGAGTATTCGATAAAACATCAACAGCCTCATAAAACAGCTCTCGTGCCACCTGCTCCTGACCAGTGTTTCGATAGGCAGTCGCAAGATGAGCCGTCTGACGGCCATAGTTGGCATGCTCCCGCCCCAATACTCTCGCTGTAATGTCGCGAGCTTCCACGAAGAAAGGCAATGCATCTATCGAGCGATCAAGAAACAGGTAAAGATATCCTAACTGATCTAGAGCTCTAGCAACCTCGGCGGAGTCCTCTCCGACGGACAACCGAAACATCGTTATCGCGCTACTTAAGTAGTCTTCCGAACGCTCATAATCTCCCGCACTTCTTGCTGCCGCGCCGAGTGCAAGAGCGAGCCTTGCATGATGGACTGTATTTACGCTGCCGGTTCTATCAAGAGCGGCTTCTGCCACTGCAAAATCAGCATCTGCTGCGACAGCGTTACCCAATGACCCTTGGATAAGGCCGGACACACGATAAAGAGATGACATTGTCAACGGATTCAACAACTGAACTCGCTCGGATACAGAAATTGCTTGCGCAATTGTAGATTCAGCCTCTGCATAAATCCCTTTACTGTGTAACGAATCAGCCACATCTCTAAGTATCGTAAGCTGTGCAGTCGGAACATTTTGGAGGCTAGTGTTGGCGCGCGAGGCTATATCCAATAGCACCTCGGTTGGAACATCTATCAGTGCTCGATTGGAATCTATGGGATCGAACTTGCCAAGCGTGGCTGCCAGAAACTCTGTGGTGCTCTCCTTTGCGAAACGCTCAACGAGCATTGCGTTTCTTTCGGAACGAATCCTCTCTTGCTGCAAGGCATAGCTAGTGAGAAAAACGAACGCAACAACTACAAGGCATAGAGTTAGCGCGGTTGGAATAGTGTGACGTTGAAGAAATTTGAGAATTCGGTAATGTCTCTTGGAGGTCAATGCAGTTACTGGTTTTTCATCAATAAAACGTTGCACGTCTGCTGCCAGATCATGTGCAGTTGCATATCGATGCGTCACGCATCTTAAGGTAGACCGGGAGACGATGGCTGCCAACTCGTAGTTGATCTTCGGGTTTTGTGGTTTTCTGGCTTGCTCGTTTCCACTAAGAGACTCCTCGGAGAGCTTCCGACCGGTTAGCACTTCAAACAAGACTGCACCTAATGAATAGATATCGGTTGAAATGGTCAACGCATCGCCGGCGGTCTGCTCCGGACTCGCATAGGCCGGAGTGTATCGACTGCCCGATCTGTCGACTTTATCCGACGTGCCAGCCGCCGATGCGATACCAAAATCTAGCAATTTGGGATGATTTTCTTTGTCTACCAAGATATTGGCTGGTTTGATGTCGCAGTGAATGAGCAGCCGACTATGTGCGTGCTGAACAGCGGCACACAAGGCTACGAACATTGCCAACTTTTCTTTTTCAGTTCGACTTGGAGTGCTGCACCACTCGACCAAAGGGACGCCATCGACAAATTCAGAAACCAAATAGAGGCCGAGATCGGGATGTAACCCGCCATCGATAAAGCGTGCAATATTCGGATGAGACAATGCAGCCAGAGACTGCAGTTCTTTTGCATCGGGTAGCGTATCCAACCCAGTAGCGAAGTCCGCATAAATTATTTTGACGGCAGCGTAGAGCTCAAAGTGTTCCGTTTTCCGGTGGCCGAGATAAACCTCGCCCATACCACCTTTCCCGATCAATCGACGAATTTCAAAGCCTGCGACAATATCTCCCGCACTTAATGCCGGGGAGGAATCGATGCTCCCTGCATATTCTTGAAGTCTTTCCCGAATACAAGTGTTATTGCGCCTTAGCTCGACGACCATCGCGTGAGCCATCTCGCGATGGGCCGTATTATCAGGAAACGCGCGCGAGATAACCTTTGTTCGTTCTGCTTCTGACAGCGGTTCCACAGACTCCACAACTTGCGTGAGCTTTTGCCAATCTTGAGAGTTCATCGTTCTGACGAGCTCGCCAGCCAAGCCCTTGCGGTTCTGAGTTTGCTGTGCACGGTCGACTCTGCAAGGTTTGTCGCGACTGCGATTTCCCGATAAGTCATTCCCCCAAAGTAGTAACACTGAAGTATCGCTGCAGATAAATAGTCCGCGTCTTCCAGCGAAGTCAATGCAGTATCTAGCGCCAAAACGTCGAAAGGGGTGGCAGACTCTCCCTCTACGGTCATCGTAAGCGACTCAACGATGACATCCCCACCACGTTTCTTTCGACGCTTCGATTTGGCATGATCAACTAATATGCGCCGCATGACGACACCAACTAGGTTCTTGAGGTGTGCTGCATCAACAAGATTGGGCTCCATTTTTCTGAGACGCAAAAAAGCTTCGTTGACGAGCCCCGTTGCTTGCAACGTATGACTTTTTCTTTCTCCATCCATTTGACGGATCGCTATTTTCTTAAATAGCGGGTAACACTCAGAGACCAATGTATCGAGCGCTTGAAGGTCTCCGGCGGCCCATTCAGCAAGCAATGATGCGATTTTTTTGTTGTCCATGTCCGCATCTCCCTACACTGTAATTTTTATACTTTGTGTTAACTTACTCTACTTTAGGGAGAGGCACCAAGGTGCCGGAGGAGCATGATCGTGCCGGTTAAACTCAAGAAAGTAAAAGTACGGGCAGCATCGCGGAGAAACAAGAGTGGAAAAAAACTCAGGAAATCGCTCATTGTAGAAGCCCGAAAAGGGCGTCAAGGGCGCCGATTGGATCAAACGATTGTTGCTGGCCTCGAGTTGAACATAGGCGGTGAGCGCATCGACCTCGGCGAGATCATCATAGAATTACCGCCGCGACCGCCCGTTTCAACCGATGGTGAAGATGAAACAGTAACGCCTGGATACACCATTTCTGTTGGTTCATCGGACGGTAGCACTCAATAGAGAAAACTGGAGTATCGACGACGCGATACTCCAGTTTATTTTTAAAGATCAGGCTGCAGCCAATGCTGCTGCTGTGATCCTCGGTCGTGCCGCAAAACCGCCCGCTGCGTTGCTGCGCGCGACCAACGCTTGCTCTGCGATGTACATCAAAGCCACACTGGCAATCATGAACATGGCATCACCTCGCCAACTGCCATCCAGCAGATCAGAAGCGCGACCTGCAGCAGCTTTTTTGACGATAGCCCCAATGTCACCAGCAGCACCATCCGCTTTACCCGCCATCTGAGCATCAACGCCGCCTTCATCAAGCTTATTGAAGATATCTTTGACGAAATCAGCAATTTTCAGTCCTTGCTTGATCCAACCGATCAGTTTGTCAGAGCCTTTTGAGATCTTTACCTCGAGATTTTCAATTTGGCCCGTGGGACTAATTTCAAACTCAAAAAAGATCTGATTGTCAGGACGCCATTTTAGACGATGTGATAAGTGATGGCCTTTGTTACCGTTAACAAATATTCGCCGCCCTTTTCTCTTGACCTGCACGGCTTTGACATTAAAGGGGTGTTTGTACCATTTTATTTTCTTCTTGCTCGGCCCATGGATTGCCGCTTTCAGCGCCTTGTTTAGACCTTTCGTTCTTACGTTAGCCATGATGTTCTCCATTTCTCGGCTTAGCGAAACCGTCGCTATTCAGACAGAACCAGTTTTATTGCCCTGTACTGATATAAGCGACAACTGATCCCGTTCACCCCGATCACAATGAAAAAACTTCAAAAAAATTGAAAAGGCATGCATCTGAAAAATAGATCAACTCACGCCGAAGAGCGCCCAACCCATGCACCAAGGGTATTGGAGTTAGCTATGACTGTGTTTGGGCGATCAGATCGCGTCGTCTGTCAACCTTTACGCGGCACGCTCAAAAACAGCAGCAATACCCTGACCGCCACCGATACACATCGTCTCCAATCCGTATTGCACTTTTCGACGTTCCATTTCGTGCATCAGCGTCGCCAAAATTCGAACGCCCGTCGTGCCGATGGGGTGTCCCAGAGAAATCCCGGAGCCGTTTACATTCAAACGTTCGCGATCGTCCCAGCCCCAACCTTTCAGCACCGCCAGCACTTGTGCGGCGAAAGCTTCGTTCAGTTCCACCAGCCCGATGTCATCCCAGCCCAAGCCCGTGCGTTTGAACAGCCGCTCTACAGCAGGGACCGGTCCAATGCCCATCCGCGAAGGCTCGCATCCCGCCACTGCCCAACCTTTCAGATAGCCCATCGGCTCCAAACCCAGTGATGCCAATTGATCTTCAGCCACCACCAAACATGCCGCTGCGGCATCATTTTGCTGGCTGGCATTACCCGCTGTCACGACGCCACCCGCAAGCGGCCGCAATCCGGCTAGACTCTCCGGCGTGACATCATCGCGAACCCCTTCATCACGATTCACAATGACCGGATTGCCGCGACGTTGTGGCACCTCGACCGGCACCAATTCGGCATCGAACTTTCCAGACGACCAGGCCGCCGATGCTCTTTGGTGACTCATCGCTGCATAGCCATCACATTCGGCACGACTAATCCCATAGTCCTGCGCCAAATTCTCAGCGGTTTCGATCATGCCGCTGATAGGCCCGAATCTCTCGGCAGGCTGGGACATCTCGCGTCCCCGCACCAGCCGATCATGCATCACTGTTGAACCCATCCGGGCACCCCGTCGCATATCGGTCGAGTAATGCTCGACATTACTCATGCTCTCAGCGCCGCCGGCAATTACCACATCCGCGGCCCCGGTCTGTACCATCATTGCCGCATTGATAATCGCTTGCAGTCCACTGCCACAACGACGATCCACTTGCAGTCCGGGTACGCTCACTGGCAGGCCGGCAGCCAGCCCAGACCACCGTCCGATACAAGGTGCCTCACCACTCGGGTATCCCTGCGCAAAAATGACATCGTCGATACGTTCAGGATCACAGCCACTGCGATCTATTAGCGCGCGAATGACTCGTGCACCCAGATCACCCGCCTGAATCGATTGCATCGACCCAAGAAACTTCCCGACCGGG
>JBGCGB010000055.1:0-5582 GCA_045110335.1 Woeseiaceae bacterium
GCCAATTTCGGACCCGATGACATCGCGTCACCCGTCTCCGCATCCAACGATGCCGATGGCTTATCGTGGAATGTGAGTGTGAGCTATGATTTCCCGATCGGGGTTCGGCCTTATGTGACCCTCTCGGAACAATCCACGATCATCGCCGGTCAAGGTGCCGAGATCACGACACCCAACGTCGCCAACGATAATTTCTTTGATACATCAGAGTTGTTTGAAGTGGGCATTAAAGGCAGCTTCCTCGATGATGCTTTGTACATGGCGCTTTCGTATTACGAACAAGAACGTACGGACTTTAATGCGCAGGCCATCGTTACGAATGCGACCAACCGTACCGAGGGTATCGAGTTCGAAGCGCGCTGGGCAGCTACGGATCGGCTGTTGCTGACATTGGGCTACTCGAATATCGAGGTGGTGAATCTAACCGCGCTTGAGAATGGCGGCATCTTCAGCTTCTTCGGCGCGGAAGACTTGCCACAAATTGACCCGACGTTGTTGTTCGGTGGCGCTGTCATCGGGGTGCCACCGGCAACCGCCGAAGCCGAAGCCCGGCGTGCGGGTGTACCCGAGAATATCCTGTCACTGACCGGCACGTACTTATTCGACAACGGCCTGTCGATCAATGCCAGCATTGTCGACGTCGACGAAGTGTTCTCCGGCTTTTCACAGGCCGTACGTCTACCTTCTTACACACTGGTCAATGCCGGTTTTCGCTACGAGACAGACAACTGGGCGCTCAGCGTGAACGGCAAGAACTTGACGGATGAACGCTACTTCCGCGCTAATTTCCCGAACCTGTTCGGCAGCCAAATTGTCTTGCCTGAACTACCACGTCACTATCAAGCGAGCATTTCTTTCCGATTCTAGATAAGAGATCAAGTCGCAACAAAAGCCCGGGTGAGGACATATCCTTATCCGGGTTTTTTCTTTATGCTGATGATTAATCTGAAACACGATCTTTTCGATAAGGTCGGCAACGGCGATCGTCATCGCAATAAGAGGAACCAACATGAACGACTCGCAGGCATTGTTTCATCTCATTGAGAAAAAGCAGTGGGAAACATTGTCAAAAACCAAGCGTTACTATCCCGACACCTATGACCAGGACGGGTTCATTCATGCGACGGCGGATGCAGATTTATTGATCAGCGTTGCCAATCACTTTTATGCCGGTTCACCTGGTGAATGGTTGTGCCTCGAAACCTCCGTTGCACGAGTAGAGGCAACTGGCGTTAAGGTGCTTTTCGAGCCAGCGGCGGCTGTGGGCGAGACACCACCGGAGATTCCGGGTGTTAGCCATGACGTTATGTTCCCGCATATTTTCGGTGGCCTGGAGCCGGACTGCATCGTCGCAGTTCATGTTGTTGTTCGGGATTCTTCCGGTCAATTTATGGGCTTGGGTGACCGGGCTTAAAGAAAGACATACTTCAACGCAAAGATCGCCGCGACGACAAAGACAACGGACGGACATTCTCTGAATCGTCCACTGAGTACCTTGACACCGGCGAAACACAGAAACCCGACGCCGATCCCATCGGCAATGGAAAAGGTTAGCGGCATCGCCAGCGCTGCGATGACCGCCGGTACGCTTTCTGACAAATCGTCCCATTCCAGATCGGCGAGGCTTCGCGCCATCAAACAAGCAACAAACAACAAAGCCGATGCCGTGGCATAGCTCGGGATACTCTGCGCCAACGGCGCCAGAAATAACGCCACGAGAAAAAAGGCGCTACAAACGATCGCGGTCACCCCGGTCCTGCCACCGGCCTCGACGCCGGCGGCGCTCTCAATGTAACTCGTCGTTGATGACGTCCCGACCAATGCACCGACCACGGTCGCGCTGGAATCGGCCAGCAATGCCGGACGCAGTCGCGGTAATTGGTGTTTTTCATCGACCAAATCGGCACGCGTAGCCACCGCCACTAGCGTGCCCGCGGTATCAAAAACGTCGACGATCAGAAACGACAACACGACAGTGATCATTGACCATTGCAAGGCTCCGGCGATATCTAGCTGAAGGAACACAGGCGCCACCGAAGGCGGCATCGAATAAAGGCCTTCAAACGCTACATGACCACTAAGCCATCCGACGATCGAAACGAGCAAGATGCCGATGATGACGGCGCCCGACCAGCCACGTGCCGTCATGGCGGTAATCACAACGAACCCGATCAAGCACATCACCGGGCCAAATGCGGTCAAGTCGCCCAACCCAGTTAGCGTGGCCGGATTATCAACAACAATCCCGGCATTCTTTAGCGCAATGAAACCGATGAACAAACCGATACCACCTGCCATGCCAAGCTTTAGGCTTTTCGGGATCGCATTGATCAACCATTCACGGAAAGGCAACACGCTCAACAACACGAAGAGGATGCCGGAGATAAACACGGCACCCAGCGCGGTTTGCCAGCTATGGCCATCGCCCATGACCACCGCAAAAGTGAAAAAAGCGTTCTGAGCCATACCGGGCGCGAGCGCAATGGGATAATTGGCCAATAGCCCCATCGCCGCAGAGCCGAATGCGGCAGCGAGGCAAGTCGCAACAAACACAGCGCCAAAGTCCATGCCGGCCTGCGCCAAAATAGTGGGATTCACGACAGTGATATAAGCCATTGCCAGAAAGGTTGTGGCACCCGCGATGCACTCCCGACGTAGATGAGATGCCTTGTCCGAGCGGCTGGGTACCCGTTCAGTCACTTTCATTCCGCGTCACTGGTGACAGGATCACGGGTTGACTGATACGAATTAACTGGCCCATCTGACCGAAAGCTAGACCAGTTTTGCACGATCGCTTGCACGACCGTGTTACCGACCAGAAACGCATGCTCAATCGCTGGATTACCCTGGTCCGGGTATGGCGCAGATTTGCTCCACTCAGCGGATTTTCCAGCCGGCGGCCTCGTGTAGTTACTGACCGTTCGCAGTACCAAAACCCGCTTGGGATCGACCAATCCCACTCGACCGAGCCGATGCAACGCGGTCAGCGTACCGCTGTCTTCCATATTCGACGTCATGAAATTAGCCGCATTGCCAGCATACAACTGAAGCCAGTCATTGGCCCACTTGTTGAGCAACTCGCCATGCCAATAGGTGCTGGAGCTCATGGTATCGCCGGTCGTCACAAACGGTGCCCGTCTGGCATTTGGACTATCCGTATATCGGGCGCGGTATTCGCGCATGGCTCTGGTGTCCGTCAACGCCACATCATGCGTCAACTGATAAGCCCAGAAAACCAAGGCAGGATCTAACTTGAAATGAATCGTGTCGAGCCGCCAGCCCTGATAGGGGTCCTCGGGAAACTTCGCCGGTGCTTTCGCGCCGAGCGGAATCATACCGTACGGCCAATCCTCAGGAATCTCACGGCCATCAATTTCATACAGTAGATCACCATCTACAACATGCCGGGCCCAGGCCGCAGAGCCCAAGGAAAGATCGTCGGGATCGCCGCCAGCAATGCCAGCGATTAGCCAATAGGCACGACTGAAGTCGAAACGGGGGTCCAAACCCAACGCCATCGTCGACGCCGCCGCATTCGTGACACCGCCGCCCAGCAGGACCGCCATGACGCCCGCTTCGTTGACGTAGAGATCAGCTTCACCCAGCGGGAAATCATAGACGGGTTTGAGTTCAAGACGCTCGATCCAGAGCTGCAGTTCACCCGGCGCATCACCGGTCGGCTCACCCCGTTCAAACATCGCGGCCACAACCACTTTAATTTCGATAGGCGGTGATGGGTTCGCCAATCCCGCACGCGAGCAAAGAAGCACCAGACTTACCAGGAAAACCAATCTGTATGCGTTCATTTCGTCGATCACTCCTCTAACATCCGCGCTATCGAAGATAGATCGAACCGCTCGCGAAACGCAAGATAATGACTTTGCAAACGCGAAACTCGCTGATCCTAAATACCTAATCTGCTTGATCAACTTAGCCGTGAAGCGGAAAACCCGCTCTGGATAGGCCTATGAACCCTTCGGTTGTTCGCCGTTGAACCGTATAATGGTTCAGTTCGTTATTGAACAGTTCCGAGGAGAATAACATGGTCTGGTGGGGATGGATCGCAATCGGCTTATTGCTGATGGGCGCCGAATTAATGGCCGTAGATGCGGCGTTTTATCTGGTATTTGTCGGGCTCGCCGCGATCTTTACAGGATTGTTGGGCCTGATGGGCATTCCAATGACGATCTGGCTTCAATGGCTGGTTTTTGGTGTCACCGCCGCTGTCATCATGGTCGCTTTTCGCAAAGCGCTATATGACAAGATACGTGGCAATCCGATTGGCTTTACGGATCAGGTGGATGGTCGACAAGTTTCCGTACTGGAAGATGTCATAGCTGGCGGTGAAACCCGCGTTGAGTTTCGCGGGTCCCGATGGGATGCCGTGAATATCAGCGAACAACCACTGAAAGCGGGCGAGAAAGCTATCATTCTCAAAGCGGAAGGCTCGCGTCTCAAAATTGACGCATTGAGCTAAGCTCAAACACATTTAGAAAAGGAAAAGAATATGGACGGATTTATAGTCACCGGCATACTGGCGTTTGTCATCATCTTTGTGCTGCTCAAAACAGCCATCGTAGTGCCACAACAAAGCGCCTATGTTGTCGAGAAATTGGGTAAATACTCGCGCACGCTGGGAGCCGGTTTCAGCATTCTTGTGCCTTTCCTGGAACGCATTGCGTATCGGCATAGCCTCAAAGAGCATGCGATGGATATTCCGGAGCAAATCTGTATTACCCGCGATAACGTTCAAGTCGGTGTCGATGGTGTGCTTTACATACAGGTGACGAACGCGGAACGCGCCTCCTACGGTATTGGCGACTTTGTCTTCGCGATCACTCAGTTAGCGCAAACCACGTTACGTAGTGAAGTGGGTAAGATCGATCTGGACAAGACCTTCGAAGAGCGTAACGCGATCAACCTGTCTGTTGTCGACGAACTCGATAAAGCCTCTGACCCCTGGGGCGTCAAAGTGCTTCGTTATGAAATCAAGAACATCAATCCGCCGCATGACGTACTCAGCGCCATGGAAAAACAAATGCGTGCTGAACGTGAGAAACGAGCGACGGTTTTGAGATCTGAAGGTGACCGTGATGCCAAGATTAACGAGGCTGAAGCGGAAAAACGCCGCGTGATCATGGAGTCGGAGGCCGCCCAGGCGCAGCAAGTTAACGAAGCGCGTGGTGAGGCTGAAGCTATTCGGGAAGTCGCGAAAGCGACCGCCGAAGGTATTGAGCTAGTCGGTGCTTCTATCAATCTGGATGGCGGCGAGAAAGCCATGCAGCTACGTATTGCCGAAGACTATCTGGTCAAGTTTGGCAATCTGGCCAAAGAAGGCAACACATTGATCGTGCCCGCAAACCTGGCGGATATGTCCTCGATGATCAGCGCAGCGACCACCATAGCGAAACAGAAAACACCGGGCAGCACCGCCCAGTAAGACGTTTTCGCGGTCAAGAAAAAAGGCTGGTTCTGTTGGGAACCAGCCTTTCTTTTGCCTGAAATTCAGTGCGGGGCTATCCCCCGACCCCCGCTACTACGACTCAGGCGAGTCGTCGCTATCGAGCCATCGTAGCAAAACT
>JBGCGB010000056.1:0-14442 GCA_045110335.1 Woeseiaceae bacterium
CTCAATTGGCTGATGCGTCAAATAGCGGCCGACGTCCGCGGCAAACATAGCCACCGAAGGGTAACGCCGATCTGCTTCTTTTTGCAGTGCTTTTAGAATGATCGTATCGAGATCGCCGGACAGCTTGTTACGAATCTGTCGATCGCTATTGCCGGCTAGATGCTGATCCGAATTTGGCTGTCCGGTTGTTTCGAACAGCGTACTGGGTCTGGACGGCGTGATGTCCAGAATAGCTTGTTCGATCGAGACCGACGAGGCGGTCATATCCCCATAGGGAGACGTACCGGTCATTAGGCGATAAAGCAAGACACCAAGAGAATACACATCGGTAGCGACCGATATCGGTTCGCCGCGCACTTGTTCCGGGCTTGCGTATTGCGGTGTCATTGCCCGCCCGCCTGCGCGCGTCAGCTCATCGGTAGGCTCACCAGTTTGTGTATCCAATAGTTTGGCGATGCCGAAGTCGAGTAACTTTGGATCCCCTCGCTGGTCGATCAGAATATTGCTGGGCTTGAGGTCGCGGTGAACTGTTAAGTTGCGATGCGCATGATCGACGGCGGTGCAGACTTTGACGAACAAGGCCAAACGCTCATCAATATCCAGCGCATGCTTGATGCAGTGTTCGTCAATGGGAAGACCATCGATGTATTCCATGACGAGGTATGGCAGATCGTCTTCAGTAGCGCCACCATCATGTAGTTGAGCGATGTAGGGATGACTGAGGTTGGCTAGAATCTGACGTTCGGCTTTAAAGCGTTCGATCGCATCCGATGCGAGCAAACGGGCACTCATGATCTTGATCGCAACTTGTTGCTCGTATTGCTGATCAACACGCTCGGCGAGAAACACGGCGCCCATGCCGCCATCGGCGATGCGGTCGACGATTTTCCAGGCGCCGACGCTACGGTGCAGCCACGGATCCCCATCTGTACTGGCGATCGCATCGGCGGATTCGGCGATAGGACCCGCTAACGCATGATCGGTCTTGGCGTCGGCAACAAGTAGCCCGCGCAGTTGCTCCAACAATGCCGGATGGTCAACGCCAAATGATTCGATAAACGCGTCTTGTTCGAGCCCTTCTAATTTTAGTGCTTGCTCGAACGCGGATTGCAGGGTCTTGTAATGATTAGTCACGTTGCATTTCTCCTCGTCTTCTGAGCATACAACATCAGACGAGAGCAAGAGGATTCCCCTGAGCTTTTGGCAAAGTCTGCCGATCAATGCCTAGCGTATCCCACCAGCAGGCGCTAGAATGCGCCCCTCTTTTGATGGAGCACGCTGCTTGCTGCATTTAATCCGCAACGCCCACTTGTATACGCCAGCGCCGCAAGGCCTTGGGCATATTCTCGTGGCGGCCAATCGCGTCGCCTACATTGGTAAGGACGTCCCGGAGATCAGCCGGGGTTTACTGACCAGTGATACCGACGCCGAGGGTGCTGCGGTGATCCCCGGGATGATCGATATCCATGCCCATCTAACGGGCGGTGGCGGTGAAGCCGGGTTTGCGACACAAGTGCCACCGGTGCCGCTCAGTGATTTCACAACGGCGGGCATTACCAGTGTTGTTGGCCTGTTGGGTACAGATGACATAACACGCAGTACCGATGCGCTGGTCGCAAGAACGCGCGGGCTTCGCGAAGAGGGCTTGTCTGCCTGGTGTTATACCGGTGGATATCATTGGCCGGCGACCACGCTGACTGGTTCGGTCACGAAAGACATCGTCAGCATCGATTGTATTGTTGGTCTTGGTGAGCTCGCAATCAGTGATCATCGCTCTTCCCAAATGACGCAGGCGGAATTGGCGCGTGCAGCCGGCGAAGCGCATGTGGCTGGGCTAATGACGGGCAAAGCAGGTATTTGTCATCTGCATTTGGGTGATGGGGTTGCCGGGCTTGATATGGTGCGTCGCGCTTTGGCCGAGACCGAGATCCCGGCGCGCGTTTTTAATCCGACACATTGCAATCGCAAGCACGTCCTCTTTGATGAGGCGTGTGAGCTCGCGAAGTCAGGTTGCTTTATCGATGTCACGGCGTTCCCGGTCGCGGAAGGTGAAGATGGCCTTGAGGCGGATGCGGCGCTGTCGCTGTATCTCGAGCGAGGCGGTGATGCCGGTTTGATCACGATCAGCACGGACTCTGGCGGTTGTTTGCCCACGTTTGACACTGACGGCAATGCCATTGGCCTCGACTATGGTCGTGCGCAAACGATGGCGGATACGTTGGCGAAGTGCGCGGACGTTTTGGGTTTAGAGGCGGCGCTGCCGGCTTTTACATCCAACCCGGCGTCGTTAATGCGCTTTCATCGAAAAGGTCGTATCGCCGTTGGCGGTGATGCTGATCTCGTCCTACTGAACAATCACCATGGTGTGGAAAGCGTCATGGCGCGCGGCGAATGGATGGTCAAACAAGGCCATGTTGAGCGTTGCGGAACCTTTGAATAACGGAGCATAAGACTTGAGTGAATTGGGAAAACGCGGTTGGCTCGTGCCAATCGGTGGCGCGGAAGAGCGAACGCCTGAAGCAACGATCTTGCGGCGGTTTGTTGAGCTTTGCGGCAGCGACGATGCCAAGATCCTGGTGATTCCAACGGCATCGGAGCTTGAAGAAACCGGCCCGAATTATGTGGCGCTTTTTGAGTCAATGGGCGCGCGCTCCCGATACATCCCTATTGACCAGCGAGAAGATTGCTTCTCGGAAGAAACGGTGGCGACGATAGAGCGGGCGACGGGTATCTTTATTACCGGCGGTAACCAGCTGAGACTATCGACCATTCTCGGCGGCACGCCGGTCGCGAAAACAATTCGTCGTCGGCACGATGAAGGCGTCCATGTTGCGGGCACATCGGCCGGTGCGGCGATTGTGCCGGAGCATATGATAGCGGGTGGCCCGACGGGTCCTACGCCCACCGAAGACGGGGTTACCATGGCGCCGGGCCTCGGGCTGACCAACAAAGCGATCGTTGATCAACATTTTAGACAACGCGATCGCTTGGGCAGACTGTTGACCGCCTTGTCATACAATCCATTCATCACCGGCCTCGGGATCGACGAAGATACTGCCGCATTCATTAGCCCGCTCGGTGAACTGGAAGTTGTCGGCAGCGGTGCCATCACGGTCGTTGATCCGGCCGGCCTAACGCATTCTTCGATGTACGATGCGGCACATCAGCATCCGATCAGTTTGATCGGGTTAACGCTGCACCTGCTGACGGCTGGTGATCGCTATCATCTGGAAACCCGGGTGGCGACGGGAAAGCCGAAAGACTGATCCGATGACGGGTTAAACCGTCCGATTACAAAGTCGCCCGCCAGACTGGTAGAGTTGTTGATCCACCAAAAAGGATCAGCATGAAAATACTCAGCACGAACGTTTATCGCGGCCCGAACCTGTATGCCCATTTCCCGGTCATGCGTCATCAGGTGGATCTCGGCGTGCTCGAGGAATGGCCATCGGCTAAGTTGGGCGATGCGTTCATCGACGGTCTGCTGACGGCGTTGCCCGGTTTGTCGGAGCACGGTTGTTCCTATCGTACGGAGGGTGGTTTTGTCCGGCGGCTTCGCGAGGATGAAGGCACGTGGATGGGTCACGTTTGGGAGCACTTGATTCTGGAGCTGCAAGGTATTGCCGGATCTGATGTGACCTTTGGGCGAACCCGCTCCATCGAAGGTCAGCCCGGTTGCTACAACGTGGTGTTCCAGTATCACCAGCGGGATGTTGGCCTTGAAGCTGCGCGTATCGCCCGTCAGCTTATTTTTTCGCTGTTACCTACCGAGCTTAAGTCCGAGTTTGAACGCGACATCGAGGCCGATTTTGATTTTGAGGAAGACCGCGATGCTTTCATCCGGTTTGCACAGCGCAAAGAGCTTGGGCCGAGTACGGCATCATTGGTGGCCGCTGCTGAGGCGCGGGACATTCCGTGGTTACGTTTGAATGAGTATTCTTTGGTGCAGTTTGGTCACGGCAAGTACCAACAACGCATCCAGGCAACGATCACTAGCAAGACAACGCACATCGCGGTCGAAATTTCGTGTGACAAGGAAGACACCCACAACCTATTGAATGATCTGGGCTTGCCGGTTCCCCAGCAGCGAATGATTTACTCGCGCCGTGACGCTGTCCGCGCGGCCAGGCGGATCGGTTATCCCGTCGTTGTGAAACCGTTGAATGCCAACCACGGGCGTGGCGTGTCGATCAATCTTACCGAAGACGATGCCGTCGCGGCAGCGTTTGATGTGGCACGCGAACGGGGCACATCACGTGCCGTGCTGGTGGAGTCGTTTATCACCGGTATGGATCATCGTATGCTGGTTGTTAACGGCGAGTTAGTGGCGGTTGCCAAGCGCGTGCCGGGGCATGTTGTCGGCGACGGTAAACAAACCATCGGTCAGTTGATTGACGTCGTGAATGAAGATCCGCGTCGCGGCATCGGTCATGAAAAAGTGTTGACGAAGATTGAGATAGATCAGCAAGCGGAACGTTTGATGAGCAATGCGGGTTATACGCCCGAGACCGTGCTGGATGCCGGACAAGTTTTCTTCTTAAGATCCACGGCGAATCTATCGACGGGTGGTACTGCGATCGATATGACCGATGCGGTTCATCCCGATAATCGCGCAATGGCTGAACGTGCCGTTATGGCCGTTGGTCTGGATGTCGGTGGTGTGGATTTCCTGACGGATGATATTTCGCAGTCTTACAAAGACATTGGCGGTGCGATCGTTGAAGTGAATGCAGCGCCCGGATTCCGGATGCACGTCGCACCTTCCGAAGGTGAGCCGCGTGACGTGGCCGGCAAGGTACTGAGCATGCTGTTCCCGGAAGGGACGCCGAGCACGATTCCGATCGCTGGCATTACCGGGACTAATGGCAAGACGACGACGGCCCGTATGTTGTCGCATATTCTGAAGACAGCAGGTCATATTGTTGGTTCGACTTCAACAGAAGGCGTCTACATTGATGGCCATTTGACCGTGAAAGGCGACATGACAGGGCCATCGGCAGCACAAATTGTACTGCGTGATCCCAGCGTTGATGTCGCAGTTATGGAGACAGCGCGAGGCGGGATTCTGCGTGCCGGACTCGGTTATCGTCGCAGCGATGTCGCGGCGTGTTTGAATATCAGCAGCGACCACCTTGGTTTGAAAGGTATCGATACGCTTGAACAGCTAGCCGAAATCAAACGAGTTGTCGTCGAGGTCGCTGAGGACACCGCGGTGCTGAATGCAGACGATGAGTTGTGTTTGCGCATGGCGGATTACACGACAGCGCGCCACTTGTGCTATGTGACGATGAATCCCTCGCACTCTTTGGTGCGCGAACATATTCGTATGGGCGGCCGCGCCGTGGTGTTGGAGCAAGGTATAAATGGCGACATGATCACGTTCTATGACAACGGCAATCATATTCCGTTGGTGTGGACACATCTGATTCCGGCGACGTTGGAGGGCAAGGCGACGCATAACGTTCAGAACGCCATGTTTGCTGCTGCGCTCGCGTACTCGATGGGCAAAGACCTCGAGAATATTCGACACGGTCTGCGAACCTTCAGCACGAGCTTTTTCCAGGCGCCGGGTCGGATGAATGTATTCGATGAGCACCCATTCCGCGTCATTCTCGACTATGCGCACAACCCGGCGGCGATCAACATGATGTGCCAGACCATTAGCCGCCTGGATGTGCATGGACGCCGTATCGTCACGCTTGCTGCACCGGGTGATCGTCGCGATGAGGATATTAATGAGATCGCCAGAACGGCAGCAGGGCATTTCGATCATTACATTTTGAAAGCCGATGACAATCGTCGTGGCCGTGATCTGAACGAAGTGCCGCAGATGCTGCGCAAGGTACTGCTGGCGGAAGGCATTGATGACACCAACATCGAAATCATCTCAGACGAACAGGAAGCTATTCAGCATGCTTTGGAAATGGCGGTTGAAGGTGATTTGGTGGTTGTATTTGGTGATGAGGTGCATCGTTGCTGGAAACAAATCATTCACTTTGAATCTGATGGTGACGTCGATGCGAATAAGGCTCCCGTACCGGCCAAATCGACGAATATCCAGATTAATCCAAGCGCTTTCGAAATGACGAAAGAAGACCGGTTGATCAGTGATGAGCGCGGCGTCCGTCTGGCGGCGCGTGAAGTCGAGGATGCTGACTAGATCCTATGCTCATTGAAGAATCCCGGCGCCTGACCGGGCCCAACTTGTTTACGCATTTGCCGGGTGCGATTTGCGATATCGAAGCTGCTGTTTCAGAGCACGCGGCGCTGGGGCAGGCCTGGCGTTCGCATGCCCGTACTTTGTTGGATGCGCTAGGCTGGCAAGATAGTGTTTGTTTTGAGCGCAGCCATGCGACCGGCATTAGTCTCATGCTGACCGCACCGATTGACTGTCTTTATGCCGCGACCGATTTGAATGAAGCGGCCTTTGCCATGGCAGAAGCTGAGTTGTCCGGCGGTGTGTTGCCGGCGTTTGATGTGACGGTTCAGCACTTACAAACGCTGATCGCCGAAGAGCAAAGCGCTGCGTTGGTTCGGCTATCGAGCATGGCTGCCGAAAAGGAAGTACCGTTTCTGTCAGATGACGATGAAGTTTCGATCGGCTTTGGCGAGAGGGCTTCCGTCTGGCCGGCTGATCAGCTGCCAGCCACCGACACGATCGATTGGCAGACCGCGGGTCATCATGGCGACACCCCGGTGGCACTGATTACCGGTACCAATGGCAAATCGACAACGGTGCGACTAGCGGCGTCAATCATTGCCGCTGGTGATCGTACAGCCGGAGTGACTTCGACGGACTACATTCGCGTTGGCGATGAAGTGATCGACACTGGCGATTACTCCGGGCCGGGTGGTGCGCGGCAGCTGTTGAGGCATCCGAAGACAGACGTCGCTTTGCTAGAAGTAGCGCGGGGCGGAATGCTGCGGCGCGGCCTTGGCGTTACCCAGGCGGATGTGGCCCTGATTACCAACGTCGCGGCGGATCACTTGGGTGAATATGGGATTCATACCGTTGCCGAGTTGCGAGACGCAAAGTTCATCGTGCGGCGGGGGCTCGCACCGAACAAACCGCTGATTTTGAATGCGGACGATCCGGGTGTTGTTGCCTATGCAAGTGACTTAACCGGACAGGTAATCGTTTGGTTTAGTGAGTCTCCGGATAACCCGACCGTACAGTCGCATGTGGCGACCGGCGGTCATGCGTTCGTCGTGGCTGATGGACAACTGACGTTTCATGATCGATCCGGAGACACGGCGATAGTTCCAATCAACGACGTGCCGGTCACGCTTGCCGGTAGCGCGCGCCACAATGTCCAGAACGCGGTCGCCGCCGCTGCGCTTTGTTATGAGTTGGGCTGTGATTTTCCGGCGATCAAGAAAGGTTTGATTGAGTTTGGTGGTGGCCCGGATGAAAACCCGGGGCGCGGTAACTTTTTTGAAGGTAAGGGTGTCAAAGCCGTTGTGGATTTTGCACACAATGAGCACGGTCTTTCTGCGATGGCAAAAACGATCGCAAACATGCCAGCGAAGCGTCGTTTGGTGCTAATGGGGCAGGCGGGCGATCGTAGCGATGCGTTAATTGATGGCTTGACCAAAGCCGCATTGCAAGCGCAGCCAGACCAGCTAGTGGTTTGCCAGTTGCCAGGCTACGAGCGCGGCCGTCCGCCAGAAGAGGTGCCACAATTGATTGCACAGATTGCGATGGATGCCGGAGTTGATGCCGCGGCGATTCACCATGCCAGGGATCCGGCTAGTGGTACGCGCTTCGCGCTCGAGTGGGCTCGTCCCGGTGACCTGTTGTTGATCCTTGCGTTGACCCAACGCGATGAGAGTATTCGTTTGATCCAAAGCGCTTTGCATGCTGACGCTTGAGTCGGAACGGCTTCGCCTGCGTCCATTTGATGTGAATGACGCTACCTTTCTGCTGGAGTTGCTCAACGAGCCGGGCTGGAAAGCGTTTATTCGCGACCATGACATTGAGACCGCCGATGCAGCCGGTGCGTATATCGAAAAAAGTTATCTCTCTACCTATCCTACGGGCAAGGGCTTTCTGGTCGTTGAGCACAAAGAAACCCATTTGCCCATGGGCATATGCGGATTGATCGATCGGGACTACCTCGACACGACCGACCTGGGCTTCGCGTTCTTGGAGCGTCATTGGGGCAAGGGTTTCGCCGGAGAGGCAGCGCTTGCCGTCGTTGACGATGCAAGGCAACGTTTGAAACTGGCGTCACTTCTCGCGATTACTATGGCTGAAAACACACGATCGATTGCTTTACTTCTGCGCTTGGGTTTTTGTTTCGACGGACCTGTTCAAGATCCTGCGACAGGCGAATCGTTACGCGCCTATCGATTGGTTCTTCAATGAGCACCGCCGTACAACCATCGAAGCATGATGGATTACCCAAAGTAGCGATCTTTGGTGCGGGCTCAATTGGGTGTTATCTCGGCGGTCAACTCGCTAGTGCAGGGGTTCCGGTGCGATTCATCGGGCGTGAGCGTTTTCAAACAGCGCTGAATGAACATGGTTTAACGCTGACACACTATGAGCGTTCCTCAATCTCGGTTTCCGCAGACAAATTTTTGTTTGATGTGACGCCGAACAATCTGGTCGATGCCGATGTCATTCTGGTCACGGTGAAATCGCAAGACACGGCACTTGCGGGACAAACGATTGCACAACATGCTCACCCTGATGCATTGGTGGTCAGCATTCAAAACGGTATTCGCAATGCCGACTTGCTGCGTGCAGAGCTGCCGGCCGCGACTGTTTTGGGTGGCATGGTGCCGTTCAATGTAACAGGGACGGGTGCCGGCCAGTTTCATTGCGGCACCGAAGGCGATTTGCATGTTGAATACTGCGATGACGCAAGGCTCGTCTCCATCCAACGTAGTTTTCAAGAAGCCGGACAAGGCTGTCAGCTGGATAGCGACATTGCATCTGTCCTATGGGGCAAGTTGCTGGTTAACTTAAACAATGCCATGAACACGTTGTATGGCGGCACGCTCAAGGCGGGGTTGATGCAACGTGACTATCGATTGGCATTGGCGACGATGATTCAGGAGGCACTTGGAGTCGTGCGGCAGACCGGCATTGAGCCCGCGAAATTCGGTAAAGCGACGCCCGAGAAGATGATTCGCGTGCTAAAGCTACCCAATTTTCTCTATGGGCTGATCATGAACACCGTGGTAAAAATTGACGCAACGGCGCGTTCGTCTATGCAAGATGATTTGCAAGCGGGCCGACCGCCGGAGGTGGATTTCTTGCAAGGTGAAATTGTTCGTCTTGCCGAAGCAACGGGTCAAACGGCGCCGGTGAATCAATGCGTGTTGGACCTAACCCATGCGGCTTTCAAGGCCGGTAGATCGCCCGGACTATCCGGCAAAGCGCTGCTCGCGGCAGTGAAGCAAGCCGCGAAATCCTGAAAAACAACCGAACTTCTGTGGCAAGATCAGGTCAATGACCTTATCGCCAAGCTAAATAACGTTACGGAAGACTTATGACGACAACCTCTATTTCCAGCCCTCGTTTGCGACTGATGCTTTCAGGTTTTGTGCTGCTTATCGCCGGCTGTGCCTCGCATCCCGATCCGATCATTGATACCAAAGGGGTCGATCTGGCCAAGTATGAGCAAGACCTGACCGAGTGCCGCGAGTACGCGAAAAGTGTGAGCGTGACCAAGGGTACCGCTAAAGGTGCGGCAGTTGGTGCCGCGGTCGGCGCCGCTGTTGGTGCGATCAGTGGTAACGCGAATACCGGCGCCGGCTATGGCGCCATATCGGGCGGGACGCAGTCCGGATTGAACAACAAGCGCGAGCAGGAACGGGTCGTTAAGCGTTGTATCAGTGGTCGCGGCTATCGCGTGTTGAACTAGGCAAAGCGCCTAGTCCAACAGCAACGCTTGCAGGTAGTCGATGCCTGCCAGGGACTCGGTCTGAACCAGCCAAAACATTGCGTGTTTGCGGTCTTCGCGGCTCAGTGATTGATTCTCGATGATGTCGATGAGTGCGGCCTCGCGATCGTCAGCGCTGGACTGGGCATAAGAGAAAACCGCATGGTGGCGTAACTCGGTGTTCTTTTCCGTGCGCATGATGTCTCGCAGCACATCGCCGCTCTGTGCTGTTCGTAATTGCCCGATCCAGAATATCGCCGCCCTTCGATGGTCATGATCGTCCCCGCTTTTTGCTACCGACTCGATGAATTGCTCTGCGGTCTTACCGTCATGAACCGCAACGGTTGCCACGACGCCATCGTCGCCTCGTTGTAAATTACCGATCGCAGCTTTCAGTGTCGCGACACTGTCATCGGCATCGATATCTCCAAGATCAATGATCGGGTCGGCACCGGTGACCGGGCAACTCGGGCTTAGTGCACGAACCGCGACCAGCTTACCGCCTTTGACCTCGGCATAAATTTGCATGCGACCGGATCGATTAGCGTCATGATTGGTGCTGCTGAAGCCAAAGTGCTTACTATCGAGTTTGCAGGCTTTGCGCTTAGGATGACTGCCGTGCCAGTCATAGCAACACCAATTCGGCGTATTGTTAATCGCAGGCACTTGCCAGGTGTGCCAGCCTTCCGCCGTGAACGAAATCTCGGCGCGGCCTGGCGTGCTGAATAAGCTGACTGCAAGAATAAGTAACGGTAGTGTCTTTAGGTTTTTCATGATCAATCCGATAACGCGCTGTCGATGGCTTCCATCGCGATGTCACTGTCCATGATGACCAATTGCCGTAACAGCTTACTTTTCTCGCCCTGGTCTTCGCTCTCTTTGAATAGGGTCAGCAAAGCGCTATCAAAGTCGCCGACCAACATGCCATGCATCACCGCGTCGCGGATCCGTGTTGTGTCAGCTGCACGATAGATTTCGAGTAAAGCGGCTTCGCTACCATCGCCGCCGCCGGCAATGCCCAAACCATGAATGGCTTGCTCTTGCTGTTCGGGATTACTGGTATCGCGCGCAATCGCCAGCAGACTTTCAACGTCACCCGAGATGGCATAGGCATGAATCAGGCTGCGTCGATTGCCGGTCTTGTCGCGCAGTCGTTTCAACTGATCCGACGCACCCATCGCGCCCAGACGACTGACCGCAAGATCAAAAATCTCTTCGTCATCGGTGTCGAGTGCAGCGTCGTAGATGCTCTCCGCGTCGCCTGCAATTAAGTAAGCATGCAGCACTTGTCGTTGTGTTTCCTGATCGCCGTTCCCGTACAGCGAAGCAAGTTCTTTCAAAAGCGCCGGATCGCCACTGATGCCGATCGTGCGAATGGCTTCTTCCTTGAGTTGGGAACTGCCGGTCTTCGCGGTGTCTAGCAGCATGGCATGCGCATCTGGATGATCGATCTGACTCAGCACGAACAAAGCCCTCGACTTGACCGTGTCGCTGTTATCGCTGCTCATCACGCGAGTCAGAACCGGCAGCGCACGTTCCGAAGATGTCGCCATTAGTGCTTCTATCGCCGCAATCTTCAGCTGTTCTTTGTCTGACAGTGTTTCTGCGCTAGCGAAGCTGCTAGTCAACAGCAGTGCGCTTGTGATGATCGCGATAAGCGGCGTTCTAATCGTTAAGTTCATAACAGTTCCTTTCCTAAATTGTCTCTCGAACATCAGATGTCGAGAGCTCCAGTTTGGTTAGCACGGCGTTCAATTCGAACATCAGCTGCAAGCGCAGCGCATCCGCTTCACGCGGGCTCAAATTGTCATCGGCGAGTTGGAAAAATACCGGCTGCAATGCACGCATGAGCCGGGCAATATCGCGGGCATCCCTGGACTCCGCGGCCGCTTCGAATACCCGGTTTTGTGCGATGATCTGGTTGATCAGATCGGTTCGTCCCGGACTATCTTGTCCATCGAATTCCCCGAGGCCGTTAGAAACCCCCTGCAAGTGCACCTGTAAACCTCGTGCGAATGCATCGGTCGGCTGAGCTTCGGTCGGTTGTAGCGAGGCAACCGGCGGTGGCGCGGTTTTTTCGTCGCTCACATTGTCGAACTGTGTGCCGATCGCGAAAGCAATAAACAAGCCGGCGGCAGTGCCGATCCACGCGAATCGCGGCCATCCTCTTGAAGGCGCTGCGACCGCCCGCTGTTCTTGACGCGCTGCTGTTGAAACGACGTCATGCCATTGATGCTTCAGATGCTCGGGCGCTGGTTCCATTGTCATGACCGCCATCTCGCTTAAGTCTTTCTGGAGGGACTCGTATCGCTGTTGTAGCGCTGAATCGGTCGCGAGCGCATGGGTCACTTGCTCGCGTTGTTCCTTCGTCAATCCGTCTTCGTAGAAGTACAGGGTGAGTTGTTCGTCATTAATCATGAGGACGTCCTCAGGTCGGCCATGCCAACCCGTAGTTTTTTCACGCCCCGGAAGAGCGCTTGTTTAATCGTGCCGACACTGACATTGAGTTTCTCGGCGATTTCGGCGAGTCGCCATTGCTCAAGGTGTTTCAGCACGAAACAGACTTGTTCGATATCGCTAAGGGGTTGCAGGGCTTGTCCCAGGTTCGCCTCCAATTCGCGATGCGTTTGCAGTGTGGCGGGACCTGCGTCTTCGCTGACTTGTTCGATTGTCATTGGCAGCCATCGATCTGGCTTGCGCTTTCGAAGAATTTGCAGCGCTGCATTCACGGCAATCCGATGAATCCACGTGTCCAGCGTGCTGTCTTTTTGGTAGCTATGACGTTTCTTCCAGGCGGCCAACAAGGCGTCTTGAACCGCGTCGGCAGCCAAATCCGGATCACGCGTTATCTTCAGGCAGGCCGCATACCATCTGTCGCTGCGTGCCGCGATGACCTGATGGAATTCTGATTCTGTAGGTGGTGCCAGTTGTGCCATGTTACTTGGATGCTGCTCGACCGCGTTTGGTTAGCAAAATCATGGCAAGTCTGGCGATCTTTAGGTCAAGGCCCGGCAGCCGCTTGTTCCTGACTTCGTCGTGTCCGGACAACATAAAGCAGCAAGGCGAGACCAGACATCGCGCCGGCAACGATAAACGGCGACCCGGGATAAAACACAATCGGATCTTCACCGGCGGTTAGCGTGAATAGGCCGTTGTAGATCAATGGCGACAAGATCATCGCGACACTAGTCATTGCCGAGAGACCGCCCTGCAATTCACCCTGAGCATCCTCGGGTACACGCGCTGATAGCGTCTGTCGCAAGGCCGGGTCCTGCATCGTAGAGATCAGTGCCGTGGTGACCATTAAATAGACAAACCAACCGGCGCTGGCAGCACCGATGCCAAACAAAGCAATCATTTCGACAAACAAAGCGATGCAAATCGCTGTTTGGATTTTCATGCGCGGTAGCAGCACTTGCAAGATGACGGCTTGCGCAATAAACGAAATGCCGCCGTAGTAGGCGATGGACCAGCCAATCTGTCCTTCCGTCCAAAGGAACTTCGCCTTGGCGACATACGACCAAACGGTGGGGTAGACCCACGAAGACAAGGTCGCCAGAAAAAACACCGGCAATAGCACGCCAAGTCCTGGCGTCTTGAACAGACGAACCAGTGTGCCGATGGTGTTGGCTCTCGCCCATGAGAACGCACGGCGTCGTTCCTTGGGTAACGATTCGCGAACGAAGAAGAAACCGAACAGCGCGTTGGCCGAGGCGACACCGGCCGCCGCAAAGAACGGATAGCGCACATTAATGTCACCGAGAATGCCGCCGATAGCCGGACCGAGGACAAACCCGGCACCAAACGCCGCGCCGAGAATGGCAAATTTCTGACCCCGCTTTTCGGCGGGCGTGACATCCGCGATATAGGCACTGGCCGTTGAAAAGGTTGACGCAAAGATGCCCGCGAAACCACGGATGATCAAAAACCAGGGAAGCGTTTGCACGAGCGCAAGCAACAGCATATCGAGCGCATAGGCGACAAGCGAAACCAGCAGGATTGGTCGCCGACCATAGCGATCCGAGAGCGCGCCGACGATCGGCGAAAAAATGAACTGCATCGTCGCGTAGCTGATCAATGCGATACCGCCCCATAACGACGCATCGGCGAGATCGCCGCCGGTCAGCTCCAACAACAGCGCCGGCATGATCGGCGCGGTCAACCCCATGCCCATCGAATTGATAAAGGCGGTCGCTGCCAGAAAGATGATGGCGATCCGGTTATTTGCCTGATCGGTCATGGTGGGCTCGTTAGCTCATAGTTCAGAAACATCATCGTAACGCGTTCCGCACGTCCATATTGGCTCGATTGGTCGTTTGCACCACGCTTTACTCGTACAATCATGACTTAGTTTCAACATGCGAAGTCTTGATATGAGAAGAGCAGCCATCGTGATGCCGGTGAGAAGCCCGGTCGGGAAGTTTCTTGGGTCGATGCAATCGATTCAGGCGGGTGATCTGGGTGCACGAGTCATTCGCGCGCTAATAGATCGCAGTGGCTGTGATCCTGAACGTATCGACGATGTCATTTTTGCGCAGGGATACCCGAG
>JBGCGB010000057.1:0-38662 GCA_045110335.1 Woeseiaceae bacterium
CACTTCAGGTTGCGAACAAAGGCTTCGCCAGTGCTTTCTTGCTGTTCGGGTTCATTGTCACAATCGATCGCGATGTCATTACTGGCGCGTTCGCGCAGGAAAATGGCTGGCAAGATACCAATGGCGATGCTGACGATCGCAATGACGATGGCCAAACCGGCGGCGCCGTCCACCATATCGTCGAAGAATCGCTTGTCCTGCATGATGAACAAAAACCACGGCGCTACCATATAGGCTAGCTGCCCGATGAAATTCTGTGTGCCCATCAAACGAGTGCGTTCGTGGTAGTCCGGTGTTAACTCGTAGCCGAGAGCGACCCAGGGCGTGGCGAACACGGTGTAGGCGAGATAAAAGACTAGCGATCCAACTAGAAAGAACCAGAAATAGAAAGATTCTGATTTGCCGATTGGTAACTGCCATAGCAGGGCAAAGATAATACCGGCGGCAATGACGCCGAAGAAGATGAAGGGTCGCCGTCGACCCCAGCGCGTTTTGGCGTTATCTGAAATGTAACCCATTAGTGGGTCGGTCAGTGCGTCGGTGAGCCTGGGTAGTGCGGCAACGAGGCCTACCAGGGCCGGATTCATGCCCAGCCCGAGGTTCAGGACAATCACCATTCCCCCGATCGCTGAAGCGAGCAGGTTGTTGACGAAGGCCCCTAGGCCATAGATGACTTTCTGGCTGAACGGAATTCGGTCTTCCGGCGCCGTAATGTGGGTACTGGTCGTAGCCATGCAGTTCGTCCCCCCTGTAGAACTGACATACTCGTATAGCGCTCTGATCCTGTCGCAAATTGACAGCGCTGTCAAACGTTGTTAAAAAAGCGAGCTTGAAAACTGGTGTCCAATTTGTGCACTTACCGGGAACCTCGTATTAACGCTTCAATCAAAGACCTAGACCTCGATTCGACAAGGCTCAACGGCAAGGTCGAAGCTTTGTTGTCCGGAATGACCCGTGATGAAAAGATCGGTCAGTTGGTTCAGCTGGATGCCAGCTGGGGGTATCCACCCGAGTATTTGGGTGACCGGATCCGGGCGGGCGGTGTGGGTTCTGTCCTGAATACGGCTGATCGGGCGATCGTCGCAGAGTTGCAAAGAATCGCGATGACAGAGACCCGATTGGGTATTCCGCTGCTGGTTGGCCGGGATGTGATTCATGGCTTTGAAACCGTGATGCCCATTCCGCTTGGGCAGGCAGCGAGTTGGAATCCGGCGCTGATCGAAGAGGCCGCCGCTGCCGCCGCTATAGAAGCATCGACGACGGGTATCAACTGGACTTTCGCGCCCATGATCGATGTTACCCGTGATCCTCGCTGGGGGCGTGTCGCGGAAAGCCTCGGCGAAGACCCCTTTCTGACGGAACAGCTTGGTGCCGCCATGGTGCGCGGGTTTCAAGGTGATCTTGTGAGTCCAACTGCTTTGGGTGCCTGTGCCAAACATTTTGTTGGCTATGGTGCCGCAGAAAGCGGGCGTGACTATGCTACGTCCATCCTGTCACCTTTGGATATGAAGAACACGCACTTGCGGCCTTTTCATGCGGCGGCAAATGCAGGGGTGGCGTCAGTGATGACCTCGTTCAGTGACATTGATGGTGTGCCAGCGACGGCGAATGGTGAATTGCTACAAGGTGTGCTGCGCGATGCCTGGGCATTCGATGGTCTTGTGGTCAGCGATTGGGATTCTGTCCGACAGTTGCAAGTGCATGGCTTGACCGACAGCGACCGCGGGTCTGCCCGAGAGGCCATCAACGCTGGTGTTGATATGGAGATGACCGGCGATGCCTATCCGAACCATCTTGCTTCGTTGATCGACAACGGCGAGGTCTCGGAGACTCGCCTGGACGACGCCGTGCGAAATGTCCTACTGATGAAGTTCCGTTTGGATCTTTTCCAAAAGGCGGCGGGTAGACCACCTGAGATCGATAGTTTGGCGGCCAGCCGTGTTGAGGATGTGTCACGACAGCTTGCTGAACAAAGTCTCGTACTGCTCAAGAACGACACGAGTGCATTGCCTTTGGCGATGCATGAAATTTCTTCACTGGCGATCATCGGTCCGTTGGCGCATGCGCCTTATCAGCAGCTCGGCACCTGGATCTTCGATGGTGACGTCGAACGCAGCGTGACGCCCTATGACACGTTTTGCCAGCGATTCGGTGACGATGTTGAATTGCGTTATCTTCGGGCGCTGGAGAATTCACGGAGTCGCGATGCTGAACAGTTCGATAAAGCGGTCGAGATCGCATCGGCGTCTGATGCTGTTCTCGTTTTCGTTGGCGAGGAATCGATTTTGTCCGGCGAGGCGCACAGCCGCGCAGACATCACGTTGCCAGGTGCTCAGGCCGAGTTGATCGCAGCACTACGGACGGCAGGCAAGCCGGTCGTTGCGATTGTGCTCGCCGGTCGCCCTTTGGTGCTTGAGAACATACTGGATCACGTCGATGCGGTTTTGTATGCATGGCATCCGGGTAGTCAGGCTGGCCCCGCTATCGTCGATATCCTGACCGGTGTGACCTCGCCATCTGGAAAATTGCCGATTACGTTTCCGAAAATGGTGGGACAAGTGCCGATCTACTACAACCAGAAAAATACCGGCAAGCCACCCACAGATGACAGCATCGCGCACATTGATGATCTGGATACGCGGGCGCCGCAAACGTCAGTCGGCATGAGCGCCTATCATTTGGATGCCGGTTTTCGCCCGGCGTTCCCGTTTGGGTTTGGATTGTCTTACAGCGAATTCACTTACGAAGGGTTTGCGCCGCTATCTCCCGACATTGCAATGGGTGATACGGTAAAGATTCAGGGTCGTTTATCGAACACTGGTTCGGTTGATGCCTGGGAGGTCGCTCAGCTTTACGTGCGTGATGTGGCGGCTAGCGTGACGCGGCCGGTGCGTGAGCTAAAGGCTTTCAAACGAGTCCTTTTGGCTGCAGGCGAGACGTGTGATGTCGTTTTTGAACTGCCGACGGACGCGCTAGGGTTCTATGGACGTGGCGGCGCCTGGGTCATTGAGCCAGGATTATTTCATTTTTGGGTGGGTGGTAGTTCTGACGCTGAGCATGGTGGTCAATTTTGTGTGCTGCCGACCACCAAAACAGTAAGTCGAGATCAATGAATGACGGGGAATGGATATGAGCAAACGATGGGTGATTCTGGTCAGTGCAATATTGGTAACGGCTTGTGCGTTGAACGATCGCGAGGCGTCGATAATGAGCGATGACAAAATACTTCAGCAAGCGGATAACGCCTTGGTCGCCGGCGAAGTGATGGCCGTTGCCTACTCTGGATTTCGTGCCGGGCAGCACCCGGATCGCGGAAACGGCGCCAAGAACCCCTCATCGGATGAGATTCTTGAGGACTTGCGGTTGTTGATCGATCATGACTTCGGTTTGATTCGCTTATATGACGCTGGTGAAAACTCCAGCACGACGTTATCGCTGATTCGTCAGCACGATCTCCCAATCAAGGTTCTGCAGGGTATGTGGTTGGAAGCGGAGTACAGTAATCATGAAGGCTGTCCATGGTTGGATGCACCTATTCCCGATGACGAGCTGATTGCGAACACACGACGCAACGAACAAGAGCTTGCGCGTGGTGTTGCGCTTGCACAGAAGTATGACGACATTATTGTTGCGGTAAATGTTGGTAATGAAGCGCTGGTTAACTGGACCGACCACATGGTGCCTCTGGATTCAATGATCGATTATGTGCGGCAGGTCAAGACGGCGATTCCACAGCCGGTAACTGTTGCTGAGAATTATGAGTGGTGGATTCAAGACGGCGCGCCGCTCGCTGCAGAACTCGATTTCGTCGGCGTTCACACCTACCCGGCATGGGAAGAGAAGCCGATTGATGAGGGCTTGTCGTACACGGTGCAGAACATGAACGCCGTGCACGCTGCATTGCCGAACTCAAATCTGGCTATTCTGGAAGCGGGCTGGGCAACGACCGCATCAGAGTTTGGTGGCCGGGCTAGCGAAGAGAATCAGGCGCGCTACTATCGTGAGCTCGAATCATGGGCCGACCAACGTCGCGTCAGTGTCTTTTTCTTTGAGGCTTTCGATGAGCCCTGGAAAGGCAACCCGACGAACGCAGATGGTGCAGAGAAGCACTGGGGGTTGTTCTTTGAAAACCGCCGCCCCAAAAAATTCTTGCGTGAACGCTAGTTTCCGCGGTAATCGGGGCAGCCTTTGAAGCCGGTTAATCGAACGTCTCTCAGAGGCTTGCGAACTTTTTGTTTGGCCGCACAACGCAAGAGTTTCCGTGCTGCGGGTGAAGCGCTGTTTGTTACGGCTTCGGCGATCAGCCATCAAATGAAGGCGCTTGAAGAGGAGCTTGGTATAGAGTTGTTCGATCGCGGAGGCCGGCAGCTGCGGCTAACAACCGAAGGTCAATCCTTGTATGAATCGATAGCGCCACTGGTCGAAGAGATTGACGAGATCGTCAGTCGAGCCAAAAAAGAGGGGCGTCGTGAGTCCGTCCGGGTTTCTGTTCAACCTTTCTTCGCCAGTGAATACTTTGTGCCGCGGTTAAGCGAGTTTTCCGCACGTTATCCGGATATTGATATTTATGTTGGCTCCGGTGACGAAAGTGCAGAGCGGCTTCCCAAAGATGTTGATTTGTCGGTTCGATTATTTAGTGCTGCACCAAAAGGGCTGCCGTCACGGCAGCTATTCCCATTGCGTATGGCGCCGGCAGGTTCACCGGATTTTCGCGAATCGATCAAACTCGAGTCCAAAAAGATTGTTAGCGACTTTCCGTTGATTGTTCATGAGACGTTGCCGAACGCTTGGCAGCAGTGGTCGGCTGCGACCGGTATCGAATTGCCTAAGAAGCCAAAGATCATGCGACTGGAATCAATGATCGCTGTGCTGCGCGCCGCACAACGCGGGGTTGGCGCTGCATTGGTGCCTGTCCCGATGGGCGAGCTTTGGTTTACCGAAGGCAGTGTTGTTCGGCTCTTCGAGCGAGAGCTGGTGACGGAGAAAGCCTACTATGTCGCCTGGAAATCCTCATCTGAAGCGAGTGATGGCATCAGCTTGTTGCGTGATTGGATCCTCGAACAATTCGCGGAGAACACATGAGAATTTCTCATCTGTCGGGTGAATTCTACCCGTTTGTGGATTTGGACTGTCGTCGGTAAATTGCTGTTTGTCGGATTCATGCGGAGTCCGGCCAACACCGCCCCGGTAAGGGCAATAAGGGACAGTAGTTATGGATATCAAACAATCACGTCGCAATGATGCTTTCGTTTTCAGTCGACCCGGTTTGCGCGCCATTGCCGGTTTCTCGCCGATGCCTGTCATCGACCATCGTCGATTGCAAAAACAATCGGGCGAAGCGCCCGGTCAAACCGATCAACGCGCGCAACACACGGCTTGTGACTGGGATAGCGCATCCCATCATCCCGCCTAGTTGCTAGAAAACAACGCCTAAGCCTCGACTTCTTGTCGACAAGATAATTCGTTACCCCCTCGTTTGAACACAAAATTGACAACGCTGTCATAAATTGTTACTAATTTATTTCGGACGTCACAACATTCAGTCCGGTTCGATTTATGTTCACTCGGGGGTGGTCATGGGGTTTTGGTTGCAGAAGGCAGCGCGTCCTGCGTTGGCTTTGATTTTCTTTACGGGCATCAGTGCATGTTCGGACGATCGTCCGGCGCCGCTATCTGACGTCAATATTGTGCCGCCGATTGTTATCGGCCAGCAGTCCAATACCAATTCAACCAATCCAACCCTCAATGTTGCGCGCAACGATGAAGTGTCGCCGGGCGATCAACTCACGTTGGTTTTTAGCGACGAATTCGACGGCGGTCAGCTCGATCCCGACGTGTGGTTCTTTGAAACGGGTGATGGTACGGAATATGGCATTCCGGGCTGGGGCAACAACGAACTGCAGTATTACCTGCCCGATAGTGCGAAACTCGAAGGCGGTATGTTGCAAATTACCGCTGACGAAGAGCAGGTCGGCGCCTTCAACTACACATCAGCCAGAATCAACACACGTGATCGCTTCGCCTTCCGCTATGGCCGTATCGAGGCGCGCATGCGCCTGCCGGGTGGCCAAGGTCTATGGCCAGCCTTCTGGATGCTCTCGCAAGACAGCCCATATGGAAGTTGGGCGGCTACCGGTGAAATCGACATCATGGAAGCCGTTAATCTTGGCGGCGCCGGTGGCAACCGAGTACTCGGCACCATTCATTACGGTGGTGAATTCCCGAACAATGTGTTCACAGGCAGTAATTACCTAGTACCGGCAAACGCTCAAACAGAATTCCATACGTATGCGATCGAGTGGGACGCCACCGAGATTCGTTGGTACGTCGACGACGTCTTATACGCAACACAGAATCAGTGGTCTTCCACAGCGGCTGCCTATCCTGCGCCGTTCGATCAGAATTTCTACATCATCTTCAATGTAGCGGTGGGCGGGAATTTACCCGGTTCACCAGACGCGACAACCGTATTTCCGGTCACCATGGATGTGGACTGGGTGAGGGTCTATTCAGGCCAACCTTAGAATAACGTCGGCAGACTAGGGGGTCTGCCGATCACTGCTTGCACACCGGCGCACAACGTCGAGGTGCAAGATAAACTTAATGTATCTGGCCGGGGGGCGGATTCTTATGGCATACCGCCATCCAAAAGCGCTGACTAGCGCGACCGTTACGTTTTTTTCTTTTCGCTCTTTATTGAGAGACGTGATCCTATGCACGCATTAAAATCGCTGCGCTTCTCGAAAGCGTTGTTTAGCACCATTTCTTGTTTGATCCTCGCGGGTTGCTTCGGCACCGGTGATGGCCCTGAGCCGATCGCCGGCACACCGGCACCGCCGCCACCGCCACTTCCCCCAGGATTCTGTGACAACATCAATTTCGAAGATGCTTGTACGTCAGTGGCGCTGGCGAACTTCGCTGGCGGCGCGACGACGATTGTGAACAACCCGAATGCAACGGGGTTGAACACGAGTGAGAAAGTAGCGCAGATGCAGAAGTTTGCTGATCAGGTTTTCGGTGGAACAACGATCGATCAGCCATCGAGCATAGACTTCACGCAAGGCGAAGTGTTCACGATGAAAGTTCTGTCACCACGTCAAGTGCCGGTGCTTTTCAAGTTTGAAGGCCTGGACAAAGAGCGCTCGGTCGACCACAGCGGCAGCAACCAATGGGAAGAGCTTTGCTTTGATTTTAGTGGTGATAGCGCGGGACCCGCTGTCACTGGTATCACGGTTATTTTCGATGTCACTGTCAACGGCGATGCCGCTGGCGATCCTAACAACTGGACGTTCTACTACGACGATATCGCTCAAGTGGATTCGTGCCCGGGTCCAGGTGGTCCAGGGAACACGACGAGTTTGCCGGTAGACTTCGAAGCAGACCCAACCTCGTATGACTTCGGTGCTGCAGGTGGCTTCGGTGGCGGCGCAGCCGATGTTATCGCCAATCCCGATGCGAGTGGTCTTAACACCACGGCCCAGGTCGGGCGTATGCAGAAATTTGCCGGCGAAGTCTTCGGCGGTAGCACCCTTCAGCTCGGTAGCAACATTGATTTCTCGCAAGGTGAGTTTTTTAAAGTCAAAGTTTGGTCCACCAGAACGGTGCCGGTCCTGTTCAAATTCGAAGGCCTAGACAAAGAGCGGTCTTTGGATCACAGCGGCGGCAGCATGTGGGAAGAGCTTTGCTTCGACTTCAGCGGCGACACAGCTGGCCCGGTCTCGTCCGCATTGACCTTTATTTTCGACCTGGGTACTCAGGGCGACGCAACCAATAACCCCAATGACTGGACTTTTTACTTCGATGAAATTGAGCAAGCGACCAGTTGTGCTGGCGGCGGCGGAGGGACTGCAACCGCAGCGATTGATTTCGAAACCGATGCGACTGGTGCGGGCTTTACATTCGGTGTTTTCGAGAATGGTGACAATCCGGCGTTAGAGATCATCAGCAACCCTGATGCGACGGGTGCTAACACATCGGCAACCGTGGGTCAGTTTACGGCTCGCATGGCAGGCCAGGATTTCGCGGGTCTTGTCACCAGCGATCTCCCGACGTTTACGTTGGATAGCACGAATGCGATCGTCAAGATTCTGGTTTGGAAGCCCATCATCAGCGATGTAGGTATCAAATTCGAGCAGGCTGACGGCGCGTCTACGGGCGAGTTCAAAGTCGCCAATACCGTTGTCAATCAATGGGAAGAGCTAACCTTTGATTTTACGGCGAAGATTGGCGAACCATCATCGACCGATATTACCGGCTTAGTGATTTTCCCCGACTTTGCGCCGCGCGGCCAAGACAACATCATCTACATCGATGATATTTCATTCGGATCAGCTGGCGGTGGCGGCGGAAACTCTGCGGCAACCAGTACCGACTTTGAAACCGGCATGTTCACGTTCTCCGACTTTGGAGGCGGTGTCGGTAGCATCGAGATGAATCCCGACACGACGGGCATTAACACTAGCGCGATGGCAGCCCGGATACAGAAATTTGCCGGCGAGACGTTCGGTGGAACGACACTGGATCTCGGCGCTAACGTTGATTTCACACAAGGTGAGGCCTATCAGGTCAAGGTCTATTCGGAACGGGCCGTTGACGTACTCTTTAAGCTGGAAGGCTTGGACAAAGAGCGTACGGTTGCTCACAGTGGCACCGGGTGGGAAGTCTTGTGCTTTGATTTCTCCGGCGATACTAGTGGCGATCCGGCGACTGCGATTACCTTTATCTTCGATAATGGCACGCAAGGTGATGCGGCGAACAATCCCGACGATTGGACGTTCTTTGTCGACGATATCGTCCAGGCATCTAGTTGTGGGGGCACACCTCCTGCTGCCGGCGTCTCGGTAGACTTTGAAGCTGACCCGATGACTTATGACTTCGGTATGGATGCCGGCTTTGGCGGCGGCGCGTCTGTTGTCATTGCGAATCCGGTGGCTGGCGGCATCAATACCAGCGCGCAAACAGCACGTATGCAGAAGTTCCCGGCAGAGCCATTTGGTGGCAGCACGTTAGCGCTCGGTAGTACCGTCGACTTCGCCAACGGACCTGCGTTTACCGTCAGCGTGCAAGCAACACGCGCAGTGCCGGTTACGTTCAAGCTTGAAGGACTGGGCAAAGAACGTGTGGTAACACATACAGGCAGTGGTGACTGGGAGTCGCTCTGCTTTGACTTCACCGGCGATACCGCTGGCGATGCATCATCAGCGATCACATTTATATTTGATAATGGCGTCAACGGCGATGCGACGAACAATCCGGATGACTGGACGTTCTATTTCGATGACATCCAGCAAGTCGCGGATTGCGGCGTGCCGCCGGCTTCGTTCCCGCTCAACTTTGAAGCGGATCCTATGAGCTATGATTTTGGACCAGAGGCTGGTTTTGGTGGTGGTGCGTCTGTCGTCATTGATAATCCCGATGCTTCCGGACTGAATACGACCGCACAAGTTGTACGCATGCAAAAATTCGCGGCGGAGCCATTCGGCGGTAGCACTTTGCAGCTGGGCGGCAACGTCGATTTCTCTGCAGGCGAAGTCTTCAAGATGAAAGCCTGGGCGACGCGTGCTGTGCCAATTACGTTCAAGTTTGAAGGCTTAAACAAAGAGCGAGTCGTTTCGCAAAGCGGTAGCGGCGGTTGGGAAGACTTATGCTTCGACTTCTCGGGCGATAGCGCCGGACCAATTTCTTCGGCGATAACATTCATCTTTGATAACGGTGTGAACGGCGATGCGGCGAATGACGCCGATGCCTGGACATTCTATTACGATGAGATTGAACAGACTGATAGCTGTGAGGGTGGTGAGGAGCCAGCCGAAGCGGCAATTGACTTTGAAAGTCCCACCACCGGTGCAGGCTTTACTTGGTCTGTGTTCGAAAATGTCGACAATCCGCCACTGGCTGTTATCGCGAACCCTGATGTCAGTGGTGCGAACACGACCGCTACCGTTGCCGAAGTTACAGCACGTAATGGCGGCCAAGAGTTTGCTGGCGTCATCACCAACGACTTACCAACATTTACGCTGGATGAAACCAACGCCATCGTGAAAATACTGGTCTGGAAATCGGTGATCTCTGATGTAGGCATCAAGTTTGAGACGGCGAATGGCGGCTCGACCGGTGAGCTCAAAGTAGCGAATACGGTGACCGAGCAATGGGAAGAGCTGACGTTTGACTTCACTGGCAAGATCGGCGAACCGACATCAACTGATATCACCGGTTTCATCGTGTTCCCTGACTTTGCCGCGAGGACGCAGGACAACGTCGTTTACTTCGATGAGATTTCTTTCGGTTCCGGTGACAGTGGCGGCGGCGGCAATACGCCGGCGGCAGCGACATCGACCGATTTCGAATCCGGCTCATTTGTCTTCAATGACTTCAATGGCGGCGTTGCCGGTGTTGCGATGAATCCGGATGCAGGCGGTATCAATACCAGCGCAATGGTTGCTCAGTTCCAGAAATTCGATGGTGCGACCTTTGGTGGCAGCACGTTGGCACTGGGTGCAGATGTAGATTTCAGTCAGGGCACAGCCTACGAAGTGAAGGTCTATGCGACGCGGTCCGTAGAAGTGCTCTTCAAATTGGAGGGGCTGAACGTTGAACGAACAGCAATGCATGGCGGTACCGGTTGGGAGCAAATGTGCTTCGACTTCACGGGTTCTACCGATGGCGATCCTGTGCCGGCGCTGACCTTTATCTTTGATAACGGTACGGTGGGCGACGCAGCGAACGCGCCCAATGACTGGACGTTCTACGCAGATGACATTGAGCAAGTGGCCGCTTGTAGTGCACCGCCGAGCGGCGCATTCCCGATTGATTTCGAAGCGGACCCCACCAGCTATGTCTTCCGTCAGGGCGGTGGTTTCGCGGGCGGACAAGCTGATGTAGTCGCCAATCCCGATATGACTGGTAACGCCAGTGCGCAAGCCGGTCGCATGCAGAAGTTTGCGAACGCGGAAACCTTTGGTGGGTCCACATTGGATACTAGTGAGACTTTTGATATCGCATCGGGAACAGCCTTCACGATGAAGGTCAGAGCGACGCGCGTGGTACCGGTGTTGTTCAAGCTGGAAGGCAGTACCGCAGCTGAGGTGACCGTGAATCACTCCGGCGGCGGTTGGGAAGAGCTTTGCTTTGACTTCCCGGGTTTGTCCGGTAACGGCTATGACGGTATTACGCTGATCTTCGACAACGGCACAGCAGGTGATGCGGCCGGTGCGCCAGATGATTGGACCTTCTACTTCGACGACATCGCAGTTGCAGCCAGCTGTGGCGGTGGATCGACCGGCGACGCGGCCATTGACTTCGAGTCGGCCTCAACGGGCACCGGCTTCACGTGGGGTGTTTTTGAGAATGATGATAATCCGGCACTCGTCTTTGCGGCGAATCCGGACACGTCGGGCATCAACTCATCGGCTACGGTAGGCCAGTTCACGGCGCGCGCCAACGGTCAGGAGTTTGCGGGCACGATCACTAACGACTTGCCAACCTTTACGTTGGATAATTCAAACCGGATCGTCAAGATCATGGTTTACAAGTCGGTCATTAGTGACGTCGGCATCAAGTTCGAAACCGGGTCGCAGGCCTCCACTGGCGAAATCAAAGTCCCGAACACATTGGTCAATCAATGGGAAGAGCTGACTTTCGATTTCACGGGCAAGATTGGCGAGCCGAGCTCAACTGACATTACGGGCTTTATCGTGTTCCCGGACTTCGCTCCACGGGGACAAGATAATGTCGCCTACTTTGACAACATAAGCTTCGGCGATGGCAGCTAAGCGCGTGCAAGAGAGCAACCGAAGAATGATTAATAACGTAGAACCAACAAAACAAAGAGTAGCCGCTATGGTGGATTTAAAGCTTAACAAGCAACCGTCAATTGTCGGACGTTTCACGGCTGTACTCATCGGCTTGATGAGTGCATTCGCCCTGAACGCAAGCGCGGCCGATGTCGTGACAACCTATAAAGATGATGCAGGTTGGAAACTTCAGGTCAATGGCGAGGATTATTTCGTTAAAGGTGTTGTCTGGGGATATACACCACGTGGCGAAAACTACACTTATAATCTTTGGGGCAAGGGCGATGACTATATTCGCAAAGTCCTCGATTATGATTTTGGCCTGATGGCGGCCGGTGGTATCAACACCATTCGTAGTTTCGGCATGATTCCTCCGAAGTGGGTGACTTACATCTACAAAGAGCACGGCATCAGGTCAGTGATCAACCCATTGATGGGTCGATATGGATATACCGTTGGCGGTCGCTGGGTACCGTTTACTGATTATTCGGATCCGCTAACGAGAGCGACTCTGTTGAAAGACATGCTCGAAGTCGTGAACACTTATAAAGACGTTCCAGGCGTCTTGATGTTTGCGTTCGGCAACGAAAGTAACTACGGGCTTTCATGGTCAAGTTTTGAAATTGAGAACTTGCCCGAGGGCGAGCAGAACACTGCGAAAGCGCGATTCCTATACAGCCTTTGGGAAGAAGTGGTCGCAGGCGGTAAGAAGATCGCGCCGAACTATCCGTTCTCAATTGTAAACGGTGATATTCAATACATCGACCTGATTGCAGAGTTGGTGCCGTCATTGGATATCCTCGGCAGTAACGTTTATCGCGGACGTGGTTTTACAACACTATGGGCCGAGGTTGATGCGAAGCTGGATCTTCCGGTGGTCTTCTTTGAGTTCGGTAGTGATGCCTTCAATGCCAGAGAGTTGGCTGAAGATCAGGTTTCGCAGGCGGTTATTCTGAAAGACCAGTGGCAGGAGATGTACAACAAATCCTATGGCAATGGTGAAGAAGGTAACGCCATTGGCGGCTTCGTTTTCGAATGGCGTGACGAATGGTGGAAATACCTGCAAGAAGAAAACCTCGATACGCAGGACAACAATGCGTCATGGTCCAACCAGGCTTACCTCTTTGACTGGGCGCCTGGCAAAAACAATATGAACGAAGAGTGGTTCGGTATCGCCGCCTTGGGACCAGCCAATTCTGATGGTGTCTATACGGCAAGACCACGCACCGCGTATGACGTTCTTGCTCAGGTATTCAGCATGGATCCATATGAGTACAAGAAGTCCGCGTTCAATCAGGCGATCAATGATATCGATATGGACTACTTAGGATTGAAGGGCGAGGTGCGACAGCTCAAAGCCGAAAAGACTGAGGACGACAAGAAGCTCTTTTTCTCAGGTGGTCGTTTGATTACCGAGTTCGTGACAAAAGGTAGTGAGCAGGACCTACGGATTGACGGCGAGAATGGCGTTGAGTTCCAAAGTGGTCAAATGGCGTTCCTTGATTTCGGTTTCAAGCCCAACGATAAGTTAGAAGGCCAGTTCAGTATCAACATCCTCGGCGATGTGGCTGACAAGGAACCCTTGGAGATTCAGTACGGACGTCGCGGATTGCCGCAGATCGTCTTGCGCCAAAATGACCCGACCGATCCTGACGTGATCGGTACCCAGATTGTGAACGATCGTGAGCGCATTGAGATTTATGATTTTGAAGCGACTTATGAAGGTGAGATGTTTGATGTTACGGCTTTCTATCATACGCCTCGATATCACTATAAATATGAAGGTGATTTCTACGGTTTGATTGCCGAAACTACCGATATCGATGGCATTGATATCTGGAACGGTAAAGCACCGGAAGGTGTCGAGTTCATTGGTAAAGGCAAGTTCGAAGGCTTGACCGTCTTGGCGGGCCCCGAAGTCTATTGGGGTGCCAACCCGAAAGTCATTATTAAATACGATTTTGATACGGGGCCAGTTGATTGGACCTTCATTCATTCAGAAGATATTGCGCGTCTTGGTCAGGCAACTGGTGCCGCTGGCGCAACGGTACGACAATCCCGACAAACGACGCTCTATGCAGAAACCAACCTGTGGGAAGGTGTGAAGCTTGAGGTTGGCGGTATCATCTCCGCACCAGAACGGGTCGACGAAGTTTACGATCGATTTGATGATGGCGATATCTTTCTCGACGAAATTGAGTTCGAAGATACACTTGGCATCAAAGCAAAGCTTTCATTCCCATTATTCGGGTCGTTGTCTTACGTTGCTGCCGAGCATGCAGGTCTGGTTGCCGAAGCCGGCGGGCCGCTTCGTGAATTCGGTACTCGACTGCCGTACTCCGGTTTGGGTAACAAGCGCGAGTATGAATTCGGTTCGATGATGAATTTCGGCAACTTGATGGTTTTCCCACGTCTGCTGTATCGGGATAACTTTGTACACGCCAACCCATTCCGGCAATCGTCAATCAACAATGGCGTCCTGAACCCGGGTATTGCACCGAGAGATCGTGATAGCGATCCTTTTGCGGTATTGGATAACCGGGAAGCACGTGCGGCGGAAGTCTTCGTGACCTGGGATCCAACCGGTGCTACGCCGTTTTATCAATGGGATAACGATTGGCGTGAGGATGCCAAGTTCGCCTTCAATGTTGGTGCTAACTACACGTCTTACCCAACGCAAACGGATGCGAATCTCTTTTTCTTTGAAGAGAACAACACCAATGCCTCCTTCGGTCGTGGTTTACCAGCGGAAGACGTTTGGACACTGTCCAGTCGTATGGTCTTTAACCCGACCAGTTCAGCGCGCTACATCGCGACGATCATTCGAGGCTTTAACCAGTCTATTGGTGACCCTGAGGGTGGCACGCGTGATTACTTCGAACTGCACGGTAAGGCCGTTTGGCGTGGCAAACATGTCTTGTCCGGTTACTTCAAGAAGGATGCCTGGGGTCCTTACGACTTTCAGCGCCAGTTCAATATCACATTCCCCGAACAATACAAACTCGACTACTCGATGCTGTTGGATGAACGCATGGACGAGCGCTGGTCTACCAAGATCGGCATCAGAATGTTGCTTCGGACCAATGATGAGAATTCACCGGATGATGAGTTCCTGAATGGTAACAACGACTATATTTTCCAGACGGTAGCGTATTTTACGCTGAACTTCTGATCAGACCGCTGCAGTCAATGATGAGGAATTATCAGATGCAAAAACTAAATACTAGAACGGGCTTATTGAAGCGATTTGCAGCGCTGACTTTCGCAACGATTACGCTTGCGATTGCCGGCTGTACCGGTGAGCCATCCGACGGTGACAGCACCGAATTCAATCAAGTCATCTTACCAACAGATACTCTGTTGAATCTGGCTTGTGCGGACGTTGGGATTTTTCTAGAGTCGTGCGTTCTCGGCGATCCGGAGAATCCCTATGTGACGGCAATTATTCCGGAGTTTGATGAGAACAATCCGGATGCGCCGAGCAAGTTCGACCTTGTCGATGGTATACCTGCCGGACCCGATGGGGCTAAAGCACGGTTTTACTTTTGGGCTACTGCGCTAGCACGTCGATCCTCCGGAGAGAACCAATACTTCACGGCACTGGCGCTTCACGAGCTTTTCGATGCAAACAGCGACCCGTTGATTCAGGAGCAAGCTTTACGCGCTTACCGGTCTGTATTGGACAACTATTTCGAATCGGTAGTGTTTTTCGCCTGCTGTGAAGACTTGGACCCGCAAGGCAATCCGATTCCGTTCTCGGTTCGACTTAACCTGCTCGCAGCGGATGCGATCTATCGGACCGATGCTACCGGTTTCGTTCGCTTGGTGCCGGGCAATGAATTGCTAGCTTTGTCTCTGCTGGCTGAGTGGGGTTACGTGTATCGGCCTGCAACGGCGCCGAACTTTGATGACGGCCAGATATTTGAGAGTGGCGGATAGGTCTTGGCCTTAACTATAGAATCCGCCTTGTCCAAAAAGGTGTGGCGATCTCTGATCGTCGCATCTTTTTTTTGGTTGACCGGTAGCCTTTTTGCCGATGATGAGAAATCGTTGAAACCGATTCCCGTTGAAGTTCGACAAACCGCGGATGGATGGCAATTGTTTCGTGGTGGTGAACCCTATCTGATTCGTGGCGTAGGCGGCGATGGTGATCTGTCGCTGTTAGTCGCTTCCGGTGGTAACTCATTGCGTACATGGGGCGCAGACGATATTGGTGCAACGTTGGACGAAGCGCATCGGCTTGGCCTCTCGGTCACTGTGGGTATTTGGTTGGGCCATGAACGTCACGGCTTTGACTATAGCGATCAGCAAGCTGTCGATGAACAGCTTGCTTATGTTCGTAAGACGGTGCTGCGTTATCGCGATCATCCGGCTGTCTTGATCTGGGCACTTGGAAACGAGATGGAAGGCTTCGCCGACGGAGATAATCCGCTCATTTGGAAAGCGGTTAATGATGCGGCGGCGTTAGTCAAAGCACTTGATCCGAATCATCCAACAATGACAGTCACGGCTGAAATCGGCGGTCGCCGAGTCGAGTTTGTTCATGAACAATGTGACGCGATTGATATTCATGGCATCAATTCCTATGGCGGTGCTGTGTCATTGCCGGAGAGACTCCGTACCGCGAAAGCTAGTAAGCCTTACATTGTGACGGAGTTTGGACCCGTCGGGCCATGGGAAGTCGGAAAGACGGCTTGGGATGCGCCTTACGAGGCAACGAGTGCCGAGAAAGCGAATCAGTACGACCGCGCTTATACGACGAATGTCTTAGACAATTCGTCGTGGAATTTGGGAAGTTATGCCTTTCTTTGGTCAAGCAAGATGGAAGGTACTGAAACCTGGTTTGGCATGTTCTTGCGCGATGGGGAAAAACTATCGTCAGTTGACACGATGACACGCCTTTGGGGTGGCGAAAACACACGACTGCCTAGCCCTGAAATTAGTGAAATTTCCTTGTCGGTCGATCCGGTGCTTGCTCCGAATCAGTCGCTAGAGGCCGGTGTGTCGGTTTTGGGTAGCGAGTCCGAGCTTAGTTTTTCGTGGCGTTTGCTGCCTGAAGCTGGAGAACTACTAACGGGTGGTGATTTTCGCGCCGATCTTCCCCCCGTCGAAAATGCGATTGTTGCGGCCGACGGCCCGGTTGCCAAACTTCGGATGCCAGAATATCCGGGTGCCTATCGACTCTTTGTCTTGGCAAAAGATGAGCACGGTAATGCCGCAACGGCAAATATGCCGCTGTTAGTCGAAGGAATAGAGCGGCAGCGCTTTCCGGTGACGGTGTATCACGATGGCTTCGGTGGTATGCCGTGGAGTCCATCGGGTTGGATGGGTGACAACGCCAATATGAAACTGGATGGCGAATACGAACAAGTGGTACACACGGGCCGCCGTGCTATTCGATTCCGCTATGAAGGAAGAGCCTGGGGTGCTATTGCATGGCAGCATCCAGCAAACGATTGGGGCGACTTGGACGGCGGTTTCTCTCTCGAAGGAGCGCGGTTTCTCGAAGTGACTGCGCGAGGGGAGTATGGTGGCGAGCGTGTGAAGTTCGGTGTTGGGCTGCTCGGAAACGACAAACCGTATGCAGATAGCGTGATCGTTGAGCATGATGAAGTTGTGCTGACCAGTGACTGGCAGACGTATCGCATCAATCTGGCCGGTAAAGACTTAAGCCGTATCAAAACGGCGTTTGTAGTCTCGGTCGTTGGGCGTGCAACACCAGTAACAGTTTATATGGATGGGATCAGGTTTGATCGTTAGTCGACTGACGTCGGCGCGGGTCCTGTTGATTCACGAATCTTGAGTGTCGCCGAAATACTCTCGAACAGTTCGCGTTTTCCGTTGTGATCTCCCGTGAGCATTGTGACGGCGCTCTCCGCCATGCGTCTTAGCGGCTGCCGCACGGTCGTCAGCATGGGGTCGATTTGTCTAGCCAGAATAATGTCATCGAATCCTGCTACAGATAGATCGTCGGGAATCGATAAGCTCAAGCGTTTGGCAACACGTATGACGCCCGCCGCCATGTCATCGTTGGCCGCGAAAATAGCCGTAGGTCTGTTTTTCCGACGCAATAACTGTTCTGCCAACTCGATACCTGAGTTAAATGAGTTGTTACCTTGTTTGATGAGCTGTTGGCGTATGGCCAGTCCCGCCTGTTCCATGCCGTCAAGGTAGCCAAGGTAGCGATTGGATACCGCTGCATGCACGGTATCGCCTTTGAGAAAGGCGATTCGTTCATGTCCTAGCTCCGCTAGATATTCCACCATTTTCGCACTGGACGCCTGATCATCGGTGATGACACAGGGCTGGTTGCGAACGGCCTTACCCGGAGCGATTCTGACAAAGGGCGTGTTAGTGGATTGAATCGAACGGACGATCTTCGGCATATTGGACAATGGAGCCGCCAGTACCAGGCCGGAAAGCTTGGTGTCTTGGATGAGCGTGACTAAATCGCGTCCGGTGCTGCGTTTTCTGAAGTCGCAAGGGTGAATCAGCAGCTCGTGACCTGCGGCGCGGCAAGCAAGTAATGCCCCCTGTTGAAGCCGAATGATATACCCCGAGCTTGGTAGCTCGTAAGCCGCGGGATCATCGTAAACGAGGCCAATCAGGTGGGAGCGTTGACTGGCGAGATTTCGTGCCGAACGATCAGGTCGATAGTCGAGTTCACTAATAGCCGCATTGACGCGCTGCCTTGTTTGTTCGCGAACGTTCGGCTCGCGATTGACGACACGCGATACGGTCTTGATCGAAACGCCGGCAAGCTCGGCGACTTCGAAGATGGTGATTTTAGACTCACGCAACGCGCTTCTCTTTGATTCCAAAAACAGGTTTCATCATTAGATATTGGCGGTTATCGGGTGTCAATCTACGACTGATTTTATGTGTATTTTGGTTTCCCATCACTATCCCAGATGCCCCAATAAGCACCAACATCGCCCTCATCGGCAACTTTCCATGCTTCGTCGAATGCGGAGAAGTAAAACACATCAATATTGTCTTCTTCAGCCCACTTAAACGTGTTCAAGAAATATCGAATGGCGTTCTCATACGACGGCTCGGCGCCGTCGGTCGGCGTACCAATATTGGGCCAGCCTGTTTCACTGATGATAACGGGCTTACCTTTCGCCGCGTATTGCGCTTTTCGGTACATTTCCTTCATGTAAAGCAATGCATGTTCGACCGGGCAGCCCTCCCAGAAAGGGTAGCAATTTGCCAAAATGACATCGCAAGCATCGGAGACACGCGGATGGTCGACAAACTCGAAATAGGCGTCGACATAGCCAACCGGAACACCCGGGCATGCTTGCTTCACTGTCTCGATGTAATCAATGAGTTCGTCTTCGGTCATTTCCCCGCGCAAAAGCACTTCGTTTCCAACTGCGAGGATATCAGCGTGGCCGGCTTGACCAACGGCAATCGCATTCTCGATTTCAAGCGCGTTGTGTTCCCGATCGTCATCCAGCCAGGCGCCAACCATGGTCTTAAGTCCTTCGGCTTTTGCAATGGCGGGAATCAACTCATGACCGTCTGTGCACGAAAAACTCCGAACAGATCGGACATGTGACGAGATGACGCTGAGCCTGTCTCTAATTTGTTGTTCCGAAATTTGTGTGCCCGGACCCTGGCCTTCGATGTAAGGGCTGAACGAGATACCATGAATGCCGGTTTCTAATAACTCGCGTACAAGCCTTTGTAAATCCTGTTTTCCCATGCCGGAAAAATCGATACCGGCGAGGGCAAGTTTTCTTTGATAGAGATTAGACATAGTGAATAGTTCTTATTGTGATTTAGTAAAGGGCTTAGTCGAGCAACTGCTGACGATTTAAGATAACGGTGATGCAGGCGATAGTGCCCAGTCGATCGAAAATACTCCGACTCTCAGCTCTCGGGATGTGCATCCCGGACAAAGACCTGGACTCGTCATTGCTCAATTCAATGGTGATTGTTGGTTCGCGATCGTCATCAAGTACATAGACTATTGGTATCTGGCACCAGGTGAATGCGAGAGACGATTCGGGCAGAGCCATGTCTTGCCAAACATTGTTCACGTCCAGATAACGCAACTGATGAGCAGTTGTCGAAAATTCTCGCTGTCTTAACAGTGTTGGTGACACGTTGATGCAACCGTTTGTCACGTGAATACCGAGCTCGCCAAATCGCGTCAATATTTCCTCTTTGACTTGCCCGGTCATACCAGGCTGCTTCGCGCCACCATTGCCATGGGTATGCGAGTAGGGATCGGTTGGGAATGCGCCATATTGGAGCGGCGTCTTGTTGAATCCGATGCCGTTACGCACTTGATAATAGAGCTCGCCGAGTTTCTTTTTGCTATCGGTTTGCGCGTCGGAGGCCTGTGCAGCGAAGTAGCATTCTTGAACCGCTAGTAAGAACTTCGAAACCATGTGCCAATAGATGCAGCCTAAGCCCTCAAACCCGAACATTGTTCCGGACCGGCCGGTGAATGCACGATGGTCAAACACACGTTCATAGCAATCCAATATTTTTTCCGCGTCTCGATCGACTGCATCAGCATAGTCGTGGCGAAGTGTTTCCAGGCGCTGAGCGACTGCACCCTGGTTGTTGAGATCTGCTTGAAACCGATAAGTGTCGTTACTGTCGCGTACAACCAGACGATGGTCTGCATTCGCCGTCATCTTTTTGATGAGTCCGATGGCTTTGGCTTCTTTTGTCGGGATCTTGTTGCGGTCCAGATATTTAGGTAATGCTCGATCCGGGTAGAGCAAAAAGGACTGTTCATTTTTTAGATACAGCGGGCTCGCAAACAATGCCGAGATAATCTCAATGGCTTCGTCCGTCTTGATGGCGCCGGAACTCAACGCAGCGACTTGACCCTCCAGCATCGGGTACAGAGATTCAATATCAATCTCCTTATCGCCTTTTTCAAGAATGTTGTAGGCTTGATACATGCCGTCGTCGCGTCGATTTGTGGCAATAGATTGATCAATAGCTGTAAGCGCACTCGCCAGGAGCCCCTGGATAGCTTCGCTGGCGATGTCACATCGTTCGCGGAACGCAGCGTCGCCATAAGCTTTCTCACGATATCGCTCGCCCGCTCGGCCGAGCGACTCCAGTAGTGAGAAGCGATCTGCCGGAGAGCTTGCTTTGCCGCCCATGTCAGAGACATGCTGGGCTAGCGCTGACGCCGTTTCGTTAAGCCACTCAGCGACTTCACTGGACAGACTGACCGACTCCGGTAGAGCGGTAAACAGGGTTTGTTGATAGGTGACAAAACGACGCATGTAATACAGCGTCACCATGGACAAGCCATTGCCGACCAGTGCGTTATTGGCGTCATTCCATTCTGGTCTTTGGGTGTTCAGCCAAACGCCTCCATCCACTACCAGGTTGCTCAATTTCGCGAGCAGCGGAACCAATAATTTCTCGGTCAGATTGACTCGATAGACATTACCATCGGGGTCTAACACCAGCTTTCCGTCAGCGCCGCGCTTGGTGACTTCATGTTCGATTCGCCCGGCCAAGTCCTCGTCGAAATCAACCGTGTTCTTCGGGTCAGCAAGCAGCGCATCGAAGCCGCGGATCCTATACGGCACGTTGGCATAGCAGAACACGCGTTGTCCGAGCATTTCTTTCAATCGGTCTGGATTAAAGTTGCCCGATAGTTCCAGTAGTTTCTGCAGGTAGATGATCTGATGATCACCCCAGTAACCGATGTAACTCCATGGATCATCAGGTTCCTCGACTTCCCAATCAATGCCCTCATTGGTAATGCGATAAGGGTTATAACCATCGACCGTCGATGCATTCACGAACTTCGCGATCATGCTCTCTACAAAATTCGGATAGCTAAAGGCAAGCGCTTCCCAGTTTTGAAATACGTCTCTCCAGTTCCCTTGATAAGAGAGCAGTGGTTCATTCGCCTCATCAACCAACTCGATGGCAAACTGGTTCCATGGGCGACTGGGATCGCCGTGGCGTCGACCAAAGCGGATTGGCAAATACTCACGGCAAAGCCGAATCACCTGCGGATCACCTAGCTCGGTTGCCGCCTTCAGTAGTGCTTCGAGTCGTAACGTTTCTGGTAAGTTATCGAACCAGCTGGCATGTCGCCGCCCAATCGAATGATCAAAAGAGGCGACCGTTTTCTTAAGGTCATCCCGGTTGATCTGATACTGGTCATTGAAGATGCCGCCGCGTAGAACATTGAACATCACGTTCGCATAATGGTGAACACTGACTGTTTGCTCTGCGGTCGCTTGAAAGCCATCTGCGGAAGCCATGATCTTACTCAGTGCTTCGTTTCCGAGCGCCTCGGCATTCGCAATTTCAGCACTAAGTGTTGTGTACGACTGTTGATCTTGCTGCAAGGCGACGACGGAGACCTGATCCTGCTCTACTTCAGCCGTGAACAGCCAGTCGGCCTTCTCTTGCGCCGGAATCGTGAGTGTTGCATTGACCAGATAAGCGCCGCGTTTGCCTCGTGTGATGGATTCTGGCGTCACTGAGAGACCACGCCGAAAATGCGTTACCTGTTCTGCGCTCAAGGAAACCGTGGCCTGCGGAAGGCCTGACTGGCGGATTGTATTCGCCCGCAGCGATTCAAACGGTTCTGCCCGGTCGGTGATACCTGAGTAAAGCGTAAAGCATGCCACGCCAGATGCGTGATCGAGCTCGGTCCACTTGTAAGCGTCAACCAGATTGCTGGTATTGGTTTGGGCAAATCTGGGTGCGCCGGCCGGTAGTACATTAAGAAAGCCGTCCAACAGATCAACTTGCACATCTTTCCCGGAGTGATTGTCGAGCGTACAGCGCCTAACAAAACCATGCGCATCGCTAAAAGACCATTGATAACGAAACGTAAGTCCCAACAACCGGTGCGTTTCTTCGAAACAGAGTTTGTTGCCCAGCACGCTCTTGTACAGCGACCGCGTTGTTTCGGCAGGGTCGTGTAGTCGGCCGAAAGGTTCCCAGGTGAATGTTTGCCCACCGCTTTTGACGTGCATCAATGTGACGCAGCCAGTGGTACCTACGCTGTCATGAATTTTATCGACCGTAGTGTATGGAAATAGCGCGGTCTCTGGAGATACTCGGCCCGCGGTAAGGCCACCATTTGAAGAGACGAACAACCAATGATCTGCATGCGAGACGACACTGATAAAAAAGTCCGGTATTTCACTGACATTTTCAATCTTGTAAAAATCTTCTCCGTCGATGTGATTAAACGCGCCACGCACGGTTGAAGGCGATATTTCTTTCTCGAGTATGGCTGACATACGATTAGCTCCCTTCAACGAGCACGACAGCGCCAAAGACGTTGGCGTCTATATAGCCGCGGTCTTTCGCTCCTGTTTGGATAGCTTCGGAGCCGATAAAGTTCTCACGCAGCTCACTGCCATCGTTATCGCAGTACGCGACCATCAACCCAATCGTTTTTCCGGCAAATAAATCAACGGGGGATTGTTCCGGGATGCCATCGCGATAGGTGTCCGGGTGTAAAGCAATGGAAACTTCCCATATGACCTTATCGGCATGCTGCCGCCACTGGCTTTCCGTGTGCGATGTGTATGTCTGTGCTTTGCCATCAGTGCCGATATCGATGGCCTGATTATCCAATGAAAAGTGATAGGCAAACGCATTATGGTTTTGCTGATGTTCGCCACCGGAATAATCTTCGTCGATGAAAATTTCCAGACAGTCATCGTCCCAGTATTGTTCGAGCGGATGGCGATGCCCGTCATACAGTGTGTCATCAGTGAACTCGACAATGATGTACAAACGTTGCTTGCTCCACGCCACCTTGAACTTGCCTTCAAAATCATCCGCGCTATAGGCCGGGCCCAGCCAATTGTTGGCGATCGGTCGCCATGTCGCGGATGCCCAGATGTCATCGTCGATTTTGCCGTCAACCGTCGGTGCGATCTCGGCGAAAGGCGCAGTCGTTTGCGTGCGTCCCGCCAGATGCTCTGCACTGGCAGTGTCATTGACTGCTAGCGTGGTCAGCATCGCTAACACGAGTGTGGCGGTCGCGCCCATCTCATCTGTTGTCCCAGAGATGATTCTTGTCCAGTAAGACATTTTTGGTCCCCGAATAACGGTCCCCCGCGAACCGTTTTTCTGGGTTGATTATAGCTCGGGCGAACCATTTTTGACAGCGCTGTCAGCACTGCGAATGATGGTTGTTTCTGAGGGGTTCTTCTGTATAGCCTACGTCGCAGATTTCTACTGTTTCAGCGTGAAAATTGTTTAGCCCACAGGGTATTATGTCGAGATCACTAGGGAGCCAAGCCTTTGAAACAACATATCGCCTACATTGCACTGGTTGTGCCGGACTACAACGAAGCGATCGATTACTACACCCAAACACTCGGATTTGAGCTGCTGGAAGACCGGGACGAGCCAGAGGCCAACAAACGCTGGGTCGTTATCGCGCCACCGGGCGGGGTGGGACCGGGATTAGTGTTGTCACGCGCCAGGGATGAGGCCCAGCGACAAGCCGTTGGTAATCAGACAGCAGGTCGGGTATTCCTGTTTTTGCATACGGATGACTTTGACCGCGACTACGCGGCATATCGTGACCGCAGTGTGGAGTTTGTTCGCGGCCCTTCGACTCACGAATACGGCAAGGTAGCTGTATTCAAAGACTGCTATGGCAACCTTTGGGATTTGATTGAACGTCCTGCGACCTGACGGCTATTGGTTAAAATCCGCGATGGCCAAGCGTTTCGTACGCACGCGCGATTGATCGCCACTGATTTCGGTAAACGCGAATATCAGGAAACTTTTGATTGTCCTTTAGTGCTGAAAACATCAATGAAACACTGCGCTCTTCGCGTTGAAGCCAGCTCAAGACGATCTGACCGTCGGCCGACTTTGAAAGATGTGCCTCGGCGCTGCTTGGTAGTGCCGGAGACACCAAAGCCGGTGGTGCATGAGTCTTCTGACAACTGAGCTGGCACCCGCACAGCACCAACGCGGCGATCATCATGGGTCGTTTCAGATTCATTATGATGAGCTCTAATATGCTGCCGAGAATCGTCGCTCTATGTTTTCGGTATCCGGTGCATGGCGCAGATCTTGTTACCGGAAGGGTCTTTCAGATAGGCGAGATACAAGCCTCCAAAATCGCTTTCCCGTAAGCCCGGTGGTTCTTCGCAGGTGGTGCCGCCATTCGCGAGCCCGGCGGCATGAAAGGCATCGACGATGTCCGTGCTGGACGCGGCGAATCCGACCGTCCCGCCGTTCGCTGCTGTTGCCGGCTGACCGTCAATAGGCTTGGTTACCGAGAACAGGCCTGCCTTAGTACGCCAGAAATATCGATCCTTGTCCCGAAAGGGCTCACCGACACCCAGTGTCGAAAGTACCGCATCATAAAATTGTTTTGATGCATCGAGATCATTGGCGCCGATCATGATATGGCTGAACATTGCGGGCTTCTCCATGGTGTTTTCTTGATGGACTAACAATACATTATCTGCACAGACGCGGTCTCGGTCATGCGTGTTGTCGCGCCACCTGCAGCAGCGTCGCAACACTGATAGCGTCTGTAATCTCGCCGCGATCAATCATCGCCAATGACTCGGTTAACGAGCATTGCTTCACGGTAATGTCCTCGGTGTCTTCATGCGCTGTTGGCCCGGCGGTTAGATCGCGGGCGAGGTAGGCGATGCCGACTTCGTCAGTGATGGAGTTGCTCGGATGCAGCCGCATGATTTCTGTCCAGCTGGCAGCGGTTAAGCCGGTCTCCTCGCGTAACTCACGCTTGGCTGCGTCCAATGGTGGTTCACTTAGCGGGGCGCCGCCCATCGGCAGCTCCCATGAGTAGGCGCCCAGCGTGTAGCGTGTTTGGCCGACCAACCATAGCTGGTTCGTTGCGTCGAGCGGCACGATCGCTACCGCGCGGTTCTTAAAGTGCACATGACCATATTGGTTCTGACCCCCGGCCGGATTGATGACAGCGTCTTCTTTAACGGTCATCCATGGGTTGTCGTAAACGGTTTTTGTGCTCAGTTTTTGCCAGGTCATCGTGTGGTTACGCTTCATTTGATTCGTGATCAGTGTATGTCCTGTGCAGACCCGCGTCGACTGCACCATACTGTGCAGATGCAAGATAAAGATGTCTTTGAAATCAGCATGCCGGTCGAGTCCGGCGAGATCACAAGCGTTGACTTGTTGAAGTCTGCGACCGGATTGGCATCCAAGCGAATCAAGCATGCGATGAGTTGCGGGGCGGTTTGGCTCGAGCGTGGTCGCAAGCTGTCCCGACTGCGTCGGGTGTCGCGAGCATTACGGCATGGCGATATCCTGCATTGCTACTACAATGCCAAGGTTTTAGCGAAAACGGTGCCTGCTGCGATTCAGGTCGCCGACCACAAGGGCTACAGTGTTTGGAACAAGCCCTACGGGATGTGGTCGCAAGGTTCGAAATGGGGCGACCACTGCGCCATTGGGCGCTATGTTGAGAAAGCACTTAGTCGACCAACCTTTGTCGTGCATCGACTGGATCGTGCTGCAACCGGCCTGATTTTGGTCGCGCACAGCAAGTCTGCGGCAGCGGCGCTTTCCGCTTTGTTTCGGGAGCGTCAAATTCAGAAACACTACGCCGCGATAACAGCGGCTGATGTGTCGAGCTGGTCGCTTCCGCTGACGTTGTCTGATCCCATCGATGAAAAGCCGGCAGTGACCCATTGTCATGCGGCCAGCGCCACTGGTCGAGGGCATGACTTGTTAATCGACCTAAGTATCGAGACAGGGCGCAAGCATCAGATTCGACGTCATTTGGCGAGTAATGGCGCGCCGATTATCGGTGATCGACTGTATGGAGACGCCGGCCCGGATGATCCGAACCTAAAGTTAATGGCCTATCGTTTGGCGTTCAAATGTCCACTGTCGGATGCAGACCGTCATTACGAACTGGACACAGATGCCTTGCTGCGAGACGCCTAGCGGCGGCAAGGCATTCGATTTGCATCCTGATCCGAGTTTCTGTCGAAATCAGTTCCATGTACTCTTACCGACTCAAGGTATCGTATCAACGAGCTACCCGCATTGAGCGACCCAACCGACGGAATTGAAGACTATGGCTGATAGAAGTCCGACCAAGATCCTTATTGCATTGATAATCGCCATAGCGATCGGCGCGGCGGTTGCCGTAGCCGGCAGCGATGGTAGCGTGGCATTGCACGGCTGGCCGTTGTTTGCGCTGTGCGGCGCCTTAGCATTCGCGATTAACTGGTTGGTCTTCTTGCCATCCAGTTTGGCCCAGACCGAAAAATTCTATGACCTGACCGGCGGGATTTCGTATCTGGCCGTGACGTTGCTGGCTTGCTTCGGTGCCAACAGTCTCGACACACGAGGCCTACTAGTGGCTGCGCTCGTCGTGATCTGGTCGACAAGGCTCGCAACATTTTTGTTCATCCGGATTAGCAAAGATGGGCACGACAGCCGGTTCGATGACATCAAAACCAACCGGCTGAGGTTTTTTGTCAGCTGGACATTGCAGGGCCTTTGGGTCCTGTTGACAGCGGCCGGTGCGTTGGTGGTCATCACGACGGAAGCACGCGTGCCGATGGGTTGGGTTGGCTGGCTAGGTCTCGCTGTTTGGGTTATCGGTTTTGGTTTCGAAGCGATTGCAGACCGCCAAAAATCACAGTTTCGAAAGCATCCTGCCAATAACGGAAAGTTCATCAACACCGGTTTATGGGCGTGGTCGCGTCACCCCAATTACTTCGGCGAGATTACGTTATGGATTGGTGTCACGATCATTGCATTGCCGGTGCTGAGTGGTGGGCAGTGGGTTGCGTTGATCTCACCAATCTTTGTGACTTTCCTGCTGACCAAAGTAAGTGGTATCCCGATGTTGCAAGAAAAAGCAGAGAAACGTTGGGGTGATGACCCCGAATTCCGTCGTTACATGGATAACACGCCAGCGCTGATACCGCGCCCGCCGACAAAGTAGTCGATTACTGGACCTGGACCAGGAAGCTGGCGTCGCTTGGGGCGTTCAATGGTGCGCTCGGTTGGGTACGGATGCCGTCGATATTGCCGTCTACACGAGCTGCTGGGGCGTCGCCATAGGTTGCGCCGCCGTCGCCCGAGAAAGCCAGGCCTCACCGTCGTGTCGCAACGGCTTTTAAAAAAGCAGTTCAGTGACGAATGTCACAATGTTTTGTTTCGTCGCTGACGACTAGCGCGGTTGCCGACGACTATCTGAACCGTTAGTCGTCAGCGACGTCTTGGGGTTTCAGGGTCTTATCTAGAAACTGAGCCATGCTCCGATAGAACGCGACACGATTAGGTTGTTTCGATAATGAATGACCTTCATCCGGAAATCTCAAATAGGTAACGTCACCGCCATTCTCACGAACTTTCTGCACTAATCGATCAGACTCTGTGACCGGATCGCGGGGATCGTTGACGCCGTGCTGTACCAGTAACGGCACATCAATATTGTCGGCATTATTGATCGGCGAGTTCTCCGCATAAAAGATCTGCCACTCCGGTTGGCTGATATCGCCGTATTCGATTCTGTCAGAAGCTTTCAAACCGGGTGATGCTTCCTGCAGGGCTCTCACCCAATCGGAAACGCCAACCATGGACACGCCAGCGTCGAAAACGCCGGGATAGCTGCCGAGTACGGCGTTCACCATGTATCCGCCATAACTGCCGCCCATGACGGCAATTCGATTGCCGTTGATTCGCGAGTCGTTGGCTAGATAAGCAACGGTATCGACGAGATCACGTACCGAGTCTAATCGCTTTTTCTGGTTATCCAGACGCGCGTAGGTCTTGCCGAATCCCGTCGAGCCACGCACGTTAACATCAAGAACAGCGATACCATTGTTGATTAGGTATTGCAGTTGTGGTCGAAAACTGGGGCGTGCTTGAGACGTTGGGCCGCCGTGAACGTTAACCACCAGCGGCGGTGTTGGTGACGTTTCATCAACGATGGGCAAATACAATAATCCTTGCAGCATGACACCATCGCGCGCCGGGAATCTAATCGCCTCGGGTGCAACGAAATGTTGCGGACCAAGTCCGGCCAAAGAGGAACGAACTGCTGTCGTCAGATTGTCATCTTCGATGTCCCATACCATCACGTCACCAGGAATCGCAGGCCCCGTGATCTTGATGATGACACTGGGTGACGTGTTGGCAATGGCCGTCTGATACACACCTGCTGGAAGTTCTGGTGTTTCCAGGCGTTGCTTTGTCTGCCTATCCAGCGCATGCAGGCGTGAGAATCCGTCATGGTTAGTCGCCCAAAGAAGGTAGCGTCCGTCGCCGCTAATGGAGATATTTTCAACATCAGCATCCGGCGTGTCGACCCATTGCAGCTTCGCCGAATTGATGTCGTAGAATGCCAAAGCGCTGAACTCGCGGTCTTGATTGGTCGTCATATAAAAGCCGCTGCCATCGGGCAGCCATGCATAGTCCTCGTAGGCGGCCGAGACTGTGGGCTCGAACAGTGGCGCCATCTCGCCAGTTCTCACATTGAGTAAGTGAACGTTGTTGCCATCTTCACCCCTTGTCTCATCAACAATCACCAAATCGCCGCCCGGTTGCCATGACGCCGGGAAGAAGCCGTAGCTACCCTCGAAAACTCGTTGTTGTTGCTGCGCTTCGATGTCGAAGAGATAGATATCGAAATCTTTGCCATTGCGTTCCGTGGACGAAAAAACAATTTCATTGCCATCTGCCGAGAACATCCCGAAGACACGGTATGCATCGCTTTTCGGTAGTAGCTCGGTTTCCTTTTGGCCATCGATATCGAGTAGGTAGTAGCCCTCACGCTCGTTGCCGTCACTGTCACGACCGACCACCAAATGGCTGCCGTCGGGTGCCCATGAGAAAAACCGGACACCACTGCCAAACGTGAGTTGTGTGGGCCAGCCGCCTGCGGCGTCGACCAGCCAAACCTGTGGCTCGCCGGTAATTCGTGAGGAGAAAGCAACCTTCGTACCGTTCGGTGATAAGCGAGCCTGAAGCGCGCCATTGGCCAAGAGGTAACGCACGATGTCTGCTGGTTGCTCACCAGCAAGACCGACGGTTACTGGTTTGATCACCGGCGTATCCTCGGGATAGGGCCATGGTGTCGCCGGCGTGTCAGTCGCAACCGCAACGGTAGCGAAACAAAAAGCAATAAATCCGGCGAGAAAACGCATAACATGACCTCTGATCGTTCTGATCCGTTCATCTTGTTGGCGCGCCTGTTGCATTGCAAGTGTCTCGTGCGAGTTTGCTATTCATCGGGCCGATTCATTAAGCTCGAATGCTTCCATTAGACCCCCAGTTATTGCGTTAACGAGGTAGATGCTATGAAAGTCCGGTTGAGAGGACACACCATTCGGTGTCGACTGACCCAAAGTGAAGTGCAGCAACTGGCTGCTGCGCAGATCGTCACGCAACGATGTCAGTTGTCAGCCTCCATGGCGTTATCGTTTACGCTAGTTTCCGTAGCTGACTCGATTCGCAATGCAGTTGTTGTCAATGATTTGACCGTGACACTAAGCGTGCGTGAAGCGGATGTCTTGCAGTGGGCGAGTACAGACCAGACGGGATTGTCATTCGTTCAGGAGAACGGATCCGAACCATCGCTGACGGTTAACATCGAAAAAGACTTTGCGTGTTTGAAGCCGCGGACCGGCGGCGATGATGACGACTGCTTCGTGCATCCCGAGAGTGCGCCCGCCTGATCGCTAGTGGGTTACGATCTCAACGGCCGTGTTCTTGAAAGCAGGGGTTAGGCTTTCCGGGTCGACCTCGGTGCCGGTTAGTACATTGGCTTCCGGGTAATAGCACATCAGATCGCCGCTACGCAGGTCGCGAACATAGAGCGTGACGTCCTTCATTGTGCCGTGTTGGGAGCGTAATGTGACTTTATCGTTTTCTTTGAGATTCAGTTTGTCGGCATCGGATGGATTCATCATGACGCACCATCTCGTGCTGGTGTCACGATAGCTATCTTTTTCTTCGTAGATAATAGAGTTGAACTGACCTTCGCTGCGCACCGTCGTTAGACGGAATTTTGAATCATCAGCGGATGGCTCGGGAACTGGTGTTGGCCGGAACTGCGCTTTTCCAGAAGGCGTATTGAACTGCGGTTCGTGGATCAATCGACGCGCAATATGAAACTCTTTCTTGGCGACGCCGATATCGGCCAGCGCACTCATGCCGGGCACAATTGCTGCAATACTCTTTCGAATGGTGTCATGCGTCTTGAACTGTGCGAAGTCCAGAGGACTCTCCGGGAGCAGTTGCATGGCGATATCTGCCAGAATATTGACTTCCGGGCGGACGTCCGCATGCCGAATGATCTGGCCATCACTCAGTCGGACAAAATTAAACATCGATTCTTGAGTGGTTGATTGCCATTCCTCATCGCGTGCGCAGACGGGCAGCACGATCATTTCTGCATCCCGATCTACGTTGACATGCGACGCATTGAGCGTCGTCGTTAATGCGATTCGTGTGCCGATGCGGTTGAGTGCGGCTTCGGCCCATTGGCTGTCGGGATTGGCGGCCAGCAAATTACCGCCCAGCATCACAGCGGCATCCATTTCCCCGCGGGACGCGGCCTTCATTGCTTTCATCGTGTCGTAGCCACGCCCGGTCGGCAAGGTCAGTCCAAATTCTTGCTCCATACGTTCGATGACATCGTTAGCGAGAACTGGCTTTACGCCAATCGTGCCGATGCCTTGCACGTTGGAGTGTCCGCGCAATGGCAATAAGCCGGCGCCGCGACGACCGATCATGCCGCGGAGTAATGCAAGATTGCTGATCGCTTCAATATTGGTCACACCATGGAGATGATGCGTGACGCCCATACCCCAGGCGAAGACGGCATTACGGGCTTTCGCATACTGATCTGCTGCGGATCGAATCTCCGCTTCACTGATCGCTGTCTTGCCCGTAATGTCAGCCCAGGTTGTGCGCTTAATATCCGCTTCAAAGTCTTCAAAACCCTCGGCGAACTGGTGAACAAATGACTGGTCTTCGTTGCCTGCTTCCAAAACCGCTTTGGCCAGACCTTTCAGCAGCGCGATATCGGATCCGATACGGGGTTGTAGATAAGTGGAGGCGATATCGGTGCCACCCGAAAGCAATGATCTGGGGCTCTTGGGCACCGCGAAGCGGACAAGGCCGGACTCGCGCGCCGGATTGATCACGATGACTTTACCACCACGATCCCGACAGGCTTTTAGCTTGTGAATAAATCGTGGATGGTTGGACGCCGGATTTGCCCCGATAACGAAAATCAAATCCGTTTCGTCGAGGTCTGTTAGTTCTATCGTTGCTGTGCCAGTACCGATGGTTTTGGACAGCGCGACACCGGTGGCTTGATGGCAATAGTAAGAGCAGTTGCTAACGTGATTGGTGCCAAAGCAGCGTGCAAGGAGTTGGAACAGGAATCCAGCTTCGTTCGACGAGCGCCCGGAGGCATAAAAGAAGCTTCGCTGAGGTTCTGTTGCCTTTAGTCGATCAGCGCTCAATGAAAGTGCTGCGTCCCAACTCAGCGCCGAAAAGAGTTTCTGCCCACGTGGCTTATGCAGTGGTGTGGTCAGTCGACCAAGGTGTTCCAACTCATGGGCGCTTAAGGCTTGGAAATCCGCCAGAGGATGTGAGAACAGGGCGTCTGGTATCGCCGGCTGGAGATCTGTGGATTGGGCCTGGATGCTTTTGTTGCACACCGACGGAAACTCGCCGGCCTCGTTGGTCATGCCACCCTGCTGGCCACCCATACCGAATGCACAGGCTTTACAGGTGTTTTTGGAGCGAAGTGCTTTACCGGATTTTTTTAGACCAACACGCCGAACGGTGTCGAGCGTGTAGAGGATTTTCTTGAATCCGCCACCAACCTGCGTCATGGGATGAGCCGGTTACGCAAAGGGTGTTTACTGCGGCATCTCTACAACGCGCCAATAATGCTCGATGAGCTGCACAGCCTCAAAGAAACCTGTGCCAACGTTGGATTTCAGCATATAGCCGGCAACGTTGAGATTGTAAGCCTCGTAAATATCAGATTGATCCGAAGAAGTTGTCAAGACGAACACGACGTGCCGGGCATGCTCCGGGTCTTGTCGCATCTCTTGCAGGAACTCAAGCCCATTCATTCGCGGCATATTGATGTCCAGCAGAATGATGACTGGCTCGACAACCCTGCCAGATTTCAATATCTCCATCGCTTCGATGCCGTCATTCGCTGTATGCAGTGTGTTCGCAATCTTGCGGTTCGCAAAAGCCCTTTGGATGGTCTCGCGGTCAATGGCATCGTCTTCTACCAGCAATACTTGTACCGGCTTCATATTGGGTTCGGTCAAAGCTCTCCCTCCCTGACAACCGACTCGAAGTTAGACAGTATAGACGCTAACCGTTGATTGCCTCAATGATTTCGCGAGGATAAAGCCGTTTTAAGGAGCGCCATTGCGCAATTTGGGCGGATCGACCCAGCCGATCAGTGATTTCTTCCCAACGCTTGGATATGTTGTCAGATGCATCAACGGCGCTGATCTGGCCACGATCAGCTAACAATAAAGCGCTGGAGAGTGCTTCCATGTACTCGCGGTGACCCCGCACATAGAAATCCGGGATCGCCGTTCGCATGCCAGTTTCGTGAACAGTTAGGAATTCTTGGCCATAGGTTTCGATGATCGATGGCGTGCGATAGTGTTCCGCCTGAAACGGATCAATAAAGCCGTCGGCAGCAGATACTGCTTTTGCCGAGATGTGGGGTGTTACGGCAAAAGCCGCGAACAGGAAGGCGAGTTCGACCTGAGCTGACGCCCGGGGGATCGCGAAATTCCAGCCCCAGTTAAAGAGCGGTACGGCTTGAATGCCGCCACTGATCCCGGGCAGCTGAGAGACAACAACGCCACCCTGGAGATTGTCTGAATGCGTTCGGAAGTATTTTTGACTGCCACCCCAGCCGATGTGGCAGAAAGCCTTGCCGGACGTGAAAGCCTCCCAGTTTTCGACCAGCCCCATACTTTTAACGCCAGGGTGCTGTGATCTCGTTGCTTCAACCAAATCATCGATCACTTCGATGCCAATGCGGGAGGTAACGGTAGGCCGCATGTCATTGTCGAATGGCAATAGGCCCCTGGCATGCAGCCGTACCCAAAACTCCCAGTTGATGTAGCCAGGTGTACGGAACAAGACACCGCCACTGAGTTGCTCATCCTGGTCTTGCACGAACTGCATCATTTGATCGAGATGCTGCCATGACTTTGCGATGCCGAAAGCTTCTCCGGTTTCTTGCTTGAATGCCGCAGCAAATGCGGGGTTCTCGAGGATCGCCTGATTGTAGAACATCAAATACAGATCACCATCAAACTGTGGCCCGTAAGTCCTACCGTTGAGTCCGTCTGCATGTTGATACAGCGAGAGTTTTCTGACCGATCGGGCTATCGGGTATCTCTTTTCTAATGCATCGACCGTTTGCAAGGTGTTGGCCTGAACCAGATCAGACATGCCAAACGATGCGACGAGCGCCAGATCCGTGTCGCTGTTATTGGAGAAGTCTCTCAGCAGTAGTTCGGTGTTGATGTCGTCGACAGGCGCTACCGTCAACTCAACGTTGATCTTGGTGAGCGCTTTGAAGGTCTCGATTACCGGTCTTAGATTCGGCTGACAGCCATCAGGCACGAGCAGATTGATGGTCTGGTCTTCGCGCTTGGCGACGCGACGGGCAAAGTCTGCAAGCTTAAGATGTGCATCAGCTAGATCTTCCGCCTGTGCGATTGAAAACCGCGGCGGCAATGCCACCAGGCTACCAATACCCTGCAGGGCGGTTCTTCGGTTGATATCCATTTCGCAAGCTCCGAGAAGCGACACGTTTACTTGCGTCGCTTTAGTTCATCTAATACCGTTACGACTAAGTCACGGAATTGGTCAAAAACTATTGACCATCAGACAATATAGCGGCCAAAAGTAGCATGATTTGAAGACCAAAGCGCCCGAAGATTTGGCAGAACAGGGATTGCGTGGCGGTGTCGGCGGCATTGGAGGCCGTCTGTTGGCCTCTTTTCTGTTCTTGGCCGCGCTGCCTGTTCTGGGCGCACTGATTGTGTTCGGTGCTCGCGGTTCCGTTCAAGGCCCACTTGATCTCGCCACCAGTCGAAGTGTTGAGTTCAATGAGGCTGCTGTCGCCGTGTCTCAAGATGATCAAGAGATTGGTGCTTTAATGTCTTCGGGACGACTGCGCGAAATGGGCATTGAAGCTTGGCAGCAAGCCGTTTTCGAAAAAGGTGAAAAGCTTGTTTTTGATGCCCGACGTCTGGATCGATTTATGATCGAAAATCATCCGTCTGGGCGCCGTGAGGACGGACAATACTTCGACGCTAAGACGTTACGGGTTCAGGAGTTGCTGATTGCGATTGCGCAGACGGAATCAACATTGTCAGCGCAACGGACAGCCTTACAGGAGCGTGTTGCCGAAGTAAGTTCGGCATCGGATGTCGTCGAGGCTCAACTTCGTGCGATGAAGTCACTCGCGTCGACGGAAGCAAATGACCAGATCAGCATCGAATTGACCTTTGCGATCAAAAACCTTCAGGTGATCGCCAATGCATTGATAGGCCAGCAATCTGAGAAGAACATCAAAATTGCTGAAGCGGATTATCGAAGTCTGATTCGTGATTTGGCGTTTGGTACCTCGCAACTCAATGACAGAGGCACCGTAAACGACCTCAGCGAATCATTGTCACGATTGTATGCGGCAGGCGCTAATACGAATAATATTTTTTCAGCCGCCACCGAAATATCGCTTTCCCAGCTGGCGAATAGCCGTTTTCGAGAGGAGCTCCGTGTTTCCCTGAATGAGCTTACAACCTTGTTGGCTCAGGAAGAACGACACAACATTGAGTTGGCGAGGAGTGGTTTGTACTCGGCTAATGCGGCATTTTCCAGAATGGGCAATACGCTCATTCTGATCGGTGTATTCAGCCTCTTGTTTTCGGGTTTTATCGTCTATTGGTACGTTTACAAGAATCTGTTGAGTCGTTTAGGCCGGTTAGCGGATGCCACGCAGCGGTTGAGTCGCGGCGAACTGTCGGTGCCCATCGAACGATGGGGCAATGACGAGTTAACGGTTATTGGGTCTGGGCTCGAAGTTTTTCGTTCGAATGCCGAGCAGCTCAGCGAAAACGAGCACATGTTGCAATCTAAGACAGATGACCTTGAGCTCGTGAACAAAGAGCTGGACAAGTTCGCTTATGTTGCGTCGCATGATTTGCGCGCGCCTTTACGGGCTATTGAGAATTTAGCGGGCTTTATTCGTGAGGATATCGGTGACGAGATTCCGACGGATAGCCAGAAGCATTTAGATTTAATGTCTCGTCGTATCAAACGTCTGGATGCACTGTTGACGTCACTACTCGAGTATTCCCGGGTCGGGCGAACGGAACTCAAGGTTGAACGGGTTGCCTTGCACCGGTTGATTGACGAGATCGCAGATATCTTGTCGACGGAAGGTTTCGATGTCCGGGTGGTTGGTGAGACGACCGCGTTCTATACCTATAGCACGCCACTGGAGCAATTGATTCGCAATCTGATTGATAATGCGCAGAAGCATCACGACAAGACCGCTGGTGTGATTACCGTCAAGACCGAGTTGGTCGGTAGCATGCTCCATCTGATAGTGAGCGATGACGGGCCCGGGATTCCGAAGGAATTCCATGAGCGGGTGTTTGGTATGTTCCAGACACTGAAGCCCCGTGATGATACTGAGGGCAGTGGTATGGGGCTCGCGATCTTGCAAAAGTTGACGGACTCGTTCGGCGGTCGTATTCGTGTCGAGTCGGATCCGGAGCAAAAGCGGGGAACGACATTCTTTGTAGAATGGCCGGTGTTTGCCGATGAGAACAAGTCGCCGCGGTAATTCAGAGCGCTGCGCAATATCATTATGATGAGGCATGACACGATCATCATTGGTGCCGGATTGTCCGGCATCGGTATGGCCTGGCATCATCGTGTGGCACGCCCGGACGATGACCTTGTCATTATCGAAGCCCGCAGTGAACTTGGCGGGACATGGGATCTATTTCGTTATCCTGGCATTCGGTCTGATTCCGACATGTCCACGCTGGGCTACACGTTTCGACCCTGGCTAGGCGACAAGGCTATTACTGATGGCGAGAGTATCAAGCGTTACCTCGAAGAGACGGCGGAAACGCAAGGTATTATCGATCGTATACAGTTTAATCGCCGCTTGGTGGCCGCGGACTTTGATCGTAAGACCCATTGCTGGACGATAACGCTAGAAGCCGATGATGGTTCGCGTCATGTTAAGCAATGCCGTTTCCTGATGCTCTGCACCGGGTACTACAATTACGCGCAGGGCTATACGCCGGTTCTCCATGGCATCGATCGTTTTCGAGGCGAGGTCATCCATCCCCAGCATTGGCCGGAAACACTGTCTCTGAAAGGTAAGCGTATTGTGTTGATTGGCAGTGGTGCGACCGCGGTGACGCTGCTGCCTTCGCTTTGTGATGCCGGCGCATCGGTGACGCTGATCCAGCGCACGCCAACGTACATTGCAAAAGCGCCATCTCAAGACGTCTGGGCACAACGGTTTATTCGGTGGTTTGGTTCCCGTATCGGGCATTGGATGACGCGCTGGAAGAATATTCTATACACAATGGGTATTTTCCAATTGTCGCGTCGCTGGCCATCCGTTATTCGGCGTTCCATTGTCGAGGATGTGCGCGCAAGCGTTGGCGATCACATTGATGTTGATCGACACTTTAGTCCACCGTACAACCCGTGGGATCAGCGACTATGTATTGCGCCGGATGGGGACTTTTTTGCGGCATTGAATAGCGGTGCTGCCGATATCAGGACTGATAGTATCCGCGAGTTCGATGAGGAACATGTTGTGCTTGAATCCGGAGAACGTATTCCTGCGGACATTGTGATTACTGCAACCGGTTTGGAGATTCAAGTCGGTGGCGATGCCCGATTTAGCGTCGATGGTATCGAGGTGCATGTTGCCAAAACCATTACCTACAAAGGGGCGATGTTGTCCGGTATGCCCAACCTGGTGATTACTGTGGGCTACACCAATGCGAGTTGGACGCTGAAGAGCGAGATGATTGCACAGTGGAGTGTCACGCTGGTTGATCATATGCGTCAGCATGGGCTCACCGAGGTGATGCCCGACGCTGGTTCGCAACAGGGTTCCCGGCCGCTTATCGATCTTGCCTCCGGGTATCTGCGAAGGGGAAGTGATGTGATGCCTCGACAGTCCGATCGCAGGCCATGGCAGGTCAACCAAAATTACTTTCTCGACTTGAAAGCATTTAAGTGGTCCGCAATCGACGATGGCGATCTGCGTTTCGATAAACTGCGCGTGCAATGATGGCGGCGTAGTATCGTATAATTACTAGCCGCCGAGTTTCTGATTGAGAGAATTTTATGAGTAAGGTCTATCCCGTATCATCGGATGTGGAAAACAATGCCTTGTTGGATCGCTCTGACTACGATGCAATGTATGCGCTTTCGATCAGTGATAACGAAGGCTTTTGGGCGAGTCAGGCACAGCAAGTCGACTGGAGCCGACCATTTTCCCGCGTCAAGGATGTCTCTTTCAATCGAGATGATCTGCACATTCGTTGGTTTGACGATGGCGAATTGAATGTTTGCTACAACTGTGTCGATCGCCATGTCGCAACGCGAGGCGATCAGACGGCGATCATTTGGGAAGGTGATGATCCCGGCCGTGATCTGCATATCAGTTACCGACAGCTTTATCATCGCGTCTGTCGGTTCGCTAATGTGCTGAAAGACATGGGCGTATCTAAAGGTGATCGTGTCACGCTTTACATGCCAATGATTCCCGAGGCCGCTGTTGCGATGTTGGCCTGCGCGCGAATCGGTGCTGTCCATTCTGTCGTCTT
>JBGCGB010000058.1:0-16694 GCA_045110335.1 Woeseiaceae bacterium
TAGTCCTCAGTCATTTCAGAGGGCATCGAAATGTAGGGGATATTAAAAATGGTGTACCCGAGTGCATGCAGCATCAGACTTGCGCAGATGTAGAGTATCGTCAGTGATGAATTCTCGAATAAAGGTGTCGTGAAAATCATCGCGAACGAGATCGCACTTAAGAATGATCCGACCAAAAGAAACGGTCTTCTTCGTCCGTACTTGGATTGAATCCGATCACTCCAACTACCGACAATCGGATCTGTCACCACATCGAACACTTTAACTGCAAACAGTATGCTCCCGGCTAACGCAGGGTTAATGTTCAGGACTGCAATCATGAAGTACAGCGCAAACCCAGCGACCACGTTTAACATGAAGGCCGTTGCTAGCCCGCCGAACGACCAAAAAAACTTGGTCGAAAACGACACAGTCGAGTTACCGACCGCTGCAGTATCTGATGGGCTCAAATGCGTATCCTGATTGTCAAAGCGCGACCGTGGCCGGATCGTAAAGCGTAATGCCGAGTGAATCTTCAGTGCGCACAGGCTGCTTGGCCAGTGATCGCGGATCTGTTGACGTCAGACGTTCGCCACCTTTTTGCGACTCGAGATGCACTTGTGTAACTCGCTCTCGACGACCTAACTCGTAACGACGTAACGCATCATCGATATCATCGATCTCGGTGATAGATCGTGCGAGCACCACGGCATCTTCAATCGACGTCGCAGCGCCTTGACCAAACCACGGCAACATCGGATGCGCCGCATCTCCTAGGACAGTGATTCGACCGGATACCCAATGGGGTATCGGATGACGGGCGAACAAGCCCCACTTGTGCACTTGCTCATTTTCATAGCACCCGAGGATAGTCGTGACCTCTTCATGGAAGTCCGCAAACGTTTCGCGCAATTCTTGCGTAGACCCGGTTTGCGACCACCCCTCCGCCGCCCAATCATCCGCTTTGGTAAAAGCGACGAAGTTTTGCACATCGCCTTTGCGAACCGGATAACGAACGAACATACGGCCTGGTGCAATAAACACCGCTGAACCTTCGGACAGCTGGTAGTCACCCAATAATTTTCGATCCAATAGACCACGCCACGCAACGTAGCCGGAAAAGGCAGGTGCGGATTCGCCAAAAACCTGCTCGCGCAACGACGATTTTAATCCGTCCGCACCAACGACCAAATCAGCGACGACACTGTCGCCATCAGTGAAAAACAACTCATAGCGACCGCTCTCGGCCCGCACAGATTCGAAGCGTTTATTCAGTTGCACCGCGTCCGGATCCAGCGCTAACAGCGCGTCAACCATCAAGGCATGCAAGTCTGCCCGATGCATCTGCAAGTAAGGCGCGCCCAATTCTTCTCGCGTGTTTCGGCGATCGATATCAACTAGGACATCTCCGGTGGAGAACTCTCGGGTTCGCATGATGAGCGGCTCGTCAGCGCGCGCCTCGAGCTCATCACCCAATCCGAGGAAACGCAGTCCTTTGACCGCATTCGGCGACAGCGAAATACCGGCGCCGACTTCACCAAGTGCGGAGGCCTGTTCGTAAACACGAACCGAACGCCCCGCACGTACAAGGCCTAGCGCCAGCGCAACGCCACCGATACCGGCACCGACAATGGCAATGGCAATGGATTGATTAGTCATTGGCAATAAGTCCTAGTGCACCGGGATTAATAAGATTTTTCGGGTCAACATCGTGCTTGATTTGCCGCAAAACCGACAGTGTCGCTTCGTTGCGCTCGCGCGTGTAGGGGTAAGCCTTGCCGATTTGAAAATGCGTAGCGCCATGCGCATACATGATGTCGATAGTCGCTAGTCGAATCCGTTCCACCAAAGCACGAGCCTCGGGGTTAGACGCATGTTCCTGCAAAGCAGCAAGCGATGCATCAGACATGGTTTGCCGATGTACATCGAGCCATTCGTCTTCCCAATAAGTCACCGTTTCATACAAAAAACCTGCAGGTCCGCACGTCGCATAAACGACATAAGCCTCGACCTTTAATGCAGCGCATTCTTCGGCAACGGTTGCCATGTATTGCTCGAAAGCCTTGTGCAAAGCAGCGGCGCGTGAATAAGGCACGACGCCATGCAACGGCAACAGTCGCTTGCCACCCGGCCCCAACACAGCGGGTTCCGGGAACGGCAATGCGCGCGTAAACTCCGCCATGGTGTTGGCGATTTCGACGCCGGCATCACCGATCTCCTGGTGAATGCGCTGGAGATTGCTATTGAGTTCTCGGGAGTCCATACCTTCGGCCAAGAAATTAACCAGGTACTTGGAGCCTTTGAGAAACCGTCGACCGCCGATGGCCGCCTTGAATCCATTGCGCAGCGCAGTGGTCCAGCTAGAGGCACCTCGCATAATAGTCAGCAGCTGGCCAAAATCGTTCTTGAGATTGGCGTCGCCAGCGACGCTTCGAACTAGCGCGGTTTCAGCACCAAACACTTCCGTGGCCAGACGGTGACGCGTGACGCGACCGACAGCGTCACTCATCGCTTCGAAATCATTGAACGAAAAAGACAGGCCGGAACCGACGTTGGGGCGCGGCTCTAATCGAATCGTCACGGCTGTCTTCACACCAAGGGCACCACAGTCACCGCAGAACAAACCCGTCATATCGGGACCGTACTCGCGATAGAAAGCGCTATGTTTTGGTTGCGCTGCCGATCCAGTGATCGCGATGCTGCCGTCTGCCAACACAACTTCCAACCCAATCGCTGCGGACATTGAAGAACCATGCTTGGACGAGCCGAACGTCACCGCACCCTGTGCCATTGCCCCGCCCACCGTGGAGACACCACCTGACATCGGCCCCCAGAAAACACAACGGACATCGTGTGGTTTCAATGCGGCATCCAGCGCTTCCCATGTACATCCACTTTCGACGGTCACGAATAGGTCTTGCGCGTTGATCTCGCGGATAGCGGTCAGACGTTCGGTGCTGAGCACGATGCTGTTGGGTCTGTCCGGTAGGAACGCATCGGTATAGGACATACCGCCACCGCGAACAAACACTGCAACGTCAGCAGCGACGGCTGCCGCTAATACGGCACAAACTTCTGCCGTGGTCGCAGGAGCCACTGAAGCCAACGGCAGTTCGCCGCTGCGGTAAACATCTTGTGATGCCACACGTAACGCTTTCTCAGCGCGCACAATTCCGTCTTCACCAACAATCTCGCTGATCGTCGCGAGAAAGTGGTCGACAGGCTCGTCATGGGTGTTCAATGCTGGCCGCGCTTCCATAATCTACTTTGGCTTCGTTGCGATGGTTTGTGAAAGGAACGTCGGTGTTGGCCCATGCATCACCTCAACGAAACCATTGGACTCAACCAGATCGACGAAATCCGTGGCGACAAATGCTGGCGAATAGGGTTCGCAGTTGTAGCGAGCATCGAACGCCAGCCACATGCGATTCGGCGCACCCAGTTCTTTACCATTAGGCGCATCAACAACGACAAACTTGCCACCGGGTCGAAGGACGCGCATCGCCTCTTTAACGATCGGCGCGAAAGTATGCTCGGGGACCTCATGAAACAGGATGTACGCAAAGACGATATCGACGCTATTGTCTTCATGCGGCAAGTCTTCTGCTAACGCCTGTTGAAATTGGACATCAACATTCATGTCGGTCGCGCGCATGTGCGCATAACGTAACAATGGAAGCCCGACATCGACGCCCCAAATCTCTGCATCCGGGAAACGCGCCTTCAATGCTGTCGTGCACTCACCGATAGAGCAGCCGACGTCGAGAACCTTCTTAACAGGTTGATCGGTAGGTGGCTCAAAGCCATAAGCATAGCCATCATGCAGCTCGCCGTTTTCATTTTCGCCTTGATAGAAAACGCGGGTACCGTGATAGAAGACATAACCGGCAAGATCATCGCGACAGTAACCACCAGGTTGCAAATGGATATCCTGGCAAGCGGAGTCCGGCACTTTAAAATCAGGGTCCACATGGAGCTTGCCCGGATTATTCGCAACGGCGGCATCCATGGCGGCAATCCACCGATCCCGATCTCGGTTGTAGGCTTCAAATAAATACTGCCAGGTTCTTTGTTGCTGGCTGCGCATCACGCGTTTCCAGGCCTGTACCGAAGGCTTCGCGTTGAATGTCGGCGCGACTTTTTCAAAGTCCTCAGTCGTCAGCGATATCGGCAAATCCGCGGCCACGGTTTCTTCGCAAATGTCTTCCGCAATCGAAGGGAACCACTCATTGATGGCGAGGTTGCGCACCGACGTCAAATAGTTCAGATAACTTTCATCGGCACGTCGCGGCGTTGTTCCAACTGTTTCAGATTCCATGATAGGCTTTCCCGACATTAAGGCTGTTAGACGAATTCAGCCTAACCCATCGGGACGAAACCGGCCAATAGGCTGCTAGCATGCAGCCATGTGCAAAAATGATGGCCAGTCGCCATGCTTAGGAGCTCACGCAGTGGATCTACGACAACTTAATCATTTCGTCGCCGTTTTTGAACGCAAAAACCTGTCTAAAGCAGCAGAAGCGATCCCACTCAGTCAACCCGCATTGACCCGCAGCATGAAAACTCTTGAAGACCAATTGGGCGTCGAATTGTTTGAGCGCCATGCACGCGGCGCGACACCGACAGCCGCCGGCGAGCGTCTTTACCATCATGCCAAGTCTATTTTGGCCGAATGCGCGCGCGCGAAGCGCGATGCCTCACAACCCATCGGGCAACTCAGTGGCACGGTTTCCATCGGCATCGGCGCGTTATTCGCAACGCGAATCTTTAACGAGATGATCAGCACGTTTTGCAAGAAGCACCCCAAAGTCAAAGTGGAAGTGCATCAAGGCTATTACGAAGACCTTGTAAGCCTGCTCGACCTCGGCCAAATCGAAGTCGCATTCATCAATTTCCCACTGCTTTCTCTACCGGAAACCATGGAATTTGAGCCGTTACTGGAACTACGCACCAGCGTGTTTGCGGCAGCCGGTCATCCCGCCGCCGAAGAAAGCGAGCCGTCCATTGAAAGCCTCCGCGATTACCTGTGGGCAACGGTCGATCAGCCACATGCGACCGACGTTCTTGACTCCATGTTTATCTCGGAAAGTGTCGCGGCACCTCGCCCGTCGGTCAAAGCGAATTCATTGACGCTGATCAAGTCACTTGTGCTATCCGGAGACTTCGTGGGGCTGCTTCCGCATCACCTGTTCTGGAATGAAATGAAGTCTGGCGAAGTTGTTCGATTGAACCTTGCTTCGACACCACTGGTACGCAGCGCCGGCCTGATTACGCGCGTTGAATCTTTCCGTCGTCCAGTCGCCGATGCACTGGCCAAAGAAATTCGACTCACGGTCGAACAAGAAGAAGCTTCGTCAATCGTACCGCCGGCTGCCGCCAGCGACTGACTACTCCGGCAGCTTGCCTGGGATTGTGGTTAGTGGCCCAAACAAGCGCTTAACCATGGCATTGAGTGATGCCTTTTGCTGGGCCACCTGATCCTCGGATAACGCAACTGACTCGATGTCTTCATGCGTGAGCAAGCCTTTCTGCATCAGCGCGGCCTCAAGGCGCATCCGATACTCACGCTCAACCCAAAGCTCACCACCCAATGAAATAGCAGCATCTAACAGCCGATCTTTAACCGGGTCATTCAGGAAACTGGGTTCACCATCAGGAATACCGATCGCATCCACTTGAGCCTTGGATAACGCGTCATGGTCGGCGTTGGTCATTCTTTGGCACCTTTGCTTTCAGCCTCAAGTTCGGAACTGAAAATATCATACTCATTGATATCACCGCGGCGATCTTTGGTCCAGCTTGTCGCAAAACCTCGGGGGAAGCGCGCATCGCCGTCACGCTGGCCGTCTTCGGACCATAACAGCGGGAATAGGTCTCCACCGGGTTTTTCGCCCTCTATCATTTCGTCGAAACTGACGCCTGCAATGTTGAGGCAATCAGGACGTGGCTTCCAACGAATATCATCGCCAAAGACCCTAACCGACACAGCGATTCTCCAATGATCTGCCGAGTTTCCATGAGAATAATGTAGCGTCCAGGGATGAACAATCAGCATGTCACCCGGCTCCATCTCCCATTGTTTGAACGTGTTCTTCGGATCAGCGCGCAACGCATCGCCATCAGGATGCGGAATGCGATCGGCCGGGCGGGTCATTTGTCGCGCGTTCGGCGAGAACAACCAGTACTTGTCATCCCGGTCATGCGACCCCGGAATGCATTCAAGGCAGTCCTTTTCTTCGATGGGCGTCAACGGAATCCAGATAGAAGGCACCATGTTACCGCTGGTCGGCCATCCCATCCGATCCGTATGCCAGATGGTCGCCTCGTCAGATCGCGGTGGTTTGGCAAAAAACTCATCGAAAAAGAAACGCGCCTGTTTTGACTGCAGTACGCGCGCCGCGGCCTCCGCGATGGGGGATTCGAAAACGAAGCGGCGGAACTCTGGCACCGTGCGCGACATATACCGCCCGGGGTAGGTCGGCAAAAGACCAAAGTCCTCTTGCTTTTCAGTGATCCGGCGAGCCACTGGTAACAGCTCGTCCACCCACTCTTTCGAGAAAACATTCTTGAGACAAACGACGCCGTCCCGCTCATAAGTCCTAATTTCCTCATCAGTGATCGGCCGGCAAGGCTCCGGGAGCGTGTTTGACGAGGCTGACGCTTTCTTCAGTGAGTTGTTCATAGTAGTTCCATGTCGTATTGAGACGAGAATCGCGGTTTTCTTCAGCGCTAAATGTACCGAAGGAAGTGTTCCCGCCACCAATCGAAAGTTAGTTTGCCCTGCATACGGTCTATGCATAGTTGGCTCGAAAGCCCCAAGACACCGCGGCTCATGCATACGATCTATGGGGCGACTACTAATACCTATTGGTATCAGGGCACCTACGTACGCAAGAATACAGCCATTACAGCCGTACATTTTGGAGTACATACTATTAACGCACAGACTTCTGCCAGCGCACGCCTCAAAGCTGCCCAATCTCACTTCATCAATGGTGAGCGTGTTGAATCAACCGACCGGATGGACGTGCTCGACCCCGGCACCGGAAAACCCATTTCCACCGTTTGCCTTGGTGGCCAAGCGGAAATCGATGCGGCAGTCAGCGCCGCCCGTGCTGCCTTTCCCTCATGGGCCGCGACACCAGCAGACGAACGCACCCAAATCTTGCTGCGCTTTGCCGCATTGATCGAGGCCAACGGAGAAGAGATCAAACAGCTATCAATTCTGGATGGTGGCCTGGCCAATATGATTGGTGACTCCACAGCATGGGTATCGGCGCTGTTCTTGCGCTACTACGCAGGCTGGACTTCGAAAATTGCCGGTCAAACGCTGCCGTCATCGCCAAATGGGCTGGCCCCGACCGACGTCCTCGCCTACACATTGCGCGAACCGATTGGTGTCGTCGGCGCGATCACGCCATGGAATTATCCTTATGGCATGGAAATCCTCAAAATTGCTCCGGTACTTGCTGCAGGTTGTTCGTTAGTCCTAAAACCCGCTGAAGAGACCCCGCTCGCCTCGCTTCACATGGCGGAGTTGGCGCTTGAAGCGGGTATTCCGCCAGGCGTCTTTAACGTTGTGAACGGTCGCGGTGAAGAGGCTGGTGCCGCGTTGGCATCACATCCGGACGTGGACAAGGTTGCATTCACAGGCTCCACCGATGTCGGGCGAATTATTGTCAATGCATCTGCGGGCAACCTTAAGAAGGTGTCGCTAGAACTTGGCGGAAAATCTCCGGTCTTCGTCTTTCCTGATGCGAAAATGGAACAGACTATTCCCGGCGTCGCGATGGCCGGTTTCATGATGTCTGGTCAAAATTGCGTCTGCGGTAGCCGCCTCTATGTCCATGAGAGCGTCGCCGACGAGGTAGCCAATGGCATTGCTGAATTTGCCAAGACACTGACCGTCGGGCATGGCAATGATCCCGCGAACATGATTGGACCACTGATCTCCGAACGCCAGCGTGATCGTGTCAACGGCATGGTTAAGCGCGCCACAGAAGCCGGCGCGGAAGCAGTGACCGGCGGCGAACCAATGTCCGGTGACGGTTGGTTTGTGAAACCCACGCTGTTCCGCGGTTGTACGCCAGATATGGAACTCACCAAGAACGAAGTCTTTGGGCCCGTCATCGCGATGCAAACATTCAGTGATGACGACGACTACGCATCGCTGGCGGCCATGGCCAATGACTCACGTTACGGCTTGTCCGGCAGTGTCTGGACGCAAAACCTGGAAACCGCAATGCGCATGACCAAACTGATTGATAGCGGGCAAGTGGGTGTCAATACGCACGCTGCGATGGATCCTTCCATGCCATTTGGCGGCAACAAAGAGTCCGGCTGGGGCCGGGAATTCGGCGAAGCCGCGATGGATCTTTACACCAAAACCAAAGCAGTCACCGTCGCCTGGGCCTAGGATAAATCTATGACTTTAGTCTCCATTGGTGACGCCGAACTCTATACAGAAATTCACGGCGAAGGTGAGGACTTGCTGTTGGTTGCCGGCCTCGGCGGCATGGCAACCTTCTGGCATAAACAGGTTGAGTTCCTGGCGCAGCATTATCGCGTCATACTGCATGATCATCGCGGCGTTGGACGCAGCACCGATGCACCAGTGGTGTCGGCGGCGTCTGAAATGGCCGAAGACCTTGTGCGCTTAATGGACGCGATGAACATCGAGTCAGCACACATCGTCGGTCATTCCACCGGCGGTGCAATCGGGCAAAACATCGCCGTGCACCATCCGGAGCGCGTGCGCTCACTGGTGCTCAGTGCCAGTTGGGCAGGCCCCACGCCATTGTTTGTTGATACGTTCCGCGTGCGCCGTGACATCTTGATCAATTGCGGCGTTAAGCATTACATGATGGTGGGCTCACTGCTTGCGTCGCCGGCGTGGACGCTGACCGATAGCTATCAGGGCATGGAGCACTACCTTGCCGACCGCATCAAGCACTTTGCCGGACTCGAAACCGAGCTCGCCCGTTTGAATGCGGTGATGACCCATGACTTGCGTCACCGGGTTAAAGAGATCACGGCACCAACCGGCGTTATCTCGGCAAAAGATGATTCATTGACACCACCGTCAATGTCGGACGAACTTGCCGACCGGATTCCCGGTGCCGTGCGCGTTCGTCTTGAAGAAGGCGGCCACTTCTGTCCGGTGACGACGAGTGAGCACTACAATCAGCAATTGCTAGACTTACTCAAGACCATCAATCGCTAGCGCCGGATTTCTCTGCCAAGGGTCGCCACCCTATTGTTGCAATGATGGCGCCTAGAATCAGCAAGGTGGGTACAACCACCATCAAGGAACGCCCAATTGCCTGGTCATCGCCAAAGACGAAGTCCGTCATGAAAGCAACGCCCCACGGGCCACCCGCTTGACCGATAAGGTTAGCAACCAGCAAGTACAGCGCCACCAACTGCGCGCGAAAAATCGGCGGCGATACGGTCGGGATCACGGCAGCTCCCGCACCAAACGGCACCGTACCCAAATACATACCGGGCGCCAGTAGAGCAACCGCCATACGCGGATCAGAAACGGCGGGAACAGCGGCAAGGAACGGAATCGCCAACACCGCTGCGATGGCCGCGGTACGTAGGTTGGCGTCGTGGTACCCACGTGCCCGCAGCGCATCGGTAATCCAGCCGCCGGATATCACGCCCAACGTGCCACCGATTAAGAATAAAAGACCCTGGACCGCGCCGATATCACCCGGCGTCCAGCCATGCACACGAATAAAGAAAGCGGGTATCCATGCGCCTAATGCAAACTGGGCCGATGCGATCAATGACAAACCAACAAATACGGCAAAGAACAACCGGCGGTTGGCTGACAAATAACGAATCGCCTCAACGAAACCGTGGCGATAGGCTTCAGCATCCATTTGAATGGCCTCAGTGGTTCGCCTTGGGGGCTCGCGCACCGAGAAGAAGAACCAGATGGCGACGGGAATTCCCGGCAGCGCACCCAAGATGAAAGCGCCCTGCCAAACCGCCACGTCGCCAATCAACGGCAGTGTTAGTCCACCTGCGGCTGTCAATTGGTTCACAATCACACCACCAACGACCAACGCGATGCCGGACCCGAAAAAGCTCGATGCGGTAAAAACACTGACTGGTCGGGCGAGTCTTTGCGGCTTGAACAAATCCGCCAGCAATGAAAAGCCGGCGGGTGTCAGCACCGCTTCGCCGACGCCGACAAACATTCTCGCGACGAAAAGTTGCGAGTAACTCTGCGCTAAACCACACGCCACCGCCGCCGCCGTCCAAGCCAAAATACCGGCAGTGATTAAGTAGCGACGATTCTTACTGTCAGCAATTCTGCCGAGCGGTATTGCCACCAACGCGTAAAAGACAGCGAACGCGAAACCCTGTAACAAGCTGATCTCTGTATCCGAGACACTCAGGTCGATTTTGATGTCTTCGACCAGCAGATTGATGATTTGGCGGTCAATGTAGGCGACAACGCCACAAACACAGAGCACGAACACGACATACCAACCGTATCGTTCGCTGTGACTATCTTGTTTTTCGAGCGTCATGACTTGAGCATACCAACGTCACGCAACGACGCGGTAATTTCATCGAGAATCACCGGGTCGTCAATGGTCGCCGGCATCGCGTAATCAACGCCGTCGGCGATCTTGCTCAGCGTGCCTCGCAGGATCTTTCCAGACCGTGTCTTCGGTAACCGGGAAACGATAGCCGCACGCCGGAAAGCGGCAACTGGGCCAATTTGTTCGCGCACCATCGCCACACATTCATTAATGACCGTTGCGGCATCGTGCTCGATGCCGGGCTGCAAACACAAAAATCCGAGTGGCGTTTGCCCTTTAAGGTCATCGTGCACGCCGGTAACCGCACACTCGGCCACTAAAGGATGCTTGGCAAGCACTTCCTCTAATGCGCCCGTGGACAAGCGATGACCCGCTACGTTGATCACATCGTCGGTACGCGACATCACATAAATAAAGCCCTGCTCGTCGATATACCCCGCATCGCCAGTCTCGTAGTAACCCGGGAACTCACTGAAATAGCTTTCCTGAAACCGCTGATCCGCGTTCCACAAGGTAGTGACCGCCCCTGGCGCGAGCGGGAGCTTGCAAACAATCGCGCCGACCTCGCCCGCCGGCATTTCCTCGCCTTCATCATTCACGACTCGCACATCCCAACCCGGTATCGCTTTTCCGGCTGACCCGGTTTGCACCGCCGTCATACCTTCCCCCAACAAGGCACCGGCCATGGCCCAGCCCGTCTCTGTTTGCCACCAATGATCGATGACCGGGACGTTCAGCACTTGCTGCGCCCACGTTAGCGTGTCCGGATCGCAACGTTCACCGGCAAGAAACAGCGCACGGAATCGACTCAGGTCGAAAGGCTTTGCCAACTCAAGATGGGGATCGTCGCGCTTGATTGCGCGAATGGCAGTCGGTGCAGTGAACAGTACATTCACTTCGTGCTGATCCACGATACGCCAAAAAGCACTTGCATCAGGCGTGCCCACCGGTTTTCCTTCATACATAACAGTCGTCGCACCGGCGATTAGCGGTCCGTAGACAATGTACGAATGTCCGACTACCCAGCCAATGTCGGAAGCGGCCCAAAAAATATCGCCGGGCTCAATGCCATAAACCGATTTCATCGACCAGTTAAGCGCTACGGCATGGCCGCCATTGTCCCGCACAATCCCTTTCGGCTGTCCGGTCGTGCCCGACGTGTACAAGATGTACAAGGGATCCGTGGCGGCAACGTCAACACAACAAGCGGGCTCTGCACCATTAACGAACGCCTGCCAATCGTGGTCAATTCCTCCATCCAGCGACGCGATCAATTGCGCCCGCTGCAGCACAACAGAATGCGTTGGTTGATGCGTCGACAATCGCAGCGCCTCGTCTAATAGTGGTTTGTAAGCAACGACGCGCGATGGCTCCAGCCCGCAGCTCGCGCTCAAGATCAGTTTGGGTTTCGCTTCGGAAATTCTAATCGCGAGCTCATTGGCCGCGAAACCACCGAAGACAACGGAATGAACCGCCCCCAATCGCGCACAGGCCAGCATGGCGATGACCGCTTCCGGCACCATCGGCATGTAGATCACGACACGATCACCTTTGCCGATACCCGCGCGCGCCATGGCGCCAGCAAACAATGCGACGGCATCGAGAAGTTCGGCATAGGTCAACTGTTGCGACGCGCCGGTCATTGCGCTGTCGAAAACCAACGCCGGTTGGTCGCCGCGCGTCTCGATATGCCGATCCAAGGCATTGAAACAGGTATTCAACGTGGCGTCCGAAAACCAACGCCCGGACGCGGGTGGCGACGAAGAGACCGATGACCAACGCGTCGACCAGTCAATAGACGCCGCTGCGTCGGCCCAAAACGCTTCCGGGTCGGCTTTCCAGGCGCTTCTTACCCTGTCATAGGACATCGGATAACCTCATGTTTTATCAGCCTCAAATCAGGTGGGAACGTTAGCATGCAACCCCTATGGCGATGTATACATCTGGCGTATGGCACCATCACCGTAACTGAGTAGCGATTGACTGCGTGCTAGCTCACTATGGTGGTGTCCCTTGTTGAGAGCCAGAGTGCATTATGGAACACAGAGTCACCGAGCCCTGGTGGGCGGTCGTCGGACCCGATGAAGGCGAATCCCTCTGGCAGCCAATGCCGTCGCGCGGTTTCGTCACGATGAGCATGACGCCCGAGTCAACGCCCTATGACGGCTTCACGTCCGGCATCCAATCCATGCCGCCCGGTTGCTATGTTCGCGAACATGGTCACCGGCGCAATCATGAATTGGTGTTTATCTATGAGGGCACGGGCCGCGTTGAGATCGAAGGTAATGAATACCAGGTATCCAAAGGCAGCACGGTATTGTTCGGGCGCTACGCAAGGCACATCATCGAAAATACCGGTGACGTCGACCTGAAAATGTTTTGGGTGTTCATGCCACCCGGTCTCGAAAACTGGTTTCGCGCCATTGGTCAAGTTCGTACGCTCGGCGAGCCCATGCCGGACGCCTTTCCGAGACCGGACAATGTCGAAGAGGTCATGGAGCAGCAGCGCTTTGTGCCGCCGGCCAAGCGGGACTAAGCCCGCAGATGCGTATTTTGAATTCAGCCCAACTATCGGCCGCGCTGTCGCACGCCGAATGCATTGATGCCCTTGAACCGACCATGCGGGCCGTTTCAGCGGAAGGCGCGATCATGCCATTGCGTCAATACCTCAACATTCCGGGCACCGCCGGCAAATTCACAATGATGCCCGGCTATGTCGACTCGCCGAGAACCTTTGGGTTCAAGGTGGTCTCGAAGTACCCGCGCGAGGCTGGCAGTCCGCACGGCTCACATGTCGGCGCCGTGATGATTTTCGATGCAGAAGAAGGCACCCCGATTGCGATGGTCGACGGTGCCATGCTGACGGCGATTCGCACCTCCGCTGCCAGTGCACTCGCCACACGTGTGCTGGCACGTGAAGACAGCCATCGGCTCGCTGTGCTCGGCAGCGGCCAGCAAGCAGAGCATCATATTCGCGCGATTAGCTGTGTCCGTCCGATCGACGATATTCAGATCTGGAGTCGTAACCCGGATAATGCTCGCAACCTGCTTGCAGCAATGAACTTGCCGCCGTCGATCACAACGCATGTGGCCGAGTCGCCTGCGGATGCCGTGGCCAATGCCGATATCGTTTGCACAACCACCTCAGCGCGAACGCCATACCTAAGCGCGTCAGATTTTCAGCCCGGCACGCATATCAATCTGGTCGGTGCGGCGATCGTAGAGGCATCAGAAGTATCACCCGACGTTGTTGCCCGATCCCGATTCGTCACCGACTATCGCCCTTCAGCGATGGCGCAAGCCGGCGAGCTCGCCGCAGCGATCGCGCAGGGTATGGTTGATGCCTCACCATCCATCGCCGAGATCGGTGAAATTTTGGCCGATAAGGCGGACGGCCGTCAGGATGTTACCGAAGTGACTACCTACAAGTCGCTGGGTGTTGCCGCGCAAGATTTAGCAGCCGCATGGGCTGCTGCGCGAAATGCCGAGGCCAAGTCTCTCGGCGTTCAGGTCGACTGGTGATAGATTAGTTAGCACGATGACACTAAAACAAAGACTTCAAAAGAATCAGGTTCTGATCGCACCCGGCATTGCCGACACGATAACCGCCGTCATTGCGGAAGCGCTGGGGTTCGAAGCGGTCTTCCTATCCGGTTCCGCCATGGCTTACACACATTTGGGCCGACCGGATATTGGATTGCTCACGCTCTCCGAAGTCGCTTCCATTACAGCGAGGGTCGCCGAACGCGTTGACGTGCCGATATTCGTTGATGCCGATAGTGGTTCCGGCAATGCATTCAACGTTTTTCGCGCGGTACGTCAACTTGAGGTTGCCGGCGCCAGCTGCATTCAAATCGAAGATCAGGTGCACGATAAGCATCCGAAAATAGTGACCCAACGACCGGTCATTTCGATCGCAGACATGCAGGCAAAGTTATGCGCTGCGCTCGATTCCCGTCGAGATGAGAACTTGTTGATCAGTGCACGCAGCGATGCCGTGTTCACTGAAGGTGTCGAAAGTGCGATCGAACGTGCCGTTGCTTATGCCGATACCGGGGTCGATCTTGTTTTTGTAGAGGGCTTATCGAAACGCGAAGATCGATTAACGCTAAGAAACGCCGTACCAGAACAATGTGCCTTACTGTTCAACGTCGCGCTGCCAAATGGAGCGGACGCACCGGATGTGGCAACATTACAAACAGAAGGTTATTCCGTTGCATTGTTCCCCGCGTCCATCATCAATGCGACAACACAGGCTGCCCACGAAGCTCTCGAGAATTTGCGGCAGTCCGCAGGTCTACCAGAAACGTCCGGCCGTAATCAACCGGCGAATGTTGCCGAGGCTATCGGCGCCAAACCCTTCATAGAACGCTATCAACACTGGAGTAAGAACCATGACGAGTAATGCCGCGATCGCGCGCCCTGCTATCACCAGCGCCGCACAGGATTTTCTCAATGCAGCGGAACCGCGCATGCTAATCAACAACGAATGGGTGAGTGGTTCTGGCGAACATACGATTCCCAGTATCGATCCGGCGACCGGTGAGTGCATGGCGCATATCGCCGAAGCCACTGCTGCCGATATCGATGCTGCCGTTATCGCTGCTCGTGCCGCACTCGAAACTGGCGCCTGGGGCAAAATGACAGGGGCCGAGCGGGCCAAGTTGTTGTGGCGCATGGCCGATCTTATGGAGCAGAACATCGATGAGCTCGCCGAACTCGAAACCCTGGATCAAGGGAAGCCACTGGGCGCAGGTCGCTGGGCTGAAATCCCCGGCGCAATCGATCAATTTCGTTTCTTTGCCGGTCAATGCACACGGCTGGAAGGCGTCACCATTCCGACTTCGATCAATTACCAACCACCCGGCAAACGTATCCATGCCTACACCATCAAACAGCCCGTGGGTATCGTAGCCGCCATCGTTCCATGGAACTCGCCCATCATCATGGCGGCGATGAAGTTGGCACCTGCATTGGCGGCGGGTTGCACGATGATCCTAAAACCGGCCGAAGATACATCACTCACGACACTGCGCCTTGGCGAGTTGTTACTGGAAGCCGGATTCCCGCCGGGTGTCGTTAACATCGTGACAGGCCGCGGCGAAGTCACGGGGCAAGCCATGGTGGATCACGCCGGTATCGACAAAATTGCGTTTACCGGATCTACAGAAATCGGCAAACGGATTGTCAATGCGGCGACCGGCAACCTGAAACGCGTAACCCTGGAGCTTGGCGGAAAATCACCAGTCATCATCATGCCGGATGCGGACCTCGATGCCGCCATCCCCGGTGCCGCGAATGCGATTTTCTTCAATGCAGGACAGGTGTGTGTCGCAGGCTCTCGTGTTTATGCGCATCGCGATGTCTTTGAACAAGTGGTTGACGGTTTATCCAAAGCCGCGGAGCAACTCACATTGGGCCACGGACTCGATACCGACACACAATGCGGGCCGCTCGTCAGTGAAAAACAAAGCAACCGTGTCTTGTCTTATATCGAAGGCGGCGTCAAAGCGGGGGCACGCGTGCGTGCCGGTGGCGCGCGCGGTGATGCGAAAGGTTGCTTCATCCAACCAACCGTAATGACCGACGTAACACCGGACATGGCGATCGTGCGTGAAGAAATATTCGGACCGGTCGTCGTTTGTGTACCTTTCGATGATGTCGATGAAGTAATCGCCTCCGCGAACGACTCCGAGTTTGGTCTGGCCGCCAGTGTCTGGACACAGGATCTCGGCGCGGCACATACACTGGCCGAGGACGTTCGCGCCGGCACGGTATGGATCAACTGCCACTCAATGTTTGATGCGACATTGCCGATCGGCGGATTGAAACAATCCGGATGGGGTCGGGAGAGTGGTCAACAAGCCGTGGATAACTATCTCATTGAGAAAACCGTCTGTGCCGTCATTTAGCGGCACAAACGATGCGCGATAACGCTAAGACACCTGGAAAACTCACCGGTATCGCTTGGGGCATCGGCTCACTCGGTACCATTGGCTATCTCAACGTAGTCACAGCACTCATTCTGGTTTACCTGACCAGCATCGTGAAGCTGGAGCCCTACGTTGCCGGCATGATCGTGTTTGGCGCGCGTATCGTTGATGCGTTCTGCGATCCATTGATGGGCTGGATCACCGATCGCACGTCGACGCGCAT
>JBGCGB010000059.1:0-34222 GCA_045110335.1 Woeseiaceae bacterium
GAAGAACGGTATTCTCGCCGGGTATCCGCTGCTGGGCCTCAAGGCAACACTGTTCGATGGATCATTCCACGATGTGGACTCCAACGAAATGGCGTTCAAGATTGCTGCTTCCATGGCGACCAAGAAGCTTGCGCAGGAAGGCGGTGCGGGGCTGCTTGAGCCCATCATGAAAGTCGAGGTGGTGACGCCGGAGGAGAACATGGGCGACGTGGTCGGTGACCTCAATCGCCGTCGTGGTCTTATCCTGGGGATGAACGAAAATGCCATGGGCAAGGTTGTCGATGCGGAAGTCCCGCTGGCAGAAATGTTTGGCTACTCCACGGACCTTCGATCAGCGACCCAGGGTCGTGCGACCTATACCATGGAATTTGCCAAGTATATGGAAGCCCCGAAGAACGTCGCTGAAGACATTATTTCAAAGAACCAGACCAATTAATCTAGCTAACCCCATACAGAGGTGATTGAAAGTGGCAAAGGAAAAATTTGAACGTAATAAGCCCCACGTCAATGTGGGTACCATCGGACACGTTGACCACGGTAAGACGACGCTGACGGCGGCGCTGACCCGTGTTTGTGCGGAGACCTGGGGTGGCGAACTGGTTGCGTTTGACGGAATCGACAATGCACCGGAAGAGCGTGAGCGCGGTATCACCATCGCGACGTCCCACGTGGAGTACGACTCACCGAACCGTCACTATGCACACGTTGACTGCCCGGGACACGCCGATTACGTGAAGAACATGATCACCGGCGCGGCCCAGATGGACGGTGCGATCCTGGTATGTGGCGCCACTGACGGCCCGATGCCGCAGACGCGCGAGCACATCCTGCTGTCACGCCAGGTAGGTGTCCCCTATATTGTCGTGTTCCTGAACAAGGCTGACCTGCTGGCAGAAGACTGTGGTGGTGCCGAGTCCGAGGAATACGAGGAGATGAAGGAACTGGTTGAAATGGAGCTGCGCGAGCTGCTGGACCAGTACGAGTTTCCGGGTGACGACACGCCGATCATCTGTGGTTCGGCCCTGATGGCGCTGAACGGCGAAGACGAGAACGGCCTGGGTACCACGGCGGTGAAGACCCTGGTAGAAACCCTGGATTCCTATATTCCGGAGCCCGAGCGTGCGATTGACGGTGCGTTCCTGATGCCGGTAGAGGACGTGTTCTCTATCTCTGGTCGCGGCACGGTTGTGACCGGTCGAGTAGAGCGTGGCATTGTGAAGGTGGGCGAGGAGATCGAGATTATCGGTATCCGCGACACCCAGAAGACCACCTGTACGGGTGTAGAGATGTTCCGCAAGCTGCTGGATGAAGGTCGGGCGGGCGAGAACGTTGGCGTACTGTTGCGCGGCACCAAGCGTGAAGACGTTGAGCGTGGCCAGGTACTGGCGAAGCCGGGTTCAGTTAACCCGCACACCAAGTTTGAGGCAGAGGTTTACATTCTGTCGAAGGACGAAGGTGGTCGTCATACACCGTTCTTCAAGGGTTACCGTCCGCAGTTTTACTTCCGTACGACGGATGTGACCGGTGCTTGCGAGTTGCCGGAAGGCACGGAGATGGTCATGCCGGGCGATAACGTGCAGATGGTTGTCGAGCTGATCGCACCGATCGCGATGGAAGATGGTCTGCGCTTTGCGATCCGCGAGGGTGGCCGTACCGTAGGTGCGGGCGTCGTCGCTAAGATCCTGAAGTAAGGGGTTAGCAGATTAGCTGCGGCTTAGGGACGGCGGTTTATGCGTGGTTCTGCGGTTCCAGCAACGGTAAATGATTCGCTAGTCAGCTAGCGAATGTATCGACGAATCTCCCTGAGCCCGGTCTTACAAGGCCGGGCTCAGGGGGAAGTCGACAAAAATAGCAGGATAATTATGGTGGATATGTCGCTTGAGGCGCCATTTTGGTCGTAATTATTCAGAAGTTTCGTGCAAAACAGTATAGAATCGCCAGCCGGCAAATAGTCGGCCGGTAGAAATACCAAGAATTTAGTTAGATAAAGTAGTGCCGGCGCGTATCGGCCAACAGGAAACAGACATGGCAGCCAACCAAAATATTCGCATTCGTCTGAAGGCATTCGATCATCGATTGATCGACACCTCGGCGCGAGAGATTGTGGACACCGCGAAGCGCACCGGCGCGACCGTTAAGGGCCCGGTTCCTTTGCCGACGAAAATGGAGCGTTTCACGATCCTGATTTCGCCGCATGTGAACAAGGATGCCCGCGATCAATACGAACTCCGCACGCACAAGCGTTTGATGGATATCGTTGATCCGACGGACAAGACCGTAGACGCCTTGATGAAGCTGGAATTGCCAGCTGGCGTCGATGTCCAAATTAAGCTGAATTAGTATTGTAAATTGCGTAAAGCTCGCTATAATAGCGGGCTCGCATCGGGTCAATCATGATTTTCGCCGCTAAAGAGCGAAAACAATCGATCTGATCGAAGCACCAAGCGCCACCGTGTTAATGACCCGGTGGCGCTGCTTTCTGTAAGAATCGTCGGTTTTCCGGCCAACCACTCGAATCAGCGGCTGCGCTGGCCGAGTCGGGTCTTTAAGAAGCATTTTGGATCATAAAAGGCACCTAGTATTGGTTCCAATGAGTACGCCGCCGTTTTGGCGGGTCTATGGAACTGCAGGCTTGGCGCGGCTGTTCGCGAACCGCAGGGTGAATTCCTGTAGGCGCGATGAAAACAGCAGAAGTGGCGGTCAATTGTAATCGCGCACTGTAGATATTTTGGATTAATCAGGCATTGACCAAACGAAGTCGATGTATAGGAAGTGAGTGAAATGACTATTGCTCTCGTTGGCCGCAAATGCGGCATGACGCGTATTTTTACGGAAGACGGTGCTTCGATACCGGTTTCTGTTATTGAAGCGACGCCCAACCGCGTTACTCAAGTTAAGACCGTCGAATCTGACGGCTATCGCGCAATCCAGGTAACGGCTGGTTCCAAAAAAGCTTCGCATGTCAGCAAACCGCTGGCAGGCCATTTTGCGGCTGCGAAAACCGAAGCGGGCGACCGCTTGGTTGAGCATCGACTCGCAGACGGCGAAGGCGACGCCATGGAAGTCGGTAACGAAGTTACGGTTGAGATTTTCGAAGTGGGTCAAAAGGTCGATATTATCGGCACGACGATCGGTAAAGGCTTCGCGGGTACCGTTAAGCGCCACAACTTCAGCATGCAAGATGCGACGCACGGTAACTCTATCTCGCACAGGGCGCCGGGCTCGATTGGTCAGAACCAAACGCCAGGTCGCGTATTCAAGGGCAAGAAAATGTCCGGTCACATGGGTAATGTGCGCCGTACGGTTCAAAACCTTGAAGTGGTTCGTGTAGATCAGGACAAGAACCTGATTCTCGTGAAAGGTGCAATCCCCGGTCACGCCGGCGGCAGCGTTATCGTTCGCCCCGCTATTAAAACGCGTGCAGGAGCCTAAGAAATGGCGATGAAATTAGATATTGTCGGCGCAGGTGCCGTTGAAGTTTCCGAAGACGCGTTTGGTGTTGATTACAACGAATCGTTGATCCATCAGGTCGTCACCGCGTGGCTTGCAGGTGCACGTTCCGGTACCAAGCGACAGAAGAATCGTTCGGACGTTCGTGGTGGTGGCATTAAGCCATGGCGTCAAAAAGGTACGGGCCGCGCTCGTGCCGGTACCATCCGCAGCCCGATTTGGGTCGGCGGTGGACGCGCATTTGCAGCACGTCCACGGGACCATGGTCAGAAAGTTAATCGCAAAATGTATCGCGGTGCTTTGCGTTCGCTTTTCTCGGAGTTGCTTCGTCAAGAGCGTCTCGTGATCGTTGAGTCGATTTCTGTCGACGCACCGAAGACGCGTGAAATCGCTGCGAAATTAAAATCGCTGGATCTTTCGAACGTGCTGATCGTCAACGAAGCGTTCGACGAAAATCTTTACCTGGCGGCACGTAACTTGAAGAACGTCGGCATTATTGATGTCGCGGCGATCGATCCGGTCACGCTGTTGCGATTCGAGAAGGTGTTGATTACTGTGCCGGCGCTGAAGCTGGTTGAGGAGCGCTTGTCATGAGTCAAACCATGCGTGAAGAGCGACTGCTGACCATTCTGAAAGGTCCGCATATTTCTGAGAAGAGCCATTTGGTTGCCGAGAAGTCGAACCAGATTGCGTTCAAGGTTCGCGTCGATGCGACGAAGGCCGAAATCAAGGCGGCTGTTGAAAAGCTGTTTGAAGTCAGTGTCGATGCCGTCACTGTTATCAATCAGGCAGGCAAAGTGAAGCGTCGTGGTCGATCCAGTGGTCGCCGAGCTTCTTTCAAAAAAGCCTACGTGAGTTTGTCGGAAGGCAGCGAAATTGAATTTCTGGGCGCTGAGTAATTCAGCGGTTCATTAGGTAGTTAAACATGTCATTGCAAAAAGCTAAGCCAACATCGCCAGGTCGTCGTTTTACCGTCAAGGTTAATACGCCGGGCTTGCACAAAGGCAAACCACACAGTGCGCTAGTCGCCAAGAAATCGAAGTCGGGCGGTCGTAATAACACCGGTCGTATTACGGTTCGTCATCATGGTGGTGGCCACAAGCAGCGCTACCGCATCATCGATTTCAAGCGCGACAAGTTTGGTATCCCTGGCGTTGTAGAGCGTCTTGAGTATGATCCCAATCGCAGCGCGCATATTGCATTGATTAAATACTCTGATGGCGAGCGTCGCTATATTCTGGCGCCTAAAAACGTCGCCGTCGGCACGCCGATTCAGTCATCTGATGATGCGCCGATTAAGCCAGGTAACAGCCTGCCTTTGCGTAATATCCCGGTCGGTACGCTCGTACATTGCGTCGAGATGAAACCTGGTAAGGGTGCTCAAATGGTTCGCTCAGCTGGCGGCGTTGCTCAGGTAGCGGCGCGCGAAGGCGCCTACGTGACCTTGAAATTGCGTTCCGGTGAGATGCGTCGCATCCACACTGAGTGTCGCGCTACGGTCGGTGAAGTCGGCCATGGTGAGCACAACCTTCGCAAACTTGGTAAAGCGGGTGCTAAGCGCTGGCGCGGTGTCCGTCCTACGGTTCGTGGTGTTGCCATGAACCCGGTGGATCACCCGCACGGTGGTGGTGAAGGTCGTACATCTGGGGGCCGTCATCCGGTCAGCCCATGGGGTACGCCTACGAAGGGTTATAAGACACGCTCTAATAAGCGTACGGATTCAATGATTGTTCGCCGCCGTAAAGCTCGCAAGTAGCAGCTGTAGCAGTAGTAACAATCGTAACGTCATTCTGAAGATTGTCAGATAGGAAGTAATAACGTGCCTCGTTCATTAAAAAAAGGACCGTTCATCGACAACCATCTTGTTAAGAAGGTTGAGAAAGCGGCCGCAAGCAACGATCGACGTCCGATCAAAACATGGTCCCGCCGTTCTATGGTGTTACCTGACATGGTGGGTCTAACGATCGCTGTTCACAACGGTCGCCAGCATGTGCCGGTTTTGATCTCCGAGAACATGGTTGGTCACAAGTTGGGCGAATTCGCGGTAACGCGTACGTTCAAAGGTCATTCCGGCGATCGGAAGACGAAGCGCTAGCGCAGGAGCAGATCATGCAAGTAGCAGCAAAACTACGATACGCACGTATCTCACCGCAAAAATGTCGCCTCGTTGCAGACATGATTCGGGGCAAGAGCGTTGATGAAGCGATTACGACATTGTCGTTCATGCCTAAAAAAGGCGCGGCAATTCTTCGCAAAGTGCTTGAGTCGGCGATTGCCAATGCAGAGCACAATCACGGCGCTGACATTGACGAGCTGAAAGTTTCGACGATCATGGTTGATGAGGCACCAACGTTCCGTCGGTATCGCGCTCGCGCGAAAGGCCGCGGTACACGCATCATCAAACGTAACAGTCACATTACGATCCGCGTAGCGGACGAGTAGGACACAGGGTATGGGTCAGAAAGTACATCCAACCGGCATTCGCCTTGGCATCACCAGTGATTGGGTTTCCAAGTGGTATGCCGATTCCAAGACGTTTCCGGAATACGTTCGTCAGGATCATGAAATTCGCACCTTCTTAATGAAGCGTTTGAAAGATGCATCTGTGTCACGAATTCAGATCGAGCGTCCTTCGAAGAAAATCAATATCACGTTGTCCACGGCGCGTCCTGGCATCGTCATTGGTAAGAAAGGCGAAGACATTGAGCGCCTGAAGCGCGAAGTCGCTTCAATGGTGCAGATGCCGCATCCGGACGTGCGTATCAATATCTCGGAAGTGCGTAAGCCCGAGCTCGATGCGACCCTGGTTGCTGAAGGCATCGCGCAACAGCTTGAGCGTCGGATCATGTTCCGTCGTGCGATGAAGCGCGCAGTGACTAACACGATGCGCGTGGGTGCTCTGGGCATCAAAGTAAAAGTTGGCGGTCGTTTGAATGGTGCTGAGATCGCGCGTTCAGAATGGTACCGGGAAGGTCGCGTACCGTTGCACACACTGCGTGCGGACATCGACTACGGAACAGCTGAGGCGTTGACCACGTACGGCATCATCGGTGTGAAAGTCTGGATCTTCAAAGGCGAAGTCTATGACACCGGCGAGAGTGCTGCGGCAGAAACTGCCGAGCCGGCCGCTCGATAAGGGGAAGCAGCAATGTTGCAACCAAAAAGAACAAAGTTCAGAAAACAAATGAAGGGCCGCAACCGCGGTCTGGCGCAGCGTGGCAGCACCGTGTCTTTCGGTGAGTTTGCCCTGAAAGCAACCGGTCGCGGCCGTTTGACGGCTCGCCAGATTGAAGCTGCTCGTCGTGCAATGACGCGTCACATCAAACGTGGCGGGAAGATTTGGATTCGGGTATTTCCCGATAAGCCAATCTCCAAAAAGCCGCTAGAAGTTCGGCAGGGTAAAGGTAAAGGTAATGTTGAGTATTGGGTTGCCCAAATTCAGCCAGGCCGCATTTTGTATGAAATGGAAGGTGTTAGCGAAGAGATTGCGCGCGAAGCGTTTCGTCTGGCCGCTGCCAAGATTCCGATGGCGACAACGTTCGTCTCAAGGCAGGTAATGTGATGAAAGCATCAGAACTACGTGCAATGGACCATGCTGGTCTGGAAGAGGAGTTACTGAAGTTGCGACGCGAGCAGTTCAATCTGCGGATTCAGCGTGCAACCGGTCAGGAAATGAAACCTCAGGAAATGCGTCGTGTGCGCCGCGATATCGCGCGGGTCAAGACGGTCATTGGCGAAGCGAAAGCCGCTAAAAACGCCTAGGAAAACGAGCAATGAGCGAAAAGACAGAACAAACAGTACGCCGGGTCACGGGTAAAGTCGTATCCGACAAAATGGATAAGACGGTTTCCATCGCGATCGAGCGTTTGGTGCGCCATGAGGTTTATGGCAAGTACATCCGTCGTACTACAAAAATGAAAGCTCATGATGAAGCTAACGAGTGTCGCATTGGCGATACCGTAGCCATTCAAGAGTGCCGGCCGCTTTCCAAGCATAAAAGTTGGAAAGTCGTTGAAGTCGTAGAAAAGGCAGCACAGCGCTAAGCGCTTGAGAAGCAAGGTTATAGATCCATGATTCAGATGCAAACAGTGCTGGATGCAGCAGACAACAGTGGTGCTCGTCGCGTGATGTGTATCAAAGTGTTGGGCGGCTCGAAGCGTCGCTATGCTGGTGTCGGCGACATCATCAAGGTCAGCGTTAAAGACGCGATTCCACGCGGTAAGGTTAAGAAGGGCGAGGTTTACAACGCTGTTGTAGTCCGCACCCGCAAAGGTGTTCGTCGAAGTGACGGTTCCCTGATTCGTTTTGATGGCAATGCGGCAGTTCTGTTGAACAGCAAACTTGAGCCCATCGGTACACGGATTTTTGGCCCGGTGACTCGCGAATTGCGCAGCAGCAACTTCATGAAGATCGTCTCATTGGCGCCGGAAGTGCTCTAAGCACGGATCCAGAAGGTTTCATCAAATGAAAAAGATCAAAAAAGGTGATGACGTCATCGTTATCACCGGCAAGGACAAAGGGCGTACTGGCACTGTTTTAGAGGTGACGAGTAACGACCGTATATTGGTTGAAGGCATCAACATGGTTAAAAAGCATGTGAAGCCGAACCCGAACGCTGGTGAAGCGGGTGGCATTCAGGACAAAACGATGCCGCTTCATATTTCCAACGTTCAGCTTTACAACCCGAAAACCAAAAAAGGTGACCGGGTTGCGATTCAAATTAGCGACGACGGCAGTAAGAAGCGCGTTTTTCGCTCGAACAATGAGGCTGTAGACGTATAAGCCCGCGGGCGCGTCTTGATAACACTATGGCTAGATTGCAAGAACACTACAAAACGACGGTCGTACCGGCTCTGAAGGAAACTTTGGGTTTGGCTAACGTCATGGAAGTCCCTCGCATTACCAAAATCACTCTGAATATGGGTGTAGGTGAGGCTATCGCTGACAAGAAAGTGATGGATCATGCGGTTGGGGATATGACCAAGATCGCGGGTCAGAAGCCGATCGTTCGCAATGCGCGAAAATCTGTGGCGGGTTTCAAAGTCCGTGAAGGTTACCCGATTGGTTGTAAAGTCACGCTGCGTCGCGAGCGTATGTATGAGTTTCTGGATCGTTTGATCGCGATTTCGATTCCTCGTATCCGAGATTTCCGTGGTCTTAATCCAAAGTCGTTTGATGCTCAGGGTAACTATTCCATGGGTGTTCAAGAGCAGATCATCTTCCCTGAAATCGATTACGACCAGGTTGATACGCTCCGCGGCATGGATATCACGATCACGACGACGGCTCGTAATGCTGACGAAGGGCGTGCATTGCTGGAAGCATTTAATTTTCCGTTTAAGCGTCCCGCAGCGGCGCAAGACAAGGCTTAGGTAAAACCGTATGGCTAAGAAATCAATGGTGGCTCGCGAAGTTAAGCGCGCGAAACTCGTAGAACGCTACGGGCAAAAGCGTCTTGAGCTGAAGAAAATCATCAGCGGTCCGGATTCAACAGACGAAGAGCGCGAAGTTGCTCAAGCGAAATTGAACTCACTGCCGCGTGATTCCTCACCGAGTCGCAAGCACAACCGCTGCTCGATCACGGGTCGCCCGCACGGTTTTTACAGAAAATTCGGACTCGCTCGCAATAAGTTGCGCGAGGCCACAATGAAAGGCGAGATACCTGGTCTAAGCAAGGCCAGCTGGTAGCCGGAAGGAACGACAAGCTATGAGTATGAGTGATCCGATTGCCGATATGCTGACGCGTATCCGCAACGCCCAGAAAGCCCGCAAAGTTGATGTTCGCATGCCGGCATCGAACGCGAAGGTAGCTATCGCTAACGTTCTGCGTGATGAAGGTTATGTAGGTGACGTTAGTGTTGAGAAGTCTGGTTCAAAGGCCGAGTTAACCGTCGCATTGCGTTATCACGAAGGTGCGCCTGTCATTGAGAAGATTCGTCGCATCAGTAAGCCGGGTTTGCGTATTTATCGCCCCAGCGATGATTTACCAACGGTTCTTGGCGGGCTAGGTGTTGCTATCGTTTCTACGTCTGCGGGCGTCATGAGCGATCGCGAAGCGCGTTCCAAGGGGATTGGCGGCGAAGTGATTTGCACGGTTTCTTAAGAGATCAGAATTAATTGAAAACCGGCGAGCATTGTTCGCCGTATTTGACGAGACGACTATGTCAAGAATAGCTAAACAACCAGTCAGTCTGCCCAAAGGGGTTGAACTTTCGCAAAGCGGTACGACGCTTTCGCTGAAAGGCGCCAAGGGTACGTTGACGATGGATGTTCACAACGAAGTAGAGCTGGTTCAATCGGATGACGGTTGGGCTGTGCAGGCTCGCAGCGGTTCACGTTTCGCCCGGGCAATGTCCGGCACGACACGTGCATTGCTCGCCAACATGGCGAAGGGTGTTTCAGAAGGCTGGGAAAAGCGCTTGACGCTGGTTGGTGTTGGATACCGGGCGCAGGCCCAGGGCAGCAAGCTCAATCTGTCATTGGGTTTTTCTCATCCGGTGGTCTACGACATGCCGGAAGGTGTGAGTGTCGAGACGCCTAGTCAGACTGAAGTCATCTTGAAGGGTGCGGACAAGCAGGTCGTCGGTCAGGCAGCTGCTGAAATACGGGCATTTCGTCCGCCAGAGCCGTACAAAGGCAAGGGCGTTCGGTACAGCGATGAGCGTGTTGTCCGTAAGGAAGCCAAGAAGAAATAATCGCTTGGGCTAGTGGCCCGGCAATCAGCAGGCTGGCGAGCCGGAACTTATTCCAGGCAACGTGGCTGCACTGAAGAGAACGAATTATGAAACTTAACAAGAAAGAAAATCGACTGCGCCGGGCGCGCCGCACGCGTGCGAAGATTCGTGAGCTTTGCGAAGTTCGATTGTCGGTACACCGCACGCCGCGACACATCTACGCTCAAATTATTGGTGCGGATGGTGGTTCGGTGTTGGCTTCGGCCTCTTCTAACCAGAAGAGCGTTGCTGACGGCCTCAAGGCGACAGGCAATGTCGACGCCGCGAAAGCGGTTGGCAAAGCTCTCGCCGAGCGAGCTAAAGACGCAGGGATCGAGCGCGTAGCGTTTGATCGTTCTGGATATCGTTATCACGGTCGCGTGAAGGCATTGGCCGACGCAGCACGTGAAGCTGGATTGAAATTCTAACGACGCAGCGCAGCGCGTTGTAATACGAGATTGCGAATTGTTCGCATCGGGAAACTGAAGCATGGCAAAGAATGACAAACAAAACGCTGGTGATGATCTTCTTGAGAAGCTGGTCGCCGTAAACCGTGTGGCGAAAGTGGTCAAAGGTGGTCGTCAATTCGGCTTTACCGCATTGACTGTCGTCGGAGACGGAAACGGGCGTGTTGGTTTTGGTTATGGCAAAGCACGAGAAGTGCCGATAGCCATTCAAAAAGCGATGCAGGCGGCTCGTAAAAATATCGCTCGTATTCATTTGCGTGACGATACATTGCAATACGAGATCAAAGGCCGTCATGGCGCGACTCGTGTCTATATGCAGCCGGCTTCTGAAGGTACCGGTGTTATCGCCGGCGGTGCAATGCGCGCCGTCTTCGAATGCGCAGGGGTTCGTAACGTCTTGGCTAAGAGTTATGGTTCGCGCAATCCGATCAATGTGGTTCGCGCAACCATCAATGGTCTGACCAACATTCATTCACCGGCGTCAGTTGCGGCTAAGCGCGGCAAGTCCGTCGAAGATATTTTGGGCTAAGTCATGGCGAAGTCAAAAAACAAACTGAAAGTTACATTGGTGAAAAGCAAGTTCGGTCGGTTGAAAAACCACCGTGCCAGCGTCGCCGGGCTGGGTTTGCGTCGTATCAATCACACCGTTGAAGTGGAAGATACGCCAGAAAACCGCGGCATGATCAATCAGGTTTCATACCTGTTGAAAGTTGAGGAAGCGTAGTGATGCGTCTAAATACATTGAAGCCCGCCGCTGGCAGTAAGCCTTCTGGCAAGCGTCTCGGTCGTGGTCATTCTGCGGGCCAGGGTAAAACCAGTGGTCGCGGTGTGAAAGGTCAACATGCACGTTCAGGTGGCTACCATAAGGTCGGCTTCGAAGGTGGTCAGATGCCTTTGCAACGTCGTTTGCCGAAGGTTGGCTTTAACTCGCGTAAAGCGCACTTGTCTGTAGAGCTGCGATTGCATGAGTTGGACCTGGTCAAGGACGATGTCGTTGATCTGTTAACGCTCAAAAAAGCGAATTTGGTGCCGGCGACTGCTCAGAAAGTGAAAGTCATCGACTCCGGTAAAGTAACGAAAGCTGTCAAGTTGGCGGGTATCGCGGTGACACCCGGGGCGCGTAAAGCGATTGAAGCAGCAGGCGGAACGATCGAAGCCTAACGGTTTCGATTTTGACGACTAACACAGAGTTAATACGTAGTGGCAAAGAAAGGTCAAAACGATATCGCAGCGAACATGGCTCAGGCCAGTAAGCTGACAGAGCTCAGGCAACGTCTGATGTTCCTTATCGGAGCATTGATCGTCTACCGTGTGGGCACGTTCATACCTGTTCCAGGCATTGATCCTCGCGAGCTGGCTGCGTTCTTTGAACAGCAGTCGGGCAATATTCTGGCGATGTTCAATATGTTCTCGGGCGGTGCTTTGCAGCGTTTTGGTATTTTTGCACTCGGCATCATGCCTTACATTTCAGCGTCGATTGTTATGCAAATGGCGACCGTGATTGTGCCTAGTCTTGCCAAGCTCAAGAAAGAAGGTGAGGCAGGACGTAACAAAATCACCGGTTACACCCGTCAAGGGACATTGTTGTTGGCTGGTATCCAGTCCTTTGCGGCTGCTTACGCGATTCAGAACCAGCCTAATCTCGTGGTGACGCCCGGTCCTTTGTTTATCGTCATTTGTGTCGTCACGCTGGTTACCGGAACCATGTTCCTGATGTGGCTGGGCGAGCAGATCACCGAACGTGGCGTTGGTAACGGTATCTCATTGATTATTTTGGCCGGAATCATCGCCGGCATGCCGGGCGCGATCGCTGGCACAGCGCAGCTCGTGAGTGATGGCACCATGACGCCCGCGTTGGCCTTGATTATCATGTTAGCCATTCTCGCGATCACCGTTTTTGTCGTGTACATGGAGAGCGCACAGCGCCGAATTACTGTACACTACGCGCGGCGTCAGCAAGGTCGCAAGCAAATGCAGGCTCAAAGCACGCATTTGCCGTTTAAGATCAATATGTCGGGGGTTATCCCACCGATCTTCGCGTCTAGCCTCTTGTTGTTCCCGGCCACCTTGGTTCAGTTCGGCGGTGCCGATCCCGATCCCGGTCCTGTTGCACAAACTTTGCAAACGGTAGGGGCAGCGGTCAGCCCGGGGCAGCCAATCTATATCGTTCTTTACGGTGTATTGGTCGCGTTTTTCTGCTTTTTCTATACGGCGTTGGTTTACAACTCGCGTGAAACAGCAGACAACCTGAAGCGTTCAGGTGCATTTATTCAGGGTATTCGCCCAGGTCAGCAGACAGGCGAGTACATTGACCGTGTTCTGACACGGCTCACGTTCTGGGGTGCTTTGTACATCACAGCCGTGTGTCTGGTGCCGGAGTTGGTACGTATGTTCTTCCCGAGCATTCCGTTCAACTTTGGCGGTACATCGTTGCTGATCCTTGTGGTTGTGACGATGGACTTCATGCAACAGCTGCGTGCACATACTTTGTCGCACCAGTACGACGGCATGATGAAGAAGGCGAACCTGAGGAACTATAGCCGCACGTAACGCGGCTGAGAATAGAGAGTAGGTGACGCTGCGGCGTTCACAGGAGAACGAAGATGAAAGTTCGTGCATCAGTTAAAAAAATCTGCCGTAACTGCAAGTTGATTCGCAGAAACGGCGTATTACGAGTGATCTGTACGGATGCTCGGCACAAGCAGCGTCAGGGTTAATCCTGGCTTTGCAACGGTAGATTAAGAGGAAATTATTGTGGCCCGTATTGCAGGCATAAACATCCCCGTCAACAAACACGTCGTGATTGCGCTAACCAGCATTTACGGCATTGGCCCGACTCGCGCGAAGAAAATTTGTGCGGCAGCAGGCGTCTCCGAAAACGTGCAGGTAAAAGAACTTGCCGAGCCGGAAGTCGCCAAGTTGCGTGATGAAGTCGGCCGTTTCACCGTTGAGGGTGATCTTCGGCGTGAAACGTCGATGAACATTAAGCGTCTGATGGATCTCGGTTGTTACCGTGGTATTCGTCATCGCCGCGGTCTGCCGCTGCGCGGGCAACGTACCAGAACCAATGCGCGTACCCGCAAGGGCCCGCGTCGTCCGGTTCGTAAATAAATTATATAGCGGTGGTTTGGTCCACCGGCATGCTAGTTAGCAGGAACAGTTATGGCTCAGCAGAAGACAACGCGGAAAAAAATTAAGCGACAAGTTCAGGATGGCATTGCGCATATCCATGCTTCGTTCAATAACACGATCATTACGATCACTGATCGTCAGGGCAATGCATTGTCTTGGGCGACAGCCGGTGGTTGTGGTTTTCGTGGATCGCGTAAATCTACACCCTTCGCCGCGCAGGTCGCCGCAGACAAGGCCGGTCGCGCTGCGTTGGATTACGGTTTGAAGAACTTGGATGTTCGCGTCTGGGGTCCAGGTCCGGGCCGCGAGTCCGCGGTTCGCGCGCTGAACGGCTGCGGCTACAAGATTCAAAACATCAACGATGTTACTCCTATCCCGCATAACGGATGCCGGCCGCCGAAGCGCCGTCGCGTCTGATCAGGATTTAAGTTATGGCTAGATATATCGGTCCCAAATGTAAGTTGTCTCGTCGTGAAGGAACGGATTTGTTCCTCAAGAGTGGCGTTCGTCCACTCGAGTCAAAGTGTAAGCTTGAAACACCTCCGGGTGGAGCGCCTGCACGTCGTCCGCGAGTTTCTGACTACGGTTTACAGTTGCGTGAAAAGCAGAAGCTACGTCGTATGTACGGTGTGCTTGAGAAGCAGTTCCGCAACTACTATAAGAAAGCCGCTCAGCGAAAAGGCTCTACAGGTGAGAACCTGCTGCAGCTACTCGAAGGCCGTCTGGATAACACTGTTTATCGTATGGGTTTCGCATCAACACGTGCTGAAGCGCGTCAGTTGGTGAGCCACAAAGGCATCGAAGTCAACGGCAGCATTGTAAACATCCCGTCCTATCAGGTTGATGGCGGAAACGTGATCTCTGTTCGTGAAAAAGCGAAGAAGCAATTGCGTATCAAGTCTTCGCTGGAAATTGCCGGTCAAATCGGTTTTCCGGAGTGGGTCGATGTTGATGCATCGAAAATGGTAGGTACGCTGAAGGCGCTTCCGGAACGTGACGATATCCTCCCGGATATCAACGAGAACCTGGTCGTCGAGCTCTACTCCAAGTAAAAGTCTAAAGAGGATACTGTTCACATGCAGGAATCTATCAACGAATTTCTTAAGCCACGTGTCGTCAAAGTCACCGCTTCCAATGACACTCAGGCCCGAGTCGTGATCGAACCGTTTGAACGCGGTTTCGGGCATACGTTGGGCAACGCTTTGCGTCGCATTCTGTTGTCGTCAATGCCCGGTGCGGCCATTGTCGAGGCAGAGATCGAAGGCGTACTTCACGAGTACACGAGTATTGAAGGTGTTCAAGAGGACGTCGTCGATGTGCTTTTGAACCTCAAGCAAGTTGCTTTGCACATGCACGGTCGCGATAGCGCTGAGTTGACGATCGTCAAAAAAGGCCCGGGGCCGATCACTGCGGGTGATATCCAGTTGGATCATGACATCGAAGTGGCCAACCCGGAGCTTGTTATCGCTAACCTTACGAAGGAAGGCGACATCCGCATGATCCTTCGCGTAGAGCGTGGTCGCGGCTATCGTCCTGCGGCAAAACGCGCAAGCTTTGAAGACCAGACCGGCCCTATCGGCCGGCTGCAGCTCGACGCTTCGTTCAGCCCGATCCGGCGTGTTACCTACAGTGTCGACGCAGCGCGCGTAGAACAGCGCACTGATTTGGATAAGCTCTTGATCGATATCGAGACTGACGGAACGATTGATCCTGAAGAAGCGATTCGTCGGGCAGGTAGCATTCTGAAAGATCAATTGAGCGTGTTTGTTGATCTGCAAGGTCAGGAAGACACAACCGCGGCGACGGCGGAAGCGCAAGTGGATCCAATCCTGTTGCGCCCGGTCGACGAGCTTGAATTGACCGTTCGTTCGGCTAATTGCCTCAAGGCGGAAAGCATTAACTACATCGGCGATCTAGTGCAACGTACAGAGGTTGAACTGCTTCGTACGCCAAACCTCGGTAAGAAATCATTGACCGAGATTAAGGAAGTACTGGAAAGTCATGGTTTGGGACTTGGACTGCAAGTGGATAACTGGCCGCCCGCAAATTTGCGTGGTGATCGTTCCTTGCTGAATTCCTGAACCGCCCAAACGAATACCTAGGAAATCGCAATGCGACACAAGAAATCAGGGCGTAAGCTCAATAGAAACAGCTCGCACAGAAAGGCTATGTATCGCAACATGGCTAGCTCGCTGATCATTCATGAAACCATTAAGACGACCCTGCCGAAAGCGAAAGAGCTGCGGAGAGTTGTTGAGCCATTGATCACGATGGCCAAAGAAGATGGTGTATCCGGACGTCGTTTGGCGTTCAATCGTCTACGCGACAAGCAGGCCGTGGGTAAGCTCTTTAGTGAGTTGGGTCCCCGCTTCAAGGCGCGACCGGGCGGTTATTTGCGTATCCTGAAGATGGGTTTCCGCCCAGGCGATGCTGCGCCGATGGCAATGGTTCAGCTTTTGGATCAGCCTGAGCCTACAGAGGACGCCGCAGAAGACTAGCCAAAGCTTGAGCTTCTGCTGACACACAAAAAAGGCCGGGTATACCCGGCCTTTTTTGTGTCAGTCTCGATGAAGAAACTATTTCTTCCGAGAGACTCTTTTCTTAGAAGCCTTTTTCTTGGCCACTTTCTTCTTTGCCGTTTTCTTCTTCGTCGTCTTTTTAGCGACTTTCTTCTTGGCTACCTTTTTAGCCGCAGGCTTCTTACGGGTCGCTTTCTTTTTGCGTCCCGTTAGCTTGCCGAGTTGCTTGTCGATCGCCGCAAGTGCTTTGTCGACATGCAACGCGCGCTTCAAATGATCTTTAGCACTTTTCAAATCAACGCGTACGAGCTTGAGCTGCTCGCGTGATTCTTTCGCTTCTGCTGCTGCGGCATCTTTCAGTTTCTCAAGCTTACGAATTTGCGTACGTAATTCACGCTTGACCTTAGCCGAACCGGCCTTCGCGAGGCGCTCTGTCTTTTTAGCAAGCTGTTCGCGGGCTTTCTTATTCCGGCTTACAGCGCTTTTGACTTCACGCGTTAATTTCTTACGTTCGCGATCAAGAGACTTTGTTGCCTTGGTGGCAGCTTTTACCAATTCTTTCTTGGCGGTCTCAAGTGATTTGTGTTGCTGGTCTAACTCTTTCGTCATCCGATTTTCTCCGTTCAGCATAGGTTTTGCTAAGCCGACTATACCGCGATAAGCGGCATTTTTCGAAAAAAACTAATGCGTGCTGCTGGAGAGCCGGTCGAGATAGACTTCGCCATCCTTCATTACGAAGTCTACAGACTCCAAAAGACGGATGTTCTCGAGCGCATCACCCTGAACGGCAATGATATCGGCGGCCTTACCTTCGCGAACAGAACCGGTATCACGCTCGATCCCGAACAAGGTTGCATTCCCTAATGTCGCGGTATAAATCGCTTGCATCGGTGTCATGCCGTAACGCACCAGATAAGCAAGCTGGCGCGCGTTTTGTCCGTGTGGATAAACGCCGGCGTCGGTGCCGAACGCAATATTAGCGCCAGCTTTAACAGCACGATTAAAGCTCTCGCGTTGTGCGCTGCCAACTTGGCGTTCTTTGTCCAGAGACTCCGGGAGAATGCCGGCCGCTTCTCCTTCCGAGAGAATATAATCCGAGACGTAAATGTCCATGGACAAGTAAGTGCCGTTCTTTTTGGCCAGTCGAATACCTTCATCATCAATCAGGCTTGCGTGTTCGACCGAATCGACGCCGGCGCGAATGGCGGTTTTGATGCCTTGCGTGCCATGTGCGTGAACCGCAACTCGTCGGCCCAATAAGTGGGCTTCGTCAACCAGCGCAGCCATTTCTTCGTAGGTGTACTGTTGCGCGCCAATACTCGTGCCTTTGGACAGGACACCGCCAGTCCCACAAAACTTGATGACATCGGCGCCATATTTGATGTTGCGGCGTACCGCGGTCCGAACGGCCCATGGTCCATCGGCGACACCGTCACTACGCTCTTCATATTCAGGTGGCAGCAGGTTCGTATCGCAGTGTCCTCCGGTGATGCCGAGAGCGGGTCCTGCAGCCAGAATGCGAGGACCGATAATTTCACCGGAGTCGATCGCATCTCTGACAGCGATGTCTGCCCAGCCACTGGCGCCAAGGTTTCTTACGGTTGTGAAACCCGCCAGCAGTGTGCGCTTCGCGTTGACGGTGCCGGTGATCGCCGATCCCGGTGTTGTTACCGTTACGCTTCTATAGCCATGTAGGTCATGACGTGACGTCAAATGAACATGAGCATCCATCAAGCCGGGAAGTAAAGTGGCGCCTTCGAGAACCAGGTGCGTCGCGCCTGTCGGGATATCCAAAGCATCCGTCTCGCCGACGCTAACGATACGACCATCGATGACAATGACTCGGGGCGACTCAACAACGCGCTGGTTATCGACGTCTATCAGACGGGCCGCATCTAAAACGGTCGTCTCGGCAGTCGCCGGCAGCTGTGCCCACGCCAGCGTGAAACTAATCGCGATTACGTTGAACACTCGTTGCATGATTATCTCCGTGGGTCGTTCGTCTCCAGTCTGGAATCAGTATACTACGAGCCTCAGCGGCTTGTGTTCAGAGGTCTCTTCCGTGCCGGCAGTGTCAAAAGTCTCCATTCATCACATCAATCTTGTTGTACCTGATCTCGATTTGGCGGTTGAGCGATTCGAGAAGATCATCGGTGCGCTAGCAATGGCCGAAGAGGCTTTGCCGGATCGGCACGTTGCTATTAGACGTTTCGATATGGGTGGCACCTGGCTTGTGCTCGTGATGCCGACGTCTGATGCGTCGCCGGCTGCGCATTGGATGCGCCGGCATGGTCCAGGCTTATTCCTGCTTTCATTCGGCGTGGACGATCTCGATAATGCATTAGCCAATCTGGCTGACGAAGACATTGATCTGCAAGGTGAGCCGCGAAAGGGGCTCGATGGTTGGCGTGTTCAGGATTTCGATCCTGCATCCATTTTTGGTATTCCGCTGCAACTCACACAAGAAACGGGCAAGCAAGGCGAGGAGCAACAATGAGTAGTCGGTTTAGCGGCAAGAGTGTCATAGTCACGGGTGCATCGGCGGGTATTGGCGCAGAAGTCGCCCGGGCGTTTGCAGCACAAGGTGCTCGCTTGCTGCTCGTCGGGCGTCGCAAAGAGCCGTTAAAAGCGATGGCTGCTGAGTTGGCCCAAGACACCGATGTGGCCACGATGGCGATGGATGTTGCCGATATTAATGCGTGTACTGACCTGTTCAAGAAAGCCCAGTATGAATTTGGCGGCGTTCATTATCTGATCAACAATGCTGGCGCTCATCATCGTGGTGTCCTGACCGACGTTGATCCCGATCAACTTGCCCAAATGATCGACGTCAATCTTCGGGCACCCGTTGTGCTGACTCGGCTTGCTATTCCCTTAATCAAACAATCCGGTGGCGGTGCGATCGTCAATGTGGCGTCTATCGCCGGTTGCTCGCCCGTGCCAGGATCTGCGACTTACGGTGCGACCAAGTTCGGTTTGCGTGCTTTGACGTTGTCATTGGCCGAAGAACTGCGCGGGTCTTCGGTACATGTGGGTGCCGTTTCGCCGGGACCGGTCGATACTGGCTTTATCATGAGCGATATTGATCAAGTCGCCGATCTGACGTTTTCGCAGCCTATGAGTACTGCAGCGGAAGTCGCGGAGGGCGTGCTGAGCGTAGCAGCCGGTGACGCGACGGATCTGAAAATGCCGAAATCGAGCGGTATTTTGGCAACTTTGGGTTACCTGTTTCCAGGTTTGTCGCGCGCACTTCGTCCGCGGCTCGAGAAGAAAGGCCGACGCGCAAAATTGCGTTATAAGAAACGTCAGGAGTCGGCGTCATGACGACGCGCTTTGTCGCACACGTCAATGTCGCGACACTACGCCATCCGAAGGGCCATCCCGATGTGCAGCCTTTCTTCGATGCCGTGCCCCGCATCAATCAATTAGCGGAACAAACGCCGGGATTCGTCTGGCGCGAAACGCGCGATGACGAAGAGGCGAAAGCGGCGAAGCTCTTCGGCGAGCCCAATCTTGCGATTGCGTTATCCGTTTGGACAGATATAGCGTCGTTGACCCAGTTTGTTTATCGATCGGCGCACAGTGATTTTTTGCGCCAGCGTACGTCATGGTTTACTCCGCGGAGCTCGGCGAACAAAGCCTTATGGTGGATCGAGCCTGATCACCGGCCAACGGTGGTTGAGGCCAAGCATCGGTTGGATTGGTTAACCTTAAACGGCAGCGGTGAGGTTGCTTTTGGTTTTAGTGAACAATTTAAAAAAGGAACACATCGTGAAAGCAGCGAGTGAACAAGCAATTAGTGATTTCTTGGCGGCCAATGAACGGTGGGCTTTGTTGGATGGCAAGCTCCGGCAAGACTTCAAATTCGGTGATTTCAGCGAAGCTTTCGCATTCATGACGCGTTCCGCTATGGTGGCAGAAACAATGAACCACCATCCGGAATGGTTCAATGTTTACAACCGCGTCAGGGTTGAGTTAACCACGCACGATGCGAACGGTATCAGCGAACTGGACTTTGAAATGGCCCGCCAAATGGACGTTTTCGCTACTTGATCGCGGAGAAAGCGTCGCGGGTGAAGTTCTCGGGCGTTTGTCCATTGACCCGAACGTTGTCCTCAATGCGGATACCGCCAAAGGGTGTAAGTTCATCCACCATTGTCCAATTCAGCAGATGTCGATTACCAGAGGTTCTGATGGGCGTCAGCAGCATGTCGATGAAATAGAGTCCCGGTTCGATCGTGACGACCTCGTTGTTGCCCAGCGTGCGCGTTAGACGCAAGTTAGGGTCTCGTTCGGGTCGCTTGGTGGGTGTGCCTTTGGCGTCTTGCAAGTGGCCACCAACGTCGTGAACCTGTAACCCGAGATAATGTCCGAGCCCATGCGGTAACAGTGCTCGAGTGATGCCTTTCTCGACAAGTTCCTCCGGACTCGCGGTACTTAGACCTACATTGACCACGACCTGTGCCAGAGCCTCATGCATCTCTACATGTAGATCTGGATAATGTTTGCCTTCTTTGACCTCACCACACAAGCTTTGTTGTAACGTGTCCATAGCCAGAATCAGATCGGCGAAGTCGCCTTCGACGGCGCTATAGGTTCGCGTGATGTCGCTAGCATAGCCGGCATCATTTGCGCCGGCGTCAATCAGGAAAGAACGTCGCTCTGACGGGGCTTGCCGGGCGCGATGTTGGTAGTGAAGCACGGCTGCGTGTTCGTTGAGCCCGACAATGCTGTTGTAGGGCAATTCGCTGTCAATTACCCGAATACTCTCGAGATAAGCCTGATGGATCTCATACTCGCTGCTGGTTACATTGTGAAATGCATGCGCTGCAGCACGATGTGCTACGGCACCCAGTCGGCTAGCCTGTCGCATTCGCTCGAGTTCATAGTCAGTTTTGGTGATTCTTGATATATCCAACGAGTGTAATGCCGCACTCGGATTGGTCCGCTCGATTCCCAGCGCTTCATTGGGATCCTGAATTTCCCCCAAAAGAATCGGTGCTTTCAGGCCGTCTGGCAGCGCCGCGCGTGCCTCATCGATGGTGCTGATAGGCCGCACGTCAAAATGATTGGCCCAATACGGATCTGGATCGCCTGCAACTGAATGCCAATAGTCAGCGGGTTGGTAATACAACAAGACCGGTTTTTGATCCCGCCGATAGACCACGTAGCTCGACGGTAGATCGGTGACCGGCAACCAATACATAAAGTGAGGGTTTGATCGAAACGGATAGCTGCTGTCGTCAAGGAAGTGGTATCTCAATGCGCCAGAGAAGATAACCACTGTGTCCGCGCCTGCTCGATCCATCGCCGCATCAAACGCTGAGCGGACATAGTCCAGATGCTGGTCATAGAGTGACTGTGAAGGGCGTTGGCTGATGGTCATACCGGTGTCCGTTTCGATTTGCTCACCCTATTATACCGAAACGACCGTCACGGCGGTTCTAACTTAACCACTTAACGGGCACAATAGCCGCTTCCAAGGTATTCGACCGTTAATGGCAGCGCAGGCATGACAAACAAGCAGCAAAAAGAAATCTGGCTAACGGGCATCACGACGACGGGAACTCCGCACATTGGTAACTATGTTGGTGCGATCAGACCCGGTATCGCGTCGAGCAAACGTCCTGACCGGCAGAACTTCTATTTCTTGGCTGACTTGCATGCCTTGGTCAAGAATGAAGATCCGGACAAGATCCACCGCTCGACACTTGAGATTGCTGCAGCCTGGTTAGCCTTGGGTCTGGATACTGACAACACGGTCTTCTATCGTCAGTCCGATGTGCCGGAGATTCCTGCATTAACCTGGGTGTTATCCAGCCAGACCGCTAAAGGTTTGATGAACCGCGCGCATGCCTACAAAGCAGCGGTCGCGGCCAATGAAGAGGGCGGGCAGAGCGATCCCGACAAAGGCATTACGATGGCATTGTTTGGATATCCCGTCTTGATGGCCGCTGACATCTTGATGTTCGGTGCTACGCATGTGCCGGTAGGGCGTGACCAAAAACAACATGTCGAAATGGCCCGCGATATCGCGCAACGGTTCAATCACCACTATGGCGATATTCTGACCCTGCCCGAATCGGTGATCAGCGACACGACAGCCACGCTGAAAGGGTTGGATGGTCGGAAGATGAGCAAGAGTTACAACAACACGATTCCGCTGTTTGAGACCCAAAAACGTTTTCGTAAACTCATCATGAAAATCAAAACCAACTCGCTCGAGCCGGGGGAGCCTAAGGAAACCGAAGGCTCCACGTTATTCGAAATGTATCAGGCTTTCGCCAGCGCGGACGAAACCCAAGCGATAGCGCAGCGATATGCTGAGGGCATTGCATGGGGCGAAATGAAGCAGGTTCTGTTCGAGAAAATCGATGCAGAGTTGGCGCCGGCGCGAGCCGAATACGAACGTCTAATGGCCGATCCGGGCCATGTAGAGGCAGTACTCCAAGCTGGCGCGGCCCGAGCCAGAGAGATTAGCGCGCCGCTTTATCAGAAAGTAGCGGCGGCAATCGGTTTACGACGATTAGGTGCGAAGTGAGCCCGACATGCTGTCGAGCTGAGTCAGAGCCCATGAGTGTCGCGCGCTGGCATAGATAACGCCGCTCCGATATTCGACGTCAGATGATTGCGGCGAATCGGAAAGCTGGTCTTTCTGGTTACCGCAGCCGTCGGAACCCCCAGCAGGATCTACCAGACGTTTACCCGGCAGAAAGTCTCGTCAAGTAGAACCACTTCAATTCGCGGCAGTACCTAACAGCGGCGCCAGAAATTTTCCAGTCATCGAATTCGGATTGTTAGCGACATCTTCCGGTGTGCCCGTCGCGACGATCTCGCCACCGCCGTCGCCTCCGTCCGGGCCGAGGTCAATGACCCAGTCAGCCGTTTTGATGACGTCAAGGTTGTGTTCGATCACGATGATCGTGTTGTTCCGATCACGAAGCTCTTGCAAGACGCCCAACAGTTGTCGGATATCGGCGAAATGCAATCCGGTGGTTGGCTCATCGAGCAAGTAAAGCGTTGAGCCGGTGTCACGCTTGGAGAGTTCTCTCGCGAGTTTGATGCGCTGCGCTTCACCGCCTGACAACGTGACGGCATTTTGTCCTAGAGTGATGTAACTCAAGCCGACATCCATCAGTGTTTTGAGCTTCTTGAACAGCGTGGGGACGTTGCGGAAAAACTCGAGCGCATCTTCGACGGTCATCTCGAGGACTTCAGAGATGTTCCGTCCTTTATAACGAATATCTAGCGTTTCACGATTGTAGCGACGGCCTTCACAAGAATCACAGGGCACGTAGACGTCGGGCAGAAAGTGCATTTCCACCTTGATAACGCCGTCTCCCTGGCAGGATTCGCAGCGACCACCTTTGACATTAAAGCTAAACCGCCCGGGTTTGTAGCCGCGCGCACGGGCTTCTTGGGTGCCCGCAAACAAATCGCGAATAGGTGTGAATAGTCCGCTGTAGGTGGCTGGATTAGAGCGCGGCGTGCGGCCGATTGGTGCCTGACTGATATCAATGACGCGATCGAACTGGGCTAGCCCCTGAATCTCTTCTACCGACGCGACATCGCGCGTCGCCTTGTTGATGAGATTGGTGGCTGCGGGGTACAGCGTGCTGTTGATCAGCGTGGACTTACCGGAGCCCGAGACGCCCGTGATACAGGTGAGGATACCCGTCGGGATCTCCACGGTGGCGTTCTTGAGATTATTGCCGCTTGCGCCGATGATTTTGACGGGCTTGTGGTCGCGGTCCGCGGTGCGTCGCGTAGGTACATCAATAGACTCCGCCCCGGATAAGAACCGTCCGGTTATCGAAGCGGGGTTCTGCATGATTTCTTCAGGTGTCCCACTGGCGACGATTTCCCCGCCATGCACGCCAGCGCCGGGCCCAAGGTCCACGACAAAGTCAGCGGCGCGAATAGCGTCTTCATCGTGCTCTACGACGATGACTGTGTTCCCGATATCCCGAAGATGCCGCAGCGTGCCGAGTAGTCGTTCGTTATCACGTTGATGTAGCCCAATAGAAGGCTCATCCAGTATGTACATGACGCCCACGAGACCCGAGCCGATTTGGCTAGCGAGTCGAATACGCTGGGCTTCACCACCGGAAAGCGTTTCAGCGCGCCGGTCGAGTGTCAAATAACTTAGGCCAACATCATCAAGAAAGCCGAGCCGGCTGGCGATTTCTTTGACAATGCGATCCGCAACTTCACCGCGCCACCCATCCAGCGATAAGGTATCGAAGTACGCTCGCGACTTTGCAATCGAAAGCGCGGTCAGCTCGGGTAGTGTTTCGCCGCCAATATAGACATGTCTGGCGGCTTTGTTGAGGCGCGTTCCATCGCAGTCCGGGCATGATTGTACGTTCAGGTAACGCGAGAGTTCTTCCCGCACGGCCGACGATTCAGTTTCCCGATAGCGTCGTTCAAGGTTCGGCAGGATACCCTCGAAAGGGTGTTCCCGGACCACGGTTTCGCCGTCAGCACTTTGATAGCTAAACTTGACCTTGGTTCGTCCGCTACCTTTCAGAACGACTTTCTGTTGTTTTGCCGTTAGTGAATTAAAAGGGGCTTCCACGTCGAAATCAAAAGTCTCGCCGAGACTTTTGATGATGCCGAAATAATACGTCGTGCGCCGATCCCAACCGCGAATCGCACCACCGGCAAGGCTAAGTTCCTCATTGAGGATCACCCGATCCGGATCAAAAAACTGTTTGACGCCAAGACCGTCACAGGTCGGGCAAGCGCCAGCGGGGTTGTTGAACGAGAACAAGCGCGGTTCCAACTCGGAAATGCTGTAGCCGCAAACCGGACACGCGAAACGATCCGAAAAGACAATCTCATCGCCGCTAGCGCCGGGCATCGTGGTTTCGACCAAGTCCGAGAGTGCGACGTCTTCATCCATCGCAACAATCCGGGCGCTGCCGTCGCCAAGCTTCAATGCTGTTTCGAAAGACTCGGATAAACGTTGTGCAATGTCTTCGCGAACTTTAAACCGGTCGACGACCGCTTCGATCGTATGGCGTTTTTTCGCATCTGGTGTTTCTGCATCGCTTAAGTTGATGACTTCGCCATCGATTCTGGCGCGCACGAATCCTTGTGCTTGCAGCTCTCGCAGAATATTGATGTGCTCACCTTTGCGGTCAGCGACGACCGGAGCGAGCAACATCAGTCTTGTGCCCTCCGGCAACGACAAGACCTGATCCACCATTTGACTCACGTTTTGTGCGTCGAGTACCTCTCCATGCTCCGGGCATTTCGGGATACCGGCGCGTGCGAACAACAGACGAAGATAGTCGTATATTTCGGTAACGGTACCCACCGTCGAGCGGGGGTTGTGAGAGGTTGATTTTTGCTCAATCGAGATTGCTGGCGATAACCCTTCGATATGGTCGAGGTCCGGCTTTTCCATCATCGAAAGAAACTGACGCGCATAGGCGGACAAAGATTCGACATAGCGTCTTTGTCCCTCGGCATAAATCGTATCGAATGCCAGCGACGACTTGCCAGATCCGCTGAGTCCGGTCATGACAATCAGTTGCTCTCTCGGCAGCTTGAGATTCAGGTTTTTGAGGTTGTGCGTTCGCGCGCCGCGAAGCTCGATATAACGATGTAACAAAATCGAATCCGGCTGTGTTCAAACAACCTGCTAATATACGCCGCCGTTGGTCACCTACGCAAAAAGCACGAACCCTTGTCTGATAAAGCTTTCGAAAAGTCCGCTAATCGTCTTACCAAAAACGAAATCGCATTTGTGGCCGAGCTCAGCGTTGTGTCGGTTTCGCGCATGTTTGGGCTGTTTATGGTGCTGCCGGTTATCGCGCTTTGGTCCAAGAGTCTTACGGATGCAACGCCACTGTTGATTGGTGTAGCGGTTGGCGGGTACGGGGTAACTCAAGCGCTGCTGCAAGTGCCTTATGGGGCGTTATCTGACCGCATAGGTCGCGGTCCTGTCGTTATCTTCGGTTTAGCGATTTTTTTGCTTGGCAGTGTGATTGCGGCGAGCTCGTCGTCGATTCATGGGCTCATCATCGGTCGTTTGCTACAAGGCGCTGGCGCGATATCGGCGACCTTGTCTGCCTGGCTTGCAGATCACACCCGGGAGTCGGTGAGGACCATGTCGATGGCGATTTTCGGCGTCGCGATCGGTGCATCCTTCTTGCTGGCGTTGGTGCTGGGGCCCTTGCTGGCCAATTGGGTGGGCGTTCGCGGGTTGTTCTGGGTCTCGGCTGGCTGCGGTTTGTTGGGTATCGTATTGACGGCGCATGCGATGATCACTCAGCCGCGCCGGGTTCAGAAAACGGCGAGGCCGACCTGGCAATGGAGTGAAGTCCTGCGACCCGACCTTCTTAGCCTGGATTTGGCCATCATGCTGTTGCATGCCGCATTGACTGGGTTCTTCGTGATAGCGCCGTTCTTGTTGTTAGCGCGCTTTTCATTGCCGGACGACCAGCATTGGAAGGTGTATACGCTGTCGCTGGCGGCATCGCTGATCATTGCGATTCCCATGATTGCCCGCGACGGACGTCATCGCAGCGGTGCGTTCATGTTGCCTTCGATCGCACTACTGGTGCTGGGTTTTGGCGGTATGACCATGGCGCCCGGTTTGTGGTGGTTTGGCTTGGGGTGCACCGTGTTTTTTGCTGGTTTTAGCTATCTGGAAGCGTCGCTGCCCGCTCTGATTTCGCTGCGTGCGGACATCAACCAGCGTGGCGCCAGTCTGGGGATGTTCTCAAGTGCCCAGTTTTTCGGTGCCTTTCTTGGCGCGACAGCATCCGGATGGATTGTTGGCCGATACAGTCCGGAGAGCGCGATGTATTGCCTAACGGCACTGGTTGGACTCTGGTTGTTACTGGGGATGGGCAAATCGCTGCGATCTGCCGCGTAATATCGCTGTCATTTTTCAGGGTGTCGTCTAAAATACCCTTTATTAACACGAATTCTCAGGGGAACTTCCATGGCACGTGGCATCAATAAGGTAATTCTAGTGGGCAATTTGGGGCAGGACCCCGAAACCCGTTACATGCCCAGCGGCGGTGCGGTGACCAATCTACGGATTGCTACCAGCGAGAGTTGGAAAGACAAACAAACCGGCGATCAACAAGAACGCACCGAATGGCACAGCATTGCGATGTTCGGCCGACTCGCTGAAATCTCTGCTGAATATTTACGGAAAGGCTCTCAAGTCTATATCGAAGGCAAACTGCGCACGCGCAAATGGCAAGACAAATCCGGCAATGATCGTTATTCCACCGAAGTGATTGCGGATGAGATGCAAATGCTAGGTGGGCGCGGTGGCAGCGGTTCGCCGATGGCCAGTGGCGGCGGTGGCGGACAGCAGCAGCGGCCGCAAAACGCACCAGCAGCGCAGCCTGCGCCCGGTGTCAGTGATTTTGACGACGATATTCCGTTCTAGCAGTGTTGTTCGCGGCGCAGAAGATCGCCTTTCCCGTTTGAATCAACAGCGTCAATTCAATAGATCACATCCGTGCCCGCATTAACGCGAACCACGCGTTTTCCGACATTAGCGCCGGTATACAGCCCGATCAATGCTTTTGGCATTTGCTCGAAACCATCAGCGATATCGATCAATGCTGTCAGTTTACCATCATGAATCAATGCCGCGAGATGGTCTTCCGCTTGCGCGAAATGAGGTTGGTGGTTGTAGACGAAAAACCCGCGCATATCAGCATCGAAACTGCGCAGACGCCCGTAATTGCGAGGGCCGAAAGGTTCTTTGCGGGTGTATTCCGAGATTGCACCGCACATCACCACGCGCGCATGCAGTCGAAGTCGCTCCAAGACCATCTCCAGTATGTCGCCACCGACGTTGTCAAAATAGACATCGATGCCGTCAGGCATTAAGGCGGCGATTCTTGCATCGACATCTTCCGTCTTGTAGTTAATGCAGTCGTCGGCGCCGAGTGATTTGACGGCCATGCATTTCTCTTGCGTGCCCGCGATACCGATAACGTGTTCACAACCGACGGCTTTCGCCAACTGCACGACTAATGATCCGACGCCACCGGCGGCACCAGAAACCAAGACATGGTCACTTGGCTTCGGTTCGCCACGCAGCATGAAACCGCAGTAGGCGGAGTAACCGGTCATGCCCAGTGCAGAAAGTCCGTAGTAGGCGGGCAGCGCTCGCGGTTGCATGCGAATGAACTTTTCTTGTGGCGTAACGCGAGTGGTTTTGTGCGTTTGCCATCCGAGCTGACCGTGCACAAAGTCTCCGACAGAGAAATCGACATGACGGGAATCGATGACTTCGGCGACGCCGCGCCCATGAATGACATCACCAATACTGAGCGATCGTTCCGGCGTTCTTACCGACGCATCGTTCATCATGTACATACGCATCACGGGCGCGACATTGAGGTAATGGGTTCTCAGCAAAATTTCGCCGTCACCGGGCGGCACGATGGGGCTTTCCTGAAAGCCAAAATCCGATAGGTCCAGGCCGGTTGTCGGATGGGCTGCGACGGTCCATTGTCGATTGACGAGGTCGGTCATGGTCTTGGATCCTCTAACAGCCAATACAGAATATTGTCGGTGAACGTAGCGCTGTCAGTAAGTGCCGTGTGTTTTTCTGGTAAGAACAAAACCTGATCATAGTCGAGCGGTGTCATGAGCGCGGGTTGCCAGCTTTTGTCCTCACGAACATCGTGAAGCACACTGCTGCGCAGCACGGTGCCGTCACCATCTTCGAATGCCGTCACCGCAGCTGTCGCGGTGGTCCGGTCGACGCTGATCTGGCTGGCCGTTGCGCGGTTATCACCAATAACCATCATCATCTGCAGTTCATCGGGTTTTTGGTGTGGCCTATCGATGGCAGCTTGGAATTGTTTGGCGCGTGCCAACAGACGTGACTGAAAGGACAGCGCGATCTTGCGTCGTTCAGCAGCATTGGTTTGATCAGGAAGGAGCATTTCCAACGCTGGATCGATGGCGTCGGAAGCGAGCCCCCAGCGGTTTTGTTTCCAGAGTTCCGGATCGAAAAGATCGCCGACGGATTTGCCGGAGTCAGCCCAGACGACTTGCGCCGATTTGGCGCGTGGCAGCAACTGATAGGTAGATGGATAAGTGCCGAGCAGCGTTGGCGTGTATGTGGGTTGCAGAAAGCCTAGCGAGAGTCCGTTTAGCAGGTTGCGAACGGTCAATGCAGAACCTGCATTCGGTGTGCCCACAAGAATCACGCGTTCAACCTGTTTGGCGCCTGCCCAGTTGAGTTCTGGCAGTGAACCATCCTTCGGAAGATCTTGATCACCGTACATCAGGTAGTAGCGCACGACGAGTCCACCCATCGAGTGCGCCACGATATCGAACTTTATGTCATCGGTTTTGATGCCGAAACGTTGCTCGTATTCGTTGGCGACGAACTGTTTCTTGGTTTCGATAAAGGCACTAAGTTTTTTAGCAGACTCAACGATGTCGCGCCGCCAATCATAGGGAAACTGGAAGCACGTGAAATGACCCGGACCGTAGTCTATAACGCCAGCCGTGCCCAGTGATTCGTCCCGGTAGCCGCCGGCGCCCAAGGCCTGCAGGATGCCGGCATAGACGTTCAGATTGAAAGGCAGTCCCAATAGTTTGACGTGCGCCCGCTCCAACACCCAGGTGGGTTCGATCGCATCATCATCGTTGACGCGTCCATCAGCCGCAGGTGACAACGGCAATGCAAGCGCCCGGAGTCCATTGGGCTTCGACGGATCCACGGACACGCCGTCATAACCACCCCACACTAGTTCTCCGTTCCGCGTATCTCTCAACGTTGTGCCAAGAAGGCCGGGAACGACCAAAACCGGGTTGCGGTCAGGGCCTTCAATCTGTGCTGCTCTTTGGTAGTTGATGGCTAGAAATGACTTGTCGCTGTTGGCACAGCCGGCAAGACTCAAGACGAGCAATACAGCGAGCATCTGATCTATTTTGAAACGCATCAACACTCCAAGCATGGAAGACCATCGTACACAGTCAGTCTGCCTTAGCCTGCGTGCCGCTGCCATGCTAGTTTATAGTCCATCGAAGATATTCGGAGCATTCACGATGGCTAAGGTAGTTGGTGTTGGCGGTGTTTTCTTCAAGAGCAGCGATCCCAAGGGGTTGGCTTCGTGGTATCAAGAACACCTTGGCGTGCCGATTGATGCGTCTTTCGGTGGCGCAGCGTTCATGGCTCATGGGATACCCAAGGGCGGATACACGATCTGGAGCCCCTTCAAGGCCGATACGACTTATTTCGAGCCTTCGAAGCAGCCTTTCATGATCAATCTGATGGTCGATGATCTCGACGGAGCACTCGCTCAAGTCAAAGCGGCTGGCGCGGAACTACACGGAGAACCAGAAAGTAGCGAGTTCGGAAAGTTTGGTTGGTTTAGTGATCCTGACGGCAACAAGGTGGAGCTATGGCAGCCACCTGAAGCGCCATATGCAGGATAGCATTCGCGGTTTACTGATCGCGTTACTGTTAGGTCTGTTCATGACATTTGATGCAACGGCCGTGGAGACAAAGGTAACGACCACGGTCGTCAGCGACGATGCGGAGTGGGTTGTTTTCCTGCATGGTCTTGCCCGGTCCGGGAAATCCATGCGACGCATCGCAGCCGCGTTCCAGGACGCGGGCTACAACACGTGCATTGTGGACTACCCGTCGACGGATAGGCCGATCGAGACGTTGGCTCGCGATCACGTTGCCCCAGCGATTCGCGAACAGGTTCCTGGCGATCGACGGGTGCATTTCGTGACGCACTCCATGGGCGGTATTCTAGTCCGGCAATTGGATCATGACGCGGCATTGCCGCGTATGGGGCGGGTGGTCATGCTCAGTCCACCCAATGGCGGTAGTGAGGTAGTTGACAAGATCGGCGGGTTTGCGCCATTTGGTTGGGTCAATGGTCCGGCAGGCCGGCAGCTGGGCACCGGGGCGGATAGCGTACCAAACCGACTGGGGCCTGTCGGCTTTGAGCTAGGTGTGATAACCGGCCGGCGCTCCATCAATTGGATACTGTCGACGATGATCGACGGGCCCGATGACGGCAAAGTATCCGTTGAGCGGGCAAAAATTGAGGGCATGTCAGATTTTCGCGTTATTGCTGCGACACATCCGTTCATTATGAAAAAGCCGGAAGCGATACAGTTGGCGCTGCAGTTCATGGCGACCGGTAGCTTTGCGCCGCGAGACTGACCGTAGCGGGTGGTTCGGATCAGCAACACCGGCGATCCTCGCTAATTCATCGAAAAAACGGGTGCCGTATCACTCGGATATCCCGTAAAATCTCAGCATGACACAGAAACTCTATATCAAAACCTATGGCTGCCAGATGAACGAATACGATTCGTCCAAGATGGCGGATGTGCTGGCGGAATCACATGGCATGGAAGTCACGAGCACGCCGGATGATGCTGACGTGCTGTTGGTGAACACCTGTTCGATTCGTGAAAAAGCGGCAGAAAAAGTGTTCTCCGAGCTGGGCCGTTGGCGCCGGTTGAAAGACAAGAAGCCTGACATGCTGATTGGTGTCGGCGGTTGCGTTGCCAGCCAGGAGGGTGATGCGATCACGAAGAGAGCGCCTTATGTTGATTTGGTGTTTGGTCCGCAGACCTTGCATCGGTTGCCGGAGCTCGTCAATGAAGCGCGGGGGGGTGCCGCCAATGTTGTCGACATTTCTTTTCCGGAGATCGAGAAGTTTGATCGCTTGCCGGAACCGCGCGCCGACGGCGTGACGGCATTTGTGTCGGTGATGGAAGGTTGCAGCAAGTATTGCTCGTTCTGCGTTGTGCCCTACACGCGTGGCGAGGAGATCAGCAGGCCGTTCGATGATGTCATTGTAGAAGTTGCTAAATTGGCCGCGAAAGGGGTCCGTGAAATTAATTTGCTCGGGCAGAACGTCAATGCTTATCGTGGTCCCATGCATGATGGGTCGATCGCGGATCTCGCAACGTTGATTCACTATGTCGCCGAAGTGGAAGGTGTTGAGCGGATTCGTTTCACGACATCGCATCCGGTTGAATTTACCGATAGTTTGATCGAGGCTTATGCCAACGTACCTAAGCTCGCGAACTATTTGCACTTACCCATACAAAGCGGCTCTGATCGCACATTGATGCGCATGAAACGCGGTCACACGACGATTGAGTACAAGCAAAAGATTCGCAAGCTGCGCGAGGCGCGGCCCGATATCAGTTTGTCTTCAGATTTTATCGTTGGCTTTCCGGGCGAAACGGCGAAAGATTTTGAAGACACCATGAATTTGATTGCCGAGATTGGTTTCGATCAGTCGTTCAGCTTTATCTACAGCGCTCGCCCCGGCACTCCAGCGGCTGATCTCGCGGACGACACCGACGAAGCCACCAAAAAGTCGCGCTTGCACATCCTTCAGGCTCGCATCAATCAGCAGGCTCAGGCTATTAGCCGAAACATGGTGGGCACGCGGCAACGCGTCCTCATAACAGGGCCGTCACGGAAGGATCCCGGGCAGCTCCAGGGCCGCACAGAGAACAATCGCGTGGTCAATTTCAGTGCTGCGGACCATGGGCTTATCGGCCAATTTGTCGACGTCACCATTGGCGAAGCGCTGCCCAACTCCCTTCGCGGAGAGCTAATACCCGGAACCGCGGGTTGACTGTGGCGAATTCGTGACTATTCTTGCAGTTCCAAGGGCATGGCTAACGCCACAAACAACAATTTGACCTCAGAACCTCCCAGTCCGAGCGGACAGCCCTTTAGTCTGACCCTCGAACCTGACGATGCACGACATCTTGCGGCCCTGTGCGGGCAGTTTGACGCGCACCTGCGTCAAATCGAAGAGCGGCTCGAAGTTAAAATCAAGTCTCGCGGCAATCAGTTTTCAGTCGATGGCGACGCCGCCGCGGTGACCTCGGCCAGTGCCTTGCTTCAACACCTCTACGCCGAAGTTTGCCAAGGGATTGCAGTTACGCCGGAATCGCTCCACCTGCAACTCCAACATGCGGATACCGAAACCTTCAGTTCGGATGGCAGCGTCGAGGCACTGCAGGTTATTCGCACCCGAAAAGGATCCATCAAGCCTCGGGGTCGAAATCAACAAGCCTACGTTCGAACCATCCAAAACTGCGATATCAACTTTGGCGTGGGACCGGCAGGTACCGGCAAAACCTATCTCGCCGTAGCCTGTGCGGTAGAAGCGCTGCTAAACGAAGAAGTACGCCGCATACTCCTGGTGCGACCAGCGGTAGAGGCCGGGGAAAAACTCGGTTATCTGCCCGGCGATTTGAGCCAAAAAGTAGATCCTTATTTGCGCCCGCTCTACGACGCGCTCTACGAAATGCTTGGCTTTGAAACTGTCAGTAAATACATAGAAAGAAGCATTATCGAGGTAGCACCTCTCGCCTTTATGCGCGGTCGAACACTCAACCACTCCTTTATTATTCTGGACGAAGCGCAAAACACCACCCGGGAACAAATGAAAATGTTTCTGACGCGCATCGGCTTTGGCTCCACCGCCGTGATTACTGGTGATGCCACACAGATTGACCTACCCCGGGGAACGCAATCAGGCCTGACCCACGCGGCGAACATTCTTGAGGATGTCGAAGGTATTGGTTTTACCTGGTTTGCCAACAGAGATGTTGTGCGCCACCCCTTAGTACAACGAATCGTGGCCGCCTACGAAAGTCATGAAGCGGTCACGACGAGTCTGGAGAAGAGTAAACCCTGATGCTCACCCTCGACGTATTTCGCGACACTGTCGAGAAATCTCCGGATGATCAGACCCTGCTTCGCGCCGCCGAATGCGCTTTACTGCAAAGTGAAGCAAACCCCGAAAAGCATTGGGAAGCTGCGCTTCGTATCGTTGATGCCAAGGAAATGCAGAAGCTCAACGCGCAGTATCGCGACAAGGACCGGACTACCAACGTATTGTCATTCCCGGCAGAACTGCCTGCGGATGTGACTCTAGACCTACTG
>JBGCGB010000060.1:0-3786 GCA_045110335.1 Woeseiaceae bacterium
GCGCCAACCGAATCAGCCTGACTTTCCGGAACGCATAAACACGATGACCAACACGACAGAAAAAAACGTACTCGGCGAGGCGCTAGCTTGTTGCTGCAGTGACAACAACACTGGGTTCTACCGCGATGGCAATTGCCGAACTGGCAGTGAGGACCTCGGTCGACATGTCATCTGCGCAAAGGTCACGGACGCGTTCCTCCAGTTCAGCCGAACGCGCGGCAATGACTTAATCACACCTTTGCCACTGTACGACTTCCCTGGCCTGAAAGAGGGCGATCAATGGTGTCTTTGCGCCAGCCGTTGGCGCGAGGCACACGAGGCCGGCTTTGCGCCGCCAGTAGTTCTTGCGGCCACGCATGAAGCAGCTTTATTGATTGTGCCGTTAGACGTTCTGAAGCAATACGCGATCTAGAGTTTTCGGGCCGCAAGCAGGCTGCCTTCGGATATCTCCTGGAACGGCGCTGACTTTTGCAAGAACGCTTGCAAAGACGCGTAGATCTTTTTGGCATCCGCATTGCGTGCCGTTAGTTCATCGATCACGGCCTTCGTGTGTTCACGCATTCCGATCAACACTTCATCCGGGAATTTCAGCACTTCAACATTGGGATCGTTTTGCAGCGTCTGGAACGCCTCGGCATTTCGATAGGTGTACTCGGCTAGCATGTCGCAATTGACCGATTGACAGCAGACACGAACGATCTCTTGAAGGTCATCCGGCAATGATGCCCAGGCTTCCGCGTTAATCATCGCTTCGAGCGTTGGACCCGGCTCATGCCAGCCTGGGTAGTAATAGTAGCGAGCCACTTTGTGCAGACCGAACGCGATGTCGTTATAAGGCCCGACCCATTCCGTAGCATCGATACTACCGGTTTGCAGTGCTGTAAAAATTTCGCTACCAGGCAATAACACCGGCGTGCCGCCAGCACGGGCAAACACTTCGCCGCCCAAACCCGGAATACGCATTTTCAGGTTCTTGAGATCAGCCATGCTGTCGATTTTTTTGTTGTACCAGCCACCCATTTGGCCACCGGTGTTGCCAGCGGGAAACGGCACCAGACCGAACGGCTCATAAATCTCCCGCCACAATTTCAAACCGTCGCCGTAGTAGAACCATGCATTCATCTCTGCGGCATTCAGCCCGAATGGGAACGTGCCCATGAATTGGGCTGCTTCGACTTTAGCTTTCCAGTAATAAGCGCCACCGTGTCCGATCTCCGCCGTGCCTTGCGACACCGCATCAAACACTTCCAACGGCGGCACAAGCTCGCCGCCGGCAAAGACACGAATCTTGATCCGCCCGCCCGACGCGGCTTGAATCCGCTTGGCGAGATTACTGGCGCCCGTGCCTAAGCCCGGGAAATTCGGCGGCCATGTCGTGACCATCTTCCAGTCAAAGGTTTTGGCCTTGGCCGCTGGTGTTCCATTGGACGCCGCAACCGGCTCTTTGGCACAAGCACTCAATCCGGCCGCAACGCCTGCAGCGCCTAGCCCCGTCACGAATTTTCTACGTTGCATTCATGCTCCCCGATCAATGAATCGCTTAGAATGGGACAAGGCTAACATGACCCCAAGCGGGACTGGAGCATTCGACCTTATGATCGGATTGATACAACGCGTTACCCGATCATCAGTGACGGTCGACGAGCAAATCATTGGCGAAATTGGCCAGGGCCTCATGGTACTGGTCGGCGTGGAACGCGAAGATAGCGCCGAAAATGCGCGTAAATTAGCTGAACGCGTCGCTAACTACCGAATATTTGCCGATAAAGACGGGAAAATGAACTTAAGCGCCAAAGATATCGGCGGTAGTCTATTGGCGGTACCTCAATTCACGCTGGCAGCCGACACCCGTCGCGGCAGACGTCCCAGTTTCGCCAGCGCCGCGCCGCCTGATCTGGGCAACGCCTGCTTCGATGTCTTCTGTGAGGCGCTCAAAGCGCTGGAATTATCAGTGGCAACCGGGGAATTCGGTGCGGATATGCAGGTCGAACTCATTAATGATGGGCCCGTGACCTTCTGGCTGACCGGCTAGTAGCGAAGCAACCTCACATTTTTGAGGATTTCATACACCGGTTTAGCTCGAAAGCGACATAACTCGCGTATCATATTGAACATGACGTGCCGACAAGGCACCTGAACGAGGAAGATCATTGTGTTTTCAGGCATCAGTATTTGGCAGCTGCTAATTGTTTTGGCCATCGTATTGGCTATTTTTGGCACCAAAAAATTCAAGAACATCGGTTCTGATCTGGGCGGCGCCATCAAAGGCTTCAAGAGCGCCGTTGGCGAGGGCGAAGAAAAAGCGGACAACAGCAAACTCATGAGCGAAAAAGCCGAGGATGCGTCTTTCGAGACAACGCCCGGCAAAGAAGACTCCAAAACCAGCTCGTAATCACGAGCACCGAGGTCAACGTCAATGGAGTGGAGCGGTCCAGAGCTCATCTTGCTATTTGTGATAGCACTGGTGGTCCTAGGCCCTGAGCGTATGGCTCAGGTCGCCAAGAAGGTCGGCCAGTTTGTCGGCTATGCCCGTCGCATGAGCCGCAATCTCCAGGTGCAGCTCGAAGACGAACTCGAGATGCAGCAAATTCGGGATTCACTGCCAACCCGTGTCGATCTCAAGAAAGAACTGGGCATCGATAAACTCGAAAAAGACATCAACAAGTTGAACGAACCTGTGCTACCGAAGACAGACCGCAAACCCGCGAGTTCTGACGATAGTGCGGAACCGGTCGAGCAACAGGACCCTGCAGCCATCCCGAGTGCGAGTACGGCCGACCCAGAAACTGAAGCGCTGGCGAATATCGGTATTGAGACGCCTACACCAGAGCCTGCGCCAGAACTAGCAGCGGCTGCCGAGACAACCAAACAATCATGAGCGATACCAACGAAGAGGTGCTCGAAGAGTCGAGCTTGCTGTCGCATTTGCTCGAGCTTCGTACACGCATGCTCAAGGCGTTTCTGGCGATCATCATTTGCTTCGCACTCTTGGTGCCGTTCGCGCAGAAGCTATTTACGATTGTTTCTTTGCCACTACAAAATGCACTGCCGGTGCAAAACACGATGATTGCGACCGAGCCGGCATCAACGGTTTTTGCGCCTTTCAAACTCGCTTTCTTTGTCGCCATTTTCGCAGCGATGCCTTACATTCTTTATCAGATCTGGTCCTTCGTGGCGCCGGGACTGTACCGCAAGGAAAAACGGTTTACCGTGCCGTTGCTCGGCAGCAGCGTGCTGCTGTTTTACCTAGGGATTCTGTTCGCGTATTTCATCGTGTTCCCGTTGATCTTCAAGTTCTTCGTGGCCTTCGCACCAGAAGGCGTCGAGAACATGACGGATATCTCGAGCTATCTCGATTTCGTGCTGACCTTGTTCCTGGCGTTCGGACTGGCGTTCGAAGTGCCGATTGCGACGGTTCTGCTGTGTTGGGCGGGCTTAACGACACCCGACAAACTAACCAGCGCGCGCGCCTATGTGTTCCTTGGCTGTTTTGTCGTTGGCATGTTCCTGACCCCGCCGGATGTCTTCAGCCAAGCGTTGTTGGCTGTGCCCGTTTATCTCTTGTTTGAGGTCGGGATCGTCATGGCGCGCACGATGATCAAGAAACCGGCTGAAGAAGCCGAGCCCGAGAAGACGCACGGCGTCAGCCCTGACGATATTCCTTAGAGGGATAACTGATACGGTTAGACCGACTTTCTTAAAAGAATATCGACCTGACACCTCTTAGTGTTCCGCGTTACTTAATACCGCTAGCCCGTAATGCATCACCCACTGTGGTGCCACTGC
>JBGCGB010000061.1:0-3729 GCA_045110335.1 Woeseiaceae bacterium
ATTACTAAAGTAATAATTCCCGAGCGTCCGCAGCTGACCGCGTTCTGTCAGTGTGTTTAATCCGGCCAGCGCCAGTTCCCAGTGCTTGCTCGCAGACTCCGTCCGACCCAGATACAACTCAGTCAGCGCGAGCCCCGCGTATGCTCTGGCAAATTTCGGATCAAACTCAATCGCCTTCTCGTAATGCACGACGGCTTCTTCAAGCTTTCGACTGAACTGCAAATCTTGCGCTTTCAAATACTCGGATGCGGCCTCCAGATTGGCGACGACGAACGATTCAGCTTCACCGGCACCAATCGGCTTTTGGGTATCACCTAACTCAAGTCGCAATGCCTTGGCGATTTGCGCAACGACGTTCAGGATGTCGGCATCAGTCTTGGCACGCTTTATTACTGTGAATCGTTCAGTCGAATCGCCGGGCGCGAAGCCCGACGCTGATACGATCAGTTCACCACCATCTCGACTGATCGTACCGCCGATCGCAATATTGATACCTTCACGCAGTGCGACGATACCGGCGGCCTCGAGCGGTAACGCACCACCAACACCGGCAATATCCGCCGCACGTTTGCGAGAAAAGGTGGAAACGAATGGTGCCACCTCGAGACCGACTCGAAGCGATTCTTCAATGATTCCCGAAAACAGCTCATTGCCCGCTTCGTTCTCAAAGTCGGCGATCAAGATCGACATTGATTCCGGTGGTTCAGGCGCCTGGCGGAAATTCCCATAGACCGACAACAACAGCGCCGCCAACAGCAGGCTGATCACAACAAACGTCACTCTTCGGTCGAAGACCGCATTCGGTACCACCTCTTCAACGGTTTGTGTGCGTCGGATGCCATCCGGCGTGATATCGAAAAACCAGGAAAACGCCAACACGATAGGCAAGCCGACGATGACCAGACCAATAAGTACGGGCATCAACCAGTCGGGTGCTGAAAACGCATCAGCAAGTACGCCCGAAAACTCAACCAATGCCCATGCGCCGACCGCGTAAGCAATTGCGGCGCGAACAACACCGCGGAGTTTCAGTTGACGATAGAACTTGCCGATCAGGCTCATAAAATTACCTTTCCAAAACATGGCGACAGCGCGGTCAGATTTGACAATAAAACCGGTGTCTCGCGACCTGCCTCCAGAGAGGCGGTATGCGGTCCTATCTGACCAACGCGGCGATTATAACCGGCCACTAACCGGGTATGACATACTATCGGCCATCTTGATCGTTGATATTGAAACTATTTTCGTAGTTGAACAATCTCGACCATGTATAAGCATGACAGCGGCATCGCTGTTAGAAGAATAACCAGAATAATTGCTCGTAAGGACATCCCAGATGACTTCACAGATCCGTATTGCATTTGTATTGCTCATGGCCAGTTTGTTTGCCGCCGCAGCTTCGGCACAGGAACCACTGAACATCGGCGCCAACGTCAACATGGTGACCGGTAACGCGTTTCCCAACGGCGACCCGTTCTTGCGTCAGCAAAACGAACCATCTGTTGCGTTCTCAAGTCGTAACAGTCTTCATCTGTTATCCGGCGCGAATGACTACCGCGCCGTTGACGTCCCGGGACTTCCCGGCGGGCGTGAGACTGGCGATTCGTGGCTAAGTTATTTCTGGTCAACCAATGGCGGTGCTACCTGGAAGTCGACATTGATCCCCGGCTATCCGCAAGACCCGGACTGCCAAGGCCCTAACCCGCCCACCTTGTGCGGCTACGCTGCCGGAGCCGATCCGGTCGTGCGCGCCGGCGTCAATGGCATGTTCTATTATTCGGGTATCGTTTTCGAGCGCGGCGACCCATCTCGCAGCGCTATCTTTGTTTCGCGATTCATTGATTTGAATAACGATGAAGGTGGCGATCCTATTCGGTTTTTAGATACGACCATTATCGATGCCAACAACGACGGCGCTGTGTTTCTTGATAAATCGTGGATTGGTGTCGATATCCCGCGTGCAGCAACCGGGACTGCGATCACAGACACCTTCAGTGTGACGCAACGCGGCGGTGCCACAGTCGATCAGACTGTTGCTTGCGGCAATATCTATGTCGGGTACGCAGCGATCGGCGGCGAAGATACCAATCTCCGGTCAGAGATTCGTCTCGCCACATCGGCTGATTGCGGTAACAGCTGGGACATCCAATCGGTCAGTGAAACCGACACGCTGAATCAGGGCGCCAATATCGCCATTCATCCCGACAATGGAACACTACATGTTGTCTGGCGTCGCTTCGACACGGTCGAGAGTTTCCTTGGCATTTCGCCGGCCGGTTGCCCGGCCAGCCCGGCCTCGTGGAGAAAAGACAGCGATTGGCCGGTATCGTCGATTGATCTGGCGGGGACGACCTACACAGAAGCGGAAGCCCGTAATCTGCTCGGTAGAAAACACCGCGGCGATGAGTCGATCAAACTGTCGCAAAACATCATCGCGGCAAAACTAAACCTTCTAACGGGCGGCGGTGATCCGGCGCCGGGATTCAACCCCTGGAACTGGGCGCAAGCGCTAACGGCTTTGGTTGACGAAGCCGACGCCTGGCTGCTTGAAAACGGGTTGGGCTCTAAACCGAAGCAAGCGGATAAAAAAGAGGCCAAACGCCTAAAACGCGAAATTCAACAATTGCTTCAAGGTTCTGGTACCTGCGTAGAGTCCGATGGTGGCAGCAACGCGACCTTCACGGGCGCGACCAATGCCATCATGGCTGTAAGCTCGGACGATTTCGGTGAGACGTTCAGCGAACCTGCCGTAATCAGTGAATCCAACACCTTCGATCAAGGCAGCACAACTTTCTCGTTCCGGACTACGGCTTACCCTAGTGTTGCGGCAGATGATAGCGGTCGCATTTATGTCGCGTGGGCGGCCCGCGGCTTTGCCACCATTCGTGGTGACGAGGCAGAGGGTGACGCACGTATTGTGCTGTCAGCATCTACCGATGGCATTAATTGGTCGGCGCCTTATGCCATTGATGAACCCAATCGGCAAGGCCACCAAATCAAACCATCGATGCTCTTCGCCGGTGGCCAGCTGACTCTGGTCTTCTATGACTTTCGTCAGGACGTTTCGAACATTTTCGAAGGCTTCGTGATCGACCTACCGGAAGAAAACCGGCTTCGACACACTGTTGATGTGCGCGTGGCTACGGCGCTGCCAGCCGCCTTGCCGGTGTTCACAGACTACAGTCTGCTGACAGGTAGTAATGAACCTGCGAATCCGTCCAGTTCGGCCTCACGTTATACCTTCGTCGCTACGGCCGATGGCGCGAGTGGTGAAACACTTCAGGTTGAGTACATGGTGCCTAACTTCCCGATGTTTGCCGACGGCACAACGCCATTTATCGGCGACTATGTGGATATTGCCGCACCTAACCTGATTAACGACGGCGGCACCTGGCGATTTGCTAGCCAGCCCGGCGACGTGCAGGTTTGGCAAGCCGTTTGGTCCGACAACCGTGATGTGATCCCACCACCCGATGGTGACTGGGGAAAATATGTTGCGCCGATTACCGAGGCACAAACCAGCTTTTTCGACCCGGAAGTGGTCATCCCGGCTTGTACCAACGTGACATTCCCGGACGCTTTGCCGCAATTCCAGGCGGGCGCGCTCTACACCGGAACGCGGAACCAAAACGTCTACAGCGCATCACTGAGCAACGGCGTTATCGTCGCAGCACCCGGTAACAATCGTCCGTTAGGATTCGATGACTTCGGCGCACCACTAGAACGTGG
>JBGCGB010000062.1:0-19699 GCA_045110335.1 Woeseiaceae bacterium
TCGTGCTTGAAATGATCGCGAAACGCAAACGCCCGGTCGAACGGTTTGTCGGACATTAACATCGGTACGATACAGCGCGTATCCACATCGACGACGCAAGTCTTGGACTGTCTCGCGAGTTTGGGTTGCCATTGATTGAACGGTGCGACAGGCATTTGTTCCATGACCACGGCGGCGGCGGATTGCATCAGTGTCTTCAATGGCGAGCGGTCGGTTGTATGTTTTGGCAGAAAGAAACTGTACCGAATTCCGCGCTGAGCAAGCGTGCGCGCGACGTCCCGGGCCCCTTGCAGGATAAATAGATGATGCCGATCATTGTTGTGCAGGTGATCACCACTGAGCCCCTGGTAGACGAGCAGGGGTTTGCCCAATTGTTGGCCGATCCAAAGTGCCAGATCCAGCGCCGGATTGTCATCGATGCGCATGGCATGGTGCATCCAGTAGAGCACGTAGTCTGCATTCGGGTTCGGCGCGTGTTCGTTCAGAAGGCGCGTGCGCTCTCGCAACGCTGATGGCAACGTATCGATCAGGTCGTCCATGTAAATCCTGAGTGGGTCGGTGAGTGCTTACGATAGCCGCGTTAGCGGGAAACAACAAACAGTGTTTCTGACGGTGGCTAGACAAGCTATTGACGCGCTCTGCAGCGAAAGACTGAACCCGCTAAAGTAGCGGCCGCTCTCGAAGGAATCCGGCATGCCACCGACCCCCGTTACTGTAGTTTGGTTCAAGCGTGATCTTCGCATTCACGATCATGTGCCGTTGCGTGCGGCCGCTGAGCTCGGTCGGGTGATTCCTTTGTATGTGATTGAGCCGGAAGTGCTTTGTGCCCCGGATATGGATGCGATGCACTTTGTGTTTATCCGTGAGTGTCTGACTGAGCTTCGTGAGGATCTGGCGGCACTGGGCACGCCGCTGGTCGTGCGAAAGGGCGATCCGGTCGAAGTCCTGGCTGCTTTGCAGGCGCAGTATCCGATCAACGCGATCTACGCTCATGAAGAAACAGGTAACGCGTTGACATTCGCGCGAGATGAACGCGTGCATGCCTGGTCTGCTGCGACGAATATCGAGTTTATTGAATGGCCGCAGACCGGCGTGGTTCGGCGGTTGCGCAGCCGTGATGGTTGGTCCCGAATCTGGACCCAGCGGATGCAGCAAGTACCTGTTGATCCGCCGGTCGGGCTAGAGGGTGTTTCCATTGATCCAGGTGTGATTGAGGATGAGGCATCGGTCGGTGTCAGCCATCTGCACCCCGCTAGCGCATTGCGTCGACAGGCACTCATCGGTGGCGAGGCATCGGCGGAGGCGACGCTTACCAGTTTCTTGGAGAGCCGCGGCAAAAATTATCAGCGTGAGATCAGCGCGCCCGGTGTCGCGGCGAATGCATGTTCCCGCTTGAGTCCTTATTTGGCTTTTGGTGCCATCTCAATGCGTACGGTCGTTGACCGGACAACCGCGAGTGACCTCCCAAGCCGCGCCCGCAGGGCATTCCTAAGTCGTTTGCACTGGCATTGTCACTTCATGCAAAAACTGGAATCGCAACCGTCCATCGAGTTTGAGTGTTTCAATCCATTGTATGAAAACCTGCGTCATACCGATCAACGTGAGACTTATTTGGCGGCTTGGTGTGAGGGCCGCACCGGCTATCCGTTTGTTGATGCCTGCATTCGGGCCTTGCAGACGATGGGTTGGATCAATTTCCGAATGCGGGCAATGCTCGTTTCTTTCGCCGCCTACGACTTGTGGTTGGACTGGCGCAGTTTTAAAGATTTTCTGGCGCGCCAGTTCATCGACTATGAGCCAGGCATCCACATCTCCCAACTACAAATGCAAAGCGGCGTGACGGGAATCAATACACCTAGAATGTACAACCCAGTCAAGCAGGGTTATGACCATGACCCGAAAGGCCTGTTCATCCGCCGATGGGTCCCGGAACTAGAGGCGGTGCCGGACCTGTTTATCCATGAGCCCTGGAAGCTGTCGCCATTGGAAATCGCGGAGACCGGTTTCCGGCCGGGGATTGATTACCCCGAACGCGTTGTCGTGCATGAAACTGCAATTCGGGAGGCACGACGCCGTATTGCCGAAGTGCGACACAGTGAGGCGCATCGCGCGACGGCGGGCGCAGTCTTCGAGCGGCACGGCAGCAGAAAGCAGCGCGGGGACAAACAATCCAGCGCTAATTATCGGCGACGAAGAAGCGGTGGTCAGGACGGACAACGTTTTGATCAACCGGAATCGTCCGATGGACAATTGAATCTCTTTGAATGAATGGATGGGGTCACGTAGTCTAGGGTCAAGTAAACGGAGAGTTCGATGCGCTTGATGAGTTTCCGATATGGCGATGTTGAAAGCTACGGTATCGTGACCGCAGCGGGTGTCATTGACGCGGGCGCGCGACTAACGCGTTATCGTACGTTGCGCGATGCCATTGCTGCCGACGCTTTGGATTTACTCCGAAATCTTTCGCAAGAGCATGCTGCGGACTATACGTTCGATGACGTGGCGTTCTTGCCAGTGATTCCTGTCTCTGACAAAGTCATTTGCGTCGGTATCAACTATCGACCGCATGTTGAAGAGACGGGCAGGGACTTGCCCGAGTATCCGGTGCTCTTTACGCGTTTCTCCGGCAGCCAAGTCGGGCATGAACAAGCGATCGTTGTGCCATCACTGTCGCATCGGCTAGATTTTGAAGGCGAACTAGCTGTCATCATCGGGCGCGGCGGGCGTCACATTCCCGAGCGCGGTGCGTTACGGCATGTTGCCGGTTATGCACCATTCAACGATGGTTCCGTGCGTGATTATCAGCGGCACTCGCCTCAGTTTACGCCGGGTAAGAATTTTTCCCGCAGTGGTAGCTTTGGGCCCTGGATGGCGACCGCCGACGAAATTGGCGATCCGGCTACATTAAGCTTTGAAACGCGACTGAACGGTGAGCGTATGCAGTCCGCTAACGTCAGCGATTTGATTTTCAACATACCGAACCTCATCGCTTACATATCGTCCTTTTGTGAACTGGTCCCTGGTGACGTCATTGTCACCGGAACGCCCGGCGGCGTGGGCTATGTCCGGCGGCCACCGGTGTATATGAAACCTGGCGACGTCGTAGAAGTCGATATTCAGGGTATCGGCGTGTTGCGTAACCATGTCGCTGATGAAGTGAATACGCTGAGTGGCTGACAGGTTTCGTTTGAAAGCAGCTCCACGAACCTTATGTCCACACTCAAACGCCTGTCGTTCGGGCAAAAAATAATAGAGAGAGTCTCATGATCTCAATGAAACGTTCGCTGGTAGTGCTTTCTTTCAGCGCGCCTTTGTTGTTGGCGAGCTGTGCGGTTCCGGTTGGCGAGCGTGCGACATCACAAGATGCTGCATCACACAGTATTGTTGCCGGCATTGAATCTATGCTGATGCGAATTTGCGAGATCGATGGTCAGCCTGCCGGCGTCGACTGCGACGTTGAGGCCGATGCGATGGCGCGGAACTCTGTTTTGGAAGTCAATCCGGACATCATGGCATTGGCGACGACGTTGGCGCAGACGTCAGAACCACAAGGACGACTGCATGGTATTCCAGTGATGCTAAAAGCCAATATTGAAACCGCTGACCAGATGACGACCACGGCAGGTGCGCATGCGATGGCCGGGTTTCAGGCAAAAGCCGATGCTACGTTGGTGGAGCGTCTGCGCGCATCGGGTGCTTTGATTGCCGGCAAAACGAATCTCAGTGAATGGGCGAATTTTCGATCAAATGATTCGATAAGCGGCTGGAGTGGATTGGGTGGCCAAACGCGCCATGCGTTAGATCCGACACGCAATCCTTGTGGTTCTTCAAGTGGCTCGGCGGTCGCCGTTGCGCTTGGCATTGTGCCGCTGGCGATTGGTACGGAAACCGATGGTTCTATTGTCTGTCCGGCGTCCATCAACGGCATCGTCGGCATCAAGCCGACGTTGGGCTTAGTGAGTCGGAGCGGCATTATCCCGCTGGCGCACAGTCAGGATACGGCCGGACCGATGGCCAAAACGGTGAAAGAGGCGGCGCTGTTGTTGGAAGTGATCGCGGGTCATGATGTCGATGATGCGATGACTAAGTTGATACCGGATGACGCGTTACCGCTCGACTATGCGTTAGATACTAATGCATTGCGTGGCAAACGCATTGGTGTGCTGCGTAGTTTCTACGGTAGCGGAGAATATGACGGTGTCGAGCAGACTTACCAAGCAGCGTTGCAGCGACTGGTCGCTGCGGGTGCCGAGTTAGTTGATCCAATTGAGATCGAAACGGAAGGCATGGGCGATGCGGAGTACGCGGTCTTGTTGTATGAGTTCAAAGCGGATCTGAATGCCTATTTGGCAACGCGTGATGCGCCGGTGGCAAACCTTGCGGAGATCATTGCTTTCAATGCCGCGAATGCCGGGAAGACCATGCCGTTTTTCGGGCAAGATATTTTGCTTGCCGCAGAGGCAACGTCTGATTTGTCATCAACTGACTATCGGGATGCGCTGGTGTTGTCGAAAAAAGTCGCTACCGAAGGTTTGCAGGGTGCGTTTGAAGGTCATGACCTTGATTTTATCGTAGCGCCTACCAACGGGCCCGCCTGGAAAATAGATTACGAAGCGGGCGATCGCTTCACCGTCGGCAGCTCGTCACTGGCCGCTGTTTCAGGTTTTCCATCGATCACCGTTCCGGCGGGACAGACGGACGGTCTACCACTAGGCTTATCGTTCATTGGGAAACCCTGGCAGGATGCCCGTTTGATCGAAGCCGCGTTTGCCTTTGAACAGACTAAGCCCGCGACACAGGAGTAACGTATGTGCCGATACATTTTGGTTTGGATCCTATGTTGTGCGCTTTCTCTCCCTGATGCCGCATTCGCACAAACGTCCCGGCGACCCGCGCAACCCGTTGCCTTGGTCGGAGGCATGCTACTGGATGGTTACGAGAGTGAGCCTCTGCATCACGCAGTGGTGGTTTTCGAGAATGGCCGGATCACGGCGGTGGGTGCGGCTCATGAAATAGAGATTCCGGACAACGCGATACGCATTAACGTTGCCGGCAAAACAGTCATGCCGGGTTTAATTGATGCGCACGTGCATGTCGATCTTATTGGTCATGGTGACTACGATCGTTATTACAATTTCCTTGGCGGCATGAAGCGGTTGGATGATGCGATGCCGATTGCGGCCAAGCAGATGCTTCGTGCCGGTGTGACCAGCGCGATCGACTTGGGTACGCCGCTGGAGATCATTCCTTTCCGCGAGCGCATCCGCGACGGTGAATTGCCTGGTCCAAGGCTGACCGTTTCAGGTCCTTGGATCACCCGCACTTATTTGGCAGGCGTGCCGGACGCTTATCAAATCATTATCGACTCGCCACGTGAAGCTGCACGGCAGACCAATGTACTGATTGATGCCGGCGTGGATGTGATCAAAACCTGGGTCGGACTGACTGTTGACGACTATCGTGCGGTGGTTAAAGCTGCACATGCGCGCGACGTCAAAGTCCATGCGCATTTGTATAAGCCCGATGCTATCCGTGCCGCTATCGACGCTGGAGTGGATGTCTTTCAGCACGTTGGATCGGCTAAGAACCCGCCGTACGCCGACGCTCTGATCAATGAGATTGCCCACAAGAATATTCCGATTGTTCAAACCATCGCACATCGCATTTGGGTTTATCCGGCGACCGTTGAATTTCCCGGGCGATTGTACGATCCGATTTACGCAGCCGATATGCCTGCGGATTTCTATGCAGAGTTTATCGACTCATTCGAAAATTTTGAGCGCCTGGATTACTTTCGCGCCGTGGGTCGGGAGATTCGCAATTCCAAGGTGGCCGCACGCCAGTTCATTGATGGCGGTGCCTACATCGGTGTCGGCACCGATGCCGCAAGCCCGCTAAACACCCATTTGGATGCTATGTGGTTTGAATTGAGCGCGCTTGTTGAAAGCGGTATGACGCCGATTCAAGTGTTGTCTGCGGCCACTAAAACCAACGCAGAAATCCTCGGCCAGTTTAAAGACATTGGCAGCGTAGAGGTGGGCAAGCTGGCCGACCTAATCGTTGTTGACGGTAATCCGCTTGCCGATATCGACACGCTGCGCCGGATACCGGTCGTGATCAAGGATGGCGCGATTTGGCACAACGGTTCCAATCAGGACCCGGCGTTGGTAGAGCACGGTCACGCGTTCTAGTCCAAAAACGAACCAAAAATGGCGCGCTTAATGCCGGCCGGAAGGTTTGGTGTTCAGAAAGGAAACGATTCACGTTGCCCAACCGCCCGCGTGGGCCTAATCGCTTTCCAGATTGTCGTGTAGCTGCCTGGCAAGGCGGAGGAACGCCGCCTGATCCGCCTGTTCAACACCATTGAACATTTTCTTGATGACGCGTTTGTCGATGGCTTCGGTCTTTGATAACAGTTCTCGTCCACTATCGCTCAACGAGATTATCTGGCTTCGCTTATCTTGTGGATTGGGTGCTCGAACGACTAGCCCGGCATCACTGAGGTCGTGAATCAGTCTGGCGATTTGCGCCTTATCTCGCCGGAACGACATGCCGATATCGCGCGCCGTGCAACTGCTTTGCCGGTTGAGCTTCTTCAGCACTTTGACATGCATCGGTGCCAGAGGAACATTCTCTGCGCTGAGTTCTGCAGAGAACTGCGATTTTATCGCATGCATCAGCCTAAATACGGCTTCTAAATGTTTGTCTTTTGGCATGAATCTATAACTAGTTGACAATATCAACTATCTTTTTTATATTGGTTGATATTATCAACTAATGTGCCGTTATTCGCAAGAAGCGGCTGAGAAAACTATGAAAGCTAAAATCAGAAATATTGTGGTTCAATCACTGGAAGACCTGTCCCCGCACATGCGTAGAATCGTGTTTGCCGGCCCCGACCTTGCTGACTTTCCCGATCGTCAGGAAAGTGCGCACGTCAAAGTGATCGTGCCGGAGCAAAACGCCTCGAAACGGGGTTTTTGGCCTGCCCTTGCCAAGAAGAGCCGTATGCGTTCTTACACGATTCGGTTCTTTGACCATGCCGCGAGGACCCTGACGATGGACTTTGCCGTCAATGATCATCGCGGGCTGGTTGCGGACTGGGCGTTGACCACGAAAGTAGGGGATTCTGTCCAGATTGCGGGTCCCGGGTCGATCAAGCACACGGACTTTGACGCTGAGTGGCATTTGTTGCTAGCGGATCTAACGGCGTTACCCGCATTGGCTGCGACACTCGAGAGACTCCCCAACTCGGCACGCGGTCACATCGTTGTGCAAGTGCCCACGATTGCCGACAAGCAAGATCTCGCTGTGCCGGACAACATGACAATTCAGTGGATTATTAATGCGGACACTTCGCAGAACTTGTTGTTAAAAGCACTGCCTGATCTGGAATGGTTGCCGGGTGAGCCAGCAATGTTTGTCGCGACAGAGTCCTCGCATGTTGTCGAAATACGCAAGTACCTCAGGGAGCAGCCAGGATTTCGCAAAGACAAGCTTTATGCCTCTGGCTACTGGACGGCATGATGCGGTAACCCGGCAGACGCCGCATTTAGTGGGTTGGTGCCGGCAAACCTGTCGACATCGAGCAGCATGGCTTCGCCAATTTTCTGCGCAGTCTTAACCCGCTAAATACCGATTGTTAATCGGTTTCATGCTAGCGCTGCCAAAGGCGAGTTCGCCGGTCTCAACGGATAACCCTGTGCTTGTCGGTACCAACGTATTGCTTAGTCGGTGAATAGCTCATCGAGGAAGTTCAACATCGATTGCCATGATCGCCGGTCCGCGCTCGCACTGTAAACGGTGCCATGTTCCGGGTCATTGGCGGCCGGTGCCGTGAAGGCGTGCATCGTATTGCCATAGGCATGCAGCTGCCAATCGGCGCCGGCATCGGTGAGTTCGGCGGCAACGCCGAGCACTGAGTCCGGTAACGCCATCGGGTCATCCCAACCATGCAAGATCAGGACTTTGGCATCGATATTGGACGGGCTTAAATTATCAGGCTTGGCGAACAAGCCATGAAAGCTGACAGCGCCAACAATGGCATGCCCGGCGCGCGCCATGTCGAGCGCACATAAGCCGCCGAAACAATAGCCGATGATGGCGACCCGCGTTGTATCTACTTCAGGCTGTTCGCTTAACGTGTCTAGCGCGCACGTCAAACGCTGTTGTAGCTTGGCGCGGTCTTGCATCAACGGCTGCATGTTCGCCGTGTTTTCTTCGACGGATGTTCCCAAGATGCCCTTGCCATACATGTCTAGTGCAAAACCGACATAGCCTTGTTCGGCCAGCTTTCTCGCCACTTTCCCGTCTTGTGGTGAGCGCCCGGCCCAGTTGGGGGCAATCAGGATGCCGGGTCTTTTCCCGCTAACGCTATCGTCCCAACACATTTCTGCTTGAAGTGTGATGTCGCCGTGTTGGTAATCAATGAATCGGGATTGCAACGCCATGTTTGTGCTCCGGTCTGTTGTCTGGAATTAGACGTTAGTCTAGCAAAGCCTCGATGCGTCGTTTAGTACCGTCGAAAACAGTCGTGCACATATTGCGGCGTTAGCGAACGCCAAAGTATCCTTGTAGAAGATTTTGTCTGGGGTTTTTGTCATGCGTTTATCGATAGTGACGGTCAGTATCTTGTTTCTGTCGGCTTGTAGTGTGTCGTCTTTTGATTGGCCGCCAGTCGCCGACGAGGCTTTCCTGGCCGCGCCCGTTGAAGTCGGCGTTAATCCGGGGGTTACCACCATCGCCTTTGGTTCTTGCGTGCGTGAAGACAAACCGCAACCGGTTTGGCGTGCGGTTTTGGAGCGTGACCCGGATCTGTTTATTTTTCTGGGCGACAATATTTATGCGGATAGCGATGACCCGAATGTGTTTCGGAAAAAGTATGCGCTGTTAGAACAACAGCCCGGGTTCAGAGCATTGCGGGCGAGCGTGCCGGTGATCGCCACGTGGGATGACCATGACTATGGACAAAACGATATTGGCGCCGAGTATGTTTCAAAAGACGCGGCACGCGAACTGATGCTCGACTTTTGGGGTGCTTCGCCTTCATCAAAACGTAGAAGCCAACCCGGCGGTATTTTCACTCAATACCAATTCGGCGAAATGGGCCAACGTGTGCAAGTGATCTTGTTAGACCTGCGTTGGAACCGTTCCGAATTGATCACAGTCACCCGCGATGAATGGGACAACGATCGCAACCCCAGCGATAGGGGACCGTATAACGTGAATCCGGATGGGTCGGCGCAGATGGTGGGCGATGCACAATGGCAATGGTTGACGTCGGTGCTCAAAGAACCGGCTGATGTTCGTATTATTGGTACATCCATCCAGGCGCTTGCTGATTTCACCGGTTGGGAGTCTTGGGCGAATTTTCCGCGTGACCGGGAGCGTTTGATCGCAATGTTGGGCGCGGTCGATGATAGCGAGGTGCTGTTGATTTCCGGTGACACGCATTGGTCCGAAATCAGTCGCTACGAAGCCCCTGGTATCGAACTTGTGGAAGTTACGTCTTCAGGTCTGACCGAAGAGTGGAAGCGCGTGAGCCCGAATCGTCATCGGGTCGGCCAACCCTTCGCTGATGCGAATTTTGGTCTTATTCAATTGGATTGGTCGGCTAAGCCGGTGGCTGTTCAGATATCGATTGTCGACACGCTGGGTCGCGAGCAGTTACAAACCACATTGTCTGCCAATTAAACGGCGGTGGACTTGGCCGATCCGGTCGGACTCATGTACCATGCGCGACTTGAGTCGGCGAGTGGCGCAGCCTGGTAGCGCACCTGTCTCGGGGTCAGGGGGTCGGAGGTTCGAATCCTCTCTCGCCGACCATTTCCCCGAATCCTTTCTGCTTATGATCGTCTTTCCCGGCCGGGGAGAGCGCTTTGCGAAGCTCGCACGGTGTTAACGTCGCCCGATGGACTACAGACCGCAGCTGCGGGTAAGCGCGGATTGTTGCACCGGCAAACTAACTATTGATTGCTGAGTTCGACGCCTTGCTTGGGTCGACGTCTAGGAACGACGTTCGATCGATAGTTCGGCGATGCTTATCAACGCGTCCTTGAACGGTGTCTCGGGCAAGATCGCAATCGCTGCGATAGCAGCATCCACCGCTTCATTGGCTTTTTGTCGCGTATAGGTCAGTGCGCCCGTATCACGAATCGCCTCACCGATTTCCGGCAGTTTGTCCAGTCCGCCATTGACAATGGCATCGCGAATCAGGGCCTTCTGCGCGTCGTCGCCGTTACGCATGGCAAAGATCAATGGCAGTGTCGGTTTGCCTTCTGCCAAGTCGTCGCCGAGATTTTTGCCGAGTTCTTCAGCGCTGGCGTCATAGTCCAATAAGTCATCGATCAACTGGAACGCCATGCCCAATTCGCGCCCGTACTCACCGAGCGTATCGAGCATTGCCTGATCCTTACCGGTGATGATGCCGGCGATCTGTGCACCGGCTTCGAACAGCCGCGCCGTTTTTCGATAAATGACTTGTCGGTATTCGGCCTCGGAAGTGTCCGGCTCATGGATATTCATCAGCTGCTGCACTTCGCCGGCCGCAATCGTGTTGGTCGCATCGGCCAAGGTACGCATGATCCGCATGTCGTCGATATCAACCATCATTTGGAATGCGCGCGAGTACAGGAAGTCCCCGACCAGGACGCTCGCCTGGTTGCCGAAAACGGCATTGGCGGTGTCGCGTCCGCGGCGGCGGTCCGAGCTATCGACGACGTCGTCGTGCAGTAGTGTGGCGGTGTGTATGTACTCAATAATGGCTGCAGCTCGAACGGCATGGTTCTGCTGCCCGGGCTGATAACCAAGCGCTCTGGCGGCCAGCAGGACGATCAGGGGCCGAAGCCGCTTGCCACCAGCATTGACGATATAGGTTGCTACGTCCGAGACCAGGGCGACGTCGCTGGCCAGGCTATCTTCGATAAGCTGGTCGAGCGATTTCAGGTCGTCAGAGCATAATGCGCGTATGTCCTCGAGAGAGGACGGCGCGTAGGTTTCAGGTGCCACTTGCATCCGTAAATGATGCCCTAAACACGTCGATTTGGCGACCATTTAGCGTCGTTTAGCGGCGATTTCGGGGATTAACCGGGTAATCAGAGAAGGGTTTTCGCGGGTTGGCGCGTTTGTCTCGCGGAAACTTCGACTTCTGCATTGACGCTAGCCCCTGATCCCCTTACAATTCGCGGTCTTTTCGTCGAACGGCAATCCGGAAACGGGGCTGTTTTTCATCGAAAGGTCGTCCGGCATCCCCGACGCGACTGATGAAACAACGAGTATTTGAGTATTCTATTCTCCGGCTGGCTCTTGGTCATGCGCGGCGATTTTAGTGGAGCGAAGTAAATGTACGCGGTTTTTCGTAGTGGCGGTAAGCAATACCGCGCGAGCAAAGGCATGACGTTGAAGGTTGAAAAACTGGATGCAGAGCAAGGTGCAGCAGTTGAGTTTGACGAAGTCCTTCTGGTTGGCGACGGCGCCAACGTTAAAGTCGGCACACCTTTCGTCAAAGGCGGCAAGGTCAAAGCTAAAGTCATCGAAACGGCTAAAGCCAAGAAAGTGACCATCATCAAATTCAAGCGTCGGCAGAACTACATGCGTACCAAAGGGCATCGCCAGTGGTACACAGAAGTTGAAGTGACGGGCATCACCGGTGCACCGCGCGCCAAGAAAGCCGCTGAAAAAAGCGAAGACGAAGCATAATCAAGACCGGAACGTTGGGTCATTTTTGACGAACAGCGTTCCCCAATTAGTTTTAGTTGAGGTAATTCAACATGGCACATAAGAAAGCAGGCGGCAGTACTAAGAACGGTCGCGATTCGGAGTCTAAACGACTAGGTGTGAAACGTTACGGCGGTGAAGTCGTTGACGCCGGCAACATTATTGTTCGCCAGCGCGGCTCACACTTCCATCCTGGCGTTAACGTCGGCATGGGTCGCGATTACACGTTGTTTGCCAAAGCCGCAGGGCGCGTTGAGTTCCAGACTCGCGGTCCGAAGAACCGCAAGCACGTCAATATTGTCGTCGATTAATCATCGATCGCAATTAGCGTTGCACTAGCAACGTGCCAAAGACCCCGCCGTGTTGCGGGGTTTTTTGTGCCTCGTTGAGGTAGTCTCTGGATCTATATGGAAACCGGCATTTGTCATGAAATTCGTTGATGAAGCAACAATGCGCGTGCAGGCGGGCAACGGTGGCGCCGGTGCCTTGAGCTTTCGACGCGAGAAATACATTCCGCGTGGTGGACCTGACGGCGGCGATGGCGGTCGCGGTGGTGACGTGTTTTTGGTGGCTGACAAGTCTATCAATACGCTGGTCGATTTTCGGGTCACACGAAAATTCCGTGCTGACAATGGCGCACCCGGTGCCGGTCGAAATTGTACCGGCGTATCGGGCGAGCACCTCGAAGTCAAAGTACCTGTTGGGACCATCATTATTGATGTGGATACCCAGGAACTGATCGGTGATCTGAAGCGTGATGCTGAAGTATTGCGTGTCGCCGCTGGCGGGCAGGGCGGTCTCGGTAACGCCAGATTCAAGAGCAGTGTCAATCGCGCACCGCGAAAAACCACACCTGGGACGCATGGCGAAGGCCGTCATTTACACCTTGAGCTCAAGTTGCTCGCCGATGTCGGTTTGCTGGGTATGCCCAATGCCGGTAAGTCGACATTGATCCGGGCGATGAGTGCGGCGCGACCAAAAGTCGCTGATTACCCCTTTACGACATTGCATCCTAACCTTGGCGTGGTGTCAGTAGGGCAGGCGCAGAGTTTCGTCATGGCGGATGTGCCAGGTTTGATTCCGGGTGCTGCCGATGGCGCTGGTTTGGGCATTCGGTTCCTAAAGCATTTGCAGCGCACCCGATTGTTGTTGCACCTCGTTGATATTGCCCCGCCAGAGGGCAGTGAGACACCGGCCGATGCGGTCCGGGATATTGCCGCAGAGCTCGGCAAATTTGATGACAAGCTAGCGGAACGGCCGCGATGGCTTGTGGTTAACAAATGCGACTTGGTAGATACCGAAACCTTGGCGACGCAGAAAGCCGAATTGCTGGCGGCGCTGGATTGGGACGCACCGGTGTTTGAAGTGAGTGCGGCGACGGGTGCGGGCTGTGAAGCACTGTCCGGTGCCATCATGGCGTGGTTGCATGAACAGGTCGATGAGCCCGAAGATCAGGGCCCCGTCGATGTGTTGCCGGAAACACGCGAGGCAGCCGGACTACCCGGCGTTTCAGAAGAAGAATAAAAAAAACCGGCGAGAAGCCGGTTTTTTGTGGTCGTTTCGTCGCCCGGAGGCGAGAGCGGACTAGGCGTCTAGAGTGCGACGACCATTTTGTTCAAGCGAGTCTTATGCCGCGCAGCTTTATTCTTGTGAATAATGCCTTTGCTGACCATCGTATCGATGACGGGGACAGCGGCTTTGTAGCTAGCAGTTGCTGCTTCTTTGTCGCCTTTTTCCACATCAGTGATGACGTTTTTGATGAAGGTACGCATACGAGAACGCTGCGCCATGTTTGCCAATCTACGCTTCTCAGAGGTCCGAGCGCGCTTTTGTGCGGATTTGATGTTAGCCACTGTAGGATTACCCTTGTTCTATGTCTGTCGTTTCTCAGGCATTGCCGTGGTGCCCGAAAGCGCCGCAGTGTTCTTGTAATGCACTGAATCCAATAAGTTTTTGAGGCGTCTGAGGTGTTGCTGCAGCGATTTCGCCGACCCGTTTGAGGGGCTGTGCCGCGACAATCGTGCGCCTGTACGCCAAGTCAGCCGGAAATTATGGTGGCATTGAGCATCTAAGTCAATGGGCGTGGCACGCTGACAGACTGACCCAAGCGCATCATTACTATGGGATTTGCGGGCGGTTCCGGTAAGATGACTTCCGCGTCGTTCGGCGCCTCATCGACATCGTCCGGGAAGCAGTCATATCAGCGACTTAAGCGAGCAATCCGCCAAGCCGAAGCGCACTCCGAAAGTGACCGCGTCCGGGCTACTGCGCTCGACGGGAATCGTCAGTGCCATGACGATGTTATCGCGTATTCTCGGGCTGGCACGCGACATGGTTTTTACGCGTCTCTTTGGTGCCGACTGGTTGATGGATGCTTTTATCATCGCCAACCGTATTCCGAATATGCTTCGGCGGTTTTTCGCCGAGGGTGCGTTCTCGCAGGCGTTTGTGCCAGTGCTCGGCGAGGTTCGGGATCAGGACGGCGAGCAAGCTGTAAAACAGCTAACCGATGCGGTCGCCGGCACGTTGGGCCTTTGTCTGTTCGTCGTGACGCTGATTGGTGTTGTGGCCGCCCCACTGTTGGTGGCCGGATTTGCGCCCGGGTTTCTGGACGATGACAAAACGTTTGAGCTCACCACGCTCATGCTGCGATTTACGTTTCCTTATCTGTTCTTCATTTCTTTGACGGCGATGGCTGCGGGCATCTTGAACACGTATGGCAGGTTTGCTGTCCCGGCTGTCACGCCGGTCATTCTTAATGTGTTCCTGATTAGCTTTGCAATTTGGGTCTCACCACATCTTGAGCGCCCGACGTTGGCCTTGGCCTACGCCGTGTTTCTGGCGGGCGTCGCGCAGCTGTTATTCCAGCTGCCGTTTCTGGCTCGACTGCGTTTGCTACCGCGACCGAAGTGGGCATGGCGCGACTCGCGCGTTCGCCAATTGCTCAGGTTGATGTTACCGGCGATATTCGGATCCTCCGTCGTTCAAATCAATCTCGTTATCGATAACATGCTAGCTTCATTCCTAGGTGAGGGACGACCGACCTGGCTGTATTTCTCAGATCGACTGATGGAATTTCCGTTGGGCGTATTCGGTATCGCGTTGGCTACGGTTATCTTGCCGAGTCTGAGCCGTAGCTTCACGGGTGGCGATGGTCATGCATTCTCATCGACGCTGGATTGGGCGCTACGCGTGGTTCTGTTGATCGCACTCCCAGCAACCATTGGTCTCGCTTTCTTGGCCGGTCCCTTGATCGCGACGTTGTTCTTTGGCGGACAATTTGATGCGCATGATGTTTTGATGTCTCGCGCTAGTTTGTGGGCGTTCTCGGGAGGCCTCTTGGCATTCATCATGATCAAGATTCTGGCGCCGGGTTACTTTTCACGACAGGACACCAAGACTCCAGTAAAGGTTGGGCTTATCGCACTGGCGACCAATCTGATTCTGAATGTCGTATTCGTCTATGCGTTGATCAAGATGTCCGTCGAAGCGACGCATGCCGGCTTGGCGTTGGCGACCACGCTAGCCGCATTTGTAAATGCGGGTTTGTTGCTGCGTGGTTTGCTGAAACTCGGTTTGATTCAATGGCGCGCGGGTTGGCTTTGGTATGCGATAAGAGTCGTAACGGCATCATTCGCGCTAGCTGTTTTTCTGGTTGTTTTCTCACCGGCGCTGTCTTGGTGGCTCGAAGTCGCGGCGCTGCAGCGCGCGTTGGCGCTGATGGGCTTGGTAGGTGGTGGTGCGGTGATCTATTTCTTCGTGTTGCTGGTGCTGGGTTTGCGCCCTGGTGACCTGCGGATGGCGAAAGCTAATGTGGGGTCGGTCTAGCATGTGGGTGAAACGCTACCCTGAAGGCGCTCGCCAGCAGTTAGGCGCAACGGGCGCTGTCGTCACGATCGGTGCTTACGACGGTGTTCATGTGGGTCATCAGGCCTTGCTGGCGAAGACGGTTGAAATCGCCGGCGAGCTGGGCTGCCCGGCCGTGGTGATGAGCTTTGAACCCACACCGAAAGAGTTTTTCATGCGTGAGCGTGCCCCGGCGCGGATTACGCGCTTTCGTGAACGGGCGATCCAGTTTGCCGAGCTTGGTATGGATGGCTTTTTGTGCCCGCGATTCGATGCGGGTTTGGCGGCGATTTCTGTCGAGGATTTCATCAATACATTCCTGCTGGATGCATTGGCTACACGCCACTTGGTGATTGGTGATGATTTTCGGTTCGGCAAGCATGCCGAAGGTAGTAGCGATGATTTGATCCGCGCCGGGAAAAAGTCCGGATTTGACGTTACCCATTTCGGCAGCGTTTTGAGCGGTGGTGAACGCGCGTCAAGCACGCTGATCCGCGAGGCATTGCAGTCAGGTGATATGGCCACGGTCAATACGATGCTGGGCCGACCTTACGCATTGTCTGGTCGGGTCGTGCATGGCCAACAGCTGGGCCGAACGCTAGGTTTCCCAACCGCCAACATCCGATTGAAGCGTCGAGTATCGCCAGTGCAGGGCGTCTTCGCTGTGCGTACCAGTCAGATCGATGGACGACGCTACGACGGTGTGGCCAGCATAGGCACCCGACCGACGGTGAATGGCCAGGGCGTTTTGCTGGAAGTTTTTCTGTTTGATTTTGATGGCGACCTGTATGGGCGTTATCTCGACGTCGAGCTGGTCGGCAAGCTTCGCGACGAAGAAAAATTCTCGTCGCTGGATGAGATGACGGTCCAAATGCATCGTGACGTCGCTGCGGCCAAAGCAGTTTTGGCGCGTCCGGATAGCGTCGCGTCCTAGGGATAGGTAGACTCTTCGAATGACCGAAAATGCAGACAAAAAGACACCGCGGGTGAAACCGGACACATCCAGTCACTGGCTATGGTTGTCCTTCATTATTATTGGCCTTGACCAAGTCACCAAATGGATGATTGTTCAGAACTTCGCGTTGTATGACAGCGTGAAAATTAACAGCGTCCTGAATATCACGCGCCTGCACAACACCGGTGCTGCATTTAGTTTTTTGCAAGATGCAGGCGGCTGGCAGCGATGGTTGTTTGTGGGACTCGCTTCTGTGGTTAGTGTCGCGATTTTGGTCTGGCTGCGAAAGTTGCCGAGACAAGGCTATCGCTGGTTGGCGCTAGCATTGGCGTTAGTGCTGGGCGGTGCGATTGGCAACGTGATCGATCGGGTGAACTATCACTATGTCGTCGATTTCATCCAGGTCCATTGGGAAGATGCTTATTTTCCGACATTTAATGTTGCCGATATTGCCATTAGCGTTGGCGCATTTTTGCTGATCATGGATAGTTTTTTTGGCAGCGGAAAAACCGAAAAGGCGCCGCCGCCCGAGTCCGAGCCTGCCGAGACAAAGGCAGATTGATCTAACACTTCGCTGTTTGATGTAGTTGAGACATCAACGTATCGCGTTGGTTTCTGTTCGAGGGTGAGCGCGCCCCTGTAAGCCTTAGCCTCACCGTTATCGCATCCAACAAGTCTCTGTGTTCTGTGGTGACGAACTCCGCGTTTGGAATTGATCGAGTTCGAACCACAAGCATTCACTGGACTCCCTATCCGAAAGCGTTCGCGTTGCACGCACGACGAACCCGTCGGCGTCCGAGCGGGTGATCGACAAATGATATTTTCCATTCGGTGTCAGTGACGGCGCGGGGAAACCAAGATCGACGATGTTGCTGGCGTAGTGACCATGTTGAATAAAAAACTGTTCTTGTAGTGCTGTGAGTTTGTAGAGATGCGCGCGAGCATCGGTGCGTTCGCTTCGTTGCACATGGCGTTGATAGGCGGGTAGCGCGATAGATGAGATCACACCAATGATCGTGACGACGATCAATAGCTCGACCAGGCTGAAACCAACTTGATATTCGCTATCGGCATAATGAGTTCGTGATGACATCATCCTTTCCCCCTTCCCCAGGCAACGACCCATTGATCTTGACCAAAGCGCGCGATGGCATCAGCGTCTTCGGTGGGCAGGTCACCGGTGGTGATTGTCTTTGCAACGACGCGGTGCAGGACGGCATTACGGGTTACGCTGATGCCTTGAGGCCCTGTTGCCGTTGTCTGCAATCGGAATACTTCAGTGACCCACTGATCGTCCAGGTTGGCATCGAAATCGCGATGTTGAACAACCGGTATTCTGCCTAATGCGTCTATCGTGGTGCGTGCCTGAATATCATGCGGGTAGCTGGATGTTTGAGAGACGGTATTTGATGACAGCGAAAATCGTCTTGCATTGATGTGCTCGGTGAGCGCCGCTTCTGCGACCGCACCTAGGCGCTCCGCCGACCGTTCACGTCCGGCAATGGATAAGGACAATGTCGACGCACGCATACTCACGGAGGCCAGTAGACCGGCCATCAACAACAGTACGATGGTCGTGATCAACACCATGCCGGATTGATCGGGTTCGTTCATGATGGCATGGCTCCTGCGTTGTAGAGGTTGAAAGTCGCGGTTGAGATCAGTCGTAGGTAACCATCATTGGGTGGCGTCCAGTTTTCTCCCGCTAACACGAAGGGGTCGGGCGCCTGTTTTGTCCAGCCGCGGTTTTCACTCCGGATTACTAGTGTCACTTCAACGGCTAATGGCGGAAAGCGCGCGGCGCCATCGGTGGCGGTTTGTGCCAGCAATGGATCGCCAGCGGGTAACCAGGTATCAGCGATATTGTCCGCATCGGCATCGATCGCCATGCGGATTTTGAACTTTTCGATACCTGCTGCGATTTCTTCATCGACATAAAAGGGGCCGTTCGTCATGGCTTGTAAGGTGAGTCGCCGTAGCACGGGCTGACCCGGAAAGAGCGTGGACTCCGGTGCCACGAAGTAACCCATAACGTGGAGATCATGCAGTTCAGCCGGACCGATGGTAGCGGCGATCTTTGTGCCGTTATCGATCACATTCGCTTCGGCCAGCCGCGTGGATAGCTGCAGTCGATTGAACTGGGCCGATTGCTCGACTGCACTGGCAAAGCGAAGCACAAGCCCATCATTGCCGGACAACGGCGTGATATTGCATTGCCACTGATTGGGGTCCGTGGTTGCCGTCGCGTTGCGAAGTAGATCGAGCGTGAATCGAGCGGGGCATCGCGAAGGCACGCGCAGTGCAGCTGGGTTGTCGTTGGTCGCTGTGGGAACACCACCAATGAACCGAGCGTCGCTAACCAAGCCCCAATGACCAGCGAGCTCGATGTCGTCGCGGAGCATCCTAAGCGCGGCGCCGGCCTGATCTTGAAGGCGCGACAGTGCTTGTGTGCGAGAGAACGTATCGCTGTGCCGGATGATGACCTGGATCAGACTGCCCATGATGATGAGGCCGAGAGCCAAGCTAATCAGCAGCTCGATCAGAGTCATGCCGGATTGAGTCGGTTTATTCATGCGCAACATCGAGGGAGTACTGGGCGGGATGAATCGCGCCGACCGGCCGCCATGAGAGTGTGGCGCGTGTGCGTCCGGTTTGTTGGGTCACGGTCAACGTCGCCGAAGGGAGCCGACGCTGAGCAATTTGCTGCCAGCGTTCGATGCTTTGTAGACGCCAGTTTTGGATGGCACAGGCACGCTGGTTGCCTGCATCGCATGCCGGTATCAGGTTGTCGCGCAGGCCGCCACCGCTTCTGATCTCGGCGGCAACGCTGCGAACGACGGTAACGGCTTGTGATTGTTGAAACCCCAAACTGAATTGCTGAAGGCTATGGATGGCTAGCGCATAGTTGCCGGCGACGCCGATCGCCATGACGGTCAATGCCACAAGCACTTCGATCAGCGTAAAGCCGTAAGCAGGTTTTAAAGTCACGCGGGGCACCCTCGGCTGACGGCAGAATTTGATGTTGGATCGAGTCTTGTTCGGCCGGTAAAACTTACGACCAGCCGACGGGAGGTTGCACGCGCGTGTGGATCACATGCCGAGATGTACCCGTTGGTGGTGCGTGCCAAATGACCGTTGAAGCGAAACGCAAAACGATTGGAATGCAGCGCGACAGAAGTGCGA
>JBGCGB010000063.1:0-18815 GCA_045110335.1 Woeseiaceae bacterium
GGCCGATCATCGCACAGCCACCCATGCCACCAAAGAAGCCGGTCACCACGTTCGCCGCGCCCTGGGCGACACACTCCTGACTGTTACGACCTTGGGTTTCGGTCATTTCATCGATCAGTGTCAGCGTTAGCAGTGACTCGATCAGACCGATCCCTGCGAGGATAATGGAGTATGGGAAAATGATCTTTAGCGTTTCAAGATTGAACGGCACATTCGGGATGCTGAAAGCAGGCAGCCCACCTTTGATGTTGGCCAGATCACCGACCGAGCGCGTATCGATGTTGAAGAACAAGACGACGGCAGTAGCGATACCAATACCGGCCAATGGTGCTGGGAAACTTTTGGTCAGTCTTGGCAGTAAATAGATCACTGCCATCGTCAAAGCAACGACACCGAGCATGATAGTGAGTTGACCGGTTTCAAGCCAGTTGTTGCCGTCGAGTGTTTTGAACTGCTGCAGTTGTGCGAGAAAAATCACAATCGCGAGGCCGTTGACGAATCCCAGCATGACCGGATAGGGGACCATTCGAATAAATTTACCCAAGCGTAGTACGCCAGCGGTCATTTGAATGATGCCCATCAGGACGACTGTCGCGAACAAATATTCAACGCCATGTGCTTTCACCAAGCTGACCATGACGACAGCCAATGCGCCTGTCGCGCCAGAAATCATTCCGGGTCGACCACCGAAGACGGCGGTAATCAGACCGACGAGAAAGGCAGCGTACAAACCGACCAATGGTTCAACGCCGGCGACAAAGGCGAAGGCGACGGCTTCAGGAACCAACGCGAGCGCGACGGTGAGCCCGGACAGTATTTCTGTCCTGGCGTTATTGAATAGTGAAAAGGACATGGGGATCTTCTAATGAGTAATGAATGGCGTGTTTGCGCCAGCCGCGCATTCTACGCCTATTAGTTGGTTGCGATGGCAGTGTTTTGTCATATCTTGTGTCGGCTATCCAAGCGAAAGCTTGATTCGGTGATCAAACTGGTGCATTTGCTGCACACCGTTTAATGGTGTGTCGGAGGCGGATTGCCTTAAGCGCGTTATTGAAGGGTCTTTGCCAGGTCTTCTGACATCTGCCGTATCTCGTCGGTGGCGCTGACCAGACTAATCTCTGCATCAATGAGTCGCTGGAGACGCATCTCTAGCTGGCGCCAGGCGGGTGTCGCTCGTAGTGGTGTCAGGAACGGTGACTGTTGAAGCGACTTCAAGTCGCGCCAGCCCATATCGATGGCTTCACCGAGCAATTCAAAAGACTCGTCCATGTCACCGAGTCCGGCATGCACTTCCGCGACGAGCACGCGCAATTGCGGCCAGTTATCGCCAGCAAGGATGGCGTTCCGTGCTTCGATCAGTGGCGTGGTATCTAATGCGTCGTCAGCGGACATCGCTTGCAACGCGAGCCGGTCCAACGCAGCCCTTTGACCTGCGCTCGTGAAATATTGCATAGCCTCATTATGCTTACCCAATTGCAGTGCCGCATGTCCGGCAAGGCGTTGATGCCGCTTCAGTGCTTTAACATCAGCCGGCATTTGCTCGAACAATTCGAGCGCTAGCACCGGTTCACCATGGCGTAGATACTGCCGCAGCCGTTCAGCGAGTATGACGGGTTGCGACGGTCCGGTGGCGATCGCGCGCTGCCACCAGAGCTCAGCCGATTCATCGTCCAGCAAGCTTAATGTCGACGCGATCTGTACTGGCCCATAGAGCGTTGGCGGGGCGGTTCGCATGGCTTTGACTTCGAGCATTAACGATTCATAGAGCTGACCGCGGACTTGTAATAGATAGGCAGCGCTCGACATCGCCGCCGCATCGGACGGGTCTAGCAAGAACGCTTGTTTGTAGGCGGATAGCGCTTCATCGATCTGGCCCTGTGAGTCCAGGGCATAACCCAGCGCATGCCAGCCCCGCGCACCGTCAGGCTGCTCAGTGATCAGCGAACGCGCCAACGATTCGGCATGACCTGCGTCGTCCGCGTTACCTGAGAACTTGGTGACACGCTGTGAGTAAGCAAAGCTCAGTGCCGTTCGCGCCCCGATATGCCCGGGCTCTGTCGCCAGTGCTTCGTTTAACAGATCGATCGCTCTATCGGTCGCGGCTGCTTGGCGAATCTTGATGAGTTCACGGGCGCGCTCAAGCTGTCGATCGACGGCGCTGCCCAACCTGAATTCGGTATTGTCGGCTGCGGTATCGGTGCTGTCTGTCTTCACGAGTTTCAAGCTGGCAAGAGCCAGCGCCGCGATGATGGCCGCGGTTGCGGCGATCATAAAGCGTTGACGGCCGGACGTATTTTCGTGCGGCTGGTTCGGCAAGGATGTGAGGCGGTAGCCCGCATTGCGGACGGTCGTGACATACCGCTGTTCTGTGGCGTTGTCGCCGAGCGCCGAGCGCAGCAATTTGATGCGCTGGGCAATGGTGTCGTCGCCAACCACTTGATCACGCCAAACGGTACTCGATAGTTCGTCGATACTGACCGGTTCCGGTGCCTTTTCGATCAGCACACGGAGTAATTCAAAGCTCAATCCCCGCACGGACAGGCGCTCGTCCCCCCGGTGCACGGTGCCACGCTCTACATCTACCGTCAGATCATCAATCTCGTAAGTCATTCATTTCCATCATCATTAAGGCAGTAGTGGGCATGCTTCAGAAAGCTTCAACGGGATTCACTAGCTTGAAGGCTGTGCGGTTAGCTCTACTGCATCCCTTCAAACACGGAGCCAAACTATGACATTACCCAGACTCACTATCATCGCACTACTTTTCCTAATGACCAACGTCAATGGTCACACGGCGTCGCTTGAATGGGATGACGCGGCAAGTCGCCAGTTGAACGAGCGCATCGAGGCCGGCGACTACGGCACGATGACTAGTATCCTGATTTCTCGCGACGGAAAGCCGGTGCATGAGGGTTATTACAATGACACTGACGCCACTACGCTACATAACACCCGGTCGGTCACCAAGACGATGACAGGCATGGCCGTGGCCATCGCGATTGCCGATGGTGATCTGACGCTCGACTCGAAGGTCGCACCGTTCTTCCCGGAGCTTATGCCATTCGCTAATCCGGACCCTAGAAAGCAAGACATTACGGTGAAAGATCTGCTGACGATGTCCGGACCACTTGAGTGCGATGACTGGAACAACGTTAGCCGCGGCAATGAGGAGCGGATGTACATTGTTGAAGATTGGAGTCGTTTCTACTGGGATTTGCCGATGGCCGGTTACCCATCCTGGAAGACGCCACCCTCGAAATCTGCCTATGGCCGCGTGTTTAGCTATTGCACGGCCGGGGTTCAAATTCTGGGTGAGGTTGTGGAACGGGCAACCGGTACGACAACGACGGATTTGATTGAGCAACGATTGTTCGCGCCGATGGCGATCTCCGAGTTCAAATGGCCGAGAACCGGCACGGGCGTCGCCCACCTCGGTGGCGGTCTCGAGCTGACAACACGTTCACTGGCGAAATTCGCCGAGTTGCAACGGAATGACGGCGCGCATGGCAAGCAACAGCTCTACCCGAAGGCCTGGGCGAAGGCGTCATCGGAAGTCAGCATCGACATACTGGAGTCACCAGGCTTTCTCTACGGCTATCTTTGGTGGTTGATGCCTTACGAAGTAGACGGGAAGTCTTACTATGCCGTCGGAATGAACGGCAATGGCGGAAATCGTGTTGTGGTGCTGCCAGATTTCGACGTCACTATTGTGCAGACCAACGTTGACTACAACACGCGTGAGATGCATCAGAATGCTGGCAAGTTCTTCCAGACCGAGGTAGTGGCGCGGCTCAGTTCGTCGGACTGATCTCTGATGTTGTAGCGACGTTTGTGGCTGGATTCGGTGGTGGGCAGCCGGATCCGGCCAGGGATCGTCCCGGTCAGCGCTAGACAGTTTGGGGCGTCTGCTTCAGACTAATCGCTCGTTTATTTATTCGAGTTTGTCATGAAGCGATTTCCCCTTGTTTTGTCGATTGGTCTCTGTCTTTTTCTTTCTGCCTGCAGTAAGCAAGAAGTTGAGTCTGCCGAGCCGGTAGCCGCTCAGGCCGCGGCACCACTCGAACTCGAATTCGAAAAATTCACGCTGGATAACGGTCTCGATGTGATTCTTCATGTCGATCAGTCCGATCCGGTGGTGGCTATTGATCTAGCTGTTCATGTGGGTTCTGGCCGTGAAGTACCGGGCAGAACAGGATTCGCTCATTTGTTCGAGCACCTGTTGTTTCTCGATTCGGAAAACCTCGGTTACGGTGGACTTGATCGAATGAATACCCGAATTGGCGGCGACGGCACCAACGGTTTTACGACCAATGACATGACGCAGTATTTTCAAGCCGTACCCAAAGATGCGCTGGAGAAGATCATTTGGGCCGAAGCCGACAAGCTTGGCTGGTTTATCAATACCGTGTCGCAGGACGTTGTCGATAACGAAAAGCAGGTGGTCAAAAATGAGAAGCGGCAGGGTGTCGACAATCAGCCCTACGGACACAATCTCAGCATCATCGCCAAGGCGATGTATCCGGAAGGTCATCCGTATAACTGGTCGGTGATTGGGTCACTGGAAGACCTGGATGCCGCGACCTTGCAGGATGTTAAAGATTTCTATGCGCGATGGTATGTGCCGAACAACGTCACCGTGACGATTGCGGGCGACTTCAAACCTGCGGAGGCGAAAGTCTGGGTTGAAAAATACTTTGGTGAAATTCCGCGCGGCGAAGATATTCCTAACTATGATGCGCCGGCAGCTGCGCTGGCGGAGAGCGTCAGTTTCGTGCATGAAGACAACTTCGCTACCGTGCCGCGTTTATCGTTAACGTGGCCGTCGGTCGCCGAGTATCATCCGGACTCCTATGCCTTGGATGTGCTGCTGACCTATCTCACCGAAGGTAAGCGGGCACCACTCAATGCAGTGATGGTCGAGGGCGATAAAGTGGCTTCGGGTGTGGGCGCGTTTAGTTATGCCAAAGAGATTGCCGGTGAGATTCACTTTTTCCTGACGGCGAATCAGGGTGATGACCTTGATGTCATGATGCCGTCGCTGGAAAAAGCATTCGCGATGTTTGAGAAGGATGGCATCAGTCAGGATGATCTTGATCGAATCAAAGCGGGCACCGAGGTTGGTTTTTACCAGAATGTGCAAAGTGCATTGGGCAAAGCCATTCAGTTAGGTGAATACAACGTCTTTACCGGAGACCCGGAGTTTTATCAGACGGATATCGCGCGTCTACAGGCGGTCACCACCGAAGACGTGATGACTGTCTATCAGCGTTACATCAAAGACAAGGCCCGCATCGCTGTCAGCATGGTGCCGAAAGGCGAACCTGATCTCGCGCTGAAAGGTGCTGTTGTCGCGGATGTAACCGAAGAAGTGATCGTGCAGGGTGAAGGTGCAGCGCCTGACTTTGATCCGGCGGCCAGAGTGCTGGCCGAAACAACGCCATCTTCCTTTGACCGTACTGTTGAACCGCCACTTGGTGAAGCCTACACATTGCCTGCGCTGGATATTTGGCGAGATTCGCTCGCAAACGGGTTGGAGGTCTATGGGTTGCAATCTGACGAGACGCCACTGGTGCAGTTTTCGATTCGGTTCGATGCGGGTATGCATCGAGCGTCGGTGGAAAAACCTGGTGTCGCTGCGATGGCGGCGGCGATGCTTGAGAAAGGTACCAAGCGCCTTAGCACCGCAGAGTTTGAGGATGCCGTTCAGTCTCTAGGCTCGGCCGTGTCGGTGTCTAGTGGCATCTGGGGAACGACAGTGTCGGGTGTCACGCTACGCCGCAATTTTGAAGCGACAGTTGGCCTTGTCAAAGAGATGGTCAATGAGCCGCGCTGGGATGACGAAGAGTTTTCGCTGCAAAAAACGCAAGCGATACAAGACGTGATCCAATCGGCGGCAAACCCGAACGCCATTGCAGCGAGGGAGAATGCAAAGCTTCGGTATGCACCCGATAACATTTTGCACTACACAGGTTTCGGTCCCGAAGAAAAACTCGAGACCATCGCTTTGCCTGATCTGAAAGCGTTCCATCAGGCCTACTATCGTTGGGACACCGCGAAACTCAGAATTGTCGGTGATTATTCGCAAAGCGAAGTGCGTGATCTGTTTGGCGATCTCGCGGCCGGCGAGGGTGAGCCACCAGCAGCGCCGACGCTGACAGCAGCCAAGCCGATTGATGCGTCCACGGTCTATTTTTATGACGTGCCGGGCGCCAAACAATCGGTATTACTCATTGAGCGACCTTCGCTGACACCTGATAGCGATGACTACCTGATTGCCGATGCGATTAACTTGCAGTTGGGTGGTATTTACACGTCCAATTTGAATAGCACCTTACGGGTGGAAAAGGGATACACCTACGGTATTCGGTCCGGTTTTTCGGTGGCGCCAGATCGTGGTTTCTTCCGGGTTCGTTCGTCCGTGCGGTCGAATGCCACGCTTGAATCGCTGGCGTTGATTCGCGACATTGTAGGCGGCTATGGCGAGTCCTTTACAGAAGATTCACTGGAGGAATTGAAAGGCGCGGTTTTGCGCGGTCAGGCTTTGGCTAACGAAACGCTGCGGGACAAGTTGAGCACGATTGGCGAGATCAGCGTGTTTGATTTTCCCAATGACTATCTGGCCAAGAAAGCCGAGGCGATCGCGGCGATTGATGAAGAAAAGCTTGCCGAATTCTCTGCGCGGTACTTCAAACCGGATGCGATGAACTACCTGATTGTTGGTGATGGCGAAACGCAAGCGGATCGTCTGGATGAGTTGGGCTTTGGCGAGCCCGTGATGCTTAACTCAAAATAGTCGAAAACCCTACCGGCTGATCTTTCTCCGACTACCGATAGCGAGCAATGCGTTCGTTGTCGGTAGTCGCCGATTCTGCAGCACTTGCCAGTGTATTCGTTCCAATATTATGCGTACCAATGCCTGTGCATTGGTGGCAGTTCATTGCCCGGCGTCAGATGGCAGCGTCCATAATTTCTACACACCGAAGTGCGACCCGTATTGACGTTACTCCCCGTATGCGCCGATCAAGCATCTGTATTTTTATGAGATGAGACTGGGATAACGCTACAGGTTTCAACAGTTAGATAGTCGTAGGCGGTTTCTTTTTTGGCGGACGCGATTGTGTTGGCGCTTTCTGGATCATTCGACCAGAAAAGGGCGACATAGTCGGCACAGGATGTGTCGACAATAACAACAATCAACACCAGTGGAGTGGTACTGCCATGAAAGACAACAATCTAAAATCCCAACCGGGCCCAGCGCCTGTTTCTGAATCTCGCCGATCCTTTTTGGGTCGATCTGCTTTGCTGACCAGTGCGACCGCGGCGCTACCCATTTTGTCGAGTGTGCCGGAAAAAGCGAATGCGGCGGTAATCTCAAAGTTCGGTGCAAAACGGCGCAATGCGGCCTTCGACCTTCGCATGGCTGCGGCATTTGAACAACGCTCGATTGCACCGGTAACGCATCCTGATAACGGTGATGAAGCCGCGTTTGCGACGAAGATAGGCACGTTTACGAAAGGCTTGCCGCACAACCGTTTCGGTGAGGTTGACCGACGTGCCTACAAGCAACTAAAACGTGCGTTGCGCAGTGCTTCCCCGGACAAATACGAAGCGATTCCAATGGGTGGCACGCGCAAGCTGGCCAACCCGCAGGCGACGCATGCTTACTCGCTTTCCGGCGCCGATTCACATATGTCCAGCATGCCAGCGGCGCCCGCTTTCTCGTCGAAGCGCGAAGTCGCCGAAATCGTTGAAGTGTATTGGCACGCGCTGTTACGCGATGTGCCTTTCGATGCGTATGCGTCACACCCGCTGGTCGCGAGTGCCGTGTCGGATCTCAACCAGTTCGGTTTTTTCAGAAAGCGCTACAACGGCGCCGTGACACCAGAAAATTTGTTCCGCGGCGAAACGCCAGGCGATTTAGCTGGCCCTTACATTTCTCAATTCTTGCTCAAACCGGTTCCGTATGGACCTATGACCATAGACCAGCGTTACACCGTCGATGTGTCGGGTCTCGATTTCATGACGGACTATGCCGAGTGGTTGGCAGTGCAACGCGGCAACGTGCCGGGTAAAGCGGTTTTTGATCAGCAGCAACGCTACATCAATGATGGGCGACGGTTGGGTAGCTATGTGCACACTGACTTTACTTATCAGGCCTATTTGAATGCGGCACTGATCATCACGAGCGGCTTGGGGATTAATCCTTGGGACCCCAAACTCCCCTATGACTTTTCTTCTTCGCAAGGTCGTTTCGTGACCTTTGGCGGAGCAGATCTGTTGTCACTAATCGCACGGGTTGCCCACGAGGCGTTGAAAGCGGCCTGGTTCCAAAAGTGGCAGGTGCATTTGCGGCTACGACCAGAAACCTTCGGTGGTCGCATTCACAATCATCTGACCGGGGATTGCAACTACCCCATCCATCGGTCACTGCATCGCGTGAACGTGTTTGGCGAGACTTTTGCGAAAACGGGCAGTTATCTATTGCCGATGGCTTACGCAGAAGGTAGTCCGACACATCCGGCATATCCAGCGGGGCATGCTTGCATCGCTGGCGCCTGCACCACTGTGCTGAAGGCATTCTTTGACGAAGAGCATCCGGTTCCGTCACCGGTCGTCGCGGCATCGGACGGTTTGCGATTGGACAGTTTTCATGGAGATGCATTGAGCATCGGCGGTGAGCTCAACAAGCTCGCCTCTAATGTGGCATTGGGGCGCGATATCGCCGGCGTGCATTGGCGCACCGATGGAACTGAAGGTTTGTTCGTCGGTGAAAGGGTCGCGATAGGTGTGTTGAGAGACATCAAGCGATGCTACAACGAGCCGTTCGACGGGTTTTCATTTCGTGGTTTCGACGGTGAGATCATCACGGTTTAGGATCTTCATTTGGAAGAAGCGCTCGAGTCAGAATCTGCAACCCATTTCTGGCTCGAGGCTTCTTTTCCGTTCCACTGGTCATTCAGGTTGCTAGGACGGATTCGTGTCCCGCTACAAAGTTGATCCGCGCGAAGACCTAAAACGTTGCGTTTTGAAGTGAGTACCTTGCGGGAATAGCTCCGGTGTTATTGGCTTGAATGGCTGGCGACTCCATAGGCTCGACAACGGAATCGATCACATGCGATGGTATGCCCTCAATCAGTCGGGGCCAGTAACCATGAATGAACAGCAAGTGATCCAGTCCGGAAAAGACAGAACCGATTGGGCGCGGCAAAACATGCCCATTTTGAGGTCACTGAAAGACCGGTTCGCTAGCGAGCGGCCATTGGCAGGGCATCGCCTTGGTATTTGCTTGCATGTTGAGGCAAAGACGGCGGTCTGGTTGGATGTCCTGATGGCGGGCGGCGCCACCATCGCGATTACCGGCAGTCCGGGAACGACCCAGGATGATACGGCTGCTTACCTGGCGGCCGAGATGGGCGTCAATGTTTTTGCCAAACGTAGCGAGACATTCGAAGAGCACATGCAGTACGCCGCTAATGTGCTGGAGACGTCACCCACACTGGTCGCGGATAATGGTGGTGACTTGCATCAACTGCTGGCGGAAAATCCGGCATTTGCTGCGGTCCGTGATGCGGTCGTCGGTGCCACTGAAGAGACGACGACTGGTGCAAATCGGCTCCGCGAGTCATTTGATCCATTTGATTTTCCGACCATCATTATCAATGACACCATGGCTAAACGGATTGTCGAAAATCGTTATGGGGTCGGTCTATCGGTCGTCGATGGCATCATGCGCACGACCAACATCATGTTGGGCGGTAAACGTATTGTCGTTGTGGGGTATGGGTACTGTGGTCAGGGTGTCGCACAACGATTGCGGGGGCTTGGCGCACAAGTGACGGTGGTGGACACGTCACCGTTGGCGGAGTTGGAAGCGCATCTCGAAGGTTTCAAAACGGGTGAGCTGGCGGATGTTCTACCGGAAGCAGACATGGTGCTTACCGTTACCGGGCGCAACAGCGCGATTGAACACCAGCATTTCGAATTGATGAAGGACGGCGTTATTTTGTGCAACGCGGGCCAAAATTACTTCGAAATGGAGACGGATGCGCTTCGTAAAGAGGCTACGGCCTGTCATACCTTGCGGCCTAATGTAGAGCGCATCTCGATGCCGAATGGGAAAAACTATTTCCTGCTGGCGCGCGGCAATTTGATCAATCTGGCTGGCGGAGATGGTAATCCTATCGAGATTATGGATTTGGGTTTGACGCTGCAGACACTCAGCTTGGAATGTCTTGCTCGCGGAGATAAGGCGCTGCCCAATGGGCCGCAATCAGTGCCCTTTGATATTGAGCAAGCTACCGTTCGTGCCGCACTCGCCAGTTGGGCGCGGTAGGTCGAACATTGGTTGAGTACGGGGCATCATTGATTTTGGTCATTCAGTCGACCCTTCTGCCAGATATCAGTAACATGAGCTGAATGCGCTAACCTCAAGGCTTCCATGCTCAACGACATCAAAACAGCGGTCGCCAAAATCCGCGAACACAGTGATCTTCAACCGTCGATTTGCCTCGTTTTGGGCTCCGGTCTAGGCCACCTTGCGGATGAGATCGATGGCGTGCGAATTCCGTATGATTCGATTCCGGGTTTCCCCGTCTCAACGGCGCCAAGCCATGCTGGTCAGCTGGTGTTGGGTCTCTGGCATGGTTGTCCTGTCGTGGCTATGCAGGGCCGGGTACATCTTTATGAAGGTTATACACCGCAAGCCGTAACGTTCCCGATGCGTGTGATGGCAGCGTTAGGCGCCAAGACGGCTGTTTTGACGAATGCCGCCGGCGGTTTGTCGCCCGGCCAATCGGTCGGGGATCTTGTGGTTATCGAGGACCATTTGAGCCTAGCGAACCTCGCCGGATCTGATCCTCTTCGGGGCGCCCATGATCAGCGTGTCGGATCGCGGTTTCTGTCACTCAATAATGCTTACGACCGTGATTTGGTTACGTTAGCCAAGACAACGGCGTCCAACATCGGTCAGACGTTAACCACCGGCGTTTACGGCTTTGCGACCGGCCCCAGTTTTGAAACGCCCGCCGAGGTTCGTTTCTTGCAATCGATGGGTTGCGATCTTGTTGGGATGTCTACCGTTCCCGAGGTGATTGTTGCACGCCACATGGGTTTGACCGTGCTGGCGATCAGTGCCATTACGAACCTGTCGATCGCGTCGGTGAACGATAGCGGCGAAACGACAGAATCCGAGGTGTTTGAGGCTGCAGAGATTATTAGGCCGAAGTTATCGGCATTGATTGCAGCGCTAGTCCCTGCAATGGCGGCAAACACTTGAGCATTGCCGTTTTTCAGTTGATGACAATGCTGGTTCGATGGCGAAGGGGTCGTCTGTGAGCGTAAAAAGTATTGAATGGATTGCGACTAAGAACACGTTGCGATTGCTAGATCAAAAGCGACTGCCTGCAGCGGTGGCGTATGTCGACCTGATCGGGCCGGAAGCGATCGCGGCGGCTATTGAAGACATGACGGTTCGCGGCGCACCGGCCATTGGCGTTGCCGCTGCGTTCGGTATCGTTGCCGCCGCCGAGCTTTCTGATGCGCATGATCTCGCCGCAATGCGTGCGGTGCTCGATGATGCCGATCGCGTTTTACGGGCGTCGCGCCCGACGGCGGTCAATTTGTTTTGGGCGCTGGACCGCATGCAAGTCGTGGCGATGGCGCACGAAGACCTGTCGCAGATGCGTGTTGCTTTGTTGCAAGAAGCAGAAGCTATTGCCGATGAAGATGCGCGTGTTAATCATGCAATATCCGACCATGCGATGGCATTGGTGCCAGATAAGGCGACCATTTTTCATCATTGTAATACCGGTTCATTAGCGACCGTCGACCGCGGCACGGCGCTGGGTATCATTCAAACGGCACACGAACGCGGTAAGACGATCAAAGCCTACCTCGATGAAACCCGGCCACGATTGCAAGGCGCAAAGCTATCCGCTTTCGAGCTACAGTCTTATGGCGTTCCGTTCGCCATCGTTGTCGATGGTGCGGCTGCCCACATCATGCGATCAGAGCCAGTGGATCTTTGTGTCGTCGGCTGTGATCGCGTTGCTGCGAATGGTGATACGGCGAACAAGATCGGTACTTATGGTCTGGCATTGGCCGCCAAAGACAACGACGTCCCGTTTTATGTTGCGGCGCCGAGTTCCACGATCGATCTGGCGACGCCGAGTGGCGACGAGATTGACATAGAGATCCGCGATGGCGCTGAAATTACTGTTATTGATGGCGTGTCCGTTGCTCCCGACAATGCGCCTGCTTATAACCCGGCCTTCGACGTGACACCGGCACGCTTGATCACGGCGATTATTACGGAGTTCGGGATTGCCTATCCGCCCTTCGAGGAATCTTTGCCCGAGCTGATTCATCGCGAGCGTCAACCCCAGTGATTGATGCAACGACATTTTCTGTGTCTGGCGAACGGTTCACGGTCGTTTACCGTATCCATGAGTCAGCAACTGTTGCGCGTGAAATCGCTGACAACATTTGCGTAGAGCAGACCATTGAGTTTCCCGAAGTACTGATTCAGGACGACGATATTCGTCGGCATGTTATCGGACAGGTGCAGCAATGGGACGACATCGATACAAGCACCTTCGATGCAACGATTTCCTATGCGGTTGAAACCAGCGGTTACACGCTGACCCAATTGATGAATGTCATGTATGGCAATGCGAGTCTTTTTCCGCAAGTCAAAGTGCAATCTTTTGAACTACCCGCGGCATTAAGCGATTGTTTCGCCGGTCCGCGATTCGGTATCGCCGGGTTACGGCGCTTGTTTGATCGACCCACCGGGCCACTGTTAATGACGGCGCTTAAACCCCAAGGTCTGTCGGCAGAAGCGCTCGCCGAACAAGCGAACCAGTTTGCGTTGGGTGGCATTGATATCGTTAAGGATGATCACGGACTGGCGAACCAACCTTTCGCGCCCTTTCGCGAACGCGTCGCCCATTGCGCTGCCGCCGTGCGGCGAGCCAATGAAGAAACTGGCGGACGTACCGTGTATGCGCCGATGCTGAGCGGCCCGTCGGAGCAGCTCATGGAAGATGCCCATTTCGCGCTTGAGCAAGGTGCTGGTGCTTTTCTGCTAGCGCCGGGATTGATCGGTTTTGATGCCGCGCGTCGGATAGCTGCGGCTGACGAGTTCCCGGTGCCGATGATCGGTCATCCAGCGATGTTGGGTAGCTATGTCGTTTCTCCGCACAACGGATATTCGCATGGTGCGATGTTCGGGCAGTTGATGCGTTTGATCGGCATGGATGCGTCCATTTTTCCGAACTACGGTGGGCGGTTTTCATTCTCGAAACACGCTTGCCAAGAAGTGGCTGCAAGTTGCCTGGGTGCGTTTAATGGCTACGCGACCATTTTCCCGACACCAGGCGGCGGCATGACACTGGACCGTTTGCCGGAACTGTCGGCGTTCTATGGCGAAGATGTGATGTTCTTGATTGGTGGTAATTTGCATCGTCAGGGAACAACGCTGGCTGAAAGCTCGCGTGCCATGCGGGCGAAGGCCTCAACGCTGTGACTATCTACAGCATGTCGCGCTTACCTCAAAGGTGGCAACAATGATTGGAATTGTCGGTATCGTCGCGATGATCGCTATCGCGGTGCTGTGTTCGGAAAACAGGCGCGCCATTCAGTTCAAGCATGCGTTTCGAACGCTAGCCTTGATGATCGGTATCGCCGTGCTTGCACTGGCAACGCCGATTGGTCTTTCGATGTTGTCTGGTGTCAGCAGCGGTGTTCAGCAGATGATCGGCCATGTGAATGAGGGCACACGTTTTGTGTTCGGGCCATTGGCCGATCAGTCCGGTGGCGTAATTATCGCGTTTCAGGTGTTGCCGGTCATCATCTTTATTGGCGCGTTAGTGGCGTTACTCTTTCATCTGCGCATCATGACCTGGATCATTCATTGGCTGGGTGGCGCCGTGCGGTTCCTTACCGGTGCCTCCCGTTTGGAATCCACTTGTGCGGCAGCGAATGTGTTCGTTGGTATGGCGGAAGCGCCGCTGACGATTCTCCCGTTCTTACCGAAAATTTCGCGTGCGCAGTTGTTCACCTTGATGGCGCTGGGTCTATCGAGTGTTGCCGGGTCTGTGCTGGTTGCGTATGCGTCTTTGGGTATGCGTGTCGATCTTTTGGTTACTGCAGCATTCATGGCCGCACCCGGCGGGTTATTGATTGCCCGTATTCTGATTCCGGAGACGGAGACCGCTTACGACGTCGATAGCCTCAAAACGCTCAACGAGAGCGCTGATGCGGATCGTGCCGGTAGTCTTGTCGAGGCCGTCACCAATGGCGCGACGATCGGTCTTAAAGTCATGCTCAATGTGATCGCGGTCTTAATCGCGTTCATTGCGCTCATCGCATTATTGAACGCTATTCTCGGCGGCGTTGGTGGCTGGCTTGGTTTCCCCGAGTTATCGATGGAGATGATTTTGGGGTGGTTGTTCGCGCCGGTCGCGTTTGTGATCGGTGTGCCCTGGGTTGAGTCGCTACAAGCGGGCGCTTATCTCGGCGAGAAAGTGATTCTGAATGAGTTTCTAGCCTATCTGCATTTTTCGCCGGACATTGAGAATTTCAGTGAAGCCGGGCAGATTGCGATTACCGTCGCGCTGTGTGGTTTCGCCAATCTTTCGGGGCTCGCGATCCTGATCGCCGGTTTGAGTTCTGTTGTGCCGGAACGGTCTTCGGAAATTGCGAAACTGGGTTTGAAAACGGTGTTGGCAGGAACACTAGCCAACTTCTTAAGCGCGTCGATTGTAAGCGTCGTCATGGCGCTCACGTAACGGGGAAATGGAGCCGATGCCTAATTACAATACGGACAAGACCACCGAAGAAATTGCGTTTGGCATTCGACGGCGCGTCTTTGAACATACGATTCGAAACAACGGCGGCTATTTGTCACAAGCTTGCTCGGCTGCCGAGCAACTGGCGTGGCTTTATAACGAAGCGCTGCATATTGGCCCATCAGTTCTACCGATGGTGCCGCCGCCGTTTGCTGGCGTGCCGTCAGCGGACAATCCCGACTACTACACAGGCGCGGGCTACCACGGTGCTGTCGCGCCTGAGTACGACCGCTTGTTCATCGCGCCTGCGCACTACGCGCTTGTTGCCTATGCTGCGTTGGTGGAAGTCGGCCGTATGTCACCGGAAGGCTTGTTGATGTTTAACAAGGACGGGTCCAGTGTTGAACAGATCGGTGCGGAGCATTCACCTGGCATGGAAGTGCACAACGGCACGTTGGGTATCGGATTATCGACGGGCGCGGGTTTGGCATATGGCCGACGGCTTCGTGGTGAGTCCGGCTTGGTTTGGGTTTATATGTCCGATGGCGAAGTACAGGAAGGCCAGACATGGGAGGCCATTCAAAGTTGCGCGCACCATGGCATCGACAATGTAAAAGCCATCATGGATGTGAATCGTCAGCAATGTGACGGCGCGATGAGTAGCGTCATGGAAGTGGGCGATATTCAGAAAAAAATGGAGCAGTTCGGTGCGAAGGTGATTTCCGTCAATGCGCATGCACTCGATGAGATTCGTGATGCAGCTGCGGAAAAACATCCGGGTCAACCACTGATCATTTTGGCGCACAGCAGTCCCTATCATGCGATGCCGCCGCTGAAGAAACGATTCCCGCGCTTGCACTATGTCCGGTTCCAATCAGAAGAAGAACGCGCGGCCATGAATCGTGACATTGCTGTGGCAATGGGACTGGATCCCGTGGAGTACGACGCATGAGGAGCCAAAGCTAATGGTTGAAATGGTCAAGAGACCTTATGAACGGGCTTTCGAAACCTTCGCGATGGCGCACCCGGATGTGCTTTGCCTTAGTGCGGACTTGACGTCCTCATGCGAGATCGATGGTTTTCGAGATCGACACCCGGAGAAATTTTTATCACTCGGTATGGCCGAGCAAAATATGTTGAGTTTCGCCGGTGGGTTGGGTCTTGCCGGATTCAGACCTTTCTTGCATACCTTCGGCGTATTCTTGTATCGACGGCCTTATGATCAATTGATGGCGTCGATTGCCTACCCCAGGCGCCGTGTGAGACTGATGGGATTCCTGCCGGGCGTGACGACGCCGGGCGGTATGACACATCAGGCGATCGAAGACATTGCGGTCATGCGGTCTATTCCCAATATGACGATTCTCGAGTGCGGTGATGCCACGGAAGTCGAGAGCATCTGCGAAGCCGCGGACAGCATCGACGGACCGGTCTATTGCCGTGTATTGCGCGGCCTTGTACCTCGGCTGTTTGATACACCGATCGAGGTCGGCAAGATGCGCGAGCTGACGCAAGGCGATGATGTGCTTGTCGTCACCGCCGGCATAACCACCGAAGAGGCAATGCGCGCCAGCGCTGCGTTGTCAGCGGCCGGAGTTTCGATCAAGCATTTGCATCTGAACACCATCAAGCCATTTGATTCGGAAGCGATGCTGGATCACCTCAAGTCGGTGAAGCATGGTGTGGTCACGTTGGAAAACCATGTCACGGAAGGGGGCATCGGATCGTTGATGGCCGAGATCATGGCGGATAGTGGTTCGGGCAAGCGTTTGGTTCGACTTGGCCTGAAGGACACCTATGCGCATGGCGGGTCCAGGCCGTACTTGATGCGTTACTACGGCCTCGACGCCATGGCGTTGGTCGGCGGTATCGAACATCTGCTCGGTCAGGAATTGAACATCAATGAATCAGACTTGGTGTTGAGCCGGGTGGACGCGACGCATTCTAATGCGAAAGCAGAAGGTCTCTAGTCTTCGGCATGATGCCTGACCGAGCGATATCGTTCGTGCGACTATTGTGCTTCGTAAGCATGGTCAACTGCCGTACACTCACTACATCGACGTAACACTACCTTTCCAGAACCCAACGCCAAGCGAGGTCCGGTATGGTCATCAATAAACTGGCAGCATCTTCTCTTTTGCTGCTCTTAGGAGCTTGCGTGTCAACGACATCTACTACAAAGCCTAGTGCGCCGGACCCCGTGGTTTGGGCCAGCAATATTGGCGGCAATGCCTTGACGACGGCCGATGGCACCTATTTTTCTGCAGATACCTCGGTGTCGGGTGGTGAGGTTCGTACGATGTCAGGCATCAAAGGTTCCCAGGATCCTGCACTTTATGAGACGTATCGCGAAGGTGATCTGGATATTCGGCATGAGCTGCCCAATGGCCGTTACGCCGTTACGTTTTATTTCGCTGAGCCGAACGAGGCGCAACGTCGCTTCGATGTTTACGTAGCTGATCAGTTGGCTATTGGCCAAACCGATGTTCGTGGTTGGCGCGACGGTAAGGCCGACTCCGGATTGACCGTGACTATTCCTGACGTCGTAATCGAGGACGGCGAGCTTGTTGCCTCTCTAAAATCGGCGCCCGATGCGCCGTTGCTCAGTGCGATTTCTGTTCGCCTGCAGGCGCGGCAGGAGCCGCGTTGGCCTCTATTGTGGTCAGATGAATTCGATGTGGATGGCGCACCGAATCCCGACCGTTGGAATGTCGAGCAATGGTCCGCGCGCAAAGTGAACGATGAAGACCAGGCTTACACTGATCGGGTGCAAAACCTTGAAGTGAAAGATGGTCTCTTGCGTATTACGGCGCACAAAGAAGACTACGACAATGCGGCTTATACGTCCGGTCGTATCCAGTCTCAAGGTAAGGGCGACGTACTCTATGGTCGAGTCGATGTGCGTGCGAAGCTGCCCTTTGGTCAGGGGACATGGCCGGCAATCTGGATGTTGCCCAGTGATCCGTTTCGGTATGCGACGACTTGCGAGGCACCAGCCGACTGGCAAGGTAGCGAGACTTGCGATGCGTGGCCGAATTCCGGAGAAATCGACATCATGGAGCATGTTGGTTACCAGATGGGGCATGTACATGGCACGGTTCATACGCGCGCCTACTATTGGCTGCTATGGGAGCAACGAAAGGGACGTATTCTGCTAGACGACGTTTCGGACGACTTTCATGTCTACTCGATGGAGTGGACGCCTGAGCGTATCGATGTGTTTGTCGATGACGTGCGTTACTTCACTTACCTGAACGAAGGTACCGGCTGGGAAAGCTGGCCGTTCGATCATCCGTTCCATGTGATTCTCAATGTCGCCGTTGGCGGCGCTTGGGGTCGTGCAGGTGGTCCGATTGATGACAGTGTCTTCCCGCAAACGATGCTGGTCGATTATGTCCGGGTCTATGGTGACGCCGTTACGGATCAGTAGCGCTTCGTTAAGTTGGGCTGTAAGCGATGTGGTGATTATTGGTCTGCCGTTGATGCCAAACCGAGGAATGGTCATCTCGTTGTGACTGATATGAACTGTCGCTCTAATATCGTCGATTAGCGTTGCTGAAATCCGGGCTGCCCGTGAGCCACGTCAAATGTGGCGAGTGTTTTCACACCAGATGATGGTATTTTGGCATCGATAACGCCTCGTGCGGTAACCGTCCAATTACGTGCATTGATATCGTGTAGCAAGTACCCCCGGTACGCCGGTTCGTAGTATTCGACCTGCGGGTTATTGCCCAGATTGTCACTGACCGGCTCGGCAAGTGGCGCTGGCCAGTTAGCGCTGATCGAAGACGTGACGAACTCCGATACGTCAAACTGTTCTGCCGGATCGGCAAATTGACGACCGTCCATCGCCCAAAAGGAATGAATATCGCCACTCAGTATTAACGGGTGTCCATTCCCGGCGGCGGCGAGGTGGTCTGCGACCCGTCGTCTATTGGCCGGATAAGCATCCCACGCCCCTACGTACCTCAGATCCTGGCCCTTTTCCTGATAAGAGAACGGCAAAAATGGACCGGGCGAGGCGAT
>JBGCGB010000064.1:0-32666 GCA_045110335.1 Woeseiaceae bacterium
AAAATCCCGTCAACAAAATCAAAGTGTTGGGAATTAGTGCCCATTTTCTGGGAATTTTTTTGCAGCTTTACGTTCAGAAATGGTCGAACTTGAGCAACCGCTATTTACGGTAAAAATAGGCTATTTATGCATCAATTAGCGATTTTTCAGGGGCGTAAGTCGACCGGCAATCGGTCGATGAACTGACTTTCATCCAAAACGTCAATTTCCAGTTTTTGCGCTTTGGTGAGCTTTGAGCCGGCTTTATCGCCGGCCACTAAATAGTCTGTTTTGGCCGAAACACTGCCGGTCACTTTGCCGCCTAACTGCTTGATTAATGCACCGGCATCGGCGCGTGTCATTTGCGATAGCGTTCCTGTCAGAACGAAGGTCATCCCTTCGAAAAACGCATCCGCTGCAATGGCGGCTGTATTCTGGTCTGGCGCTGGCCAATCGATGCCGTGGCTCAATAGTTCATCGATCAGCGCTTGATTGGACGAATTTTGGAAGTACTCTGTGACTCTTGCAGCCACGATGGCACCCACATCAGGAACTTCGATCAAAGCCTCCTGTGACGCACTCATCAGCGCTTCCAGACCGCCGAAGTAGTCGGCCAGGGACTCAGCGGTCGTTGCTCCTACCTCTCGGATACCCAGTGCGAACAGGAATCTCGGCAAGGTGGTGGACTTACTGTGCTCCAGAGCGTCAAGCACCTTTTGGGCTGACTTCTCGCCCATACGCTCCATTTGCAACAAATCATCCATCGTAAGACTGTAAAAGTCCGCCGGACTGCGAACACGATCGTCAGCCAATTGTTCGATCAACTTGGCGCCCAAGCCCTCTACATCCATCGCCTTTCTGGAGGCAAAGTGCTTCAACGCCTCGGCCCGCTGGGCACGGCAGACAATCGGACCACCCATACACCGTGCAACGGCTTCATCGTCGATTTTAAGGACATCCGACCCACAAACGGGACAATGCGTTGGCAAGTCGACCGGCTGCGTGTCTAATGGCCGCCGATCCATTACCACGGCAGCGACCTCGGGAATAACATCCCCTGCTCTCCTGACAATGACAACATCGTCGATACGCACATCTTTTCTTTGTAGCTCTTCTATATTGTGTAGCGTGGCGTTACTTACCGTCACGCCGCCCACAAAAACAGGCTCCAGCCGCGCAACCGGCGTTAACGCACCCGTTCGACCGACCTGCCAGTCGATGCCAAGCACTTTGGTCAGCTCTTCTTGCGCCGGAAATTTCTGGGCGATCGCCCAGCGTGGGGCGCGCGAAACAAACCCCAATTCTCGCTGCTCTGCGAAGTCGTTAACCTTAAATACAACGCCGTCGATGTCATACGGCAACTGATTACGGCGATCTCCCAGCGATTTGAAATACTCGGCACAGCCTGCTGCACCTTTCACCCGTTGTGCATCACCACAAACCCGGAACCCCCAACCCTTCAATGCCGCAATTGCACCCGTATGATTGTCTGGCACAACACCGCCGTCCACAAAGCCGACCGCATAGCAGTACATATCGAGCGGGCGCTCGGCTGTCAGTGCCGGATCCAGTTGACGCAGACTCCCCGCCGCCGCGTTTCTGGGATTGACGAAGGTCTTTTCACCGGCGGCGGCGGCTCGCTCGTTAAAGTCATCGAAACCTGCTTTGGGCATGTAAATCTCACCACGAACCTCAAGCCGCTCGGGAAACCCCTCGCCTAACAGCTTGAGTGGTATCGAACGGATGGTACGAACATTATGGGTAATGTCCTCACCGGTCGTCCCGTCGCCTCGGGTCGCAGCGCGCGTTAGTAATCCTTGTTCGTATAACAAAGACACTGCGGCACCATCCAGCTTCGGCTCTGCGCTGAACTCCAATGACTCGCCGCCATCCTCAAGCTCCAATCGATCTGCGACACGCGCGACAAATGCCAGCACTTCGTCATCAGAAAAAGCATTGTCGAGCGACAACATGGGCTGCAAGTGCGTGATGGGATCAAAGCCGCTTGCCGGCGTCGAGCCTACCCTTTGCGTGGGAGAGTCAGGAGATACTAATGTTGGGAAGTCGGCTTCGATTGCCTGTAACTCGCGAAGCAACCGGTCGTACTCGCTGTCTGGCACGCTAGGATCGTCGAGAACGTAATAGCGATGGTTATGCTCATGGAGCATTCGCGAGAGTTCGTCCGCGCGATTGGTGGCCTTTTGTAGCGCGGAATCGGTCACTGCAGTTGCAAGTGCTTCAACTCGTATTGAATGAGATCCTCACGAAGAAAACGCTCACGCTGATTGCTCATTGAACTCCCGTCGCCATCCAGTAATTCACCTTGCAAGGAGATTGCGACTGCGCGGGCGATTTCGATCATCTTGTCGAAGGCATCGACGCCTCGACCAGGTCCCGGCCGAAGCATAAAAAAGCTCAATCCAGCGAGTGTTTTATCGCGAAGGTTTTCTAAATCAAACGTCCCGGGCTCGGTAAGGCTCGCCACGGAGAACAATGCATCGCTGCCCTCACCATCCGATAGCTTGTGAAAAATATCGAACTGGCCATGCGCCAAGCCTGAACCAGCGAGAAGACGAATGACATCTGACGCGGGAAACTCGCCCCCGTCTTTTTTGATAATACGCAGCGAGAGCACCTTTTCGGGCACCTTTGCTTTCGGTGGTGCTTGTTCAGCGGGTTCGTCTGCGACACCGATATCGACATGCGTAGCGTTCTCGGTATCTTCGCCGAGCTTGGGCAAGCTTTTGGTGTCTTCGCCCGTCGTGAGTTCATCGACGGATTGACTAAAATCAGGTGTTACCCGAATGATTGACGATTCCGGTGCCGCGTCCATCTCGTCAAAATCTGGTTCAACGCGCGCTTGTGGTTTCGAATGGTGCAGCTCAGCCGATGTTTTTCTTTTGGCATTCCAATAGATGACAACGACAATCACAACACCAATGACGAGCAATGCAATACGCAGACTATCCATGACAAGTCACCCTTCGCTTAGGCAGCGGCCATCTTCACAGCCTCGTCGATATCAACGGCGACCAGCCTGGAAACACCCGGCTCGTTCATGGTGACACCCATCAACTGCTGAGCCATTTCCATGGTGGCTTTATTATGACTGATAAAGACAAACTGCACGGTTTCCGACATCTCTTTAACGATATTACAAAAACGTCCAACGTTCGCGTCATCGAGCGGCGCGTCGACCTCATCGAGCATACAGAATGGTGCTGGATTCAGCTCGAAAATCGCGAAGACCAGTGCCACGGCTGTTAGCGCTTTCTCACCACCTGACAATAAATGAATCGTGCTGTTGCGCTTACCCGGCGGTCGCGCCATGACCGTAACACCAGCCGCCAAAAGATCGTCGCCGGTTAAATCCATATACGCTTGGCCACCGCCAAACAGTTTCGGGAACAATCGTTGGAAACCACTATTCACCTGATCATAGGTTTCTTTAAAACGATTCCGCGTTTCGCGATCGATCTTGCGGATCGCATTCTCGAGTGTCGTCAGCGCGCCGTTAAGATCCTCCAACTGAGAATCGAGATATTCTTTGCGTTCTGCCTGTTCCTTAAACTCTTCGATCGCAGCGAGGTTGATCGGGCCTAGCCGATCAATCTTGCGCTGGACGCCTTCGAGTTTTTGAACCCAACTATCAATACCGGCTTCTTCGGGCATTTCCTGTCGAATCTCGTCCAAAGCAAACTGCGTCGCCGCGAACTGCTCCAAAAGCCCCTCTTCGCGAACCTTGGTTTCCTGACCCGCAATCTTGGCATCGCTAAGCGCTTCCCGCGCGTTCACGACAGACTGCTCATGATCTGCGCGTTGCTGTTCCAATTGGCGCATCTGCGCTTCGGCGTTTTCGACATGTTGCCTCGCGCCACCGAGCTCTGTCTCAAGGTCGACTCGCATCGCCAACTGTTCGTCCAGCGTCTTTTGCATGTGTGCAACCGGCGCCTCGGCTTTCTCCATCTCTTGTTCTAAAGCAGAACGTCGATGTTGGTATTGCTCTAACTGGCGATTCATCCGTTGCAAACTCTGCTCAGCGGATTCTCGTGAGCTACGTCTGGATTCATAACTGATCGCGATATCTCGCGCCGCACTACGATCTTGCGCCGCTTGTTCGCGCACTCGCACAAGGTCGGCGCGCAAAGACTGGCGTTGCTGTTCCAGGCGTTCGCGATCATCTGCCACACCCTGAATGCGCAGTTTGTTTTCTTCCAAAACGCGCTGGCTTCCGCGGATTTGTTCTTCTGCTTCGCGAGACTCTTTTCCTAAACCTTCGAGTGCCTGCGTATTTTCCGCGACACGTTGTTCACCCTGCGCCAAACGCGCGTTGGCGTTTTGCACGGCGGCGTTGGCATCTGCAGATGCGCGATTGGTCTTCGCGGCTTCTTGCCGTAACGAATCGCGGCTCGCTTCCAATTCCTTGATCTTGCTGCGGGCGTCTGACATTGCCTTTTCAGACTGCTCAACATCGCCGCGCTTTTCACGAATGGCTTTGTTCAGGTCGCGAATTTCCTGCTCGCGTTGCAAGACGCCGGCGCGGGTGTCATCGCCACGACTGACTCGCACCCAAAACGGGCTCAACCATATGCCGTCAGGCGTGATCACCGACTCGTCGGGTTGTAAGCGCGCGCGCATCGCGAGCGCATCAGAAAGAGAGTCTGCGGCGACCACCTTGGCGAGCAAATGACTCACCGCAGCAGGCGCTTTGGTGACCTTGGTATGCAATCGACCCGCAACGTCAGCCGCGCCGGTTCCGGCGGTTTCAACTAAAGTAAGCGAACCGTCCGACAATGCGTTGAGCTCGCGAACAACAGCATCGACATTTTCCACGCAAACGGCTTGTAAGTAGCCGCCCAAAACGGTTTCGACAGCGCGCTCCCAGCCGTCGGTAACCCGCAAAGATTGCGCCAATCGCGGCGCCTCTGAGAGCGAACGCCCTGAAAGCCATTCATCGATCTGATCGGTCCCCTCGCCCAGCGCGGCTTTTTGCAACGCCTCCAATGATGCGAAGCGGCCAAGCATTGTTTGTAGGCTGGAACGCTCTGTGTCCAGCTCATTGCCCAACGCATCGACGCGCTCTCTTGTTTCAAGCAACTTGCCATCCGCCTCTCGCAGTTTGACTTCGGCCTGTTCAGAAGCGGTCGATGACGCCGCGGCATGCTCGCGCGATTGCTCCGCGTCGCTGCGCAATTGGTCCAGCGGAATGGCCGCTTTTTCTTCGGTGATCGACTGGCTACGCGACTGCAGTCTTTGCAATCGTTGCTGCAACTGTTCCGTCCGTGTGTGCTCGACCTGCACCAAACGTTCCGCTTCGCCGGCATCGCGATTAAACTTTTCCCAGGTTTCTTGCCAGGATGCCATCGCTTGCTCTGCCTTGCTCAATGACTCGGCCGACGCGCTTTCACGTGCCCGGGCATCATCCAGGCCTGGTTCGAGTTCGCTTAATGTCAGCTGGAGTTGCTCCAGTTGATTCGCATCCTTCTCGATGTGCCCAGCGATTTCAGCGACACCGGCAACGGCACGCTCTAAATCTTCCTGCTGACGCTTGCGCATTTCGCGATTGTGCTCAATCGACTGTTCAAGTCGGGCAATCTCCGCGCCCACACCGTAATACCTGCCCTGTACTTCGTTGAACGCTTCCGATGTCTCGGTAACACGCTCGCGACTTTCTTCAATGCCCGCTTCGGTCTTGCGTTGTTCTGCGAGGCAGGCCTGCAGATGGTTTTCGCGTTCCGCCAACATGCGATCATTCTTTTCGGCGAGCTCTCGCAATTCCTGCAGCCGCAAACCCAGCAATTCGGCAGTGGTGCGTCGTTCTTCTGTTTTCAGTTTCTTGTAACGCTCGGCGGCCTTCGCTTGTCGATCGAGTCGTTTGAGCTGGGCTTGCACTTCATCCAACAGATCGGTCAAACGTTCGAGATTTTCCCGCGTGTGTTTGATGCGGTTTTCTGTCTCCCGGCGGCGTTCCTTGTATTTGGAAATACCAGCGGCTTCCTCAATGAAGACTCGCATCTCTTCGGGCTTTGCTTCAATCAAACGGGAGATCATGCCCTGCTCGATAATCGAATAGCTTCTAGGCCCGAGACCAGTGCCGAGAAAAATTTGCGTAATGTCTTTCCGACGACACTTGGCGCCATTTAAATAGTAGGTAGAAATCGCATCGCGCGACACCGTACGCTTGATGGAGATTTCATTGAAGCCCGCATACTGTCCGCCGACTTTCCCATCGGCGTTGTCGAATAACAGTTCAATCGACGCCATGCCCACCGGTTTGCGCGCACTCGACCCATTGAAAATCACATCAGTGATTGAGTCGCCTCGCAAGCGACTCGCAGAGCTTTCGCCCATGACCCAACGTACGGCATCAATGACGTTGGACTTTCCACAGCCATTCGGACCGACAACACCCACAAGGTTACCCGGGAATTCAATCGTGGTCGGCTCGACAAACGACTTGAAGCCTGCCAGTTTTATTTTGCTCAAACGCATATTATTTTTTCGAAGTTTTCTCAATCCGCCGACATGGTTGCCAGACGATTTACCGTTAAAATTGTTATCGACGCCGTCTTTCCCAACAGCCCGGCGAATAGCCATTCGACCGCGGCTCTGAGATAGCGTCTTTGTAACGGCGTAGTGTAAGCTAAATCGAATCGCAAAACGATTGTCTCCGATGCGCTACAATCGCGCACCGAGAATAGCCCTTGACAGGAATCCAGATGAGCTATACCCCCGAGAAAACACCCCGTCCCGGCCCTTCACTCGAGTTGGAAACCTTTCCCAACCCCAATGCAGAGCGCGACGTCGTTATTCGCATTCATACGCCGGAATTCACCTGCCTATGTCCGAAAACCGGCCAACCGGATTTTGCGACCATTTATGTGGAGTACATCCCGGAAGCACACTGCGTCGAATTGAAATCGCTCAAACTCTATTTCTGGAGCTACCGGGAAAAAGGCGCGTTCCATGAGGCCGTCACCAACGAGATTCTGGAAGACCTCGTTGCCGCGGTTCAACCTCGATTCATGCGTGTCACAACAGACTTCAACGTCAGGGGCGGCGTCTATACCAATGTGGTCGCAGAACACCGTGCTGAAAACTGGCGCCCCGACCAACTGGTAACGCTGCCAGAACCCGGTTTCAAGACCGAATCTCGTTGAAACCTGAGATTAGTCCGATACAAAACGGTGCGATTGCCTGTATAATCGCCGCGCTTATTGATTTCCCCGCCGCGGAGGAACGACATGCCAGCTAAGAAAAAGGCTAAGAAAACAACAGCTAAGAAGAAGGCTGTAAGTAAGAAGAAAGTGACTAAAAAGGCCGTTTCAAAGAAAAAAACAGCCAAGAAAGTTGCTAAGAAAAAGGCGCCCGCTAAGAAAAAAGTAGCGAAAAAGCCCGTTTCAAAGAAGAAAACCGCGAAGAAAACGGCGACAAAGAAAAAAGTGACCAAGAAAAAGGTTGCCAAGAAGGTCACCAAAAAGACGGCGAAAAAGAAACCCGTAGCGAAAAGCCCCGCCAGCAAGAAAAAAGTCGCTACCAAGAAAAAAGCGGTCAGCAAGAAGAAGGTCGCCAAAAAGGCACCTGCGAAGAAGGCTGCCGTCAGGAAAAAAACACCTTTGAAACCTACGCCAAGACCGGCCAAAAAAGTGGCTACTGCGGCTAGATCCAGAAAAGATCTAATCAATGGACCGATTCACGGAATCGCTCCTTACCAGCCCGCTCGTAATGAAGACTACATGAGCGACGAACAACTTGAGCATTTTCGCAAGATTCTGACAGCATGGAAAACGGAACTCATGGAAGAAGTGGACCGAACGGTTCACCATATGCAGGACGAAGCTGCAAACTTCCCCGATCCGAACGACCGCGCTACGCAGGAGTCCGAATTCGGGCTTGAGCTACGTACTCGGGATCGCGAAAGAAAGCTACTACGCAAAATCGGACAAGCAATCGCTCGCATTGACGATGGATCGTACGGCTATTGCGAAGAAACCGGTGAAGAAATTGGACTAAAGCGCCTTGAAGCTCGTCCGGTAGCGACACTATGTCTGGAAGCGCAGGAACGGAGAGAATTGTCCGAGCGGCAGTTCCGTGATCGGGACGATCGCTACCGGTAACTGTTACATCGGCCGGTTCGCGCCCTCGCCAACCGGCCCGCTCCATCTCGGTTCTTTAATCGCTGCGGTTATTAGCTATCTCGATGCTCGCTATCACGATGGTCAGTGGCTCGTTCGGATGGAAGATATCGATCCACCGCGCGAAATCAAAGGTGCAGCTACGCAAATCCTGCACACACTAGAACGGCACGGCCTACAGTGGGACGGTAACGTCCGATTTCAGCGCCATAGCGCTGAGCTCCATACGGCCGCGCTTCGTCAGCTTCACCAACAAACACAAACTTACTTTTGCGACTGCGCCAGAAAAAAACTGATCGCTGCTGGTTTGCAAAGCCACTATCCGGGCATTTGTCGCGATAAGGCACTTGAGAGCGGTGCTATCCGTGTCAGAACGGCAATGGAACCGGTAGGCGTCGAAGATCGTTGGCAAGCCCGACTTTCAACCAACCTGAATGAGTCGCCGGGAGACTTTATTGTCCGCCGACGTGATCAGCTGGTCGCCTACCAGCTCGCCGTCGTTGTCGACGATGCTGATCAGGGAGTTACCGATATCGTCCGGGGCGTAGACCTCTATACTTCGACGCCGCGCCAGGTATGGCTGCAGCATCTCTTGGGCTTAGAGACGCCCCGTTATGCTCATTTTCCGGTCTTGTTAGGTACCGACGGGACAAAACTAAGCAAGCAAACCGGTGCTAAAGGACTGGATGACGAACGGCCGGCGCAAAACCTCGTCGAAGCGTTTGCGCATATCGGTCTCGAACCGGATGCCGATGCATCGGCCAGAACAGCGAGCGACTGGTTAGCCTGGGCACAGCAACAATATCAGCCTAATCGCATACCATTAGTTAGCCAACTCTCGGACGAACCATAAACAACGTACCGCACTGCAACATCTTCCGTTAGAATAGCGGTTGATTTGATGATTGGCCAAAGATGTGCGAACGATTAAGAAGTACCCAAACCGACGCCTCTACGATACCGAGCTCAGCAAGTACATCACGCTGTCACACATTCGGGATCTAGTTCTAGAGAAAGAACAATTTGTGGTGATCGACAAGAAAAGTGGTGACGACATCACTCGGTCGATCCTCATGCAGGTCATTAGCGAACAAGAACAGCACGGCGAGCCCGTGATGACCGAAGACTTCCTTTCCCAGATCATCCGCACGTATAGCAGCGCGATGCCCAATGTTGTCAGCAGCTATCTAGAACAGAGCCTCAAGTTATTCATGAACCAACAAGCCCAGGCGCGCAACACGATTCGTAAAGTGGTCGGCATCGATCCTGTGGATGCCGTGACCAATCTCGCGCAACGGAACTTCGCTCGCTGGCGGGCCGTTCAAGAGGAAGTCTTTAAGGTCCTCAATCTCAAATCACAAGATCAAGACGATGACGTCGCGGATGCCAAGGAAAGCAAGCGCCGTAAGGGATAAGCCGCCATCATGATATTGCGTAGCGAGTTCAAACCCGCCCCTGGGTTTGGAAACCGGCATTGGCAAACACTGTTGCCGGCGCTCGGTCTCGTTGAAACACCCAACCCACCTACCCGCCGTGAGATTTTACCGCTGCCGGACGGCGACAGCCTCGCACTTGATTGGTTAGCGAAAGATGCTTCGCCAGATGCGCCTCTCTTGGTTATTTTGCACGGCCTGGAAGGCTCTAGTGAATCTAGCTATGCCAAAGGACTGATCGCCGAAGCTGCATCACGGCATTGGCAAGCAGTCGTGATGAACTTTCGGGATTGCGGGGATCATCGCAACCGACTCTCGCGCCGCTATCATGCCGGTGAAACCGGCGATATTGAATTCTTAGCCAGCGAGCTTCGAACCCGATTGCCAAACGCACCGATGTTCTATGCAGGCTTCTCACTTGGCGCCAATGTCCTGCTCAAACATCTGGGAGAATCCGCCGACGAAGCCCGTTGTATCGCCGCGGTCGGCGTGTCGGTACCATTCGAATTGCAAATGGCATCGGACTCTATTTCAAAAGGTTTTTCAAAGCTTTATCAGTGGCACTTAATGCGAAATATGAAGAAAGCCCTTCGTAGAAAATTCGATCCAATGACCGCACCGTTCGATTTTGATGCAGCCATGAAAACGAGTACTTTCGAAGCGTTCGATGACCTAGTCACTGCGCCACTACATGGATTTGACGGTAAAGATGACTACTACTCATCCTCCAGTTCAAGACAATATCTCAAGTCGATCTCGCGACCGACACTAGTGATTCATGCCGAAGATGACCCGTTCATGAATACCGACATGATTCCAACGGCTAAGGAGCTCTCGTCCTCCGTTGTACTCGAGCTCTCTGACAAAGGAGGACATGTTGGCTTTATCGAAGGTGACGCCCCGTGGCGACTGCATTACTGGCTACCCAAACGGATCGCTCACTTTTTGAACGTCCAATACGAAAACGGGCTCCGAAGCCGTTAAGCCCCGGAGCCCGCTGCGGCTCAACATAGCTGGATACGATTACTCGTCTTCGCCAACTTCTTTCATGCTGAGACGGATTCGACCTTGACGGTCAACTTCGAGAACTTTCACACGCACCACGTCGCCTTCGCTCAGTTTGTCGCTGACCTTCTCAACGCGCTCATTGGAAATCTGCGAGATGTGAACCAAGCCGTCTTTGCCAGGCAAGATCGTGACAAAGGCGCCGAAGTCCATCAAGCGAGCTACGCGCCCGTCATAGATAGATCCGACTTCGACTTCTGCCGTGATCAATTCGATACGTCGACGAGCTTCTTTGCCCGATGCGCCATCAACAGACGCGATACGAACCGTACCGTCATTGTCGATATCAACGGTAGCACCCGTCTCTTCGGTGATGGCACGGATAACAGCACCACCTTTACCGATTACGTCGCGAATTTTCTCAGGATCAATCTTCAATGACATGATCGTTGGCGCCCAATCTGACATCTCTTCACGAGGTGTAGACAGTGTCTTCGCCATTTCAGCCAAAATATGCAGACGTGCATCTTTCGCTTGTTCTAGCGCATTCTGCATGATTTCTTTGGTGATACCCTGAATCTTGATATCCATTTGCAGAGCCGTAATACCATCGTCGGTACCCGCCACTTTAAAGTCCATGTCGCCCAGGTGATCTTCATCGCCGAGAATGTCGGTCAGAACCGCGTATTTGTCGCCTTCTTTGACCAAGCCCATCGCAACACCAGCAACTGGCGCTTTGGTTGGCACACCCGCATCCATCAACGCCATGCTCGAACCACAGACAGAAGCCATCGAGCTAGACCCATTGGACTCTGTGATCTCGGATACGAGGCGAATCACATACGGAAATTCTTCAATCGTCGGCATAACGGCTTGGATACCGCGACGAGCCAGCTTGCCATGACCAATCTCACGACGCTTGGGTGAACCTACGAACCCCGTTTCCCCTACGCAATAAGGAGGGAAGTTGTAATGCAGCATGAACGGCTCTTTGCGTTCTCCTTCCAAGGCATCAATGATCTGCGCATCACGTCCGGTACCCAATGTTGCGACAACAATCGCCTGAGTCTCACCACGGGTGAACAAGGCCGAGCCATGTGCACGCGGCAAAACACCCGCTTTGGTTGCAATCGCACGAACCGTCGTGGTGTCACGACCGTCGATACGCGGATGACCGTCAATAACACGACCACGTACGACCGTCTTCTCAAGCTTGCCCAACGCGCCGCCAACGGCATCTGCGTCATAAGCCGGCTCATCACCGCCCGCCAGTGCTTCAAGTACGCTGCCTTTGAGCTCGCGAACTTTTTCCTGACGTGCCTGTTTTTCGGTAACCTGATAGGCAGCCGTCATACCGTCGGTACCAAGCTCTGCCACCTTCGCAGCCAATGTTTCGTCAACCGGCGGTGCCTCCCAATCCCATGCGGGCTTGGATGCCTCCGATGCAAGCTCTTTGATTGCTTCAATAACAACCTGCATTTGGTCATGGCCGTAAACGACCGCGCCCAGCATGACGTCTTCCGGTAAGCGATCCGCTTCCGATTCGACCATCAGCACCGCATCAGCGGTACCAGCTACAACGAGGTCCAACTTGGACTCAGCCAATGCAGAAGCACTTGGGTTCAGCAAATATTCGCCATCGGCATAACCAACGCGAGCTGCGCCAATTGGGCCCTGGAACGGCATGCCGGAAATGGCCAGTGCCGCAGAGGCACCAATCAACGCAGGAATATCCGGATCAATCTCTGGATCCAAAGACACAACCGTAGCGATGACCTGAACTTCGTTGATAAAGCCTTTCGGGAAGAGCGGACGCAACGGACGGTCAATCAAACGACTCGTCAGCGTTTCTTTCTCGCTAGGACGACCTTCGCGCTTGAAGAACCCACCCGGGATCTTGCCTGCTGCATAGGTCTTTTCCTGATAGTTAATCGTCAACGGGAAAAAGTCGCGACCGGGATCCGGCTTCTTGCGACCTACCGCTGTGACCAACACGGCAGTATCGCCCATGCTAACCATCACGGCGCCATCTGTTTGACGAGCAATCTCGCCGGTTTCTAAAGTGACCGTATTGCCACCATATTGGAATGTCTTCTTTATAGCTTGCACGCTAATTCCTTACTTTTTTACTTACCCTTAAAAAACGACGCCCCTGATCAGCCAATTGGCGAAAACAGGGGCGTGATGATCTGCTTGATTATCAATATCCGCTTTAGCGAAAGCTTAGCGGCGCAGACCTAATCTCTTGATCAAATCCGCATAACGGGCCTGATCTTTTTTCTTCAAATAGTCGAGAAGCTTGCGTCGCTTGTTGACCATTTTCAAAAGACCAAGACGCGAGTGGTGATCTTTCTTGTGAGAATTGAAATGACCTTGAAGATCCGAGATGCGTGCGGAAAGCAGCGCAACCTGAACCTCTGGCGATCCGGTGTCTTTGTCGTCTAGCCGGTAGTCGGCGACGATGCTGTTTTTCCGTTCGGTTGTGAGTGGCATGATCCAAAAAACTCCAAAATCCAAAATACACCGACCATCTGGCCGGCCTGTTCTATTCGCATGTAAAGTCGGAAACGTCCCGCCGAATGGACAGGCTCGTTACCGCAGCAGCTCAGTGATTGACAATCTCAATGCGCGCGGCCCCGATTAGCCCGCTATTGTAACGTGCGAAACCGCTACGAAACAACGGTTTTTCAGCAAAAATGCCCGATATCCTGATGACCAGCGATTAACCGGGCACCTGCGCCGCGGACATGACCCGAATTGGCGTCAAACTACCGTCCGAATCTACCTGACCACTGCCCAAAAAACGCCCTTTAGGACCATAGCAGCGCACGTGGCTCGCCACTTCAGTCATGACGTCTACGCGTTGTCCATGACAAAACCGGGTTGCCCTGTCAGCGTCAAGGGAAACCTCAGGCCATGACATGATCCCGCTCTCGACCGGCAACAAATGGGGCATAAACTTATCGTCCTCGGCCAACGATTCCAGCTTTTCCAATGTCATCATTTCGGTGACAAAAGGCGCCACCGAGGTTCTTCTCAACTGCTCGGTCCATGCTAGCGTTTCCGCTGCTTTCGCCATATCTTCGACCAATGTCCTGATGTAGGTTCCTTTGGAGCAACTCACCGAAAACACAATGCGCTCATCACTGGCTTCGCGGATTTGGAGTGAGAATATATTGACAGTTCGAGCAGGTCGCTCAACCGTCTTGCCCTGCCGGGCGATTGCGTAAAGTCGCTGCCCATCTTGTTTCAATGCCGAGTACATCGGCGGCACTTGCTGAATTTCGCCGATAAACGGTTCAGCAATGGCCTGCCAGCCTTCTGCATCAAGACTTGGGATCGCTACCGTTGGACTTTTTTCACCTTCGGCGTCTCCGGTTGAGGACGACTGACCCAACCTCGCCACAACCTCATAGGTCTTGTTGGCCTCTAGCATCGCATGTGAAAAACGGGTCGCATCGCCAAAACAAAGTGGCAGCATGCCGGTCGCTAGGGGATCCAGACTGCCTGTGTGGCCACCCTTGCGGGCGCGCACCAAATATCTCGCTCTCTGCAGAGCCGCATTCGAACTGAGACCAGCGGGTTTATCCAAAAGCAGAATGCCATGCACATCCCTGCGAACGATCTTCCGTTTTGGCGCCTTGTCAGTCGCCATCCTCATCATCCGATGATGCCGGCTGGCCTGCCTCGCTGGCCGCAATGAGACCCGTCAGGTGGAAACCGCGGGCGACGCTGTCGTCATGTGCAAAACGCAGCTCTGGCACATGTCTCACCTTAATCTCGCGGCCCAAACGTCCACGCAAAAACCCGGAGGCCTTCTGCAAAGCCTGCAGCGCCGGTGCCGGATCTGCATCCGGGTCCAGCGTCGCATAATAGATTCGGGCCACAGACAAATCCCGGCTCAGATCGATCGCACTGACCGTAACGCCATTCAATCGCGGATCCTTAATTTCGAAACGTAGCAACTCGTTCAGCACCCGCTGGACCTGCCCCGACAAACGGGAGCTGCGGGTAAATTCACGAGCCATCAGCGTGTTGCCTTAATCCAGCGTACGGGCGTATTCGACGCGCTCAAAGCACTCGATTTGATCACCCGCTTTGACGTCGTTGTAGTTCTTGACGCCGATACCACATTCGGTACCCGCCCGAACTTCGTTGACGTCGTCTTTAAACCGGCGAAGCGACTCGAGCTCGCCTTCGTAGATCACAACGTTCTCGCGCAACACGCGAATCGGCAACGCGCGACGTACATACCCGTCGGCGACCATACACCCGGCGACATTGCCGAGCTTCGGTGATCTGAAGACATCCCGGACCTCGGCCAAGCCCACGATTTGTTCACGAACTTCTGGCGACAACAGACCGGAAACCGCCGCTTTAACGTCATCGATAGCTTCATAGATGATGCTGTAATAACGCAGGTCGACTTCTGATTCTTTGATCTGGCTACGTGCCGCCGCATCAGCTCGCACATTGAATCCGAGCACGATGGCGTTGGACGCCGAGGCCAATGTAATGTCTGATTCAGTGATACCGCCGACACCGGAAGCAATCACACGAACCTGAACTTCATCGTTCGAAATCGCTTCTAACGAATCTTTCAACGCCTCCGCACTACCGTTTACATCCGCCTTGATCATCAACGAAACCGTGACTTTCTCACCGTCGGTCATTTGGCTAAAGACATTCTCGAGTTTCGCTGCCTGTTGCTGCGCCAGTTTGGTATCGCGTGCTTTGGCTTGGCGGAACTCAGCGACTTCGCGTGCTTTACGCTCATCAGCCAAGGCCAGTACTTCATCGCCTGGCGAAGGTACGCCCGACAAACCGAGTACAACCGCCGGAGTTGATGGACCAGCGAGTGCAAGCGGCTGCTGGCTCTCATCGAACATTGCCCGAATACGGCCATACTCTTCACCCGCCAGAATGTAATCACCCTGACGCAACGTGCCGGATTGGATGAGCACCGTCGCGACTGCGCCGCGGCCTTTCTCAAGACTACCTTCGACGACAACACCACGTGCGTCACCTTCGGTAATGGCTTTCAAATCCATGACTTCAGCTTGTAACAATACCGCTTCAAGCAACTCATCAATGCCGTCGCCTTTCAGCGCAGAAACATTGACGAACTGGGATTCGCCACCCCAATCCTCAGGAATCACTTCGTATTGTGATAATTCTGTCCGGACCCGCTCCGGATCTGCATTCTCACGGTCGATCTTGTTAACAGCGACGACGATAGGCACGCCGGCTGCTTTAGAATGCTGGATCGCCTCGATCGTTTGCGGCATAACGCCATCATCAGCGGCAACAACCAGAATGACGATATCGGTCGCTTGTGCTCCGCGCGCGCGCATCGATGTGAAAGCGGCATGGCCCGGTGTGTCCAGGAAGCAAACGTCGCCATTTTCCGTGCTAACGCGGTAAGCGCCGATATGCTGCGTGATCCCGCCCGCCTCGCCGGCGGCAACCCGCGACGTCCGGATGTAGTCAAGCAATGACGTCTTACCGTGATCGACATGGCCCATAATCGTAACAACCGGCGGACGCGTTTGTTCGTCACCTTCCGAGTCCGAAACCGTTGCCAGCAGCTCATCATCAACACTGGCTTCCGCCATCGGCACCGCGTTGTGGCCGAGTTCTTCCACCACCAACGTTGCGGTATCCTGATCGATCACCTGGTTAATGGTAACCATGGCGCCCATACCCATGAGCGCCTTGATAACTTCCGTCGCCTTGACCGCCATCTTCTGGGACAAATCACCGACAGAAATCGTCTCTGGAATCTCGACATCACGAATAACCGGAGCCGTCGGCTTCTCAAAGCCGTGCTGGGAATCCACATTCACATTGCTTGGACGACGTCGTTGTGCGGGACGCTTGCGTTTGCGCCGTCCGCTCTTGTCATCTGCAACACGCAGCTCTTTGCGGCCGTATTTCGTCTTCTCTTTTTGCTGTTCGCGCTGTGCACGCTCGCGTGCTTCCTGCTCTTTTCGACGCTGCTGTTCGGCCAGCTCAGCCTCAAGCTTGCGTTGAGCGGCTTCATCGGCACGTTTCTTCGCGTCCTCTTCAGCTTCGCGTTGCTCTTTCTCGCGTTCTTCAGCGGCTTTCTGTTCAGCGGCTTCTTGCTCGGCCTTGCGACCCGCTTCTTCTTCGTCGCGGGCACGCTTCGCTTCGTCCAGTTCGGCCTGCTGGGCTTTCGCCTGTTCCTCAAGCACATCACGTTTGACGTAGGTCCGCTTCTTGCGCACCTCAACCGCAACGGTGCGGGCACTGCCCTTGTTGCCGGCCATGCGTAATTCACTTTGCGACTTACGCTTCAAAGTGATTTTCCGTGGTGCAGCCGCTAGTTTGCCCTCGTCCTTACCGTGTGAACGGCGAAGGTGTCCGAGCAAATCCATCTTGGCATCATCACTGATTTTGTCATCAGCACCGGAAACCTCGATACCCGCCTCTGCAAGCTGCTCTAGCAACTTATCGACCGGTACTTTCAGGACTTCCGCAAATTGTGAGACTGTCACATCAGCCATTCAATATTCTCCGCTTATCGCGCGAAACAGGCCTTAGGCCTGCTCTTCTTCTTCGAACCAGTGTGCCCGCGCTGCCATAATCAGCGTCGCGGCCTCTGCTTCTTCCATTTCAATTAATTCCAGCAAATCGTCAGTCGCTTGCTCCGCAAGATCATCGCGCGTTGCAATGCCCTTCGCAGCCAGCTTCAATGCCAATTCGTCTGTCATCCCTTCCACATCGAACATATCTGCCGATGGTTCCGATTGCTCGATGCCTTCTTCGGTGGCGATCGCCTGCGTGAGCAACACGTCGCGCGCCCGATTTCGGAGCTCGTCGATCATGTCCTCGTCAAACTCTTCAATGGCGGCCAACTCTGACGCCGGCACGTACGCGATTTCTTCAATCGTTGAGAAACCTTCCTGAACCAGGATCATTGCAATCTCGCTATCGACATCCAATTGCTTCATGAAAACTTCCGATAGCTCGCGCATCTCGGCTTCACTCTTGGCCTCGGCATCTGCCTCGGTCATCACGTTCAGTTCCCAGCCCGTTAGCTCGCTCGCCAACCGGATGTTCTGCCCGCCCCGACCAATCGCCTGGGATAACTTATCCTCATCGACGGCAATATCCATGCTGTGCTTGTCTTCGTCTACGACAATAGAAACGACTTCAGCAGGCGACATTGCATTGACCACAAACTGCGCCGGATTGTCATCCCAAAGGATGATATCTACTCGCTCGCCGGCCAATTCATTCGACACAGCCTGAACGCGTGAACCACGCATACCGACGCAAGCACCAACCGGGTCGATGCGCGTATCGTTACTCTTGACGGCAATTTTCGCACGCAAACCAGGATCACGCGCTGCACCAAGAATCTCGATCATGCCCTGACCCACTTCGGGCACTTCCAGCTTGAAAAGATCAACCAGGAAGTCTGGCGCTGTTCTGCTAATAAACAACTGCGGACCGCGCGGCTCGGAGCGAACCTCTACCAAACGTCCCTTGATACGATCCTGAGGACGTACTGGTTCACGTGGCAACATGTTCTCGCGCGGGATAAAGCCTTCTGCGGTACCGCCAAGGTCAACATAGACACCATTACGATCAACACGTTTAACCAAACCGCTCAACATTTCGTCGACGCGATCTTCAAATTCTTCAACGATCTTCTGACGCTCAGCTTCACGCACCCGCTGCACAATGACCTGCTTGGCGGTTTGGGCAGCAATCCTGCCGAATTCAACCGACTCAATAGGTTCTTCAACAAAACCGTCAACTTCTGCATCCGGGTTAACATCGACCGCGTCGATCATACGAAGCTCGCTATCCGGCGTTTCCAGCTCTGTGGAATCATCCGCGAACACCTTCCAGCGCCTGAACGTGTCGTATTCGCCGGTCTCGCGATCGATGGCAACGCGCACATCGATGCTATCGCCATGGCGCTTTTTGGTTGCAGAAGCTAGCGCGGCTTCCATCGCATCAAAAATGATCTCGCGCTCAACGCCCTTCTCATTAGAGACCGCTTCGATGACCATCAACATTTCTTTGCTCATAAGAACACTCTTTTGTCACTTGTAGCCGGCTAAAATTCCGGCACCAACCTTGCTGATTCAATCTTATCGATTGGCAAGCTGTGCAGATCGCCATCGACCTCAAGACTCACTTGCCCATCAACCAACCCTTTCAGTACACCCTTCATCCGAAGTCTGCCCTGAAAGCCCTTTTGCATTTTGACCTTGATTTGCTCACCCGCATACTTCTCGAAGTGCGCTTCACGCCTCAATGGCCGGTCTAGTCCCGGGGACGAAACCTCTAAATTGTACTCTCCGGGAATCGGATCCTCGACATCTAAAACACCGCTGACTTGATGACTGACAGCCGAGCAATCCTCAAGCGTGATGCCATCCGGCCCATCGATAAAGATTTGCAACACAGCGCCTTGGCCGGCCCCGCGATATTCCACATCGACTAACTCGTAGCCCAGACGCTCGATTACCGGTGTTAGCAGCGTTTCCAACGTTTCACCGAGCAAATTCAGTCACCTTTTCCCAAAACCAAAAAATGGGCATAAAGCCCATTCACAACTTGCCTGACGGAAATAGCAGGCAAACAAAAAGCCCCAGAGGGGCTTGCGAGATGCGTGTTAGAAGCCTCAACAGCTTCTACAACGCCTGAGACGTTACTTTATTGGCAATCGGAGCTACTTGCGCTCTGCCTGCCGCCAGGGAGTTCGTCCAGTTATTTCATCATTATAGCAGTCATTTCATAAAGGCAACAAGTCGTTAGACGCAGGCGGAATGTGGAGATGCCCCACATTCCGCGCTCGTTTCAAAATCTGCTAGGGATCATCGTTGATCTCGAGACCGTCACCATTTTCCTGGAACAGTGAACGCCCACCCATTGTCCCTTCGTCGGTCCACAAAAATCCACGCGACCAGACAGAATTGCTGTCGCTACCACCCTCATCAGTCCACAGGAATCCGCGCGACCAAACACCGTTGTCGGTCCAAAGGAAGCCGTTGGCCGAAATCCCGCTGGTGGCTGAGCCAACACCTTCTGCCCAGTTGAAGCCGCCGTAATATAGATAACCGGCAGCCCACCGGCTTGAGCCCCATAGTTCGGCGGTGTCTTCAATGTAAACATCACCCGTCACCGCGTCCCGCAATATAAGCGGTGACAATGCCTTTCCGGAGACTTCGCCCGAAGTATTCATGGCCGCATTAATATTGAGCAAGCCCGCACCGGCTGCCGTTGGCTCATCATCGACCTTACGAGCAGTTCGCATCAAACGGGCTTTGATGGTGTCCGGCGACAATCCCGGTTGCTTTTCAAGCATGCGAGCCGCTGCCGCGCTGACCATAGGCGTCGCCATGCTGGTCCCGGACAGCTCCAGATAGGCATTATCGCAATCGCTACTGTGGCAGCTCTTTATGCGATCCGCACTAACCATGCCTGTCAACTTGCCGTATTTTCGTGATGTCGCAATGATTTTGTTGCCAGGGGCCAATAGATCCGGTTTCAACACCTGATCGCCCGCCGTCGGTCCCATTGACGAGAAGCTCGAAACATAGTCGTCCGAGTAAGTTTTGCCAGTCCGCCGCTCCGTCAAAGACCCGACAGTGATGATCTTTCTTGAGTTACCGGGGCTATTGATCGTCATGTTGCCACTGCGGCCGTCATTCCCGGCTGCGGCCACGACGACGAAGCCCGCATCCCACAATCGCTCGACCGCGAGCACCAGCGGATCGGTTTTGTTCGACTCTTTCACGCTCATGCCCAACGATAGATTGACCACGCGGATGTCGAAGAATTCGCCGTACTCCAGCAACCAATCAGCCGCCGCAATCACGTTCGAAATCTGGCCATTGCCACCATCGTTCAATACCTTCAGCGAAATGATCGGGCTTTGCCGTGCCAAGCCGTTTGCTTCGTTGGTGTGGCGGGAGAAACCATTCAATATGCCGGCGACATGGGTACCATGACCAAAGTTGTCTCTCAATTCGCTTGAATTAGTGTTAACGACCTGCCCATTGGAGATGACCGGTCTGGGGTACTGACCTTTAGAGAAGTCATATTGCAAAATCGAGTCGTCCAAATCCGGATGCTTAGCGACGCCGCTATCCACAACAGCAATGCCGACGCCTGCGCCTTCATAATAGCCATTGGTTGATTGACTGCCTGGAACGTTAGCCGCTTGTCGTGAAGCCAATGATGTTGTCCCAACCACACTATCGACGGACAACCACTTTACGTTTGTATCAATAGCGAGCTCGGTAATGACATTAGCCGGCAAACGAAGCGCACGCATGGCGAAACTGTCATACCCCCGGACCACTTCACCGCCCAACGCTTCGACGTTCGCATCATCGAACAGTGCCGGTTGTGATTCATAGCGCACAACAATATCCACGAGTCCATCAGTGCCAGAAGCGACAATCGCAGCTACTGGACCACTCATCTTGGCCGATGCGATCGCTTGCTTCTCAGCCTTCGACAGTTCAGATTTCTGACGCTCAGCCGAAGCATTTACGCTGGTCAATGAGTTGGAATCTACAATCGCTACCCCGGCATTCGCGGGTAGAATCATGTTCCCCATATCAGCTGCGCTTTCCGACTGGCTATAAGACGACTCCGCTAGAATGACGTTGTCGTTGGTCGCTGGCGACGTGACCACAAGGCTCACCCGCTCGTCATCCAAAGACACAACACGCGTATCGTTGGTCGGCATCAACTTAAACGTCTGGTGCGCCACAGGCATTGCAGCAAGCGCTAGCGCAGTAGCCACCACAACTTTGGTTAACTTATTGGTTCGATTCATCGCCATCCCCGTTTCTACCGCACTGTTCTTATTGTTCGATTTCTTGTTACCCATGATCACGACGCACCCTTCGTTGAAATACTACGAACACGCGAAGTCGTCGCGGTATCCCTGACTGCCCGATCGCTGCAGTCGATGTTTTGAGCGCGACGCGCTCGGAATAACAAAGACGTTGCTTCGATTGCTTCATGATTGAAGTTATCGCTAGTCACTGCACTGTCCGGCGTCAACATACCGACCCATGCGTTACGCTGGCGTTTCGCTTCGTACATCAGCCCATCCGCAACGCAGATCATGTGATCCAGACTCGACGCTTCAGCTTGACGATGGAACAGCGGGTAAGCCACGAAACCAATGGAACAGGTTGTGCGTGCGACAACGCCGTCGCCTAACTCAAACTGGTGTGACTCAATCGCAGAGCGAATGCGTTCCGCCAATGCCTCTGACTCCTCCGGCCGCGTTTGCTTGGCGATAATGACGAACTCGTCTCCACCCCACCGAACAACTGAATCAGACCGCCGGCAAATGTCGAGCAACAAATCCTTGATCGCAAGCAACATGGCGTCGCCCGCAGCGTGACCATAGGTATCGTTGATCGGTTTGAAGTTATCAAGATCGATCATCATGAATACAAGCTCGGACGCGTCCGGCGTAAACCCGGTCACCTCGCGCTCGTTGTACTTGCGTTGTATCGCTTCAATATCTCGCGAGATTTCTTCGAACACAAAGCGCCGGTTTCTAAGCCCGGTCAATGGGTCGCTCAAACTGCTTTCCTGCAGCGCTATGTTTAGCGACTCCAATTCTGCATTCGATTCCACCAAGCGCTCAGTGCGCTGTTGCACTTCTTGCTCCAGTCGACGGCTGTACCTCGCTTCGCGACCGATTCGGCGTCTGTGCACATTGAATGCCGACACAACCGCACTCAATGCTACCGCTGCATAGATCAAGTAGGCCCACCAGGTATCCCACGGTGCTGGCGTAACACGAACCGGAATCGTCAATCCGCTTTCGTTCCAAGCACCATCGCTATTCGATGCGCGCACGCGGAGCTGATAAACACCATCGTTGAGATCCGTATAGGTCACGCGGCGATTAGAGCCGAGATTCACCCACTGGTCATCACGCCCTTCAAGTTTGTACTGATACTGGTTACGTTCGGGGTTGGTAAAATCGAGTGCTGCGAATTCGAAAGCGATGTCTTTTTCACGCCAGTCAACCGAGACCACGCCATCTTCGTCAACCGGCAAGTCGGAGCGAAGCGAGTCGTTACCGTTGAAAAAGCCAGTTAGTGCGATCAGCGGTGCAACACTGTTTGATTTGATCGTTGAAGGATCGAACGCATTGAAACCGTTATGACCGCCGAAGAAAAGCTCGCCGTGTGCGCTTTGATAGTGCGCACCGAAGTTGAACTCATTAGATTGCAACCCGTCGTAACGAGTCATGTTTCTAAACTCGCCACTTTCGGGATCGTATTTAGAGATCCCGTAATTGGTACTAAGCCACAGCCAGCCTGAACGATCTTCTTGAATACCGTAGACGACATCATTGGCCAAGCCGTCTTTCTCGGTTAGGTTGTTGAAGGAGACTGAAGCCGGTTGTCGGAAATCGCCTGTCACCTCGTCGACGCCACCACTACGATGCCCGACCCAAACGCGTCCGTTCGATGCGACTTTGATCGTATAGATTGTGTCGCTGGCGATACTGCTTGGATCCAACGCATCATGGTTGAAGCGATGAAAAACACCGGTCACCGGATCGAGAAGATTCAGTCCGCCGCCTTCGGTACCGATCCAGACCTTTCCAGAAGGATCCTCTGCGAAAGCCATGATGCGATTGCTGCTGATCGACGTATCGACATTTGGATCATGCTGAAAACGAGTAAAGAGTCCGGTCTCGGTATTTAAACGACTAACGCCGCCGCCATAAGTACCCACCCAGACACGTCCAGCACTATCCTGCATTAACGTGACAATGCCGTTCGCACTGAGACTGTTTGCGTCTGCTTTATCATGCAAGAACTGGGTCATATCCCCGGTCTTGGTGTTCAACCGAATCAGGCCTTGCGTCATTGTGCCAACCCAGACGTCGCCCTCTCTGCCGGTCAGCAGGCTCATGATTCGGCTGTCTGCGATTTGATACGTAGCACCCTCATCGTTTCGATAGTGGACAATCTCGGCCGTTTCGCGGCGAATTCGGTGCAGGCCGTCACCAAAGGTACCCAGCCAAAGACTACCGTCGTCATCAACGGTGAAAGCGCTCACGTTAGGGCTCTTGTCAGCGGCAGCGCTAAGCTGTTTCGCCGGTTCGTAACCAAAACCCCAGGTTCGAGGGTTCCACGTATTCACACCATGCGATTGCGTGCCGACCCAGAGCAGTCCACTACGATCCTGGAAAATTTTTGTTACCCGGTCATCGCTTAGACTGAAGTTATTGGTCGCATCGTTATTAAATCGGGTGAACTCATTGGTTCTTCGATCCAACAAATTTAGGCCGCTCGTGGTACCGACCCACAAACGACGAGCCGTATCTTCGTAAAGACTGGTTACACGGTCGCCGCTCAATGAACGAGGCTCATCTACCGCGTGTTTGATCGTAACAAATGCAGAATGATCGTCTTTTAGACGTGCTAAACCACCACCATAGGTGGCTACCCAAATCGTGCCATAGCTGTCTTGCAGAATGTCGCGAACGCTCGCACCTGGCAAACCGGACAGCTTCGCTTGTTCCGTCTGCCAAACCTGTTTGTCGCCAGTGCCGAGATCAATCCTGACTAATCCAGAATCGCCGCCGACCCACAAACCATTGGTTGCATCCAACGAAAGTCCATACAAAGACTGCTTGCCGGTTGCGTTTGACAATCCAGTAGCGACTTTTGATACCGCACCGGTCTGCGGATCCAATCTGTCCAGACCACCTTCCAATGTAATTGCCCAAACGAAACCTTCTGCATCAACTGTCAGCCGACGTACATTGTTACTTGAAAGACTGTCCGCCCGACCATCCGCGAGCCATGTTGAAAACTCTTTTGTGTCACGATCAAACCGTGAAACTCCGCCGCCATTGGTGGCTATCCATAAAGTTCCATCTGCGCTCTCTGCGATATCAAAAATGAAATCGTTGTGCAGCGCTGAATCGTTACCGCGTTCGCGTTTGAAGTGCTCAAACCGATATCCGTCAAACCGGTTCAGTCCGTTTTCGGTACCAAACCACATCATGCCGAAAGCATCCTGATGAATCTCGAGCACATTGCTTTGAGACAAGCCGGATTGCACCGAGTAATTCTCGAACAGCATCGGCTGGGCCGCATCATCGAGCATCCCGCCGGACGCGAACGCACTAGATCCCAACAAACAGGATGCCGCCAACGCCATCGAAGCGAGCCAGCTATTTATTGTTATTCCTGACGACATTTGATCCCCAAAAGGCCCTTGGAAGGCACAATGACAAAACAGCCCGTTGCTTCTCGTCTGAGGCTTTATTAGACAGGACTAGATGGCAAGATTCGTTGACGCCTTTTGGAGACAGTCCGGCGTCAGTGTGACGAGATTCACATAACGCTTGCGTTAAATCGCGTTGCGGTTATCCCGTTCGAGCTGTTGATGGGAAAGCAGTTTTTCGAATGCTGTTCCATTCATTGGCTTGGCTAACAGAAAGCCCTGACAAGCATCGCAGCCGAGTTCACGTAACAAATGAAGTTGGGTATCTGTCTCGACCCCTTCGGCAATGACGGTCAAATCCAACTTTTGTCCCAACGTAATCATTGCTGACGTCAGTGCCGCATCCTTCTTTTTACGATGCATACCCTGAACGTAAGACTGGTCTATCTTCAACACATCGATAGGAAGATCTTTCAGATAACCAATCGAAGATTGACCAGTGCCAAAGTCATCGACGGACAGCCTGAACCCGAGATCATGCAATTGATGGATTTGACTGAGAATTATCGCATCGGAGGACAAAACACCACGCTCACTCAATTCGAGCTCGATATCTTTTGGCGAAAGCCCATAGTGCGCCAGTTTTCCAGTAATTCGATCGCTAAAGTCTCTATCCAATAACTGTTGCTTTGCGATATTGATGCATAAATAGTCTAGTGATAGTCCTTCGCGCCGCCACTTTTGAAGCGCACCAAAAGCCTTATCCAAAACATAGTCACCAATATGCAGGATCAGATCGGACTCCTCGGCGATAGCAACGAACTCACCCGTATTGGTAGACAATTCAGTAGCCTGATCCCAGCGCAACAAAGCCTCTGCTGTCAAAAGGTCGCCAGACTCACTGTCGAAAATCGGCTGATACGCGAGATTTAGATGCTCGGATCCTAACGATTTGGCGAGCTGATCTTCAATCAATAAGGTTCGCTCCGCGCCACCGAACGAATCACGATCAAAGAAGTGCATCCCGCCACCTACCCGAGCCGCTTGCCGCATCGCATTAGTTGCACGTTGCAGCAAGCTTTCCGCCGTGTCTGCATCCTTTGGATAGGATGCAATGCCGAGACAGGCTGACAAGTAGACGGAATGTCCGGACGACTCAATCGGCGCAGACAACATTTGCGAAATGCTGTGGCCAACCTCTGTCAAGAAATCTTCTCGGCCCGACCAGGTAAGCATCACACCAAACTGGTTGGATTCCAAGTTGCCAACGATAGCCGCACTCATTTCAGCGGTATCCTGCGATCCCGCTTGAACATCAGCGAGACACCGACCCAGGCGTCGAGCAATACCAGACAATATGACCTCAGCCTCTGCTTGCCCCATCGCCTCAACAATCAGTTTAAATCTCGCAAAGCTAACAACGATCACCGCTAGTGAAAGACTACCTTTCGCGGCAGCTGGCATACCCCGACTGACCAGTTCTTGGAAACGCTTGCGTCCGGGTAGGCCTGTTACGGGCTCATATTCGTTGATGCTCTTCAATTCTCGCTGCAGCGCTTCGACCGAGTTTGATGCCACGTCCAACTCTTGTTGCTTCGAGGCGAGCTCACCTTCCACACGTTGCAATGACGAAAATCGATCAACGCGTCGTGCGATGAACTGCCAATCAAAGGGTTTCGTGAATAGGTCTACATTCGGATGTAGCCTCGCGCGCTCAATTTCCTTCTTGCTACTTGCAAGCGCAATGATCGTGCATCCATTACCGGCTTGCTCAATCCAATGTTCAAGTAACCAGTCGCCATTGTCCCGCTTCAATCCGCAATCAATGATCAATACATTGGCGGACTCCAATTGATGCGACAAGTCTTCCGCAGAAACATCCTCGAAAAACTGAATAGCCAACTCGTACCGCGACAACCAACGCCTGGCCCAATCCGTTCTAATCTTCGCACGACAAGCAACAAGTACCGAAGGATTGTTACCTGTGGCCGCATTCAACAGCAAGTCCTTGAAAGGCATCGTTGACATCACTTAGGTCGCAGCGGCACTGCGCGACGTCTCTGTCGCGGTGGCATCCAAGTGACTTTGAACATCTGTTAGCGGCAATGCTTGTCCCACCATTTTTCCGGCGATGGCATCTACGCCCATTGCCGCAATCAATGCCTGTACTTCAGGTGTATCCACACCTGGCACGAAAACCGACTGATTCATCGTCGACAGCAAAGACACTGCGCCTTGTAAAGAAAGATGCGCACTGTTACCCACTTTCGCATTGCGCACAATAGCTTCATCGAGAAACACCGTATCAACGTATCCACTCGATAACGTAGACAAAGCGAAACGCCGCCGACCAAAAGCCGTGATCGCCAGTGAAACCCCAATGTCACTGAGTCGCTCGCAAACGGCCCCACCACCAATTAGATCTCGATCAAGCGTGCGCTCCTCCACGCCAATACACAGATTCTTCGGATCTAGCTTGTGCTGACTAATGACTGCTTTGAGCGCGTCACTCATACCTTGGCGGAAAAATTCATTGTGCGTTAGCTGAATAAAAAAGCTGACTGATTCATGCCCGCGCCGTCGTACTCGCTTAATATCTGACGCGCACTTCTCAAACATCCAATCATTGACCGCCGGCATGACACCCGTGCGTGTTGCTATGCTCAACAGTTCAGCAGGCGTGCGCGCTTGTCTAATCGCATCGGGCCAATGCAGCTCAGCAAAAAAAGTAAGCGGCGCTTGATCATGCATTCCCAAGATCGGTAAGTAACGAATCTGGAAATCTTCCCTGGCCAACGCCGACCGCAGCTCACTCGACAAATCTTGCCGTTGAAGTGCACGCAACCGGACCGTACCGGAGTGCATGCGAAACGACTGCGTTCCGGTCTGTCTAGCATCCTCCATCGCCATTTGGGCGTTAGCCATCAGCGTCGACGCATCGCTTCCATCTTGCGGAAACAGTCCAATGCCAGTGCTTACTTGGAGACTAACGACTTCGGCTCCAGCCTCGATGGGCTCACCAAGCAACGATACCATTCGGGCTGCTACCGATTCGGCGTCGTTACCGGATTCGATGTTTGGCAAGATAATTGAAAACTGACGAAAATCTGTGCGTGCGACAACACTGACCCGCTCCCCGGTTTCAAGCGCCCCAACAGCGCCGCCGCGTAACTCACGCTCGAAACGGTCAGCCACGCCGCGAATCACCTCGTCAACGATTTGCGATGGCAACAGTTCTAATGAGCCGTCCGGGCTGTCTATGTAGAGCTGCAGTATGGCTGCGCGACCCTCTTCACGATGCCGCACGGGCAATACGCGCTCAAGCAGGTCTACCACCTGAAACCGGTTCGGAAGACCTGTCATTTCATCCACAAAAGCTAGCCGACGAATTCTCGCTGACTCCTTGCTAGCGCTCTCACAGTCCATTGCCAAAATCTGGACGCGATCTCGGCCTTGTGGGATGAGAACAAATTGATGTTTCGCGCAATCATCGTCCGTTGGTTGCAACCATTGCGCCTCCCGAGTGGATAGCGCCCGCTTGATGGCCACGCGCAATTGTTGGCAAACAGTAGGCTGCCAAAATTGGTCTAACGTCTTGGGCGCCTCTCCTTCAAGCGGTGACCCTTGCTGTACCGATTGAATTTTCCCAGCCCGTGAAACGGTCAGAATTGTCTCAACACCATCTGTTCGCACAGGATTGGAAAACTCAGCCACTAATGATCGCAAAATGGGAACCCCTATAGATTAGATAACAAGTATCAGCTGTTACAGTTGGCGAGTCATGTCTAGGTTTACGTTTTGAGAACCAAGTCAAATTTCGGGTGGCATTCGTTAGAACTGCTACCACCTCTGACGCTTTTCGATGGTCGGTTTTTACCTTTTGGCGAGGCTTGAGGACAGACTCATCACTTTCGTGCTTTCTTCGTCAATACTGAACGCCCCGTATTGAAAAAAGGCCTTTGGCCTATTCAGGCGGATCGTCGAAGAGCACTTCCGGAAGCTGCTTCTTCAACTCCGACAACGGGTAATTCGGGTAGTCCGTGCGGAACATCAGCAAAAGCGCTCTGGCCTTCTCCATATCCTGCCGCTCTGCCGCCTCCCGAATCATGACCAATCGTTGCTGTGACTCATCAATCACGGCGCGTCTCATCGCCGGCATGGTAACCCCAAAGGCCTGCTCCACCTCCTCATCAATCGCTAGCGAGTTGTCCGCCGATGGCGCCATCATTGCGAGTCGTTTCGACGCTAAAGCGTCTTCCTCGCGGCTCCGCAGATTTTCAACACCTGACCTCTTCTCCCGTGCTGAGTCTTCGAGCTCGAAACGCCCTTCAGTATCCTCATCAGCTTCATGAATCGCACCTAATGCTAACTCCGCTCCAGGCGACGCCGGGCTGGGCATCACCTCTGAAGATGCGTTGCTAGGTGTCTCCGCCGTCGCTTCGAGCGCAATATTGCGATCGACTGGCACGCGCTCCATCGACGGGTCACTCCGCATGACGATGACCAGACCCGCCGTCAACACAACCGTAGCCGCCACCGCGAACCCTCGGTAGCGCGGAGACGCTGCCGCAACCGGCACCGATACAGCATCGCTCGCGGCCGCCAAAATTTTTGCGTCCAGACTCGCGGGAGGCATCGCAGCTGAATCGGGGTAGCCAGACACAGCCTTTTCATTACCCTGAAGATAAGCATCGAGCCGTTCCTCGGATACCGCTTTGTCATCTCTATTCATGATCACCATCCAATCCCGTGCGAAGTTTCGCTAGCGCATATCGCAATCGCGATTTTACCGTTTCCATACCTTCATCCATCGCCGACGCGATCTCATTGATCGTCAGCCCTGCCTCCTGACGCATTAGGAATACACTCCGCTGCGCCTCCGGCATCTCCGCCAAAATCGCACCTATTCTTTGCACTGTCTGTTCGCGCACCAACGATTGATCCGGTGTCGGTGTCTTTCCGTCAATCACCGAATCCGGACTGGCATCAGACACTAGTGACATGCCTGCTCGTCTCGCTTGACCCCTGTAGAAATCTGTTAGGTGATTCCGCGCAAGCCGATACAAAAAAGTCGTGAACTTGGCTTTCGGTGCATAAGACTGCCGTGCAGCGACCAGTTTCATCCAGATGTCCTGATAGAGTTCATCAGCGAGCGCCTGCGATGCGATCTGTCGCCGCACGAAACGGTAAAGGCCGCCGCGATGCCGTTCATACAATTCGGCAAAAGCGACGGCATCACCCTGTGAATAGCTGACCATCAAGGCCTCGTCAGTTTGCTCAAAACTCATACGCACTAGTCTAGAGCGACCCCTGCGAACACGTAAAGCCTGCCAGCGCACATTCAATCATCTCCAGAACCCCTTGAATGACGATCAAGCAGGCTACCCGCCGTGCGCGCCAATGCGACAAACTCGCTTCGATAGCCAAACCGGTCATCTTCACGTGCGGAGTCCGCGAGCGCCACAACATCGGTTGAGTCGAATTCGCCCGTGTGTTGACCACCTCGGAGAAGCTGGGCGAGCCCGGCCACTGCCGCCGAAAAGCGAAACGCGGTAGAAGCTTGGTTGATATCAGACAAAATACTCCGCCGAAGCACCGGCCATTGCAGCAACTGACTCTGAGTTTTACCGGGTTTCTTATAGCGTAACTTCAAGAACGCCACTTCACCTGCCTGACGATTCGTTTTGCGGTCACGCTGATATCGAAGCGGATCATTCATACCGCCATTCCCATCTACCATCGAAAGCTCGTATATCGCTGTTACGGTATGTCCAGCGCCAATCTCACCGGCATCCACCTTGTCGTTGTTAAAGTCCTCGCGATTCAACAAGCGGTTCTCATAGCCGATCAGTCGGTATTCGGATACAACGGCAGGATTAAACTCAACCTGAACCTTTACGTCCTGGGCAATGGTCAGCATCGTGGCTGACAACTCCTCAACCAACACCTTTCTTGCCTCTTGGGGCGTATCGATATACGCGTAGTTGCCGTTGCCGACATCGGCGATCTGCTCCATCAACGCATCATTGTAGTTTCCGGTTCCGAATCCAAGTGTCGTGAGTGCGATGCCCCGCTCCCGCTTTTCAGCGACAAGATTCTTAAGCGCATCGATGCCAGTCGTACCCACATTGAAGTCTCCGTCAGTCGCGAGAATCACCCGGTTGATACCGTTGGGCATGAATGCCTTTTCAGCCATCGCGTAAGCCAGTTGAATGCCGGCGCCACCATTCGTTGACCCCCCCGCCTGCAACCGATCCAATGCGCCTGCAATCCGTGAGAATTGATCACCCGGCGTCGGTTCAAGCACAACACCGGATGCACCTGCATAGACAACAATACTCACACGATCATCGGCGTCCAGTTGACCGGCTAGCTGCTTCAGTGCGTATTTCAGTAGTCCAAGTTTCTCTTGTGAATTCATCGAGCCGGAGACATCCAATAAGAACACGAGGTTCGATGTCACCTGCTCCGCAAGTTCGGGCACAAAGCCTTGTACGCCAATATGCAACAGTGTGTTCGCCGGGTTCCATGGTGAGGGCGCCATTTCCCGGACAACATGGAACGGTGCATCGACGCTCTCCGGCCGCTGATATGCGTAATTGAAGTAGTTGATAAGCTCTTCGGTTCGAACGGCATCGCGCGGAGGTAATCTACCTTCACGTAGCATTCGTCTCACATTCGCGTAAGAGCCAGTATCAACATCAATACTGAATGTCGACACCGGTGACTCAGTGACAATGTTGATGCGATTGTGAACGAGCGTCGCATAGTTTTCGCGGTTTTCCGGTATTGGCATAGTCTGCGGAGGCGAGTAGTGTCCGGCGCCACTTAGCTGGCCTAGACGTTTCGACTCGGCAGCATAGAGCGCCTCTGCAACAACGACCCTGTTCCTCTCAGGCAAGACACTAGGCGCCGCCTCGTTTTCTCTCGACTCCGCCAGATCAACCTCAGCAATGCGGGTATCATCGAGCGTCTCTTCCTTCGATTCCGAATCGTCAGATTGCGCTGGTCTCGTTGTCATCGACGAGTCTTTCGAAGCTGCAGCGTCGGTGGGCGGGTTAGCTTGTTCGGGGCCGACTGTTGACTGTGTACATCCCACCGCCAACAGTACAAGCGACAGCCCGATCGCGCGATATCCAATATTGACTCTCATCCGTCTATCCTCTTTTGAATCTCTGTTCGGCTTATACAAACGCCTCGATTCGCAAAAAGGGTTAACATTTAGAAAATAATTTTCAACAAATGGGTAACCACGGGACTCCATCCGCAGCACGAACAGCTGAGACCGTGATCATCCAATGATGATGGAGATCACAACAATGCCTAGAATTATCATCCTCCTATTGCTTTCAATGGCTGCATCTATTGGGCTCGCTAGTGACATTCCTTTTGAGCGCGGCCCAGTTATTGAAGCTTTTGGCCCAGTTGCGATTGGCGAGACCTCATTGCCACTTTCACCGGAAAGTCGATTCAAGATCGCCTTCGATGTGGCTTCAGCTGCGAAGGACAAAAGCCACAGTCGCCAATTGGAAAGTGCCGCTCGATTACTAAATCTTCACGCTAAACTCGGTATACCGCAAGACCGAACAGAGATCGCCATCGTCGTCCATGGCGCAGCAGCGTTGGATCTCACCAAAGACCAACGCTATGGCCGTAAAAACCCTAGTGCGGATTTGATTGCAGCACTGATCGATGCCGGGGTCACCATTCAGCTGTGCGGCCAAACAGCCGCCTATCGTGATATTGAGATTGCTGATCTATTGCCGGGCATCGAAGTCTTGCCATCGGCGATGACAGCGCATGCTTTGCTACAACAAGACGGGTTTACGCTTAACCCCTTCTAACTAGCCCGCAAACAAAAACGGACCCGTGAGGGTCCGTTTGTTGTTCTGGTAGCGGGGGCAGGATT
>JBGCGB010000065.1:0-6906 GCA_045110335.1 Woeseiaceae bacterium
CGACAGGAAGTTGCCTTGCGCATCGTAGCTGTAACTCAACGCCGCGGGTAACGATCCACTGCCACCTGCGATGTGTTCCATATGCGATGCTGTGAGTCGGTGGAGATCATCGTAGTTGTCGAAGACTTCTTTGATACCGGATGGCGTATTGCTACGCGACGCCATGTTCTGGAAGGCATCGTAAGTGTAGGTCAACTCCTGCACAGCGCTGCTGTTGCAGTTGGACGTCGACGAGATCGTCGTTTTCATAGTGCACAGCACAGCCAATTGGCCTGTACTGCTGACATAGTCCCGCGCATTGTAGAGCTTGCCGGCCCAACCCAACTGCTGACTTAAGACTTGATTGCGGGCGTTCATCGCCGTGACTTTTTTGTAGAGGTTGTTGTTGGAGCCGTCGCGTTGCTCGTGCAAGTAACCTTGTGCGTTGTAGCTATTGGTCACGCTGAATCCAGTCGGATACGTCAACGTTGATAGACGACCCTGCGCGTCGTAGGCCGTACTCATTTGGAACGAAGCATTGATCGTGCCGTCGTTAATCATCGTCGTCGTTGACGCGGGTCGGCCATAGTTGTCGTAACTGTATTGTTGTTCGTAACCAGCGTACTGACCCGTAATGCCATCCACCGAATACGGTTTACCAATGTATGGCGCCGTAGCGACACCATTCGGACCATCAAATGTCCATTGACCGACCTGTTGATCCGCACCGCCGGTGTTTTCGTACGAGGCGTAGACTCGCCCCAGCAGATCATGAGAAAACTTGGTTACCTGATTCTTGGCGTCAGTTTGCCGTTTGACCTGACCGAGTGGATCAGTGACAAACGACCATGCGCCGCGATCCGGATCAGACATCGTCTCTTTGTGGCCAGCGTTATTGTACGTCGCCGTGATGTCGTTGCCGGTCGGCCCCTTAATCAGGACAGGATTGCCGAATCCGTCAAAACGATATCGTGTGAGGCCACCCATCGCATCGTCCGTTCGGACGAGCTGTCCCAGACTGTTGTACCAGCGATGCATGGTCAGCAAATTACCGCCACCATTGACGGTGATTCTGGACTTCAACCCTTGATGCTCGTAGGTCGCGGTCATACCATTCGGCGAAATCTTCTGACCCGGACGACCCAGGTCATCATAGCCGGTGAATGTGGTGTAGTGCGTTGCACCCGAGTTGCCGTACGGCTCCGCTTCCCGATAGACATTGCCGCGCGGCGTGTATTCCACATGCGTGTAATTCCATTGGCCTGGGGCGAAGGCTTGCGTTCGTGTCTTGACCGCCCGGTTCAACTTGTCGAAACATGTTGCATTGGACGGTCGACCCACTTGCGTGACATTCACCATGTACTCGGCGGATGACGGACACCAGGATGCCGGCGAAGCGTAGTTCGTCAACACGGGCGCACTGCCATCCACTTGCACACTCGTCGGCCGGCCAAAATTGTCATAGTCGGTGCTAGTCGTAACACCGTTAGGATCAGTAACGATCGCAAGCTTTCCAGTCAATGGGTCGTGCCAAAGATTTGTCAGATGCCCAACCGCATTCGTGAGGGTCGCCGGGAAATACTTGTCGGACGACCAGCCTGTACTGGTGGTTCTAGTTGGTAACGATCGCTCACCGGTCACTGGCGATGACACTTGCTGCGTTAACTGGTTGCCCCAGATGTCATAGGTAAACGTGGTGACCAGCTCGCTCTTGGCGTCATTAGGATGCTGGGTTATCCGGTAGATGTTCCGGTTGCTGTAGTACAAATAGCTGATCGTGCGGGTTTGCGCCGGCGATGACGGTGCCGGGCTGACCAGGTGATCGACGTCCTTTGTCACCTGGGTTTGGCTTAGTCGATTGACCCACCAGTTGGTTTCGTCAGCTGGAGTGTAAGTGTTGATAGTGGTTGTGGTTAAGCGCGTACGTGCTTCTGCGCCTTTATCTTCTACCACGACAGTCTCGTTCGTCTTGTTGCCATACAAGTCAAACGTATTTGTAGTCGTCTTGAGTGTGATCTGTTGATATGTCGCACCAGCGGGACTCGCTTCGGGCTCGTTGATGCGCTCGGTAACAGTCTTTGGGAACGGGAAGTGCTTCAACCGATCTGTCTTTGAAACATTGCTGCATTGCGGCGAGGCTTGATCGGTACATTTTAGGTAGTTACGAACGATACTCTGCCCCACGCTCTGCCACCAAACGGTCGTTACTTGCGAGCGATATCGAGACGCATTGGTTTCGTTTCCAAGGAAGGTCTTCACATCATGGACACGACCAATGAACGGGTAATGCTGATGGTGTTTCGCAACCGTGCGACTGATTTGCCGCTCCGTCGATGTAGCAGAGTCACGAGAGTGTTGGGATGTAATCACAGTCTCGAAGCCGAGAAAGCCTCGACCTTGCAGGTCATAGCGCGCGTTCTCGTATTTCATGCGCGTCTTGTTCATCCCCGAACCAGCCAGTCCGTCAGAGACACGCATCTCTTTCAGCACTCTCATGGTGCTGGCGAAAGGCATCGTCGGGAACGCATGGGAGATATTGTCGGTAGGGCTATGCCGGACTGTGTCTTCATCAACAGTACGATGCAGCTCGTACACCGAGTCATCCGTTAACGGCGCGTAGTCAAACTCCACGACTTTGTTGAGACCATCGGTAGCACTCGTCAGGAGGTCGGTCATCGGCGCCTGGTTCACAAAATATTGAACTGGGCGGGGTGTCGGGAAGACACCGGTCGAGTTGTTGATCTCTGCACTGGTCGGCGGCTTGTCCGCATAGATATCCGGCAGACTATCCGCATCCAAATCGATGACCGTCATACCGCGTAGAGTTGCGGTGATGCCGGTGTTGATCGCCGTCGTGTTCAGCGTTTGACCATTCGACAGATATACGTGCCATTGGTAGCCATCGTGATCGTTCTTGGCACCGGCCTGACAATCAACATTGCCATTGTTCAACTGCGCACTCTGATCGTCAGGATTCAACGGCAACGCTGGCTGCTGAACCGGCGTGAGTTGCGCCGGGAGACTGCTGGTTGCGCTGAACTTCGGCGAACTGGGTTGCGGTTGCACAGGATCAGGTACTGAGAACGGAATGCCGCCACCGCCGCCCGGCCCACCGGGGACAGGTATGCAGGTACCCGGCGCACTAATTGTCTTCGTCGCCGGAAAAATTAGATCCGTATTGCCATCCCGGTTGTAATCAAAGCTCAGCATGTATGGCGCGAGATCTTCGAAATAGGTATTGGTGACCGGTCGAGTCAGTGTCTGTGCCAACGTAAAGCCATCACCTTCGTTGATGTAGAGCCTCAAATTCCCGGTTGACCGGTTCCCCGAGAGTTGGGCGTAAGGCATCAATACATCCAGCAAGCCATCGCCGTTGACGTCGATGAATGTCGGAGACGCGGCACCATCATAAGTCGTGTACTGGTAACCCTCATACCAGACTTTCCAAGTCGCCGAGACTGGCAGCGGAGATGAGCGCTCGTAGAAACCGGCGCCGGTCGAGATCAAGGTCCGGAACGATTTGCTACGACCTGTGGATGAATATGGCCCAGTATCTTCCACAACAAGATCCGTTTGACCATCGCCATCGAGATCCATTGGGAACATTGCAGACGTTGAAACCGCATTGGTTGCTGTGCCAACGCGGGCGAAGTCATCGGGGTTGGATCGCCGCAGATACGTATGGAGCTGGAACGTGCTTGAGTTCACCTGATCTCTCGTCACGATATCGTGCAAACCATCACCGTTCACATCGAGCACCGTGTAGGTCATCGTCGAGAAGGCGCCCCCAGACGGTTTCTCGATGCCATAGACCGGGTTGTTGCCGTCAACAGGAACACCGGTATCAAAGACAATCGGCACCAAGGTATTGCCGTTCACTTCATAGCTAATCGCATGCACCGTTAGCTGGCTACCATTGTGGCGCACCACTGTTAGATCGGTCTTACCGTCATTGTTGTAGTCAATCGTCGGTGAGTTATTCGCAGGACCCCAACCATCCGCCGTCATCGAATAAACGTTGCGTTGGAAGCCGGCACTACTACCCCAATACACTTCGACTTGGCCGTTGGTCGCACCGTAGGTCGTGCCGCCCATTCGGATTAAGTCGTTATGCCCATCGCCGTTTAAGTCGGCCTGTGCGAACCGTTTGTGATCGTACAAAGCGGGGCCGCCGTTGCCACCGGGCAGCGTTGTTTGCAGTTGGAAATTGGTCGCGCCGTCATCCCAATCGAAGGTGGTTTCGGGAAGGCACTGCTCGGGCATGCTCGGCTGGTAGGCGCACTCTGTGACGCCGAGCATCAGTGTACGACCGGATGCGGCGCTTGTGCCGTAACGCATTCGATATTCACGTGCTTTTTGGGTTCCTACTTGAGTGTAGACTCTTTTTAATCGCTTGGTCGTGAACTGCTTGCTGCCATGCGTGTAGGCTGTCATGGCGTCGGCACGCTGCTCATAGACAAAATGCACCGTTCGGTCTGAACCGGCATTCTGGGTTTTATGACGTGTGTACGTCACTTTTGTTGGGTAGTGCTCACCAGTCGCATTGTTCTCGCCATAGCTGTAAATGACATGGTTAGAGAATCGATCAATGCTGTAAAAGAGCGCCCATTTGAGCGCGTCGGGTTTGCCTTGGGCTTCAACACGAGAACTAGTCGACGAGCCGTACCAATGTCGCATGCCGTTTTTGTCATGAACCACCCAGTAGGACGGCCCTGACCCCTGTTGACCGTAAGCAGTCACTTTGACAAAGCTGTCAATTTCCGTGGAGTAAACGGAACCCGCAGCACCGTAACTGCCACTCTTCAGAATCAATCGTTGACCGTTCAGACAATACCGATCCTGACCATCGAACTCGACGCCATCAGAGAAGCCATCTTGAGCCCAGTTCGCAGAACACCGAGTAATGGCAGCCATGCCGCCCAATGACCAACCGACGCCCAGCAATCCATTGCCGGAACCACTGTTGTAGTTCAACGAGAGTGACGGTTCCATGCCGTTCCGTCCGGGAGGGACCGCAATCGGTATCGAGTAGCTGGCGTTTCCGCCTGATGTGCCTGGTTGGCCATTGACCGCGCCGATCAACTCGACCGCGGACGCTTCATGACTCAGAGAAGCTAGGATGGATAAAACAGCAACCCAGGTAGGACCGCGAAACAGCGCCGTCGATGGCATATGACTCTCTCCCTTGTGTCACGACTTCAGACAGACGCTCCCTGTCTGGTCGCTTGTTATCATATGCATGAACAATGGAAGGCTTGATCGGGATATGTCAAATCTTCGGACGCTGATTCACTTCGTCAACATGACCACGGATCGCGTAACCCATGTGGATCTGGAACCGCCGACACTAGTCCATCCGAAGGATTAACCGAGCAAGCAGTTTTACTAACTTTGTCAGTGATTTAGATGCATACCTAAGCCGGCGGAAGCGACATTTCACTGCGTCACATTTGACTCGCCATTACCAGCACCAAATCTAGTGAAAAAAGCCTATATTAAGATTTTGTGACAGACGGTCATTTTCAGATCATTCGCGCAAAACGATCAGTAGAAATCTGTGAGAAATCATTTTCCCCACGGTTATCAGGTAGTTGCGGCGTTTAACAAACCGACCAAATAAGGTAAAGCAAGCCGTAAGAAACGGATAAAAACGTTTCCTAGGAAACCGAAATTTCTAGGAGCAATAAAAGTCGGACCGACTTATTACGTGATCAATATCAAATGCTAATCAGCATGCTAGTGCCTCGATGAAGAATCAGTTTGCTCTCCAAGAAACACAACAAAGCAATCAAGGCGCACCATCACCCTTCAACACCAACCCATCCGGACTCGGCGTATCCATGTCCCGATAGATCGTCCAGCGGCCTTCATCCGTTTTCTTAAGCACCAGTAAGTAATAACCCGGGTCTTCGACATCCGCGGGTTCATCAACAACCAGAAATCGGCCGGCGACAATTGCGATGTCGCCCAACACCTGTAGCTCGATCACATCCGAATACAGCTCACGCGATGAATCCGGCGCGTAGTTTTCCTGATAGAAAACGCGTGCACCTTCGCGACCCTCCAACAATGCCCGACCACGCGTCATGATCAACATATCCGGGTGATAGAACTGCGCTACTTGATCTGCATCCCCGGTATTTCGAGCAGCACTCATGCCAGTAAACATCTCGAAAATGGCGTCGACGTCCTCTTGCGGACCAACGACTTTGGGTGCATCCGCAGCCCAAGCTGCGGCGTTCGCGGTGATCAGCAAGATCAACAACCAAGACTTCATTAGTGCGCTCCGGGAATTCATATCACCAAGGGTTTATACTAGAACAAATACAACATCAACGTCAGAAACCATCCCGATACGCCAGGCAACGGGCTTCGTTCGACACAGGCAAACACTTCATGATCAACCACTGGCTTGTCGCCGCTCACATTGCTGTTCTCGGTTATTGGTTCGGCACCGACCTTGTGATCAATGCGACTTATCGCCGCGCCTGTTTCTCCGACCACCTACCCTTCGCAGAACGTGATCGCTTGATGGACCACACGATGGATATCGACCAACACGTTCGCTATGCACTCATTCTTCAGACCGTGCTGGGCTCGCTGTTAGCCACGCAATATGCGTTTTTCCCCGGTGGCAGCCTGACGATGGGGATCGTCATCGCCATTGGCGTGTGTTGGCTCACATTGGTTGAGGTCGAACACCGGACGCGCAAACAACCCATCGGCAAGTTGCTGTCGCGCATTGATCGATGGTGGCGATACACGTTGGTTGTCTTGCTGGTTTCAACGGCGGTCAGCCTCGTCGGTGGTGCCTGGCCGGTGCCCGACTGGTTGCGATGGAAGCTCGCGCTGTTCGCTGGCGTCATCAGCTCAGGTCTGATCATTCGCTTTGTTTTGATGCGGCATTTTTCCGTCTGGGAAGAGATG
>JBGCGB010000066.1:0-4152 GCA_045110335.1 Woeseiaceae bacterium
TTCAAAGACGAAACCGAAACGGATTTGTTCGGCGAGCAGTCGGTCTTGTGCGGTGGCTGCGTTGAGCTGGTGAAGGCTGGCTTCGAAACGCTAACGGACGCCGGTTATGCGCCAGAACTTGCGTATTTCGAATGCTTGCATGAGCTCAAGCTGATTGTTGATCTGATGTTCGAGGGTGGCATTGCCAATATGAACTATTCGATCTCCAACAACGCCGAGTACGGCGAGTACGTTACTGGTCCGAAAGTGATTAACGACGAATCCCGTCAGGCGATGAAAGAGGCACTGAAGAATATCCAGAATGGCGAGTATGCGAAGCAGTTTATTGCTGAGGGTGCGATGAACTATCCATCGATGACGGCGAATCGTCGCCTGAATGCTGCCCACGATATTGAAGTGACGGGTGCCCGGCTACGCGAGATGATGCCGTGGATCACCGCGAATAAACTGGTCGACAAAGACGTTAACTGAATTTTTGGCTAAACTACCCGGCCTCGACCACGCCCGATTTTCTCGCGGCATGGTCGGGGCTTTTTCTTGCTCGCAATGCACTGTTCATCATGCTGCTCAAATTTCGAACAGTGCTTCTGAAACACTGAAACAGTTTCACAGCATGCGGATTTAAGGTTGTTAGCGCTATGAAAGAAGCGATCCCCGAAAACGTCAATAAGCAATTTCAAAACTACCCGCCAGCAATACGGTCAAAGCTAGTATCACTGCGAGAGCTCCTAATGGAAGTGATTCAGGATACTCCCGGTATTGAAGGCTTTGAAGAAACGCTGAAGTGGGGTGAGCCAAGTTACCTGGTGAAAGGCGGGAGCACAGTAAGAATCGGTTGGCAGCGGAAGCAGCCGGAGCACTATGCCATGTACTTCAATTGCAACACCATACTTGTCGATACGTTTAAAGAACTCTATGTCGGGTTGTTCACTTTCGAGGCAAATCGTGCCATTGTTTTTCATCAGGACGATGTCGTGCCAGCCACTGCACTGAAGCACTGCATTTCATTGGCACTGCGCTACCACGCGTTAAAGAAATTACCGTTACTTGGCGCCTGATAATCATGCCAGGCTTTGCATCATGCAGCACTCATTCGTTGTCTAGAGGTTTTTCACGTGAATGAAGGCTTAACTGAGAAGGTCAGCATCTTTGTAGACGTGCAGAACATTTACAACACATGTCGACAGACTTATCAGCGGAATTTCGACTACAACCAATTCTGGGCTGACGTCACAGGTGGTCGTGAAGTGGTTGCTGCTTATGCTTATGCGACAGATCGTGGCGACGAAAAGCAACAACAGTTCCAGAATATCTTACGGGCGATTGGTTTTACGGTCGTGTTGAAGCCGTATATCCAGCGTGCGGATGGGTCCAGCAAAGCGGACTGGGATGTTGGCATCGCTTTAGACGTTTATGAAACGGCCTCAAAATGCGACACGGTTGTGTTGGCTTCCGGCGACGGCGATTTCGAAGTGCTGTTGAAGCGAATTGCTGATCGCTTCGGGACGCGAACCGAAGTGTATGGCGTACCTCCGTTGACCGCGAATGCGCTCAAATTGGCAGCGGACAAGTATGTACCGATTGAAAGCGGTTTGTTGCTTTAGGCGAAATGGCTCTCGCAAAACAAAGAGCAACCGAGTTTCATACAAGCACAACTTTCTAACGGCAAAAAAACCGATGCCGATGAACCGACAATCCGGCCCGCAAAGACTTGGTATGCTCTGCATGAAGCGTTCACTTCGGAGAAGAAAATGAAACCATGGCGTCATGTGCTGGGATTGTGTCTTGCAATGGCTTTATCGGTGTCCGGTTGCAGCCGCGATACGCAAGAAGTGACGGCGCCTGTTTCCGACGTTGAGCCAGGCACGCACCAAGTCACGATTCATGTCACCGTCCCGGAAGACGCGCCGAAGGTTTATCTGGCCGGAAACCTGCCGGCGCTGGGCCCTTGGCATCCAGCCCGCTTCCCTATGACGGGTTCCGGATCGAATCGGACAGCAACGCTATCCGTGCCGGACGGTCATCAATTGCAATACAAAGTGACGGCAGGCTCGTGGGAGCAGGAAGGTCTTGGGCCATCCGGTACGCTGTTGCCGAATTTTTCAGCGACTATTACTGAAGACACCACATTGACCGTGGACATCGCCGGCTTCAGAACAGATCCGGATGAGTTGATTGAGGATTGGCGCGGCTCGGATGTTGTCGGTGAGTTGGTTTATTGGAAAGACATGAGCTCGGCTTTTCTGGACGAGGACCGGCATGTCGTCGTCTGGCTACCACCCGGTTATGACGCCGAGTCGGCGCAGACCTATCGCGTCATTTACATGCATGACGGGCAGAATTTGTTCGATCCACGATTGGCCTACAGCAACATGGATTGGGGTGTTGATGAGGCGATGATGCGCGGTGTTGAAAACGGCGAGTACGAACCCGCGATTATCGTCGGTATCTGGAACACACCAGAGCGGGTCTTCGAGTATTCGCCTTGGCACAAGGCACCTGACTACGCACGCTTCCTGCTGGAAGAGCTCATGCCTAAAGTGGCGGCAGAATTTCAGGTCAAGACGGGTCCGGAACATACGTTTTCAATGGGTTCGTCGATGGGAGGTCTGGTCTCGTTCTATTTGGTCAAAGAACATCCTGACGTGTTTGGCGCCTGCGGTTGTGTTTCGTCGCACCTCACGTGGTCGGCGCAGGCGATTGAGTGGCTGGCCGGCCGAGACCCCAGTAACGCTGATCCGATGTCTTATCTGTTGCGAGACATTCGTGGTGGTATGAACATGCCCACAGGCGTTCGGATGTACTTTGACTACGGAACCGAAGGGCTTGATCAAGGCTATGCGCCGGCACACGAAGTGCTGGCCAACTGGCTTAAGACCGAGGGCTATGAGCCCGGAGATGCATTGAAACTGAAGCAGTTCGACGGCGCCGGGCATACGGAGTCTGATTGGCGGGCACGTGTTGGTGAGCAATTAACTTTCATGCTGGCGAACTGAATGTCAGGTTTCGGTTTCCGGCAGGCTAGTGCCGAGTGCGGCACCGGCCAGTCCCATCGTTGCCAGCAACAAGATGACGCCGCTGTTACCGATCACCGGTACCAGCAGTCCTACTGTGCCGACGACTAGCAGCAAGATGCCGATCACTGTGTTGCTGATCGCCACATAGTCGGTGCGCTGATTACCGGTTGCGAGATCGACGACATAAGTCTTGCGGCCAATGCGCACACCGCTATGCGCGATACTGAGAATGAAATAGGTGCTCGGCAACAGCCAAAAAGTCTGCGTAGCATTCGGCAACGTTTGTTCGAGCATGAACGTGACGATACCCGTGAGCGCGGTGATCAACGCGCCGGCGATCATCACCTGCTTGCTGGATCGATCAGCGAATCTCCCCCAGAAAGGAGCGCTCAACAGCGAAGCAAGCCCGGAGGCAACGACGAAAGCGCCGAGACTGCTGATCGTCGAACCGATATTTGATTGTGCCATCGCCACATAGAACGGCGCACTGAGCGCTGAGCACATCAGTAGCGCGCGGGTCATGACAAAGCGGCGAAAGGGTTTGTCGTTGGCCAGCAACTTGAGTTTGGCGAGAGCCTCTAGCACGTTGCGACCACCGCCGGTTTCTCCAGCTGCCTCGTCCACGGTTGCATAGGTCGCTGCAGCAAAAAACCATAGCGCCCCTGCACCAATAAGGCACCAGCCAATCACATGGCTGCCTTGCAGCGTGGCGCCGGGTAAGATGAGTACCGAACCAATAGCCACGGTTAATAGTCCTGCCGCACTTGCTGACCAACCATTTAATTGTCCACGTACTTTCTTCGGAATAGTCTTGCCCAATACGTCCTTGGCCGAAATCGAACAAAATCCTCGGGCGAGGCTGAATGCAATGACGATGGCGAGAATTGCCCAGCCAGCGGTCTTGCCTTCCAAGCGCATCGCGACGAATCCAAGCGAAACAATGCAAAGGCCTTGCACGATACTGCCCAGTACCCAAACCCATTTCCGGACAGCGAGTTGGCGGATCAGTCCGCCAATAAAGAGTTGCGGAATCATCGAACCTGATTCGCGGATTGGCACGAGCATACCCAGCACATAGCCGGGCGCGCCGACTGCGGTGGTCAGCCAGGCGAGCGTTGTTTTGGGATTGGCGATC